>BBZN01000027.1 GCA_001304855.1 Clostridia bacterium UC5.1-1D2
GGGACTTGAGCCGGAAGCTCTCATGGGAGAGAGCAGGGGACTTAGGCCGGAAGCTCTTATGGGAGAGAGCAGGGGACTTAGGCCGGAAGTCTCATGGGAGAGAGCAGGGGATTTAAGCCGGAAGCTCATGGGAGAGAGCCGGAAACAGGAGCCGGGAAAAGGCTTGTCCTATGAATGTATCATGAGCTTTGATTCCTGCCGTTCCATGACGCTGACCCTGCGAAACGGAGCGTTCCTTACCTATAATGAAGGGCTGCTGACCCTGGACATAGAAGCCCTGGGCAGCGGCAGGACCAGACGCAGCGTAGCCCTGCCTTCCCTTGAACAGCTTCGCATTTTTTCAGATGTCTCTTCACTGGAGATTTTTGTAAACCATGGCAGAGAGGTGTTCACCACCAGAGTTTATGGTGGTGAGAGCACATTCCTGTTAGACGGAGACTGCAGCGGCAGGGGCGTTATCTACAGATTAAATTCTTTTACCTATGGCAAACTATAAGCTGTTTCAAAAGGGGATTTTTATACAGGATACGGGACGGTCCTATCTTTCCGTTGGATTTATTTGGGGAAAGTATAAGGGGCCTTCCCTTTGCTGTTCTCGCCATACTCGATGGCTCCACTTCTTCGTTCATTTCTTTGCCAATCCTTTTTGGAACAGATTCACTGTTCCTGTCCCGAAAAATATAATTCCATAATTCTTTATTTTTCTGCGCCGTCCTGAAGGGCTGCCCTTTTCCTTTTTTCATTGTAATGCTTTCTGTTCCCTTTCAAAATTTCCCCGTATTGAAACGGTCTGACAGCGGAAATTCTTCCGTTAAACTTTATGAACCAATAAAAAGTGCAGATACAACACCGGTAAAGAAATCCGTTACTATTTATGTAAGATCCTTTCAAAGAGAAAGGTTTGGGAAAAAAATAAAAAAACTGATTGACAGGCAAACAGAATAGTTGTATTATTGTGATATAACAAATAGTTAGTTAGAAAAACATATAGTCTTGCATAGGCCTGGCAGGAACGTCAAAAACCAAATTATTTTAAAGAAAGGGGAATTACAATGAGTACAAAAAAACAAATTAACTGTCAACAGGCGCCCTCACCGGCAGGTCCCTACTCTCAGGGAATTATAGGAGGACCCTTCGTATTTGTGGCGGGGCAGCGGCCTGTAGATCCCGCTACAGGAAACATCGGAAAAGATATAGGGGAACAGACGGCCTACTGTCTGAAAAACATTGAGGCCATTTTACGGGAAGCGGGCAGTTCTCTGAAGGATGTGGTAAAGACAAATGTCTTTCTGTCCGATCTCGCTGATTTTGACGCCATGAATGAAGTTTACAGGGAGATGATGCCCGCTCCCTATCCTGCCCGTACCACTGTGGGGACTGTGCTGCGCGGGATTCTGATTGAAATCGAAGCGGTCGCCATGCTGAATCAAGAGGAGGAATAAAATGCTTGACCAGTTGCTGATTGAAAAAGAATTCGGTTATCTTGAGCCTAATATTTATTTGAATATCAGCTCGGTTGCAATGCCGCCTGTGCGGGTCAGAGAAGTGTGCCGCAGTTTTATGGACGATTATGTGGAGTCTATGGGGCGGAAAGTCATGACGGATTTTGAAGGTATGCGGGAGGAGACAAAGAAAAAGTTAGCACAGTTGATTAACGCAAACCCGGAAGAAATTATCTTTGTGAAGAATACAACCGAGGGGAATTCTATATTAGCCAGCGGTTATCAGAAAGCCCCGGGGGCAATGTGGTTATCTGTGATTTGGAGCACCCTTCCAATCTGTTCCCCTGGATCAATGCCCGTTCCAGAGGCGTTGAAATTAAGGCGGTAAAGACAAGGGAGGGACAGGTTCCGGCAGAGTCGGTTTTGGAGCAAATGGACGAAGATACAAGGGTTGTTTCCCTGTCCGCCATAGAGTACGGCAGCGGATTTTTACAGATTTGAAAACCATAGGAAGGGAATGCAGGAGAAGAGGAATTGTATTTGCTGTTGACGGAATCCAGGCATTGGGGCGTATGGAGATTGACGTGGAGGACATGTGTATCGATTATCTGGCTGCCGGAGGATTTAAGGGCCTTATGGGAACCCTGGGAGCAGGGTTTGTATATTGCAGTCCCACTCTGATATCTCATATTGTACCTCCCTATTCAGGTTACCAGTCCACAGTCAGCCATGGGGTTCCTCCGGAAGTGACCACTGATTTTCAGCAGCTACCCTGGCATGACGATATCAGGAGACTGGAGTCAGGCTCTCTAAATACCTATGGTATCATGGCTATGGACAGGGGCGTGGATCTGATATTGGAATTGGGGATCAGAGACATTCAGGAACATATAATTAATCTGGAGCGCTATTTGAGGGGGAAGCTGTCGGCGCTGCCTGTAACTGTCTGGGGGCAGAAGGAGCCGGAGCGCTGGTCCGGAATTATTGTGGTTCAATTTCCGGCCCGGCTCTTCCAAAAAGCCCGGGATATAATGGATAGATACCGGATTTATACCACATTGAGAGAAGGTTATATACGAATTTCAATCGGGCTTTACAATACAAAACAGCAGATGGATTCTGTTTATAATGCTCTGCGTGAGCTGGTTGAAGAATAGGGGGATCTTATGTTAAAGGGGTATAGAAAACTAAGTTATATGAAAAAGGTAATGCTGTTTATTATAACAGGGATCGTGCTGGGGGCAATATTTGGGGAAAAGATACTGGTTATAGATTTTTTCGGAAAGATTTTTTTAAGCCTTATGATGATGGCTGCCATCCCTATGGTGGTTATCAGCCTTTTAAAAGGGATTGCGGAACTGGGGGATGTGAGGGCCTTTGGCCGTGTTGGGGTAAAGATAATGATTTATTACTGCTTTACCACAGTTTTGGCCAGCGGAGTGGGACTGGCAGTAGCCAATTTCATGAACCCGGGAAAGGGGTTTGAGGCTCAGATGCAGGTATACGAAGGGGAACTGACCGCCCTGCCGGGCCTTGGGCAGATTATTACGGCATTCATACCTTCCAATATATTTTCCGCACTGGCCGGGGGCCGTCTGGATCAGATTGTTGTCTATTGCGCGTTTGCCGGAATTGCTATTGTACTTATGAAGCCGGAGCCAAAGGCTAAAGTCATTGCAGGATTGGATCTGCTGTCGGGCATTGTCAACAATATTATGCAGATCGTCCTGGGATATGCTCCTGTGGGTATCGGCTGTCTCATGGCAACAACGGTGGGAAGATTCGGCTCTGCGCTTCTGGGCTTTGCTGCGAAATACATAGCGGCCAATTATATCTCATACGCCATCATGCTGGTTGTGTATACAGTAATACTGACGGCTTTTACCGGAGGAAAGGCGTTTACATTTTTAAAGAAAGGCTTTCCGGGATTTATTATGGCTTTCAGCACCAGTTCCAGCCTGGCGACTGTGCCTACGAACCTGAAATGTGCGGAGAGCATGGGGATTTCAGAATCGGTGTACAGCTTTACAATCCCCCTGGGGGCCCAGATCAACAAAGACGGGACAGCCATTATTTTTGCTACGAACCTGTTGTTTGCAGCCTCTATTTTCGGAATCAAGCTTACGCCTGCAATGACGATCAACGCCATGTTTTTGATTCTGATGCTGACTACGGGCCAGAGCGGGGTGCCGGGAAGCGGAAGTTCCAGCACTGTTATCATGTTTAACACCTTGAATATTCCGCTGGATATGGTTGGAATGTTTACAGGCCTGGTGCCTGCCGTGGATATGGGCAACACAGCGATCAATTGTTACGGAGATTTGGTGGGAACTTCGGTGGTGGCCTACTCAGAGAACAAGTACGCCATAAAACACGGAGGCCAGCCTCTTGTAGATGAAGCGGTTTTGAAAAGCTGAATTGGGCCGGGGAAACTGCAGAACACAGCAGGGGGATGTTTATTGACACAGACAGAGCCAAACAGTATAATGAAACAATAACTATCAGGCATATAAACTAACTATCGGACAGGTGAGCGAATGGAAGTAAACATGGAATTTATAACAAAATTGATGCACAATATTGGAGAATTTTTCGGTGAAAAATGCGAGGTTGTTCTGCATGACTATGCCAATGGCTTTGATCACACCATTGTTGACATTGTGAATGGAGAAGTCAGCGGACGGGAGATTGGCGGCTGTCCCAGCAACACATTTATAGAAAAGCTGCAAAAAAACCCTCATGAGATCGACCAGCATCCCACCTATTTTATTCAGCATAACAAAGGAAAGATTATAAAAAGCTGTTCTACGCTCATCCGCGACGGCAAAGGGGCTGTTGTGGGCTCCCTCTGTATAAATCTGGACGTGACCGATTTCATCCTTCTGCAAAACACGGTATCGGATTTTGTGAAATATAATACTTCAGATAGTATGGTGGATGAGGAAGCCGTATTGGTTAAAAATGTGGACGAGCTGACTTCCTATTATATGCAGATGGCTGAAAAGGAAGTAGGCAAACCTATGTCCCTCATGAACAAGGAGGAGAAGGTAAAGGCGCTGGTTTACCTGCATGCAAAGGGATTCTTTAAAATTTCCAAGGCCAATGTAATTTTATGCGAAGCGTTTCAGATATCCAAGTATACATTGTACAGCTATCTGGAGGAGGGGCAGCAGAAGGCCGAAAAAATGGGGTGGAATTTCTAAAGTCCCGAAGGTAAGGGGTAAAAATTATGAAAAATGACAGGATTAAAATAGCAACTCTGCAGGTGAAGGTTTCTCCGGATAAAGAGAAGAATCTGCAGGAGCTGGAACGCATACTTGACAGGGAAGAACTGCAGGGAGCGGATATGGCGCTGCTTCCTGAAATGTTTAACTGTCCTTATAAAACCACGGAATTTCCGCTCTACGCGGAGGAGGAGCAGGGGGAAACATGGCGGCTCTGTTCCCGTCTGGCCCGGTCGCGGGGGATATATCTTTCCGCCGGGAGCATACCGGAGAGGGACAGCGCCGGTAATATTTACAATACGGCGTATGTGTTTGACAGGCAGGGAAGGCAGATTGCAAAGCACAGAAAGGCCCATCTGTTCGATATATCCGTTTCCGGAGGGCAGCATTTTAAAGAGTCCGACACGCTGAAGGCAGGGGACGGTGTAACTGTATTTCACACGGAATTCTGTAAAATGGGACTTTGCATCTGTTATGATTTCCGTTTTCCTGAACTGGCAAGGCTGATGAGCCTGGAGGGAGCCCGCGTAATTCTGGTTCCGGCAGCATTTAATATGACCACAGGCCCTGCCCATTGGGAGACTATGTTCCGCCAGCGGGCGGTGGATAATCAGGTTTTTACAGTAGGGACTGCGCCTGCCCGTGACGCAGAGGGATGTTATGTTTCCTGGGGCCACTCTATAGTAGCCGATCCGTGGGGAAACGTGGTTATGGAGATGGATGAAAAAGAAGGCATTAGGATAACAGAGCTTGACCTCCGCAAGGTGGAGCGGGTGCGTGGGGAATTGCCCCTGCTGGCCCACAGGAGGACGGATCTGTACGAAGTGAGACGGAGGGGCGCATCTGGCCGCAGTGAAGATTGATGTACGGCGGGATAAAAAGAAAGATGTTTGGCAGGCATAGGGCCTGATCCGCACAGAGCAAAAGAGACAGCCGGCCTTATAGCAAGCCGGCTGTCTCTTTTGTGCGGTGGTTCTTGTGGGAGCTGGGAAATACAGGGAAATACATTCACAGTTTAAAGGGTCTGGTCATTGCTGGAGGGAGTATAGCTGATAATATCTGTAATGTCGCAGTCCAGTATCCTGCAGAGGTCATTGATCGTGGTGGTGCTCAAGGCTGATCTTTACGCAGGCGGTTGATGGTGGAACTGGACAGCTTATGAATATGAATCAGCGTATAGGTAGATTCCTCAGAATCTTTCAGTGTATTCCAGAAGGGTTCATATGTAATCACAGTGATTCCTCTTTTCTTGCAATGTATTTGAATGAATAAAATAGGGATACCCCCAGTATTTAACAATATCTATATAATGAACGCGGAATCCGCCAAAATTCCCCATAAAAAATATCTCTTATGTAAAACATCGGCTTTTTTAATGAAAATGTAAGACAGCGTAAGCAGAAAGAACTTGCAATTTTTTCGGAAATTTGTATAATAAGATAACGGACCAAGTCCAGGCGGCGGAGAGGCCGGCTTATATGTTCAGGAGGCAGAGCAGGATGAAGATCAGAAAGGTACTGGGCGGTTTTGCATGGGTTATGCTGGCTGCCGTATTGATTATGGCTAACGCTATGACGGGAAGTGCAGGAGAAATGTCCGCAGGCACCGGGAACGCCAGCGTATCATCGGTTATGGAGTAGAAAAGGGTATAAGTGAGGAAGGCCGGGCGCATAATAATTATGCGGCGGTCTTTTTTGCAGGAGAATGAGTCCTGTGAATGGAACCTGCTCTCCGGGAAATCTGCTTTTATTTGTGAAACACAGGAAGGTTCTGACAGCAAGTTTTGCAATGTAGTTAACAATAAGGGATATGGATTAATTCTACGCCTGGTGGTAAGATATAGGCATGTAACTTAGGAAAGAACAAAAAACCAGCAATACCGGAATTCATTCTATCAGGAGGGAAAGGGTTATGCGTTTATTGGACAGTGAGTGTTTGAATAAGGAACAGTGGGCGGCGGCAGAGATTAAGCTGCCGGAATTTGACAGGGAGGCTATGAAAGCAGCCACAAAGGAACGTCCTCAGTGGGTACATTTTGGGGCTGGAAATATTTTCCGCGCTTTTCCGGCAGCGCTCCAGCAGAAACTGCTGAATGAAGGGGCGGAGAAAACCGGGATCATTGTGGCAGAGGGATATGACTATGAGATTATCAAGAAGGCTTACAGGCCCCAGGATGATTTGAGCCTTCTGGTTACGCTGAAAGCAAACGGCACCATTGAGAAAACGGTAATCGGAAGCCTGGCGGAGTCTCTGACGGTGGATCGCCAGGACGAGGCGGACTGGAGCCGGTTAAAAGATATTTTTGCAAGCAGCGCCCTTCAGATGGTCAGCTTTACAATCACCGAGAAAGGCTACAGCATTACCTCGGCGGACGGTTCCTTCCGGCCTGATGTTGAGGCGGATTTTGCAGCAGGACCTGACAAAGCGGACAGTTACATCGGTAAACTGGCGGCTCTGTGCTATTGGAGATATACCCACGGAGGTACGCCCCTGTCTCTGGTCAGCATGGACAACTGTTCTCACAACGGCGACAAGCTCTTTGCTGCGGTAGACGCCTACGCAAGGGCATGGACGGAACGGGGACTGGCAGATAAGGGATTTCTGGCTTATATCGAAAATCCCGCAACGGTTGCGTTTCCCTGGAGTATGATTGACAAGATCACCCCCCGTCCTGACGACAGCGTTAAGAAAATGCTGGAGGATTGCGGATTTACGGATACTGAGAGCATTGTCACAAGCAAGAATACCTATGTGGCGCCTTTTGTGAATGCAGAGGAGGCGGAGTACCTTGTTATTGAGGACGCATTTCCAAACGGAAGGCCGGCTCTGGAAAAGGCCGGCGTCATGTTCACCACCAGAGATACGGTGGAGCGGGTGGAACGCATGAAGGTCTGCACCTGCCTGAATCCTCTCCACACGACGCTGGCCGTATACGGCTGCCTCCTGGGCTACACTAAGATCAGTGAGGAGATGAAGGACGAAGATCTGGTTAAGATGGTAGAGATAATCGGATATAAGGAGGGGCTTCCTGTGGTGACGGACCCGGGTATTCTTTCCCCGAAGAAGTTTATCGATGAGTCCTTCAGGTACGTGTGCCCAACCCGTTTATGCCTGATACTCCACAGAGAATTGCCTGTGACACGTCGCAGAAGCTGTCCATCCGTTTTGGAGAGACTATCAAAGAATATATGGCAAGCCCTGTGCTGGATGTGAAGTCCTTAAAATTTATTCCTATGGTCCAGGCCGGATGGTGCCGTTATCTCCTGGGGGTGGATGACCAGGGAAACTCCTTCACTGTAAGCCCCGATCCCATGTATGAAAGTCTGGCTAAGCAGCTGGCCGGAGTCAAGGTTGGAGAGACATGCGATATTCATGAGGTTTTGTCTCCAATTTTAAAGGACGCCAAGATTTTTGGAGTCGATTTGTACGAGGCAGGGCTGGGTGAGTATGTGGAGAAGGTCTTTGCCCAGCTTATTGCAGGCAAGGGAGCTGTGAGGGCGACCCTTAAAAGGTATTTGGCAGAGGCATAATTTATAAGCAATAACAGCAGCAGGCAGGTATCGTTCCGGTGTAGGGAGCGGATACCTGTCTTTTTTATTTTTACAATTACTGGGATAAATTAATATAATTGTAACAAAACTGTCATAATTTGTATACAAATGGCAAAAAATATGCTATTATACATTGAGAACGAGTGGAAACATGCGCCGGAACCACCGAAATTACAGGCATTTGCCTTTGAATATAGATGAAATATAAGATAGAAAAGGACAGAGGTTACAAATGAAAAGGTGGATAACAGCAGGCGTGCTTGCCCTGGCTTTGGTGGGATGTTCCCGCTATGAGCCTTTGGAGGATATATCAAATGCGGCGGATGGTCTTTATGAGACAGAGGCCGGAGAGACAGCAGCGATGGATGATGAGGCGGCTTCCCCCGCAGAGGAGGAGGTTATCTCTATTTCAACCTATCCTCCCAGAGAACCGGTGAAGGTTAAGGGGATTTACGTATCTGCTTATGTGGCCGGAACCGGCGACATGATGGACAAAATTATTGAAGAGATTGACAAGACAGAGCTCAATGCAGTGGTGATCGATGTGAAGGATGACCAGGCAGAATCACATTTTCCATGGATTCCCCTACTGTGAATGAGATTGGAGCCTGTGAGGTGTTTATCAGGGATCTGCCCGGACTGATTCAGAAGCTGGAGGAACACCATATTTATCCCATTGCCAGAGTGGTGGCCTTCAGGGATCCCTATCTTGCTGAGAAGAAGCCGGAGTGGAGCCTTCATGTGGCGGACGGAAGCATTTACAGGGATAACAAGGGCCTCGCTTGGGTGAACCCGTATAAACAGGAGGTTTGGGATTACCTGGTGGAGGTTGGGAAGAAGGCCGGCGAGATGGGCTTTAAGGAGATTCAGTTTGACTATATCCGCTTTGCTGTGGACAGCACCATGAAGGATGTGGTTTTTGATGATGCAGATACCCTTGGCCGCAGCAAGACTGAGGCCATAACGGAGTTTATCAGCTATGCCTATGATAAGCTGGCAAGGGAAGGCCTTTACGTGTCTGCTGATGTGTTCGGAACGATTATGCGCAGCGAGGAGGATGCAGCCTCAGTGGGCCAGGAGTATACGGATATGGCGGAGCATCTGGATTATATCTGCCCTATGATTTATCCTTCCCACTACGGTCCGGGAAATTTTGGTATTGAAAATCCGGACAAAGAGCCTTATGATACTATAAGGAACGCGTTGCGAGGTTCAAAGGAGCTTTTGGCTGCTTCCAAGAAGGACAGGTCCCAGGCGGTTGTCAGACCCTGGCTGCAGGATTTTACGGCCTCCTATCTGGCAGATTATATTGATTATGGAGATCAGCAGGTAAGAGAGCAGATTCAGGCTGTCTACGATTCCGGATATGACGAATGGATTCTCTGGGACGCAGGGGTGAGTTACCACTACGGCGGCCTTCTGACTCCTGAGGAGGCTCAGGCGGAGGAAGAGCGGATAGCAGAGTCCAGGGCGGCTCTGCCGCCTGAGACGGCTCCTGCGCAGTCTGCGCCTGAGGAGGAGGCGCCCCGGCTCTGAGAGGGAGCAAAGCCTGAGGAGGAGGCGCCCCGGCTCTGAGAGGGAGCAAAGCCTGAGGAGGAGGCGCCCCGGCCTTGAGAGGGAGCAAAGCCTGAGGAGGGCGCATGATGAAAAGAAGTTCGGGAGAGATTATAAATGACAGAGGGAATGGACCGGGTTCCAAAGCCCGGAGCCTTTTACAGGCATTTTAAGAACAAGCTGTATCAGATTGTGGGAGTGGCCCTTCACTCGGAGACAGGCGAGGAGATGGTGGTTTACCAGGCTCTTTACGGCGACTACCGGATGTATGTCAGGCCGCTGGATATGTTCGTCGGCCAGGTGGACAGGGAGAAGTACCCGGACGCAGAACAGAGATACAGGTTTGAGGAGGTAAGTTTAAAGGCAGGACAGTGATATTCGGTCCTGCCTTTTCAGCCGGGTGAAATATGAATTAGAAGGACGGTGGACACGTTGTTTGATTTGGAGGAGGAACTGAAGAAACTCCCGGCCAGTCCGGGAGTTTATCTTATGCATAACGACAGGGATGAGATCATCTATGTGGGGAAGGCCATCAGCTTGAAGAACCGGGTGAGACAGTATTTTCAGAGCAGCCGGAACAAGACTTCAAAGATTGAGCAGATGGTGTCCCATATTGCCTGGTTCGAGTATATTATCACTGACTCGGAGCTGGAAGCCTTGTGCTGGAGTGCAACCTGATAAAGGAACACAGGCCCAGATACAACACCATGTTGAAGGACGACAAGGGTTATCCCTACATCAAGGCTACGGTTGGGGAGGAGTTTCCAAGGCTTTTTATGGCCAGGGATATGAAGAAGGACGGCAGGAGTAAATACTTCGGGCCCTTTACCAGCATGGGCGCAGTGAAGGACACCCTGGATCTGATACACAAGCTGTATCATATACGCACCTGCAGCCGCAGCCTGCCAAAGGATATCGGAAAGGACCGGCCCTGCCTGAATTATCACATCAAGCAGTGCGACGCTCCCTGCCAGGGTTATATTTCCGGGGAGCAGTACAGGCGTAATTTCAGCCAGGCCCTGGATTTTTTGGGGGGCAAGTATGAACCTCTCATAAAAAGCCTGGAGGAAAAGATGCAGGCTGCATCGGAGCAGCTGGAGTTTGAGCGGGCCATCGAGTACAGGGAACTTTTAGGAAGCGTGAAAAAGATTGCCCAGAAGCAGAAGATAACCAGCAGCAGCATGGAGGATCGGGATATAGTGGCTTTGGCAAGAGACGAGAAGGACGCCGTTGTCCAGGTTTTCTTCATCCGGGAAGGGAAACTGATCGGAAGGGATCATTTCCATGTGACGGCAGCCACTGCAGAGAACGACGGTGAGATTCTGGGCAGCTTTGTGAAGCAGTTCTATGCAGGAACTCCCTTTATTCCCAGGGAACTGTGGCTCCAGTATCCCCTGGCTGAGGAGGAGATTATCAGCCAGTGGCTTTCAGGAAAGCGGGGCCAGAAGGTAAAGATCGTGGTTCCCAAAAAAGGGGAGAAGGAGCGGCTGGTAGAGCTGGCCGCAAAGAATGCAGCCCTTGTGCTGAGCCAGGATAAGGAGAGGATCAAGAAGGAGGAGCTGCGGACCATCGGGGCCATGAACCAGATTGGGGCGCTCATCGGACTGGAGGGCGTGAGGAGACTGGAGGCTTACGATATTTCAAATACCAGCGGTGTGGAGTCTGTGGGTTCCATGGTGGTGTATGAGGACGGAAAGCCAAAGCGCAGTGATTACAGAAAGTTTAAGATTAAGACGGTACAGGGGCCCAACGACTACGCTTCCATGGAGGAGGTGCTGACCAGGCGCTTTACCCACGGACTGAAGGAGGCGGAGGAGCTTGAGCGGAAGGGGGAGGATTTGAAGCTTGGGAATTTTACCAGGTTTCCGGATCTGATTATGATGGACGGAGGCCGGGGACAGGTGAATATTGCACTGGATGTCCTTGGAAAGCTGGGTCTGTCCATTCCGGTCTGCGGCATGGTGAAGGACGATAACCACAGGACAAGGGGGCTCTATTATAACAATGTGGAAGTGCCCATCGACAGGCACTCGGAAGGTTTCAGGCTGATCACAAGGATTCAGGATGAAGCCCACCGGTTTGCTATTGAGTACCACAGAAGCCTGAGAGGGAAAGGCCAGGTGAAATCGGTTCTGGATGATATCCCGGGGATCGGGCCTGCCAGAAGAAAGGCGCTGATGCGTCATTTTAAAGACATTGAAGCTGTGCGGACTGCAGAAGTCCAGGAACTGGAGCAGGCGCCTCAGATGAATAAACGGGCGGCGGAGGCTGTGTTCCGGTTCTTTCATGAACGTCCAGAACACCCAGAATCTGGAAAACAAGACGTAGAAAACACATGACAACCTGTTTAAATTGTGATAGTATGATAGAAGCTATAGGTTATAAGAATAAACCGCATTAAGGGGGTAAAACCATGCATGGAGTAACCATATCGGAATTAATTGAGAAAATGAAGCTTATCAATACCACACCGGACATAGACACAGACAAGATTGTGCTGACCCATCCGGATGTGAACCGCCCGGCCTTGCAGCTTACGGGATTTTTTGACCATTTTGACAGAGAGCGTGTTCAGATCATCGGATACGTGGAGCAGGCATATATTAGTACCATGGAGAAGGAGCACAAGAGGCAGATGTATGATAAGCTGACCTCCAGCCAGATCCCCTGCCTTGTATTCAGCCGGGGCCAGGAGCCGGATGAGGACCTTCTGGAGTTCTGCAATTACTATGGAGTCCCCTGCCTGGTGTCCGATAAGACTACCTCTTCCCTGATGGCGGAAATCATCCGCTGGCTCAATGTGAAGCTGGCTCCCTGTATCAGCATCCACGGCGTTCTTATCGATGTGTTCGGCGAGGGAGTGCTGATTATGGGCGAGAGCGGCATCGGCAAGAGCGAGGCGGCTTTGGAACTGATAAAGCGGGGCCACCGTCTTGTAACCGACGATGTGGTTGAGATACGGAAGGTAAGCGACGACACGCTCATCGGCAACGCGCCGGATATCACAAAGCATTTCATTGAACTTCGGGGCATCGGAATCGTGGATGTAAAACATTGTTCGGTGTGGAGAGCGTAAAGGAGACTCAGTCGATCGACATGGTCATCAAGCTGGAGGACTGGAACCGGGATAAGGAGTATGACAGACTTGGACTGGAGGATCAGTATACGGAATTTCTGGGAAACCAGGTGGTGTGCCACACGATTCCCATCCGTCCGGGCCGGAACCTGGCCATCATTGTGGAGTCCGCCGCTGTCAATTACCGTCAGAAGAAGATGGGCTATAATGCAGCCCAGGAGCTGTACAACCGGGTACAGGCCAATATTGGAAAGGCTAACCAGGATTAACAGGTGTGCCTGCCGGCGTACCGATGAAAAAATTCGGGAATCAGCCCGAATTATTTTAAAAATGGTAACCCTTCAGACGGCCCATCTTCTTGACCGATAAAACCGGTCAGGAGATATCGGATGTCCTTCCGATGTGAAACCTGGTGCGAAATCGGTCTTATAAGCGAGCTTAACGCCCGCTTTTGCGCCACGTTTCCACGCCGCCTGAACGGTTACTAAAAATCGATGGTTTGCGAGGAATGTATGTTGAATTTGGATCGTATGTTAAAAGAGACGCTTGTCTCGGAAGGCTCGGTGTATAAGACCATGGAGCCGATGAGCAGGCATACCACCTTCCGGATTGGAGGCCCCGCCGCATTTTTTGCGGGTCCTTCCAATGAAGAGGAGCTGGCGGCGGTTCTCCGCCTGTGCGGGGAATATGGTATTCCCTGGAAAATTCTGGGTAACGGAAGTAATCTTCTGGTCAGCGACCAGGGGGTGGAGGGCGTTGTCATAGCATGGAGCATGGATGGAATTACGGGCGGGTTCAGAACGGCCTTGTGACTGCGGGAGCGGGACTGCTTTTGAGCCGGGCCGCCCATCTGGCTTTTGAGGCATCTCTGGAGGGGCTGGAATTTGCGGCGGGGATACCCGGCACTGTAGGAGGCGCTCTGGTTATGAATGCGGGAGCCTACGGCTCGGAGATCAAGGCGGTACTGGTGTCCGCCAAAGTCATGACGCCTCAGGGGGAGACGCTTGACTTAAAGGCGGAGGAGCTGAAGCTGGGATACCGCTCCAGCATCATACCTGAGGCGGGCTATGTGGTCCTGGAGGCAGTTTTTGGTCTTAAGCCGGGGGAGAAAGACGGGATCGAAGCGCGCATGAAGGATCTGGCCGCCCGCAGGAAGGAGAAGCAGCCTCTGGAATATCCCAGCGCAGGAAGCACCTTTAAGCGCCGGAGGGGTATTTTGCAGGAAAACTCATAGAGGATGCAGGACTCCGCGGCTACAGGCTGGGCGGGGCCCAGGTGTCAGAGAAGCACTGCGGCTTTGTGATCAACAGGGAAGGGGCCACTGCTGCAGACGTGATCAATCTCTGCAGGCACGTCCAAAGCCAGGTGAAGGCCAATGCAGGCGTGGATCTGGACATGGAAGTGAAGCGCTGGGGCGTGTTTTCAGACGCGCCCTGACAACGGCGCCATACGGCAGAAAATCCAACTGAGGTGGACAAATGAAGCTTGTAATTGTAACTGGAATGTCCGGAGCAGGTAAGACCATTGCGCTGAAGATGCTGGAAGATTTGGGGTTTTATTGTGTGGATAATCTGCTATAACCCTGGTGGATAAATTTGTCCAGCTGGTCAGCGGGGGCAGCGAGGTAAGGCAGGCTGCGCTGGGACTGGATATACGCAGCGGCGAGGATTTAAGCCAGCTGGATGCAATTTTGAAATGCTGGAGGGAACAGGGGATGGAATTTCAGATCCTGTTCCTGGACGCCAGCGACGCCATTCTGATTAAGCGTTTTAAAGAGACGAGGCGCAGCCATCCGCTGTCCGGCGCAGGAAGGCTGGACAAGGGGATTGAGAAGGAACGGGCCAAGCTGGAGTTTCTGAAGCGGGGGGCGGACTATATCATTGATACCAGCCAGCTGCTCACAAGGGAACTGAAGGCGGAACTGGAAAAGATATTTCTGGAGGATCAGGACTACAAAAATATGTTTGTCACAGTTCTGTCCTTTGGCTTTAAGTACGGAATACCGGAGGATGCAGATCTGGTTTTCGACGTGCGCTTTCTTCCCAATCCCTATTATGTGGAGGAGCTGCGGCTGCTTACAGGGGAGGACGAGGCTGTGAGAAACTATGTGATGCAGGGGGGCGTGGCCGCCCAGTTTCTGCCCAGGCTCTTTGATATGATTGATTTTCTGCTGCCCAATTATATTAAGGAGGGCAAGAACCAGCTGGTGGTGGCTGTGGGCTGTACGGGGGGAAAGCACCGCTCTGTGACCGTGGTGAAAGCGCTCTATGACCATCTGAAGGGGTTTGAAAAATATGGCCTTAAGATGGAGCACAGGGATATTGAAAAAGACAATAAAAGGAAGTAGCGGTGAATGTGATGTCATTTTCTTCAAAGGTAAAAGAAGAACTTTCCAGGCAGATTCCTCCTGCCCGCCACTGCCAGATCGCGGAGATCGCTGCAATATTAAGCCTTTGCGGGCGGGTGAAGATATCGGCAGCCGACCATTTTTCCATAGAAATTCACACGGAAAATGTGGCAGTTGCAAGAAAGTACTTTACATTATTGAAAAAACATTTAATATAAGTACTGACGTCTCGATTCGCAGAGGAGCTTATCTGAAGCGGAACAGAACCTATATTGTAGCAGTCAGGGATCACGGCGATGCACTTAAAGTGCTGCAGGCGGCCAAGCTTATTGACAGTCAGGGGGAGATTCGGGAGAACCTTTCGCTGGTCAGCAACGTGGTGGTACAGAATGCCTGCTGCAGGAGGGCTTTCATCCGCGGCGCATTTCTTGCGGCGGGTTCCATCAGCGCGCCGGAGAAATTCTACCACTTTGAGATTGTCTGTCCTTCCATGGCGAAAGCGGAACAGTTGAAAAGCGTGATTGCTGCTTTTGAGATTGATGCCAAAATAGTGCTTCGGAAGAAGTATTATGTGGTATATATCAAGGAGGGCAGCCAGATTGTGGACATCCTCAATGTGATGGAAGCCCCTGTGTCTCTTATGGAGCTTGAAAACATCCGAATTCTGAAGGAGATAAGCAACAGTGTAAACCGCCAGGTGAATTGTGAGACTGCGAACATAAATAAGACGGTGTCTGCAGCTGTAAAGCAGATAGAAGATATCCGCTTTATCAGAGAGACAATTGGTATTGACGGGCTGCCTGACGGTCTTCGGGAAATGGCCCTCATACGTCTGGAACGGCCGGAGGCCAGCCTTAAGGAACTGGGGGAAGCCCTGGATCCGCCGGTGGGCAAATCGGGTGTTAACCATCGTTTAAGAAAGCTGTGCCTTATGGCAGAAGAACTGCGTGAACAGCGCCATGACAGATAGCGCAGTAGTTTTGGTTGGAATGAGGAGGATAATTATGGTTAAGAAGTCAGTGACAGTTGGATTGTTATCAGGATTGGAAGCAAGGCCGGCAGCCATGCTTGTACAGGTAGCAAGCCAGTACGCCAGCAGTATCTATCTGGAGAGAGAATCAAAGCGTGTTAACGCAAAGAGTATCATGGGAATGATGACCCTTGGGCTTGCAGCCGGCGATGCGATTACAGTGGAAGCGGTTGGGGAAGATGAGGAGAGGGCGGTTTCTGAGATTGAAAGGCTTCTTTTAGCTCAGTAAGAGTTCTGGAAAATAGAATGATAGACGAATATGGGAACCAGGCGGATATATGTCTGGTTCTTTTCTTTTGTCCGGATTTGTGCTAGACTTATATCTGTATGTACACAATGCAAATCAGACAAAGGAGAATAACCCAATGGCATTTACGCATTTACACGTCCATACGGAGTACAGTCTTTTGGACGGTTCTTCCAAAATTGAAGAGCTTACGGCCGGGCCGGGAACTGGGGATGGACAGCCTGGCCATAACAGACCACGGCGTGATGTACGGCGTGATAGATTTCTATAAAGCTGCAAAAGCGGAGGGCATCAAGCCCATACTGGGCTGCGAGGTCTATGTGGCCCCCGGCTCGCGGTTTGACAGGGAAAATGTAAGCGGAGAGGATCGCTATTACCATCTGGTACTTCTGGCTGAGAACAATCAGGGATATCAGAATCTGATGAAGATTGTCTCCAAAGGATTTGTGGACGGCTTCTATTATAAGCCCAGGGTGGATTATGAGGTTCTCACCCGGTATCATGAGGGGATAATCGCTCTGAGCGCCTGCCTGGCAGGGGAGGTCCAGCGGTATCTCGGCAGGAATATGTATGAGGAAGCAGTCAGAGCCGCCGGGCGGTATGTGGATATTTTCGGAAAGGAAAATTTCTTCCTGGAGCTTCAGGATCACGGCCTGCCGGATCAGAAGCTGGTAAATCAGGGCTCATGCGCATGAGCCGCGAAACCGGCCTGGAACTGGTGGCTACCAACGACATCCACTATACCTTTGCGGAGGATGAAAAGCCCCATGACATTCTCCTGTGCATCCAGACGGGGAAAAAGGTGGCTGATACGGACCGGATGCGCTACGAGGGAGGACAGTATTACTGCAAGTCTGAGGATGAGATGCGGGCCCTTTTTCCTTATGCGCCCCAGGCCATTGAAAATACCCACAAGATTGCGGAGCGCTGCAATGTGGAGATCGAATTCGGGGTGACGAAACTGCCCAAGTATGAGGTGCCCCAGGGCTTTGACTCCTGGTCCTACTTAAACCATCTTTGCAGGGAGGGCTTTAAGACGCGGTACCCGGAGGATGACGGGACCCTGATGAAGCGTCTGGAATATGAGCTGGACGTTATTAAAAGTATGGGCTATGTGGATTATTTCCTGATAGTTTGGGATTTTATCAATTATGCCCGGTCCAGGGATATTATTGTGGGGCCCGGCAGGGGATCTGCGGCAGGAAGCGTGGTATCCTACACCCTTGGAATCACGAACATTGACCCCATGCCCTACAATCTGCTCTTTGAGCGTTTCCTGAACCCGGAACGTATATCCATGCCGGATATTGACATCGACTTTTGCTATGAACGCAGGCAGGAGGTTATCGACTATGTGGTGGAGAAATACGGCAAGGACCAGGTGGTTCAGATCATCACCTTCGGAACCCTGGCCGCAAGAGGCGTGGTCCGGGATGTGGGCCGCGTTATGGATCTGCTATGCACTCTGCGATACGATAGCAAAGATGATTCCGGGGGAGCTGAATATGACCCTGGATAAAGCCCTGATGATGAATCCGGATTTGAAGAAGGCTTACAATGAGGACCAGCAGGTGAAAAATCTCATCGACCTGTCCAAACGTCTGGAGGGGCTGCCAAGACACGCCTCCATCCATGCGGCGGGCGTGGTAATCGGCAGCCGCTCCATTGATGAGTTTGTGCCGCTCTCCAAGAATGCCGACGGAACCATCACCACCCAGTTTACCATGACCACAATCGAGGAGCTGGGGCTTTTAAAGATGGATTTCCTGGGCCTCAGGACCCTTACTGTGATACAGAATGCGGTGCGGCTGGTGGAGAAGGATTTCGGTATTTCCATTGATATAGACCATATTGATTTTAATGACAAGAAGGTGCTGGATTCCATCGGTACGGGAAGGACAGAAGGCGTGTTCCAGCTGGAGAGCGCAGGGATGAAGAGCTTCATGAAGGAGCTTAAGCCTGAGAATCTGGAGGATATAATCGCAGGTATCTCACTGTACCGCCCGGGCCCTATGGATTTTATTCCGCGGTATCTGAAGGGTAAGAACGACCGGGGAGCCATCACTTACGAGTGCCCTCAGCTGGAGCATATTTTAAGCCCGACCTACGGATGTATTGTATACCAGGAGCAGGTTATGCAGATTGTGCGGGATCTGGCAGGCTACACTATGGGCAGAAGCGACCTGGTGCGCCGCGCAATGAGCAAGAAAAAGACCTCTGTAATGGAGAAAGAGAGGAAGAACTTGTCTACGGAAATACGGAGGAGGGGGTAACGGGCTGCGTAAACAACGGAATCGACGAGAAGGTTGCCAATCACATCTACGACGAGATGATCGATTTTGCAAAATATGCCTTCAACAAATCCCATGCGGCCGCCTATGCAGTGGTTTCCTATCAGACCGCCTATTTGAAATATTACTATCCCCTGGAATTTATGGCGGCACTTATGACCTCCGTTATGGACAATGTGAGAAAGTTTTCGGAGTACATTCTCACCTGCCGCCGGATGATGAATATTACGGTGCTTCCCCCTGATATTAATGAGGGGGAGAGCGGGTTTTCCGTGTCGGGATCTGCAATCCGCTATGGGCTTTCTGCCATCAAAAGCGTGGGAAAACCGGTTATGGACGAGATATTGGCAGAGCGTGACAAGAATGGCCCCTTCCGTTCCATGGAAGATTTTGTAAAGCGGATGACGATGAAGGAAGTGAACAAGCGGACTCTGGAGAATTTTATCAAATCGGGAGCCCTGGATACTGCCGGGCACCAGAAAGCAGAAGATGGCGGTGGGCCCTCTTATGCTGGAGCAAGGGCCAAAAACTATAAGACCATGGTGGAGGGGCAGATGAGCCTCTTTGACATAGCGGGGGAGGAGGAACGGGAGGAATTTCAGATTACATTTCCCGATATAGGGGAATACTCAAAGGATGAGCTTCTGGCCTTTGAGAAGGAGATTCTGGGCGTCTACATCAGCGGTCATCCCATGGAGGACTATGAGGAGAGCTGGCGAAAGAACATTACCGCCACCTCGGCGGAGTTTGTGGTGGACGAGGAGACGGAGGAGGCCGACGTGAAGGACGGCGACCGTGTGACCATCGGCGGGATGGTGGCGGGAAAGACGGTCAAGACGACCCGTAGCAATCAGCTGATGGCATTTATCAAGCTGGAGGATTTGGTGGGATCTGTGGAGGTCCTGGTATTTCCGAAGATTTACGAGTCCAACCGGGAGATTCTCATAGAGGACGCAAAGCTTTTTGTCCAGGGAAGGGTTTCCCTGGGGGATGAGCCTGTGGGGAAGCTGGTGGGAGAAAAGATTATTCCCTTTGACAGCATTCCCAGGGAGCTGTGGCTCCAGTTCCCTGATAAGGAGACTTATCAGGCCGGTGAGCAGCGGCTTTTATCCGCCTTAAAAAACAGCGAGGGTACAGACCAGGTGATCATCTACCTTCAGAAAGAGCGGGCCAAGAAAGCGCTTCCTCCCGCCTGGCGTGTAAAGGCCTCCAACGCCCTGGTAGGAGAGCTTGGAACATTTCTTGGTGAAAAAAATGTCAAACTGGTAGAAAAAGGCTTGAAAACCTGAGTGAAATGCATTAGAATAGCGTTGGGCATAATAACGAGAGAAAGAGAGCGAGGTAAATTGCTATGGCAAAGGCAGTGAAAACCATTGGAGTACTCACAAGCGGCGGCGACGCACCGGGAATGAATGCGGCAATCCGTTCTGTTGTGCGTGTTGCGATCAACAAGGGACTTAAGGTAAAGGGAATTATGCGCGGATATGCAGGCCTTCTGGAGGAAGAGATCGTGGATATGGAAACCACCAGTGTTTCCGAGATCATCAACCGGGGCGGAACCATTCTCTACACAGCCAGATGCAAGGAGTTTACTACGCCGGAAGGTCAGCAGAAGGGCGCAGACATCTGCCGCAAGCATGGAATTGACGGCATGGTTGTAATCGGAGGAGACGGCTCCTTTCGCGGAGCAGGGAAGCTGTCGGCTTTGGGAATCAACACCATCGGACTGCCCGGAACCATTGACCTGGATATTGCCTGTACCGATTATACCATCGGTTTCGACACAGCCGTAAATACGGCGATGGAGGCAATCGATAAAATCAGGGATACGTCCACCTCCCATGAGCGGTGCAGTATTGTGGAGGTTATGGGGCGCAATGCAGGTTATATTGCCCTGTGGTGCGGCATTGCCAACGGAGCGGAGGATATCCTTCTTCCTGAACGCTACGACGGGGATGAGCAGGCGCTTATTAACCGCATTATTGACAACCGAAAGCGGGGAAAGAAGCACAACATTATTATCAATGCCGAGGGCATCGGGCATTCAGGTTCCATGGCAAAGCGCATCGAGGCGGCTACGGGCGTTGAGACAAGGGCTACGATTCTGGGCCACATGCAGAGAGGCGGCACCCCCACCTGCAAGGACAGGGTATACGCTTCCATTATGGGAGCCATTGCAGCCGAACTTCTGGCCGATGGAAAGAGCAACCGTCTGGTAGCTTATAAACACGGCGAATTTGTAGACTATGATATTCAGGAAGCGCTGAACATGAAGAAGGATATTCCTGAGGAACAGTACGAGATAGCAAAATTGCTGGTAAGGTAACAGAGATAAGGTATAAAAGCAGGTTTCGTTTGTATAATAGATAGAGAGAAGTCCGCCGCCTGGGAGGGTCAGCCTCCGGGCAGCGGACTTTTGTGGAGAGATGTGATGACGGATACCAAGGTGCTCTGCGGAGCCAATTCCTATGAGCAGAAATATTATTTTAACAGGGAGTTTGATTCCCTGCCCCAGTCCATAAAGGATGAGCTTCATATTATATGTGTTTTATACACGGAGGATGTGGGCGGAATCCTTACCATGGAATTCGGGGAGGAGGGAGGCCTGGAGTTTAAAGTGACGGCTCCGGAGGAGGACTACCTTTTTGACGAGATTGGCAGTGTTTTGAAGATAAAGCAGTACCAGGAGGAGAAAAAAGAGCTTCTGGAGGCGCTGGAACTGTATTACAGAACCTTCTTTCTGGGGGAGGACATAGAGTGCGGCTGAGATTGAGGAAATGGAACAGATGAAGCTTAGAATCGGAAATGTAATACTTGACAATAATGTAATACTGGCGCCCATGGCAGGAGTGACTGACCTGCCATTTCGTTTGCTTTGCCGGGAGCAGGGCTGCGGCATGGCGGTGACGGAGATGGTCAGCGCAAAGGCGATCCTCTATAATAATAGAAACACAAAGGAACTTATGGCAGTAGATCCGGCCGAGGGGCCGGTGGCTGTCCAGCTTTTCGGTTCCGACCCGGATATAATGGGAGAGATTGCAGCCAGAATCGAGGATGGGCCATACGCCTGTATTGATGTGAATATGGGCTGTCCTGTTCCAAAGATTGTAAACAACGGGGAGGGATCCTCACTGATGAGAAATCCCGGGCTGGCGGAGAAGATCCTCACGGCCATGGTAAAGGCGGTGAAAAAGCCTGTGACGGTAAAGTTCCGCAAAGGCTTTAACGAAGCCTGCGTCAACGCAGTGGAGTTTGCAAAAATGGCGGAGAGCTGCGGCGTGGCTATGGTGGCCGTCCACGGGCGGACCAGGGAGCAGTATTATTCCGGGAAAGCGGACTGGGATATTATACGCAGGGTGAAGGAGGGGGTGAAGATCCCGGTTATAGGCAACGGGGGATATATTCACGCCTGAGGACGCAGGGCGTATGATCAGGGAGACAGGCTGCGACGGCGTCATGGTGGCCAGAGGTGCAAAAGGAAATCCGTGGATTTTCAGGAGGATTAACCATTATCTGGAAACGGGGGAGACGCTGCCCCACCCTGATATTAAGGAAATCCGGGATATGATACTGCGCCACGGGCGGATGCTGGCGGAGTACAAAGGCGAGCTTGCCGCCATGCGGGAGATGAGGGGGCATATGGCCTGGTATACAAAGGGAATCCGCGGCTCCGCCGCCTTGAGAAATGAAATTAACCAGGTGGAAACACTAGAGGGACTGGCCGCTTTGCTGGATGAAAGAATCAGGGAAGGCGAACCTTCAAAAGGCCTTTGAAAATTGGGAAACCGTTCTTGACAATGGACGCATTTTCCTATATAATACACTGAATGTGTAAGGATTGAAAAAGCAGAGGTAGTATAAATCTAAGAGGATAGAAGGAAGGAAGCGGGTAAGATGGCAGACAAGAAACATATTTTAACCTATGCCGGACTGAAGCAGTATGAGGATGAGCTGCAGAATCTGAAGGTTGTAAAGAGAAAAGAGGTTGCGCAAAAGATCAAGGAGGCAAGAGAGCAGGGCGATCTGTCCGAGAATGCCGAGTATGATGCAGCCAAGGATGAGCAGAGAGACATTGAACTTCGCATTGAAGAGCTGGAGAAGCTTCTTAAGAATGCGGAGGTGGTAGTTGAGGACGAGATCGACCTCGACAAGATTAACATAGGATGTAAGGTGAAGCTTCTGGACGTAGAGTATAATGAAGAGATGGAGTTTTACATCGTGGGATCCACTGAGGCAAACAGCCTTCAGAATAAGATTTCCAACGAGTCTCCGGTTGGCCGCGCTCTTATGGGACGTGTGGTAGGGGACAGCGTGGACGTGGAAACCCAGGCAGGAGACATCCAGTACAAGGTGCTGGAGATCCAGAGAGTGTCATAAAATTTGGGGGTATTTTACCCGATTATAAATGTAGAAAGAGAAACGCGGGAGGAGTGCGAGACGTGGGAGAACAGAAGCAGCAGAATCAGGCAGAGCAGGATATAAATCATGTATGAAGGCACGCCGGGATAAACTGGCGGAACTTCAGGCGGCTGGAAAGGATCCCTTTCAGATTACAAAATACGATGTAACTGCCCATAGCATGGATATTAAGGATAACTATGAGCAGTGGGAGGGAAAGGACGCATCCGTTGCCGGCCGTATGATGTTCAAACGCGTGATGGGCAAGGCTTCTTTCTGTAATATACAGGATTTGAAGGGCAATATTCAGGTGTATGTAGCCAGAGACAGTATTGGCGAGGAGCCCTACAAGGAATTTAAGAAGATGGATATCGGAGATATGGTAGGAATTAAAGGAAAGGCCTTTACTACCAAGACAGGCGAGATTTCCATCCATGCTGAGGAGGTGACGCTTCTCACCAAGAGCCTTCAGGTTCTTCCTGAGAAGTTCCATGGACTGACCGATACGGATATGCGTTACAGGCAGCGGTATGTGGATCTGATTATGAATCCTGAGGTCAGGGATACCTTTATCAAGCGTTCCCAGATTATCCGTGAGATCCGAAACCACCTGGATGCACAGGGTTTTATGGAGGTGGAAACCCCCATGCTGGTGTCCAATGCAGGCGGCGCTGCGGCAAGACCTTTTGAGACCCATTACAATGCGCTGGATGAGGACGTAAAGCTGCGCATCTCTCTGGAGCTGTACCTTAAGAGGCTGATTGTGGGCGGACTTGAGAGGGTTTATGAGATCGGCCGTGTATTCCGCAATGAGGGTGTGGATACGAGACATAATCCAGAGTTTACATTGCTGGAACTGTATCAGGCTTACACGGATTATCACGGCATGATGGATCTGGTTGAGAATATGTACCGCGAGGTGGCCAGGAAGGTTCTGGGGACTGCGGTTATCAGCTATAACGGGGTGGAGATTGATCTGGAGAAGCCCTTTGAGCGTATCTCCATGACGGATGCCCTGAAGAAATACAAGGGGATTGACTTTACTGAGATTAAGACCGATGAGGAGGCCAAGGCGCTGGCCGACAAGTATGAGGTTCATTATGAGGAGCGTCATAAGAAGGGCGATATTTTGAGCCTGCTCTTTGAGGAGTTTGTGGAGGAGCATCTGGTACAGCCTACGTTCATCATCGATCATCCGGTGGAGATTTCACCTCTGACCAAGAGAAAACCGGAGAATCCGGACTATACGGAGCGTTTTGAGCTGTTTATCACCTGCCGCGAGATGGCCAATGCCTATTCCGAGCTCAACGATCCCATCGATCAGAGAGCCCGTTTTGAGGCCCAGGAAGCTCTGGCTGCGGCGGGAGATGAGGAAGCAAACCATACGGATGAGGATTTCCTCAATGCGCTTATGATCGGTATGCCGCCTACGGGGGGGATTGGCATTGGCATTGACAGGTTTGTGATGCTGCTTACAGATTCCTATGCTATTCGGGATGTGCTGCTGTTCCCCACCATGAAGACCATCGGGGGGAATGACGCTTCAAAGAAAGAAGATAAGACACCTCAGACAGCTGCTATAGCAGAGGAGAAAGCAGCAGAAACCATTGATTTTTCCAAGGTTAAAGTCGAACCGCTGTTTGAGGAAATGGTGGATTTTGAAACCTTTGCCAAATCGGACTTCCGAGTGGTGAAGATAAAAGACTGTGTTGCTGTTCCCAAGAGCAAGAAGCTTCTTCAGTTTACATTAGACGACGGAAGCGGCGTGGAACGCACGATTTTAAGCGGAATTCACGAGTATTACGAGCCGGAAGAGCTGATTGGAAAGACGGCGGTTGCAATTGTAAATCTGCCTCCCAGAAAGATGATGGGGATTGATTCCTGCGGGATGCTGATCTCTGCGGTTCACGAGGAAGAGGGAAAAGAAGGTCTGAACCTTTTGCTGGTGGACGACCGGATTCCGGCAGGGGCGAAGCTGTACTAGAGCCTTTGTGACAGATTATATAGTACAGAGTTTCACATAAGTGTAAGGGAGCAGTAACCTTTGCCAATCATGGGGGCGGATTTGAGAAAATCCCGCCCCGGTTTTATAGGTGCCTTGTCTGTTTGGAGGGAGGGGGAAGATGTAAAGGAATCGCACCGCCTGCAGACTGCACGAATATAGTGTTGCGGGCTGTAAAAATCTGGTGTAAAATGATTACAGTATTTTTATAGGAGTGGACGGTTATTACAAGGTTTTGTCTGGAGGTTCCGCTATGGATATGTTGGTTTTTGGGTTTGCCGCAGCCCTGTCTTATTGGTATGAAACAGAGATGTTTTTGTTTTTAGGCTGCGCATACCTTATGTGCAGGTTTCTGCATAAATGGTATACACCCCTCATGGGAGCCTGGCCGCCTGACAGGGGGAGGGCGGGGCGTTGGGTATTGGGGTGTCTGCCGCCTGTCTCTCTGGCAATTATCCTCTTTGCTCTCCTCACCATGGCGTCCTATGATGTGGTTGGAATTTGGGTGGTATTTTATGTTATGATGGGGTATGCATGGCTGAAGGGCGGGATTTATATGCTGGAATGCCTGGATTTGTCCTGGCCCTTTGACGCAGTCCACCTGGACAATAAGGCTGCAATTGTTCCTGCCGCCGGGGGATTTGTGGGAGTGACCCTTATTTATGCCGGGGCTAACACAGGAGATGGGCCCGGCTGGTGGGTTGTTTTGTTTGCAGCGGGGCTTGGTCTTGGCGCCTGGCTTGGCCTTGCCCTTCTGATCAATCTCCGGGTTGGCATATCCGAGCGGATCAGCGTGGACCGCGATATGGGAAGCGGCATCCGCTTCGGGGCATATCTGATTGCCAGCGGTCTGATACTGGCCTATGCGTCAGGCGGGGACTGGACATCCACACAGGCTGCGCTCCTGGAATTTTGTATAGGATGGCCTGTCCTCCCTCTGATGTTGTTTTTCATCCTGGTGGAGCGGTTTTACATAGGGCCTTCCCGCTCCCTTGGGACGCGTCCGGGAGGCGAAGCTGTTTTCCTCTGTTCTTTGGGGAGGTGTGTATCTGGCCTACTCTGTTATTGTGGTTTTGGGTTTTCACGGGATATCTGAAGGCGTATCCGGCGGGGTGTTCCTGTGAGCGGGGCGGTGTTGGCCCGTATTCCTGCAGAAGGGTATTCAGACTACCGTTACGAGGCGATTTTCCGGGCATACAAATGGGATCCCCAGGTGGAGGATCACAATACGGTTGCCGGGTATGGGGCGCTTCTGGACAGGGAGACGGCCCGGCAGCTGGAACTTTGGGCGGAGGAGCTGTCCGCCGAGACAATGGAGATCGAGGGGGCCATTGTGGGGGCGGCCCGATCTGATAAGAAAGCTGGGACTTCCTTCAAAGGTAAGAAAGGCCATCTCCAAAATGGACGGCGATTCCCCTGAGGGCCATATACGCCTGATGCGTTTTGACTTTCACCCCACCAAGGCAGGCTGGGCGGTCTCGGAGGTTAACAGCGACGTCCCGGGAGGGTTGGCGGAGGCCTCTGTGCTTCCGGAAATTGCACAGCGGTATTTCCCAAAATATGAACCCCGGGGCCATGTGGCGCGCAGTCTGCTGGAGGCATTTCGAAAGAGAACCGCTCCTGGGGAACGAATCGCTTTTGTCCATGCAACCTCCTACGCGGACGACCGCCAGGTGATGCAGTTTGTGGGAGATTATTTTGAACAGAAAGGATACCGTTCCCTGTATGCAGCTCCCGACCATCTTGTGTGGAGAGAGCGGCAGGCTGTGAGTGTGATTCAGGGGGCGGAAGGGCCGGTGGGAGGAATCCTGCGGTTTTACCCTCTGGAATGGCTTCCAAATCTTTCCAGACGGGCGGACTGGGGCGGTTATTATAATACAAAAACTCCGTCCTGCAATCATCCAATTGCCGTGTTTGCCCAATCCAAACGGCTTCCCCTCATATGGGATGAGCTGGGGCTTAAGCTGCCTGCCTGGAGAGCGCTGCTTCCTGAGACACGGAATCCGGGGACAGGGAATACAGGGGAGGATTGGATCTATAAACCGGCTCTGGGCCGCGTGGGGGAAGGCATCTCCATTCGGGAGGCGCTGACTCCAAAGGAATACAGGGAGATTCAAAAGAACGCCCTCAGACACCCCAGGGACTGGATTATGCAGAAGCGGTTTGAGAGCGAACCGGTTGCAGGTGAGGAGGGGGAATCCTTTCATCTGTGTGTGGGAGTCTTTACAGTAGACGGAAAGGCGGCGGGATTTTATGGGCGTATCAGTCCCTATCCCCGCATAGACGCCAGGGCGAAGGATATTCCCTGTTGGTGGAGAAGGAGGTCGATTCCAATGAGCGATAATTACAGCATTTACCGGCTCTGGGCGCCGGACGACGCACTGTGGACCCAATGGGCCAAGCCGGTGCTGTTCTCCAGAGATTTGTGTCTGGCCCCTGAGAAGCCGCAGGTTCCCGGCGTTAAGTGGGCTCCTTACGGGGACGGCAGAACAGCCGTGTTTGTGGACTTGCCGGGCAGGAGAGGCGTGGAGGAGGGGCTTGCGCTGGCCAAAACAGGTTACCGGCCCGTACCGCTCTATAACGGCGTCTACGGCGCAGGTAAGTGGACTATGGCCGTGGATGTGACGGCTGTGGCGGAAATCTTGTACCAAAGTGCGGAATATCTTGGTTCCCTGAACCTCCGCCCGGACGCTCCCCCTGCATTTCTGCTGGACGCCGCCCGGATGAAGGGGCCCGTACGCCAGCCGGGGGGATATGATAACCGCTGGTGTGTCTTTCCTCAGGATGTGCCCTCGGCCGGCTTTCTGACTGATCACGGTATCAGCTGTATTTACGTCAGAGCCAATGAGATACAGAATGATCTGGCCCACATACTTCTGCGCTATCAGCAGAAGGGGATCCGGATTTACCAGGTCAGGGACAACAGCAGGCCGAGAGAGCTGACTGTGGTGCGGCCTTCGTTGTTTAAAAGCTTTCTGTACCGGTTTTGCACTACTGTGGGACTGACCAGAAATGCGGCGGGAGGGTTCGGCGGAATGGTGCCTGAGCTACCCAGTCCTCAGGAGGCCGGTATTATGGAATCGGCTGAGATGAACTAACGATGAGCCATACCATTTTTATATTCACGGATGTGCTCTTTTGGTGTATTATAGTATAAAAGACGCTGTGAAAAGGCGGGAAACGGGCGGCAGCCGGATTTTTTGCAGTTGCCGAAGGAGAAGATCAGATGAGAGAAGAATTGCCATACTTTTATATAGGGGACTCTTATGGAGGGAACCAGGACTGGTTTTCCAGTTTTATGATGCGAAAGGGCGGCTGTGCGGCAGAGACGCTCTGTGACGGCTGTATTTATTTTGCCAAATATTTCGGCAGAGTCCATCTGTGCCCATTTCCGGCCGGTACAATTACCCAAAAGGAATATGTGCGTTTCTCAGAGATGGTGGAACCCTTCTTAAAGCCAGAATGCAGGGAATCGATACATTGGATATTTATATGGAGGGCGTATCCAGGTATTTTGAACAAGTGGGAGAAAAGGAACTGACGGCAGAGCCCCTCTATGGAAACAGAGGGTATGAGGAAGCCAGAACGGCCCTCATTTCCCAGATTCAGAGTGGATATCCGGTTCCCTGCCTGGTCCTCCATCACAAGAGCCCTAATTTAAAGGAGTATGTGTGGCATTGGTTTATGCTCACAGGCTATGAGGCCTTTGAAGATACCACACTGGTTAAGGCGGTGACTTACAGTGCGTATGAGTGGTTGGATTTTCAGGAGCTGTGGGATTCAGGCCATCAGAAAAAGGGCGGATTGATTCTTTACCGCCTGAATAAAGCCGGGGGTATTAGCTCTGAACCTTCCCTCTGACGGGAGGCCCCGAAAGCTCCCCTTCCTTTCGGGCTTCCTGCCGCCTTGCCCTGGAAACGGAAACAACCGGGCAGGCGGCCCATTTCCGGCCGGGCTGTCAATAGCCCGGCTTCCTTTGCTTTATCTTCGGGGAGGAGATTTTTTATTTCTAAGAGTCCCGCCCCGTCTAACCCTTTGAATAGACTGCGTGCTGCTTTCTGTAGGCGTCATTGTCTTTCTGGTTAAGTTCCATCTCAACCAGCCACAGCTTTTGTTCCAGTTTAGCGCGTTTTTCCGGATCTTCTGCAGCCTGGCGTATCTGCTGCCTGAGACTGTTTTTCCCTTTTCAGTTTTTCGATTTCGGCGTCTACTTTGTCGGTATTGGCGGTGCATTTTTCTGTGTACGGTTCTTCATCAGAAGGCACATATTTATCCATATCCGGCGCCGCTTTGGGGTGTTCAGACGAGTCCTGCGCGCTGTCGGGGGACTGTGAACTGTGAAGAGGCCGTAGGGCCGGAGTAGGGTATGGCTGTGCTCCTAGAGCGGTTATACTCATATGGGATACCTCCTTAAATTGATGCTTGGTCAGGATGCAGATACCTTTCCGGGCCGATAACCGTACCGGATTGATATATGTCCTGGTTCCATCATAAACAATCCAAAGGAGGATTCAAGATTTTTGCAACCAGATGAAGCCGGGATGTCATGAAATGTTGAGGAGCACATCCAGATAAAAATAAGAGGAGCGGCATTCTATGGTGACGGCCCCGCCGTGTTTTTCGGCAACTGCTTTCACATTTTGGAGGCCTGTGCCGGGCTCCGGCTTATAAGGGGGGCTGCAGAGGCAGTTATTCTTAAATTCCAGGAGATAAAAATCTCCCTGCTGTTCTCCACTGATATGTATTGTTTTTTCGCCCTCCAGTGGAGAACAGGCCTGAATTGCATTGTCCAGGGCATTGGAAAAAATAATGCAGAGATCGATGTCATTTATATTCCATGGCTGAGGAAGGCGAAGGGAACAGACTGTATTGATTCCCGCCTGCCGGGCTGCCTCAAGCTTGCTGCTCAGAAGAATATCCACCACAGGGTTTCCCGTTTGAAAGGAAAGCGACAGACCTTCTGTGGCGGCCTCCAGATTGTCCAGATAACTTTGAGCCTTTGGAATCTGTCCCGTATGTAAGAGGCCCTTCAGCACAAGAAGGTGGTTTTTGATATCGTGGCGGAAGGAACGTGTCTGTTCATAGCGGGCTTTTGCTTCCGCTACATAGGTTTTCTGATTTTGGGCCTCCTGCTGTAAAAGCGCCAGCTTTGATTTCATTTCAAAGCTTTCCCGAAGCCTCTTGTATGCGTGCAGGCTGCTGAACATCGCGCAGATGCAGAGTATCTGAATCAACAGCAGTTCCAGGTGTTTTGCCGGTTCAAAGGAGAGGGGAGTGATTACCACATTTCCGTAGGCTGTGTTGAGAATATAAAACCCTGTGGCAAAAAGCAGGAGGGCGGGCGTGAGGAGCATCATAAAATACGAATTGGCGGGACTGTCCTCCAGGGCGAAGCGCCGCCAAGTGAAATAGCAGACCGAAGCACATAAAATGAAAGAGAGAACAGCTGCTATAAGACTCATCGGCATCCCCAGGACGCGGGAATTGACGAAAGGCAGAGTGAGAAACAGGATTCCGTTCAGGATCCCGTAGGAGCTCTGCCGGATGGATATGGCCAGAACCGAAGCCAGGACGGCCGCCGGGGCCTGGGCTTTCAGCAGAAGGGTGTCTGCGCCCCACAGCAGGAGAAAGTCCAGCAGTGCGAAAAAAGAAACTGTCCATGGGTGGTTCCCGGAATCATTACCAGTTGAAATAGTACGAGGTAAATGACACAATGGCGGATTTCCGGTTTCTTTTTTATAAAATATCCGGAAAACAGAAACTGGATTATACCCTGCAGGAGACCTGCAGCCCAGTAGAAAGGGGGAAGAAACAATTCCATTCAGCGCCTCCTTTCTTTCATGCGCAGCAGCAGCTTCCCGGTGAGCGTCTGCCTGCGCAGGCGCGAGACAGGTATGCTTGCTCCTCCCGGAAGCAGGGCGCTGCCCTCCGTCAACCCCTGCACCCAGTCCAGGTTCACCAGGTAGCTCCTGTGGCAGCGGAAAAACCGGCTGTCAACGCTCTGTTCCAAATGCTCCAGCCTGGAATAGTAATCGATAATTTCCCCCGATTTTGTATGTACATACAGTTTTCTTCCCAGCACCTCGCAGTATAGGATTTCATCCAGAGAAAGGATGCGGCAGGAGTTCCCCTGACGGATGAGAATACGGCCGGCGGCCTGCCGCTCCAGTGCAGCCATTGCCCTGTCCATGGCGTTTACAAAACGGGAATCCTCCAGGGGTTTCAGCAGATAGTCAAAGGCTCCTGCCTGAAAGGAGTCAAACACATATTCTTTTAACGCGGTGATAAAAATAATCAGCCTTCATAGCCCCGGCTGCGCAGCAGCTCCGCAGTTTCATGCCGTCGGGCTCGCCCATGCGGATGTCCAGAAAAAGCACGTCGAAGGGCCGGTCTGTCTGCAGCAGCTGAGTGCTGTGTGAAAAGGTGAGAAGTTCGTAAGCATATTTTTTGTATTCCATATAATTTGAGAGCCGCCGGGCTATCTCTTCCAGCATATACGGTTCATCGTCACAGACGGCAAATCCTGTCATTTTGTTACCTCCCATGTTCTCTCTTAACGTATCAGCATATCAGGAAACAGAGAGAAAGGCAACAGGAATGCAGTAAAATGGTTATAATATGTATTGAATGGTAACTCTTCAGACCGCTTACGCACCCCTTCTCACATCGAATATCCACAGGATGCTTCTGGAACGGTTTTTTCGATCCAGAGGATGCGCCGCCTGAACTGTTACATTGAATGAAGGGCAGAGAAGGCGCCCGGGATTTACAGTAGGCAGAATGTCATTTTTATGGTAAACTGTGAGCAGCGCAGCATGGGCGGAGTATGGAAGGCGGATTTTCCCGTGAACCAATGGGGGTTGTATAAGACGGGACCGGGAACCGGCAGGAAAAGAGGAACCCAAAGGAGACATTTACGGCAAAGCCCAGGAGAGGCATAAAAGAGAGGGCGGATTTGCGGCGGAATTTTGCAGGAAGGAAGAGGAAGAAAATGGATTACACGAACGTGCAGGATAAGGCCGGTAAGATTCACATTGGCCTGCTGCGCATTATCACAGGTTGTTTGACCACAGATCTATGGCTGCTGCCTCCCTCGGGGGCCTGGCTTATCTGGCTGATGAAAAAGCATGGGATTTTCCGGGATTTCTTCTATTATATAAAGCAGCCGGACAGTATTGCGTCAATTATACTCTTTGTGATTCTATACGCAGGGCTTCTGACCTGGCTGTGCTGGCTTTGCATCATATGCAGGCGGCTCCGCATTGCCAAGCGTCTTGCAGTCTGGTGCCTGCTGTGGATACCCGTCATTAATTATGGGCTGGCGTTCTATGTGAGAGGTCTGGCAAAACAGGAGATTGATCATCATATACATAAAATCCGGCTGGACGACGTCCGGGTGGAGCGCAGGATTTGCAGCACGAAATATCCCTGCCTTCTGGTACATGGCGTAGGGTTTCGGGATTTCCACTATTTTAATTACTGGGGACGAATACCCAGGGAGCTGGTCCGCAACGGCGCCAACGTGTATTACGGACATCAGGAGGCCTGGGGGACCGTGGAAGACAACGGCCTGATACTGAAGAATAAGATTATGGAAATACTTCAGAAAACCGGGTGCGGGAAGGTGAATATTATTGCCCATTCAAAAGGCGGCCTGGATGCAAGATATGTGATCAGCGGTCTGAAAATGGAGGCCTATGTGGCGTCCCTCACTACGATCAACACGCCTCACAGGGGATCGGGCTGGTAGATTTCCTGAAACGTCTTCCGGACGGGGCGTACCGGAACATATGCAAAATCATTGACCGTTATTTCGGCAGGCTGGGGGACGTAAAACCCGATGCCTACAGGGCCAGCTTCCAGCTTTCCCGCGCCTATGCGGGGGAGTTCAACCGGATATATTCCGATTCGGATCAGGTATATTACCAGAGCTATGCCAGTCTGATGAAATGCGGCTTCAGCAGCAAACTTCTCTGTATTCCCTATTGGATTTTAAAGAAGGTGGAGGGGCCCAGCGACGGCCTGGTAACAGTGGAATCAGCCGCATGGGGCAATTTCAGGGGGGTGTTGAGAAATACCAGGATGCGGGGGATTTCACACGGAGATATGATCGACCTGACCAGGGAGGATTACAGAGACTTTGATGTGATTGAGTTTTATATCCAACTGGTGAAGGAATTGAAAGAGCAGGGATTTTAGAGGAGCTGCCGGGATATCCTCTGCCAAAGCGTTGACGGCAGACACGCTTAGAAGCATCAGAATAGGAATTTGGAGGAGCGGACATGAGACAACTCAAAAGAACGCTATTATATGTAATTTGCCTGTGGGCCCTGCTTCTGTCCGCCTGCGGACAGAAGGCGGAGGATAACGCAACCGATGTAAAAGCGGAGGAGGGCAGAGGGGATCTGAATTCGGATACCCCTGCCGTAAGTATGGAAGATCATTCTGAGGAGATAAGGATATCCTCTGATAGGGCAGAAGAACAGGGAGAAAAGACGGAGGAAGGGGAGAGGGCAGAGGGGCATAAAATCATTGAGGACCAGTCATTCGATGTGGAACTGGCAGGGTGGGGAAAGGTCCGTTTTGTAAGCTGTGAGCCGATGATGCCATGGATACCCCTCATTTCTACCTGATGAGGGAGGGGGAAATCCTGTACACTTTTCCGTGGGAGGACAGAACCGGGAATCCAGGCGTCTTTGAGGAAGTGCGCTTTGCAGCCTTCCCGGATCTTGACGGGGACGGAGGGGAGGATGCTGTCATCGGTATCGGAAAAGGGTTTGAAACCGTGGACAGCCGGATCTCTTACAGTGTGGTTTCCATATATTATAACCGGGGAGACCGCTTTGAGCCGGATAATGCGGCGGAGGATGAGATAAACGCCCGGTTTCCGTACAGTGAGGCGGAATTTGCCCAGATCGCAGAGGCCGTAAAGGAGTACAGAACAAAAGGCGCCGGCCCGGCTTCCTATGAGAAGGACAAGGAGCAAGGGACGATTCAGGCCATGGCGGGCAGCTGGCAGCTGGACGGCGTGAGAACGGAAGAAGGGATGACGGAGTACGAAAGCCTCCGGGAGATGTTCGGCACAGGGCTGTACGCGGGAAACGGGCTGGAGATAAGTGAAAACGGGGAGATGAATTACTACATCGGAATCGGCGTCGGAGGCACAGGGCAGTGCCGGGCGGAAGGGGACAGGATCGCCGCTTCTGTGACCCCCTATGAGGAACACGGAAATTCCCAAAGGGAAGTGGAATTTCGTCTGATAACGGAGGGGGAGAAAAACTATCTGGTGATGGATTCTGTGTTTGGGGAGGAGATGTACTGGATCAGGCGGTGACTTAAGGCAGCCGGACAGACTCTCCAGGTGAATGTATAAGAAAACAAGGCGCAAAAAGGGCGCTGACGGGAAAATGAACAGGGATGAGGCGGACCGGCTGGAAACTTTCCGGATCACATCATCCTGTTACGTCGATTGGCAGTATGAATATAGTACGCCTCCGTGTTATCCCTGCTAATAAAGAAACTGGGAAAAGGACAGCGTACAGCCCTCGGCAGCCTTGCTGAAGAGGTTGACTGCATAGGACATTACATCGACGTAATCCCGGTTGGATGTCTCTATGTCCAGATAGTTTGCAGCCGTGTTTAACTGCGCCTGCTTAATATTAGGGAGCTCCCTGATTTCCCTGAGTATTTCGGCAGCCTGGTTTTCTGCAATATTCTTTGAAAATTGATATCTGCGTCCCATATTAAATTCCTTCCTTTCACAATATTAGAGAAAACTAACTATATTAGTAATCATACACAATATTTACGGATACTAAACAATAGGCAGGAGAAATTTTCTCCTGATACAACACCCAGCCCCGTAAATCTGACAATTACCGCTGCGCCAGTGGAGCCGGTTTTGCCGTAGAATGAAGGGGACGGCAACGGAGGCGGGAGATAGGTGGAACGGACAAAGAAAAGATACTTACCATTGTCTGAAACAGGCAATTGCAGTATATTGTGATTATTCAATTCACCTTTGGTGGAATCGAGAAATTGGAATTTGCTAAATATACATTGTATAAAGAAGGTAAAGCGAAGTGATTAATTCAAGAAATGAAATAATAGAGTTGCTGAAGGAATACACGGTTACACAGCATGAATGCGTTTATCAGTTTTGGATGCCAGAGGCAGAGGAATGGAATGTAAAGCGACAAGTTGCCTATGCAAATGGAATCGTTCTTGGAAAATTTCGGGAAAATGACGCTACAACAATAGAGGTTCTGAAAGAAGGCGTTACCGATAAAGGTTTATATGATGAAATTAGAGTATATCTGGAACGCCAAATTAAGATGATTAAGAATCTGGAACAGCCTGATGTTTCTCGACAGGAGATTCTGAAGTCATACAAAAAACAGCAAGATGAATTATTTTCATATTCGATTGATGATTGGATTAGAAAAAACTGTGGATGGATAAGAGAAGACGTAATTGGGAAACCATATTCGGAGGTACGAGTTTTACTGTATCTGTACTATTCCTTTGATAATTATACTTACCAAAGGAACACCCCATTTTCTAGTGACTTGAATGAGTTGCAGGTGGAATATGAGAGCATTCTGGACAAGAAAAGCCAATTCTACAAATATGGTATAATTCCAATCGATAAAGAGAGAGAATTACTCCCTATTGACCCACCCCGCATCTATGACAGATTAATCAACAAGACTTTTTCACAAAGAACATCCCTTTGAATCTGTTGAAAAAATTGCTGAGATGATATACAACGGAGTCGTAAAAGACTTTTCAGTAAGGCTTCTCAACGAGCCAGGCTATAACGGAAAGCTGTATTGTGAATATATAGCAGAGGCGTTGGAGCGAGGAAAGGTATTTGATTTTGTTAATCTGGGAGATTTCTCTATAAGCAAGTTGTACTCAGAAAAATATGAAGATTGTATGTGGGTAGTTATCAATCCCCCAAATATAACTTTTGAAGAGCTGTGTGAAGATTTTGAGGCTTATAACGATATGATTGTGACTCAGGTAGTACATTTGCAGTACGAAAAGGAAGGAGACAGTGCATATATCACGCATATAGATCACGAATATGTTTTTTACACTCTTGAGGAATATGAGAAAAGAATATGTGATGTAACGCAAAAAGGCAACGCAAAAACCAGATTGAAGTCTTTCAAAATTGACAATTCAAAAATTCCTTTCAACTATAGATGTGAAATATTGAGAAAAGATGAGAACGGAAATGATTTACCACAGGAAGATGAACAGTTTTTATGTTATGTGTTGGAATGTTATTTCAAGCATAAGGATTTATTAAAAGAATATTTTCAAAAAGTATGAAAATAAAAATAGAATCCGACAACTTTCAGTTTATCAAACTGGAAAATTAGAATTGAAGGAGGCAACTATATGAAATGTCCTTACTGTGGAGAGGAAATGGAAGAAGGAGGATTGATTGTTGATGGTGTAGCTCCTGGTTGGATTCGCAGATATTCTTTTGGGACAGACCAAAATTCCTAATGCGTTTTTTTGCCAGGAATGCAATAAAATAGTAGGAATATTCGATATAACGAATAAGTTAGACAATTGAGTAACTTCCCGTTTGCAGGGGAATTGAAAATCAGAAAGGGACAATAAGCTGTGAAAATGCCGACAGAAAATATTGACACCAAGATGTTTGCCCCTTGCGGAATGAATTGCATAGCTTGTTATAAGCATTGTTATCATAAAACGCCATGTGCCGGCTGTTTGATGAACCCCCTGCTGCATTGATAAAAATTCGTATAATCCGCATAAAGTTTCAAAATATACTTGATGAAAATTGTCAACTTTGCTATAATCAAATTAACATTTGTCAGTAAATCATTCATTTTAAAGGCGGTACGATCATGATGATAACGAGAGAGTCCGATTATGCAATCCGTATCCTGCGAGCTCTGAAAAATGGGGAGCAGCAGACCATTGAACAGATTTGCAGTAAGGAGCAGGTTCCCAGGCAATTTGCCTATAAAATACTGAAAAAGCTGGATCGCGCCGGACTGGTGTCTATCCGCAGGGGAGCAGGGGGCGGGTGCCGCCTTGGCCGAAGCTGGAGGAGCTTACGCTTTTGGACGTGATTCTTGTGACGGACAGGGAATTTTTCCTCAATCCCTGTCTCGGCAAGGGATATGACTGTGAATATGTGAAGGGCTGCCACGGACTGGAGCAGGACTGCGGGGAAGGCGGACGCATATGCAGTGTTCACTGTGAGCTGGCAAGAGTACAGCGTGTTCTGGAGCAGGAGTTGAAAAAGATGCCCCTGGCCCGGCTTTTTGGCTGAGGATTTGAGAAATATCTTCGTGTTCTCTTGACTGTATAGCTGCTGGATACTGCCTCGCAGCTATTTTTCTGTCTGGCGCACAGGCAGATGGGGAGGGAGTTCCGGGATGTGCGGCCTGGTTCTTATGGGAAGCTTTCTGACTGCCGCAGGGTTGCTGGCCGCCAACGGTAAGGTTTATTATCTGCAATGTTTAAACACTCCTTTTATTGGGTAAACTACTTAAAAATGCATAAAATTGGTAGTAAATTTAATAAAAGGAGCAGCTATGAAAAAATTACTTATAACAGCCGTAACGGCAATTTCACTGACCCTGGCCCAGCCCGTGGCGGCCCAGGCGGCAGAATTTAATCCGGAAGCTTACCAGGCAGCCCAGGAGCTGCTTAGTCATTATAAAAATCTGTTCAGAACCGCGGCAGGTATTTCTACGAAATATGCCAACCGCCAGGGGGCTGAGATCCGCAGGGAGCCCAGTGAGGAATCGGAGATTTTGGATCAGACCCTTCTCAATACCACCTTTGAGGTGGTGGGGGAGGAAAACGGCTGGTCCACCATTACCACAGAAAACGGCCGCGCCTATATAAAGACGGAAAGCCTCTCCTCCGTTCCCACCATTGTCCGCGCCTACTCGGATCAGGATCTGTATATACTGGCCCATGTTATCTGCGGGGAGGCGCAGAATTGTCCCGACGATGAGCAGCTATATGTGGGCTCCGTAGTTCTCAACCGCGTATCCCACCCCTCATTTCCCAACTCCATTAACGGGGTTGTGTTCCAGCCGGGCCAGTATGCGTGTACAAAGGACGGCAATTACTACAGGGAGCCTACCCCTCAGAACTGGGCCAACGCCAGGTTCCTTCTGGAAAATGGCAGCGTTCTTCCGGGACATGTAATCTGGCAGTCAGGGGGCAGACAGGGAAAAGGCGTATATCTGCAGACAAAATACCACAGTTACTGCTATTAAACAGGACGGCGGCAGGATCCTTTCAGGGGCGGAAGCTGGTTTTAAACCATGCTTCGGCCCTTGTACTTTACGAAATTATAAAAATTCATTTAAGGTGTCGCAAAACTGGAAAAGTTGTGGTATACTAAATTGATATGTCGTGAGAAAATATAAGGAGTGCCTGTATGCTGAATGAGGATAAGGTCGGTGCAATGACCGGGCTGGCCATTTTTGAAAAAAATGAAGGCAGGAAAATATTTCCCATCAATAGGTATTTTAAGAAGGACTATGTCGGCGGACAGATGTTCCGCTCCTTTTTTGGGTATACCTTTTGTTACCTTCTGGTTCTTCTGATGTGGGTTCTCTATAAACTGGAAGCGCTGCTCAATGAGGCGTCCATAGAAGATATTGTGGGATATGCAGTAAATTGGGGAAAAATCTATGTGGCGGGACTTGTAATTTATCTGTTCATTACCTGGCTTGTGTATTCCAGACGGTACGATATGGCGGCCAGATCCCAGCTGGTGTATGCAGCCAGGCTGAAGCATCTGCTGAAACGGTACGAGAAAGACAGGCCGGAGAAAACGAGGGATAACAGGGGAGGAAGAGTTAAATGACAAGTCTTCTGCTTTGGAAGGAACAATTAAAAACGTTTTACAACAGGTTTAGTTATGTGATACAGCCGATTATCCGATTTTGTTTTGCACTTTGCGTATTTCTGAGCCTGAACGCCAATATCGGATATATGGCAAAGCTGAAAAATCCGCTGGTAATCCTTTTGGTGTGTCTTATCAGCGCCCTGCTTCCTTACGGAGCCATTGTATTTCTGTCGGGCTGTCTGATGATGGCCCATATTTATGCGGTTTCCCTGGAGATGGCCTTAATTGCGCTGGTGCTGATACTGCTGGTTATAATCCTTTATTACGGCTTTAAGCCGGAGACAGTGTGCTCATTGTACTTACTCCCCTGGCTTTTATATTCCGCATCCCCTATGCCATTCCGCTGCTGGTAGGACTTGGGGGCGGTCTGGCTTCCGCCATACCCGTCAGCTGCGGGGTGTTTCTGTATTACCTGCTGATGTATGTAAAGCAGAACGCAGGCGTGCTTACGACAGAGGCCTCGGTGGACATTGTGCAGAGATACAGCCAGATACTCAAATCTGTGCTTTTTAATCAGACCATGATGGTCATGGTTGCGACCTGCGCCGTGGGAGTGATCATTGTTTATCTGATACGGCGTCTGTCCATGGATTATTCCTGGGTGGTGGCCATTGTGGCAGGGTCCGTGGCTGAGCTTCTGGTAATATTCGTGGGGGACTTCGTCTTTGGGGTGTCGGTTGACATAGGGCCTCTGATTCTGGGGATGCTGGCGTCGGCAGCCATCGCCGTGGTTTACAACTTTTTTATCTTTACGGTGGATTACACCCGAACGGAATATGTCCAGTTCGAGGATGATGATTATTACTATTATGTGAAGGCGGTGCCCAAGATGACCGTGAGCACGCCGGATGTGAAGGTGCAGAAAATCAGTACCCGAAAACGCATCACAAGGGAGAGAAACGTGTATTAATGAAAAGAATTGAATGTAAGGAGGTGAGCCCATGGCGGACTTACTAGAACAGGTCTCATCCTGGCTGTCTCTGCTGCCGAGAATATCACTGGGAAATCTCCTTGAGATTGTTATTATTTCCTTCCTGGTATATGAAATCCTTGTGTGGATCAAAAATACCAGAGCGTGGAACCTGTTAAAAGGCCTGGTGGTCATTCTGGTATTCGTCGTATTTGCCGCTGTGCTGCACCTGACAACCATCTTGTGGATTATGGAGAATGCCACAACCATTGCAGTAACCGCACTTTTAGTCGTATTTCAGCCGGAGCTTAGGAAGGCTCTGGAGCAGCTTGGAAGCAGGAATTTCCTGGCAGGGATTCTTTCCTTTGACGACGGAAAGGAAAACCAGAGTTTTAATGAAAAAACCGTCAATGAGCTGGTCCGGGCCACCTTTGAGATGGCCAAGGTCAAAACAGGCGCGCTGATGGTGATTGAGAGAGGCTCCTCGTTAAAGGAGATTGAGCGGACGGGGATTGAGATCAACGGCCTTGTCACAAGCCAGCTGCTGATCAATATATTTGAACACAACACGCCTCTCCACGACGGAGCGGTGGTGATACGGGGGAAACCGGATTACGGCAGCAACCTGTTACCTTCCGCTTTCTGATAGCATGTCCATCAGCAAAGATCTGGGCACCCGTCACAGGGCTGCCGTGGGAGTCAGCGAGGTAACGGACAGCATTACGATTGTAGTTTCAGAGGAGACGGGCAGAGTGACGGTAGCGGAAGAGGGGGCGCTGACCAGAGTGACGGACGCAGACGGTTTGAAGAAGATTCTCTCCTCCGCCAAGGAGGAGCAGCAGAGCGTCAACCGTTTTAGCAGAATATGGAAGGGAAGGCTTAAGAATGGAAAAAAAGCTGTCTAACAATCTGGGGCTTAAAATACTTTCTGTCTTCCTGGCATTTTTTGTGTGGCTGGCTGTGGTTAATATATCAAACCCTGAGGACACAGATACCCAGGAAGTTCCGTTGGAAATTCTTAATGAGAGCATACTGACTTCCAGCGGAAAGACCTTTGAGCTCCTGACTGATAAGAGCACTGTCACGGTAAGTTACCGTGTGAGGACTCTGGATGCCGGCAGTATCAGACCGTCGGATTTCAGGGCCTATATAGACCTAGCCGATATGTATGAGCCTACGGGCTCCGTTCCGGTAAAGGTGGAAGTGAAGAACAATAAAAGCCGCCTGGTGGATTCGCCGGTGGCAAGACCCGGCGTTATCCGGGTGGCAACAGAGGATCTGCAGCGCAAGCCTTTTGATTTGGTAGCATATGTGGAAGGCGAACCGGCGGCTGCTTATAAGAAGGGAGAGTTAACGCTGTCCCCCTCCTATGTATATGTAAGCGGCCTGTGTCCATGGTGGGGCGAATCAGCAAGGTAGGCGTAATCATTAATATTGAGGGCGCGGACTCCGATCAGACGGGGACAGCCACAGTGAAGTGTTTTGATGCCAACGACAACGAGCTCCGGGAGCTTACGGAGGATGACAGGCTGACCTTCAGCCGCTCTGAAATCAGCTATTCCCTGCCTATCTTAAAGAGCAAGGATCTTACATTGGATTTCAGGCCTGAGGGAAAGGTAGCGGAGGGTTACCGCTTTACGGGAATTGTGAGCAGCAGCAGTTCCGTGTCCGTGAAGGGACTTAAATCTGACCTGGCAGAGATTAATTCCATTACCGTACAGGGACCTGAACTGAATATGGATGGAGCCACCTCCGACAGGGAAGTGACCATAGACTTAAACCAGTATCTTCCTGAGGGGGTTGAACTGGTGGATACCTCCAACGAGGTGAAGATTGTCATTAAGGTGGAGGCTTTGGAAAGCCGGACTTATCATATCCCGGCGGGGCAGATCCGCCAGGTGGGATCCGACAGCCAGTATAGTTATGAACTGGGGGCCGATACGGTGAGCGTAATCATAAAAGGCCTCAAAGAGGATTTGGACCAGCTGACGGAATCCGGCCTGTCTGCTGAGATGGATGTAAGCGCTCTGGAGCCGGGAGCCACAATGTGGAGCTGACCTTCCAACTGGGAGCCGCCTATGAGCTGGTAAGCTATGACCGGCCTCAGATAACCGTTCAGGAAAAGGGACCGGCAGGGACTTCGGGGGCAGATGAGACATCGGAGGGCGGGACGGCGAAGGAGTCAGCCTCCCCGGAAACAGAGGCAGAGGGACCTGCTTCCGATCCTCAGTAGAACGGGGTTACAGGGATTTTATTTGTTATGCAAGGAGAGAGGCAATATGGTAAGTGCATCGGCAGTAATCAAGAATCCAACCGGCCTTCATCTGAGACCGGCAGGCGTCCTCTGTAAAGAGGCATTGCTTTATAAATCCAAGATATCTTTTAAGATAGGCAGCACAACAGCCAATGCCAAGAGCGTATTAAGCGTTCTTGGGGCCTGTGTAAAGTCTGGGGATGAGCTTTTGTTCATCTGCGAGGGGCCGGACGAGGAGAAGGCGCTGGCGGCCATTGTGAAGATTGTTGAGGACGGACTGGGAGAGTAGTGGGTCTGAAAAGACAAAATGTTATAAAAATGAACGCTGGGAATCTCCCTTGCACCTGCCTTTGGGGCTGATTTTCCGCCGGCCGCACACAAATTGAATCAACGTACGCGCCGCGTACGCCTAATAAAATTGTGCACAGCTGACAAATAATCATCTCGCAAAATCAGGCACAAAGAGATTCCGAGAGTTCATAAAATTAATAAGGAGGTACAGAATATGTACAAGGGAACGAGCGCATCTGCGGGAATTGGAATTGGAAAAGCAGTGATTGTGAAGGAGGAAAAGCTGGTTATTACCAGACAGACCATAAACGATTCGGCAGAGGAGATTCAGCGTTTTAAGGGAGCGCTGGAGAAAACGATCAAAGAGACAGAGCGCATGGCGGAAGATTTGGCTACACGGGTAGGGGAGAAGGAGGCTGAGATTATGCAGGGGCACATGATGCTTCTGGCAGATCCCATGCTTACGGGAGAGATTGAAGGTTCGATTCAGAACGACAAGGTAAACAGCGAGTTTGCAATTGAAAATGTCTGCAATATGTACGCGGACATGTTCGCTTCCATGGGAGACGAGCTGATGCAGCAGAGAGCCACAGACATGCGTGATATTAAGACCCGCATGCAGAAGACCCTTATGGGCATCCGGTCTGTGGATATATCCGGCCTTCCAAAGGGCAGCGTCATTGTGGCAGAGGATTTGACTCCTTCGATGACGGCGGGAATCAACCCTGAAAACGTTACGGGTATTGTGACTGAGCTGGGCGGAAAAACGTCCCACAGTGCAATCCTGGCCAGAGCCTGGAGATTCCTGCCGTGGTTGCGGTAACTGCCTTTCTGGCGGAGGCCAGGGACGGGGATGAAATTGTGCTGGACGGCGCTACAGGCGAGGTTTATCTGAACCCGGAGGCTTCTGTGAAGGCGGAGTATGAGAACAAAAAAAACACCTTCATGGAAGAGAAAAAAGATCTGGAGCAGTATATCGGAAAACCGTCAGTGACTAAGGATGGCGTACAGGTAGAGATTGTGGCGAATATCGGAAAGCCGGAGGATGTGGAGAAGGTGCTCCAGTACGACGGAGAGGGCATAGGCCTGTTCCGTACGGAGTTCCTCTTTATGGACAGAACTGCAATGCCTACGGAGGATGAGCAGTTTGAAGCCTACAGGAAGGTGGCCGCAGCCATGAAGGGTAAGCCTGTGATTATACGCACCTTGGATATCGGCGGCGACAAGGAGATTCCATATATGGGGCTGGAGAAGGATGAGAATCCCTTCCTGGGCTACCGCGCCGTCCGTTTCTGCCTGGACCGCAGGGAGGACGTATACAAGCCCCAGCTGAGAGCGCTTCTCAGAGCCAGCGCATTCGGAAATATCCGCATTATGGTGCCTCTGGTGACCTGTATTGAGGAGTACCGTCAGGCAAAGGCGCTGGTGGAGGAGCTTAAGGGTGAACTGGACAGCCAGGGTATCCCTTATAAGAAGGATATTCAGGTCGGTATCATGGTTGAGACTGCGGCTGCGTCCCTTATTGCAGATATCTTCGCAAAGGAGGCGGACTTCTTCAGCATCGGTACAAACGATCTGACCCAGTACACAATGGCTGTGGACAGAGGCAATAAGAAGGTATCCTATTTGTACTCTACATTCAATCCGGCGGTCCTCAGAAGTATTAAGCACATCATTGCCAGCGGCCGGGAGGCAGGTATTATGGTAGGCATGTGCGGCGAAGCGGCCAGCGACCCCATGATGATCCCGCTGCTTCTGGCATTTGGCCTCAATGAATTCAGCATGAGCGCGTCGGCGATTCTCAAGGCCAGAAAGATGGTGACTGAGTACAGCGTGGCGGAGCTTCAGGCTGTGGCCAGCAAGGCCATGACTTTTGCAACGGCCGCAGAGGTTGAGCAGTACATGAAAGCGTTTGTGGAGAAGGTTAATCTTTAATGATTGTATATTTTGTTTGCTATGTTATAAGCTTTCTGTTGGCCCGGCAGCATTTTTATGTGCTGTCCGGGCTGGTTTTGATCACCGCCGCTCTGTGGCTGTATCTGAAGGATTACCGCCGCAGCGGCAGCCTGATCCATCTGCGGGGGCTCTTCTGTCTCTTTTTCGTGGGAGGACAGGGCCTCTCCTGCTTTAAACTCAGCCGCCTCCAGAGGGACTGGGCTGTGGAGACCTGGGTATGCCTCTTTGTGGGAACCGCCGCTTTTTGGCTGATTTTTGAAGTCCTTACCAGACGGCTGGAGGGCTGGACAGAGAAGGATATGGAGCCGGTATACAGGTATTATGCTTCGCCGGACTCTCCTTTTCAGGCCGGAAGAATTTTAAAGGCTATGGGCGGACTGGTTGTCCTGTCCTTTCTGGCCTTCTTTTTTGAGGCGTGGAAACTGGGGTTTGTACCGCTGTTTTCCTTCGGGGTTCCACACGCTTACTCCTATTTTCATGTAAGCGGAGTACATTATTTTACGGTGTCCTGCGTCCTGGTGCCCAGTCTCTTTGTCGTCTACACCTTAATGTCCAAGCACCGGGGAGAGGGATTTTCAGAGACAAAGCGTCTGGCTGGGCCTGCTGCTTACTGTCTTGTCCCTGGCGGTGCCTGTGCTTTGCGTGTCCAGATTTCAGCTGATACTGGCTGTGGGTATGGCTGTATTCACCTATATCTCCATGATTGGCACATTTAAACTGCGGTATGTGGGAATTCTGATGTGCTGCATGGCGCCTGCCTATGTGGCCCTCACGGTGATGCGCAGCCACAGTGTGGAGTACTTAAACGGAATATTTGAGATGAAAAACAGCAATATGCCTATCTTCATTACCCAGCCTTATATGTACATTGCCAACAATTATGACAACTTCAACTGTCTGGTGGAGCAGCTGCAGACTCATGCCATGGGCCTGAGAATGCTTTTCCCCCTGTGGCTCTCACAGGACTTAAGTTTCTGTATCCGGCTTTGGTGACCTTTCCTCTTTTTGTGACCAAGGAGGAGCTGACCACGGTGACTCTTTTCTATGACGCATACTATGATTTTGGGATTTTGGGAATGCTTTTTTTTGGCGCCGCTCTGGGCGGGGCCTGCTGCCTCCTGGTGAGAAAGAGGAGAAGAATGGCCTGCCCGGCGGGCCATGTGTTCTACGCCCAAATCGCCATGTATATGGCATTGTCATTTTTCACCACCTGGTTCTCAAACCCTGCCACCTGGTTTTATCTGGCAGTTACGGCCGTTGTCTATTTTTATGTGCGGTCATAGGGGGGCGAAAAAGAAAGAATATAAAAAATGTATAAAATATCGTTGACTTTTTTCTTAAAATTTGCTATGATGCTGATAGCGAAAGAAAGCAAATACAATTTAACATTAAAATCGGATTGTTACTGTTCGGCAGGCAAAACCAGGTTTGTTAAAGAGAGGATAGACCAAAGCTAAATTGGGTATATCTTTTTAACAAAGTTGGTTTTTTTGTTTTAATCAGGAGCAGGGATGAAAATAGCAAAGGTTATTAATAATAACATAGTCAGTACCTGCGATGAAGACGGCAGGGAAATTGTGGTGATGGGCAGAGGCATCGGCTTTAAAGCCAGGGAAGGCGCGGCCATCGACGAGGAGAAAATAGAGAAGATATTCCGGCTGGACAGCCAGAATACCATGGACCGGTTTAAAGAGATGCTGGTGAATCTGCCTATGGAGCATGTGCAGATCTCAGCGGAGATTATCAGCTATGCCAAGTCGGTTCTGAAACGCCCGATTAATCCAAATGTATATATTACCCTTACGGACCATATAAATTTTGCACTGGAGCGGTTCAGCCAGAGGATGATGTTTACCAATCCTTTGATCCGGGAGGTCAAGGCTTTTTACAATGAGGAGTATCTCATCGGCGAGTATGCCATTGCGATGATCCAGAGGGATCTCGGAGTGAAGCTTCCTGTGGATGAGGCGGCCTCCATCGCCCTCCATATTGTGAATGCAGAATACGACGCGCCTATGGGTGATACAATAAAGATTACAAATTTGATTCAACAGGTGCTGGAGGTGGTGAAGGAATATTTTCAGGTGGAGCTGGATGAACAGTCCCTCTACTATGAGCGTTTTATCACCCACTTGCGGTTTCTGGCCCAGCGGGTATTTACAGGGGAGCGTATGGAACTGGATAATCTGGAATTTCAGGAAATGATCGACCGGATGTATCCTGAGGAGTACGCCTGCAGCCAGAAGGTACAGGTGCTGATTCAAAGGGAGTACGGACACGAAGTGACGGAGGAGGAGATGGCCTACCTGGCCCTCCATATCCGCAGAATCAGAAGCAGGTAAGGCGCCGGAGAGCGCGGAAAAATTGAATATATTGAAAGGAGTTAATAGGGATGTTTGGTGTGTTGAAAAAATGTTTAAGGGAGAAAATGAGATAGAGAGGCGTATTACGGCGCCGGTAACAGGGAAAGCTGTATCTATGCAGGATGTGGCCGACCCTACCTTCAGCCAGGAGATCCTGGGGAAGGGAACGGCAGTGGTTCCCTCTGAGGGAAGAGTGGTAGCGCCCTGCGACGGTCAGGTGACAATGGTCTTTGACACAAAGCACGCGGTAAGCCTTCAGACAGAGTACGGCGCAGAACTGATTATCCACATCGGGCTGGATACGGTACAGCTAAAGGGACAGTATTTCAAAGCCCATGTGTCGGCAGGCCATAAGGTAAAACAGGGAGATCTTCTGGTGGAGTTTGACATTGATAAGATTAAGGAAGCCGGGTATGATGTGACCACGCCGGTGATTGTCTGCAATACGCCGGAGTTTCCAAAGCTGGAATCCATCTGCGGCATGGATGTGAAGGCAGGAGAGACGGCTATTATTAAACTGTGAAAAGGCGGGAGATAGATTGATTGAACGCAGATTTATATTAAAGGATGAGATGGGGCTTCACGCCAGGCCGGCGGCCATGCTGATGATGAAAATGCGTAAGGTCCACTCATCTGTGAAAATCAGCTGCAAGGGAGAAATTGCAGACGGCAAGGATGTAATGGATATTATGTCGCTCCATACCGTGGCCGGTGACGAGGTGGTGTTTTGCATAGAGGGACCTGACGAGGAGGAGGCTATGAAAGCGGTGGAGTCGGTTATGAACCTTTGAATCCACTGGCTGAGATTTCGGAAAGCCTCAGAAAATTTTAACATGATTTAAGCCCGGAAACCGGGATTAAATAGAAACGTAGTGATTCTATAATTCAGAGTATTCCCATAGAGAAAGTATATGTGGGAGCTCTCATTTAAAGAAAGGGGAATTTAGTTATGATGAAGTATTTGCAGAAACTGGGTAAGTCACTGATGCTTCCGGTAGCGGTTCTGCCGGCAGCGGCGCTGCTTATGGGTATCGGCTATTGGATGGATCCAAGCGGATGGGGCGCAAATAACCAGATTGCGGCATTCTTAATTAAAGCCGGCGGCGCGCTGGTAGATAATCTGCCATATCTGTTCGCCATCGGCGTTGCGGTAGGCATGGCCAAGGAGCAGGACGGAGCGGCGGCTCTTTCCGGTCTGGTTGCATTCCTGATTGTAACCACGCTTTTGAGCACCAGCGTTGTTGTAATGTTAAAGGGAATCAAACCCGACGGCGAGTTGGACGCAGTAGGCGTGTTTGCCCGTGATAATATGGATTCAAAGCTTGCATTTGACGCGATTAAAAATGCCTTTACCGGTATTATCTCCGGTTTGGTTGCAGCTACCTGCTACAATAAGTTCAGCAGGACAAAACTGCCGGATGCGCTGTCATTCTTCAGCGGCAAGCGCTGTGTCGCTATCATTACATCCGTTGCAATGCTGCTCGTGTCCGTTATTTTGTTCTTTATCTGGCCTGTTATCTACTCAGGTCTGGTAGGACTCGGAATGGCTATTAAGGATATGGGGGCAATCGGCGCCGGTATCTACGCATTCTTTAACCGTCTGCTGATACCTACGGGCCTTCATCATGCGCTGAATCAGGTGTTCTGGCAGAATCTTGCAGGCATCAATGATATCGGAAACTTCTGGAGCCCCACCGAGGAACTGCTGGCAGCAGGAGGCGTTATCGGAAATTACCGTGTAGGCATGTATCAGGCAGGATTCTTCCCTGTTATGATGTTTGGCCTTCCGGCGGCCGCTCTGGCTATGTACCACACAGCCAAGTCTGACAAGAAGAAAATCGCCTACGGCCTTTTACTGGCAGGCGCCGTGTCCTCCTTCTTTACCGGCGTTACCGAGCCTCTTGAGTTCGCATTCATGTTCCTGGCTCCCGGATTATATCTGGTGCACGCAGTCCTTACAGGTATTGTAGTGGCAGTGACGGCTATGTTCGGCTGGACGGCAGGTTTTGGTTTCAGCGCAGGTTTCGTGGATTTCTTCCTGAGCAGCAGGCTTCCTATGGCCCACCAGCCATACATGCTGCTGGTGGAGGGCGTTGTAGTTGCGGTTATCTACTATGTTATTTTCCGCACCGCTATTCTGGCCTTTAATTTAAAGACTCCCGGACGTGAAGACGACGATCTGGACGCGAGATGGCGGCTGTACTTTCCAACGACGATTTTACAAAGGTTGCGGCAGTGGTTCTGGAAGGCTTGGGCGGCAAGGCCAATGTAACTTCGCTGGATAACTGCATCACAAGGCTGAGACTGGAGATCAAAGACTATACCTTAGTGGACGAGAAGAAGATTAAGTCGGCAGGCGTGGCAGGGGTTATGCGTCCCAGCAAGACCTCCGTACAGGTGATTATCGGAACCAAGGTTCAGTTTGTTGCTGACGAAATGAAAAAAATGTTATAGTATTCGGCAATTAGCATAGAGAATACCGGAGCGGGAGACAGCACCCGCTCCGGTTTTTTAAGTTTACAGGCAAAGCATTAGGGCCTGCCTGAACCGGAAATGCCAGGCCGGTCCCGCGGGCATAAAGATGCCTTCGGGAAGAATCCTGAGGATGAGCAGAGGAGAGAAAGGGATTTACGGTGTTGATTGTATATTGAAAGTGTGGACGGATTGAAGTATAATGAACCAGTATAACGATTCCAAAGGAGGATATCATGGCAGCATCAAAGGTATATTACACCAATATGAGAACTACATTGACGGAAAATCTCCTGCAGAAGCTGGAGCGTCTTGTGAAAAAAGCCGGTATGATGGATATTGATTTCAACAACAAATATACAGCCATCAAAATTCATTTCGGAGAACCCGGAAATCTGGCTTATTTAAGGCCCAACTATTCCAAGGTATTAGTGGATCTGATCAAAGGACAGAAGGGAAAGGTATTTCTTACAGACTGCAACACACTCTATGTAGCCGCAGAAAAAATGCTCTGGATCATCTGGATGCAGCCTACGAGAACGGCTACAATCCATTTGCCACAGGCTGCCACGTGATTATTGCAGACGGACTGAAGGGAACGGACGAAACCCTGGTTCGTAGACGGGGATTATGTGAAGGAGGCCAAGATCGGCCGGGCGGTTATGGATGCGGATATTATCATATCCCTCACTCATTTTAAAGGCCATGAAGCCACAGGGTTCGGCGGTACGTTAAAGAACCTGGGCATGGGCTGCGGTTCCAGGGCGGGAAAGATGGAGATGCATAATGCAGGAAAGCCCTTTGTTGATACTGAGGCCTGCGTGGCTGCGGCTCCTGCAGGAAGGTATGCGCCCACAGCGCCATTACCGTTGCGGACCGCAAGGCGTCCATAGACCTGCCAAATGTGCAGGCTGCGGCCGCTGCATCGGCGTCTGTCCCGTGGATGCGGTGGCGTCCATGTGCGATGAGGCCAACGACATACTGAATATGAAGATAGCGGAGTATTCCCTGGCTGTTTTAAAGGGCCGTCCCAACTTCCATGTAAGCCTGGTGGTGGATGTGTCCCCAAACTGTGACTGCCATTCGGAAAATGACGCCCCGATCGTGCCCAATATCGGCATGTTTGCATCCTTCGACCCGGTAGCCTGGATATGGCATGTGCGGACGCAGTAAACAGGCAGCCGGTTCTCGGGGGAAGCTTTCTGGCAGAACAGTCCCAGGACAGCCACGATCATTTCATAAACACCCATCCGGATACCAACTGGGAAACCTGCATCGATCACGGAGTAAAGCTGGGACTGGGAAATAAGGAATACGAACTGATTACGATCTGAGAAGAATCGCAGCAGATGATAAGATTATCACGAGGAGGACCACAACAGCATGAGCGAAAAACAATCATTAGGAACAATCTGTATCCAGGGAGGATGGCAGCCCGGAAACGGCGGGCCGAGGCAGCTTCCCATCTATCAGAGCACAACCTTTAAGTACACCACCAGCGAGCAGATGGGCCGGCTGTTTGATCTGGAGGAGAGCGGATACTTTTACACCAGGCTGGCCAATCCAACCAATGACGCAGTGGCAGATAAAATCTGCCGTCTGGAGGGCGGCGTGGGCGCTATGCTTACATCCTCAGGCCAGGCGGCTACCTTCTATTCCATCTTAAATATCTGCCAGGCGGGAGATCATATCGTCAGCTCCTCCACTATTTACGGCGGCACCAGCAACCTGTTCACCGTAACCTTCCCAAAGATGGGGGTGGAGTGCACGCTGGTAAATCCGGACGCCGGTGAGGAGGAGCTTGCAAAGGCGTTCAGGCCCAACACAAAGGTGGTTTTTGGAGAGGTCATTGCCAATCCCGCCCTCACTGTGCTGGATATTGAAAAGTTTGCGCGTCTGGCTCACAGCCACGGAGTGCCGCTGATTGTAGACAATACCTTTGCAACTCCCATCAACTGCCGTCCTTTTGAGTGGGGAGCGGATATCGTCATCCACAGCACCACAAAATACATAGACGGTCATGCCGCCACGGTAGGCGGCTGTATCGTGGACAGCGGAAATTTTGACTGGGAGGCGCAGCATCGGAAATTTACAGGGCTTACGGAGCCGGACGAATCTTATCACGGCATTGTGTATACGGAGCGGTTCGGAAAGATGGCGTACATAATGAAGGCTACGGCCCAGCTTATGCGCGATCTGGGTTCCATTCAGTCCCCTCAGAATGCATTTTTAATTAACCTTGGCCTGGAAACGCTTCACCTGAGAGTGCCAGGCACTGCGAGAATGCTCTCAAAACAGCCCGGTATCTGCAGTCCAGAGGATGTGGAGTGGATTCATTATCCGGGGCTTCCCGGGGATCGGTACTATGATCTGGCCAGGAAGTACATGCCGTCAGGCGTATGCGGTGTCATTTCCTTCGGCCTGAAGGGAGGCAGGATGGCAGCGGCAAAGTTCATGGATAAGCTGAAGATGTGCTCTATCGAGACACATGTGGCCGACTCCCGCACAGCCGTACTCCATCCGGCCAGCCATACCCACAGGCAGCTGACGGATGAACAGCTGGTGGAGGCCGGAGTGGATCCCTCCATGATCCGGTTCAGCGTGGGAATCGAGGATGTGGAGGATATTATTGAGGATATCCGTCAGGCATTGGAATAGTTTGTATACTCACAGGATGCCCCGGGCCTTTCACGGTTCGGGGCATCCGCCGCATAAGAGAGGAGATTTGCTTGTAAATGAAAAAACTTCGTGTGTTGTTCCGTATTGTCTTTGGCAGAACCGCATTTGTCATTCTGTTTATGGCTATACAGATAGGAATCCTGGCAGGGGCCTTCCGTCTGCTGGAGGATTATGTGCCTCTGATCTATGGGGTGTCCCTCCTGCTCAGCGCCGTTGTGATTATCTGCATTTTCAACGAGCCCATTAATTCCAGCTTTAAACTGGCCTGGATCGTGCCGGTTCTGGTGATTCCTGTGTTCGGCGTGCTCTTTTATATCCTGGTGCAGATGCAGCTTCAGACAAAGCTCCTGGCCAAACGCATTAAGAGGAACATAAAGGAGACAGAACCTTATCTGAAACAGGATGAGGGCGTTCAGGCGAAGATCCGGAGCTCCAGCCTGCGGAGCAGCATCTGGTGGATTACATGAACAGAAGCGCGGGCTACCCCGTTTATGAGAATACCTACGTCCGGTTTTTTCCTCTGGGGGAGGATAAGTTTGAGGCCTTGAAGGCGGAATTGAGAGCCGCCCGGAGGTTTATCTTTATGGAATATTTTATCGTGGAGCGGGGGCTTATGTGGGACAGCATCCTTGAAATTCTGGAGGAGAAAGTGAAAGAGGGGGTGGAAGTCCGCTTCCTGTATGACGGCATGTGCTGTCTCATGCTCCTTCCCTACCACTACCCCCAGGTTCTGGAGAAGAAGGGGATCCGCTGCAAGATGTTCTCGCCTATAAAGCCAACCCTTTCCACCTACCAGAACAACCGGATCACAGAAAGATTGCGGTGATTGACGGGCACACTGCATTTACGGGCGGTGTAAACCTTGCAGATGAGTACATCAATAAAAAAGTCCGGTTCGGGCACTGGAAGGATACTGCCATTATGGTCAAGGGGGATGCGGCCCTCAGCTTTACCATGATGTTTCTCCAGATGTGGAACGTTACGGAGCGCGGGGCGGAGGATTACAGCCGTTACCTGAAACCTGCCGGTTATAAAATACCGGAGGGACTTGACAGCACAGGCTTTGTCCTCCCTTACGGGGACAGCCCTATGGACAGGGAGCAGGTGGGAGAGCAGGTGTATCTGGATATTCTGAACCAGGCCAAATCCTATGTCCATATTATGACGCCCTATCTGATTCTGGATGACGAGATGGAAAACGCTCTCTGTTACGCGGCTAAGAGAGGCATTGACGTGAAAATCATTATGCCCCACATACCCGACAAGAAGTACGCCTACATGCTTGCCAGAACCTATTATCCGGAGCTGATTGAGGCGGGGGTTAAGATTTACGAGTACACGCCCGGGTTTGTCCATGCAAAAGTTTTCGTAAGCGACGATGAAAAGGCGGTAGTTGGAACGATCAATCTGGACTTCAGAAGCCTGTACCTGCACTTTGAATGCGCTGCATATATATACAGGAATCCCGTTGTCTTGGACGTGGAAAAGGATTATCAGGATACCCTCCAACAGTGTATGCTGGTTACAATGGAAAATTGCCGGAAATACAGCTGGCTTGGCAAGAAGCTGGGCCGCCTGATGCGCCTGGTGGCGCCTTTAATGTAATCACAGAGGATGTGCGAAAGGGCACGTCCTCTTTTTTGCCCGGAGATGTGTGAAGAAACTGTTTATTTTCCAAAAAAATACACTTCCTATCACAAAATGAACACATTGTGGTGATAAAGTAACGAAAAGAAGAGATTATGGATTGAGAGGAGTACAGGTTATGAAAAGACCACATGCAGCCTGCCGTATAATAAGCGGTTCTCTGGCGGCAGTTGCGGCAGCGGCAGCCGTGACGCCTGTCCAGGTCCTGGCAAGCACATCGGAGGCCAATTTTGAAATGAGGGAACAGGTGGTAAAGCTCACGGGAATCATGGATGTGACAAATTATACCCAGGAGGTTACGAGGGGGGATTTTGCCAGGATGCTGGTGAACGCCTCCAGCTACCGGGAAAACCTGCCGGTATCCAACGTATCCGTCTTTGCGGATGTTCCCGGTTCCCACCCCAACGCTGTTTACATAAGGATCGCAGCTTCCCAGGGCTGGATGACGGGATATCTGGGGGGATTGTTCAAACCTGATGAGCCGGTTGCATATAAGGATGCGGTGAAGGCATTCCTCACGATTCTGGGATATACGGACGAAGATTTTTCGGGAGATTTGTCCTCCTCACGCATCTCCAAATTCAACTATCTGGAGCTCAATGAGAAGATGAGCCGCCAGCCGGGAGATAATCTGAACCAGCAGGACTGTATGAACCTGTTTTATAACCTTTTAAAGGCAAAGAAAAAGGACAGCAGCGAAATATACGGAGCCGTTCTGGAGTGTGAACTGAATTCAGACGGTGAGATCAATCCCATCAGTATCCTGGACGACGAGCGAAAGGGACCGATTTTGATTCACAAGGGTTTCAGCGTGATAGAGAGCGTTCCCTTCAGCTCAGAGGGCGCCAACGTATTCCTCAACGGTGCGGCAAGCACTTGGCGGCTGTGAAATCTTCCAGCAGTCTGCGGGTTTGCGGTTATTTATTACAATGTAAAATCCAAGACTATCTGGGCCTACACAACCCAGGGGTGGGACGATGACGACGATAATTCCGGCAACAATTCCTATGCTCTCATAAAGGGAAATGTGCGGAACATCTACTATAAATCCACAGACGTGATGACGCCGACCTCTGTGCGGCTGGAGGTGGATGAGAGCAATTCCGACGAAGATTTTACCAGCGGCAATGTGGACAGCGACGGATGTATTACCGTAAGCCTGGATTCCACTGCCCTCCAGTACATGTTCTCCATCTACGGGAGCTTAGAAGTGGGGGACGAGGTGGTTATGGTGTGCAACAGGAGCGATTCCAGCTATACGGCAGTAGATGCCATTGAATACTAATGCCGGAGGTGCAGGATGAAAAAGATAAATATGAGCATAGCAGGGCTTAAAAGCAGGTTTCCAATACCCGGCAGCAGGGGAAAGGCAAAAAGGGGGGAAGGGGGAGAGCGGCAAACCAAAAAAGGGCAGAGATAAAAAGTGGGTGAAGCTGGTTGCGGCGCTCCTGCTTGCAGGCGGGGCCCTGGCAGGATTTATGGCATACAGGAATTCTAAAGCCAGGGAAGCAGCAGCGGACGCAGGGGTGAGAAATACGGCTTCCGTCACAAGGGGAGACATTTCCTCGGAGCTGTCCTCCTCCGGTTCCCTGGCGGCCAAGGATACCTACAGCATCACCTCTATGGTGGAGGGGGAGGTTCTGACTGCGGATTTTGAGGAGGGAGATCAGGTGGAGAAGGACCAGGTTCTCTATGAGATCGACAAGTCAAGTATGGAGTCGGAACTCACCAGCGCCAACAACTCCCTGTCCAGAGCCAGGGCTTCCTATGAGGAAGCGCTGGCAGATTACAACGACGCCTCAGCGATTACAGCGGAAATACCTACAAGGCCACGGATTCAGGCTACATAGAGGAGCTTAAGATTAAGGCGGGGGATAAGGTGAGCGGCAACACGGAGCTGGCCCAGCTTTACAGCGATGAGGTGATGGAGCTTAAGATTCCCTTCCTGTCGGGGGAGGCGGCATTGATTGGGGCGGGGGCTTCCCGCGGTGATAACGATCACAGATACAGGAGAACAGGTGGCGGGAACTGTAAACTCGGTAGCCAACCAGGAGGTGGCTCTTACAGGAGGACGGCTGGTGCGTTACGTTTATATCAATGTGCCAAACCCCGGAGGCCTGACCACCCTTATGAAGGCTACGGCCAGATAGGGGAGTTTATGGGCAGTGAGGACGGAACCTTTGAGGCGTCGGTAAATACCACCATGAAGGCCGACCTGTCCGCCAGCGTGGAGGTGGAGGCCCTGCTGGTGAATGAGGGGGATTATGTGTCCAAAGGCGCTCCTGTTTTCCGCATGACCGCCAAGACAGGAGATAAGCTGATCCAGAGCTACAAGGATGCCCTGGACAAGGCGGAGGAGAGTGTGGAGTCCGCCCAGAACAAGCTGGACACCACCCAGGACAGCTACGACAACTACACGATCAAGGCCCCTATCTCCGGCCAGGTCATAACAAAGTCCTATAAGGTGGGAGATAATATCACAAAAAATTCCGGCAGCACCACGGTTTTAGCCACCATCTACGATCTTTCCAGCCTGACCTTTGAGATGTCCATTGACGAGCTGGATATCCGAAAAGTGAAGGTGGGGCAGAAGGTAAACATTACTGCGGATGCCTTTGAAAATGAAACATTTACAGGCACAGTGACCAATGTGAGCCTGGAAAGCTCCTACTCCAACGGCGTCAGCACTTACCCTGTGACAGTCACCCTGGATGATTCGGGAGAGCTGCTTCCGGGAATGAATGTGGACGGGATTATTACACTGGAGGAGGCGGAGGATGTTCTGATGATACCTGTGGACGCCTGATGAGAGGCAACCAGGTATATGTTAAGGATGACACCGTCACCCAGCAGCAGGGCCCGGTGCCGGCCGGCTTCAGAAGCGTTCAGGTGGAGACAGGGCTTACCAGCGACTCCTATGTGGAGATTAAGAGCGGCCTGTCCCAGGGGGATGTGGTCTATGTGGCGGAGTCCACCAGCAGCAGCGGCTTTATGATGATGATGCCGGGCGGCAGCGGAGGCGGCGGCATGGGCGGAGG
>BBZN01000028.1 GCA_001304855.1 Clostridia bacterium UC5.1-1D2
CCCCTTTTGCCATAGTTATATATCATCTGAGGGATGCCTGTCTGACAAACCCTCCATATAAGCCTCAGCTCTCAGCTTATCGGTCTGATCCAAATGATCATAGAGCTCCAGCATACGGCGCTGCTGGACATTTAACGTAACCTGTTCTCCGTCGGTACTGTAAAACTGGGCCATGGTAATACCCATAACTTCGCAGATGCGCCGTATGGTGGGTATACTGGGCACTGTTGTGCGCCGGAATAAATTACCTATATTATTTGGGGAAGTATCCATCTCAAGGGCAAGGCGGTAGTGCTCCAGCCCCGCTCCTTACATAGTTGCTCAATGCGTTCCAGCTCATAACTCATTTCTTCACCGCCAATCCAGGTTTATCAATCCGTTCTTGTAATATTGTATCCCAGAGGCAGAAAAAACATTAGGCTGAAAAACAATGCCCCGAAATACACTAAAAAGTGAATAGTCATATACATAACAACTAGCCCATGCCGATGAAGGACAGTATCCTTATTTTACTGGTGGTCAAAGCCTAACAGCTCATTGGGCGTGACATGAAAAAACTGGCAGAGAATTTTTAATTCAATATCTGTAACCAGGCGGATACCCTTTTCGATTCTCAGAATCGTGAGTTCGCTGAAATCGTAACCCAGAATCTGCAATTTGGCGGCCAGGGCCTCTGGGAGAGATGATGTTCTTTGCGCAGCCGGCAGATGGCCGGTCCGATAAGGTTTTTCTCGGTTCCGAGTTATAAGAGATTTTCATGGCTTCCCCCTTATGTCTTTTGACATTTCTAAAAATGAAGTTACAATAAATTGTAATGAAAGACAGGCGCGCTAAGGATTCTAATAATGAAGGAATGAAAAATAAAGTGGAAAATTCCATGGGATTGTGATAGACTGGTAAAGATACAGGTGAGGAGGTTTCTGTTCCATGGACAAGCCTGTGAGCCGTACATAATAATAATCAGGAGAAAATTATGCAGAGAATCGCAAAATTCCATAAAGTATCGTTGGAGCAGTTTACAAAAGACTGGATTGATACATTTCCCGGCAGCGGCCGGGCGGAGATTGAGGAGATTTATGAGGAGGTTAAGCTTCCTGTGCGGGCTACGGCGGGATCCGCGGGCTATGATTTTTTTACTCCGGTACCCATTACTCTTAAGCCGGGGGAATCGGTGAAGATACCGACCGGAATACGGGCGGAGATGGCGGAGGGATGGGTGCTTCAGATATTTCCCAGAAGCAGCCTGGGTTTTAAGTTCCGTCTGCAGATGAATAATACGGTGGGTATTATTGACAGCGATTATTTTTACTCAGATAATGAGGGACATATGTTTATCAAGGTGACCAATGATACAAAGGAAGGCAAGGTGGTGGACCTGGCGGCCGGAACGGGCTTTGCCCAGGGAATCTTTCTTCCCTTTGGCATTACAACGGACGACGAGTGCGCCAATTCACGCAACGGGGGATTCGGCAGCACAGATGCGAGGTAGTCAGATATGACCGGCGGTGGACAGAGAGAGTACGGACGCAGGCCCGACGGCCGGCGGCCCGGGGGAAATGGAGACAACAGAGGCGCAGGGCGGCGGGGGAGCAGCGCCGACCGGAGGAGGCGCAGGAGAAAACGGCTGATAAAGGCAGTGATTGCCTGGGCAGTGTGTGCGCTTCTTGCGGCGGCTGTTGCAGCAGGAACCTTCCAGCTGATTGGATATGTGACTACATCCAAAATGCGCCAGTTCCGTGACAGCGGTCTGGATAAAATGGAGGCGGAAAACTACAGCGGCGCAATCGCTGACTTTGATCTGGCTTTGGAAAAAGCGGGAAAACGAACGGATTTCAAAGTTGACGTATTAAGCTACCGGGCAGAGGCAGAGTACAGGCTTCGGGATTACGACGCCGCCGTCTACTCCTACGGCCTTCTTCTGGAGCTGGAACCCAGAATGCCGGAATACCGCTACCTTCAGAGTATGTGCTATTCCAAGCTGGGAAATACGGATCAGGCCATTGAATCTTATGAGAAGGGTGTGTCGCTGGAGAAGAAGGGAGAGTCCTCACCCGGCAGGGAGCTGGCTCTCATTGCAGCAGGAAGCGCCTGTGTGGATAACAACGAATACGACAAAGCTATGAGCTTTTATAATAAAGCCATAGAGGATGGAATGGTATATGGGCAGATTTATAACCAAATGGGTCTTTGCCAGGTGGCTGAAGCAGATTACGAAGGTGCTCTTGATTCGTTTAACAAGGGGTATGAAGTATTAGTTACGGGGCCACAACCTGGGTTCCGGGGCCAGGGCGGATCAGGCGGCTGAGGCATTGAAGGAAGAGCCGGGCACAGACTTAAGCCTTCTGAAAGAGCTGACGTATAACAGGGCTGTGACCTACGAATACTTACAGCAGTATGATAAGGCTCTGGCTCTTTTCCAGGAATATACAGACGCCTTTGGCGCCGACGAGAAGGCGCAGCATGAGATGGATTTTCTGCGTTCCAGATAGGATTCAGGAAGTCTTTTAGCAGGGTAATATAAGAACAGATAGGATGGCTGATTTGATCGATTTAAAAGAATTGGAAGAAAAAGTTATATTAATTGCAGTAAGCACAGGAGATGAGGACGGCACCCCGGCTTCTCTGGATGAACTTTCGGAACTGGCGTCAACCGCAGGGGCCGTGACCGTTGGACGGGTGATCCAGAACAGGGAGAAGGTTCACCCCGGAACGTATCTGGGCAAGGGGAAGATAGAGGAGGTGAAGGAGCTCATATGGGAGCTGGGCGCCACAGGCGTTATCTGCGACGATGAGCTTTCACCGGCCCAGCTCAGAAATCTGGAGGACGCCCTGGATACAAAGGTGATGGACAGGACCATGGTGATTCTGGATATTTTTGCTGCCAGAGCAAGCACCAGAGAGGGGAAAATCCAGGTGGAGCTTGCCCAGCTTAAGTACAGGGCTGTCCGTCTGGTAGGCATGCGCAATTCCCTGTCCCGTCTGGGCGGAGGCATTGGAACCAGAGGACCCGGCGAGAAAAAGCTGGAGACGGACCGGCGTCTGATTCATCAGAGGATCTCCCAGCTGAAAGAGGAACTGGAGGATGTGAAACGCCACAGGGAGATTACAAGGCAGCAGAGGGAAAAGAATTTTGCTCTTTCAGGGGCGATTGTGGGTTATACCAATGCAGGTAAGTCAACCTTGTTAAACCGTCTCACGGATGCGGGAATCCTGGCGGAGGATAAGCTGTTTGCAACTCTGGATCCCACCACCAGGAGCTATAGGATGGAGGACGGACAGCAGATTCTGCTGACGGATACGGTAGGATTTATACGGAAGCTGCCCCATCATCTCATCGAGGCGTTTAAGAGCACCCTTGAGGAGGCCAAATACAGCGATATCATCCTCCATGTGGTGGACTGCTCCAATCCGCAGATGGATATGCAGATGCATGTGGTTAAGGAAACCTTAAAGGATTTGGAGATTGTGGACAAGACTATGGTCACCGTCTTTAATAAGACGGATCGCCTGGAGGGGCAGGGAGAAGACCAGATACGTCAGGTTCCCAGGGATTTCTCCGCAGACTACCAGGTGCGCATATCCGCCAGGACCGGGGAAGGCCTGGAGGAGCTTCAGAAAATACTTCAGACCATCATACGGAACCGGAGGGTGTATCTGGAAAAGACCTTTCCATATTCCCAGGCAGGGCGTATCCAGAGGATCCGCAAGTATGGCCAGCTCTTAAAGGAGGAGTACCGCGAGGAGGGGGTGGCTGTGGAGGCCTATGTGCCCGCAGAGCTTTTTGCCGGTCTTTACGGGGATTAAAAGCACTTGAAAAGAGTATTATAAGCAGAGGTAATAAGACACAATATCTAGTTTATCATAAAATGTGATGCATAGATATTGTGTTTTCATTTGCCGTCTGCTATAATGATGAGGTGGCTCATCTCTGCCGTCCGGGGGAGAATTTTTCTGAGACAGGGCGGGGGAATTTAGACAGAGCCGCACATCCGTCATCTTGTAAGCGGATGTGACAATTTAATCGTGAGATGGGTTGAAAGGAGCAATTGGTATGATTCAGGTAGTAAAGAGGGATGGGGAGAATGCGGAGTTTAGCCTCAACAAAATTACGGAGGCTATCAAAAAAGCATTTAAAGCTACTAAGAAGGATTACAATAACGAGATTCTGGAGCTTCTGTCTCTGAGGGTAACTGCAGATTTCCAGGGGAAGATGAAGGACGGCTGTATTTCCGTTGAGGAAATTCAGGACAGTGTAGAGCACGTATTAGAGCAGACAGGATATACGGATGTGGCGAAAGCCTACATTTTATATAGAAAACAGAGAGAGAAAATCCGCAACATGAACAGCACCATTCTGGATTACAAGGACGTGGTGAACAGTTATGTGAAGGTGGAAGACTGGCGCGTCAAGGAGAACTCCACTGTTACATATTCTGTGGGCGGCCTGATTCTCAGCAATTCCGGCGCGGTTACCGCCAACTACTGGCTCAGCGAGATATATGATCAGGAGATTGCAGATGCGCACCGCAATGCAGACATCCATATTCACGACCTGTCCATGCTCACCGGATACTGTGCCGGCTGGTCCTTAAAGCAGCTTCTCATGGAAGGGCTGGGGGGCATTACCGGTAAGATTACCTCCTCTCCTGCCAAGCATCTGTCGGTGCTCTGCAACCAGATGGTTAACTTTCTGGGGATTATGCAGAACGAGTGGGCCGGAGCCCAGGCGTTTTCTTCCTTTGACACATACCTTGCTCCCTTTGTCAAAGCAGATAATCTGTCTTATCCTGAGGTAAAGAAATGCATTGAATCCTTTATCTACGGTGTGAATACTCCCAGCCGGTGGGGGACCCAGGCGCCCTTCTCCAACATTACCCTGGACTGGACCGTCCCGGATGATATGGCTGAGATGAATGCCATTGTGGGCGGCAAAGAGGCGGACTTTAAGTACAAAGACTGCAAACGAGAGATGGATATGATCAACAAGGCCTTTATCGAGACGATGATCGAGGGCGATTCCAACGGCAGAGGCTTTCAGTATCCCATCCCAACCTACTCCATTACCAATGAGTTTGACTGGTCTGAGACTGAGAATAATAAACTGCTTTTCGAGATGACTGCCAAGTACGGCACGCCCTATTTTTCAAATTATATAAACAGCGATATGAAGCCCAGCGATGTGCGCAGCATGTGCTGCCGCCTGCGCCTGGATCTGCGGGAACTGAGGAAGAAAACCGGCGGTTTCTTCGGCGCAGGGGAGAGCACAGGTTCCGTGGGCGTTGTGACCATCAATATGCCCAGGATCGCATATCTGGCTAAGAACGAGGCTGATTTCTACGAGCGCCTGGACCGGATGATGGACATATCCGCCCGTTCTTTAAAGACCAAGAGGGAAGTGATTACAAAGCTTCTCAACCAGGGCCTGTATCCCTACACAAAGAGATATCTCGGAACCTTTGAGAACCATTTTTCAACCATCGGCCTTATCGGCATGAACGAGGCAGGCCTCAATGCAGGCTGGGTGAGAAAGGATATGACCCATGAGGAGTGCCAGAAATTCACTCAGGACGTGCTGAATCACATGCGGGAGCGTCTGGCTGATTACCAGGAGGAGTACGGGGATTTGTATAACCTGGAGGCAACCCCTGCAGAGTCCACCACCTACCGTCTGGCAAAGCATGACAAAAAGGCGTATCCCGATATCGTCACGGCCGGAGCCAAAGGGGATACCCCTTACTATACCAACAGTTCCCATCTGCCTGTGGATTATACAGCAGACGTCTTTGACGCCCTGGATATTCAGGATCAGCTTCAGACCCTCTATACTTCAGGTACGGTGTTCCATGCGTTTTTAGGCGAAAAGATGCCTGACTGGAAGGCTGCCGCCAATCTGGTGAGAACCATTGCGGAGAATTACAAGCTGCCTTACTATACCATGTCTCCTACTTACTCCATCTGCAAGAGCCATGGCTACTTAATCGGGGAGCATTTTACCTGCCCTGTGTGCGGGGAGAAGGCTGAGGTGTACAGCCGTATTACCGGATATTACCGTCCGGTGCAGAACTGGAACGAGGGTAAAACCCAGGAGTACAAAAACCGTACGGCCTATGATATCGGCCGTTCTGTGCTGAAACACGGCGCATCGAGAATCATGGCTCAGAGCCAATGCAAGGCCGAGTCCGGCCAGGCGGCAAGGGCTCCCCAGCTTTACCTTTTTACTACAAAGACCTGCCCTAACTGTAATTCTGCCAAAGAATTCTTAAAGGGACTGGAGTATCAGGTGATTGACGCGGAGGAGCGGCCTGAGCTGGCTGAGAAGTTCGGCATAATGCAGGCGCCTACCTTGGTGATTGTCAGGGACGGTATTGTGCAGAAGTTTGCCAACGCTTCCAACATCCGCAAGTTTGTGGAGCAGGATAAGACAGAACATTTGAAGGCATAGGGACATAGATATGGATGCATTGTATTTGCTTATGGGCGGGATTTGCCTGGCAGAGGCGGCGGCACTTTTTGCAGGACGTGATTTCTTCATGTTTACCGGAAATGTAAAGAAGGAAGACTTTGATTTGGGGAAGGTCTATTCGGTTGAGCGATGGATCTTTGCTGCAGATGCAGCCTGCTGCCTTGGAGTGGGCAGCAGCAGGCTGCCTGCAGAACTGGAATGGGCGCTGCTGGCATTGTTTGGCGCCACCCTCTTTGTTCACGGGTATGTATTTAAAAGTAAAAAGTTCCGCAGGGAAAAATGACAGTAAAAGAGGGCTGCTGCCCCAGATATTTTTGGGGCAGCGGCTTTTTCTGCATTTCAGTTTTAAATTTAATCGATTTTTGCTTTGTCCAGCGCTGTGTCGATGGCCTTTAAAAGGGCGCTGGAGGTGTAACGGGAGGAGCTGGGGTATGTAAGATTCTCCGTAGACTGCGTGCTTACAATCTGGCTGGCCAGATCATCCAGTGTAGGCTGCATCAGAGGGTACATGGTGGTGACGGCCTCGCTTAAGGGCACCAGGTCGATGGAATTGATCCGGTCTGCGTCCACAGTCACTTGTACATTTACATTTTCACTGCCCAGAGTCAGGGCCGCGCTGTATACGCCGGGCACGTACCTGCCACGTCCCCCGAGGCGGCAGCGGCCCCTTTCTTTGGCCGGAACATAATAAAGCAGAGGGTGATTAACAGGACGGCAAGACCCAGGAAGATTGCGGTGTAGATGATTTCCTTCATCCGCAACACTACAATTTTGGTTTTAGAGCTCATTGTCAGGACCTCTAAGATAGTTTGTTAAAGCTTATGTGGATACAGGCGGAAATATGAGCGGTTTTCGTCCCCTCAGAGCCCCTTTGAAAATTCTTGAAAGGATTTATCAAAGGATACGGGGCCTGAAGCAGAATATAAAGGAGAGAAAAGAGTGGCATTACAATTCATACTTGGCGGAGCGGGCTCCGGCAAAACAAGATATATTTATGACCGGGTGATACAGGAATCCATGGCCCATCCGGAGCTGACCTATCTGGTGGTGGTGCCTGAGCAGTTTACCATGCAGACCCAGAAGGAAATCATACGGCTTCATCCAAGGCATGGGGTGATGAACATAGATATTTTAAGCTTTAAGCGTCTGGCTTACCGGGTCTTTGAGGATCTGGGCGTCAGGCTCCCTGTGGTGCTGGACGATATGGGAAAGTCTATGGTTCTGCGGAAAGTGGCAGGGATGAGGAGGGGGAAGCTGGGCCTGTACAAGGGACATCTGGAGCAGACGGGATTTATCAGCCAGCTGAAATCCCAAATATCGGAGCTTTACCAGTACGGTATCACGCCGGACATGCTGGGGGATGTGATGCGTGAGGTAAAAGAGCCTCTTCTAAGGCAGAAGCTTCTGGATTTGGAGGTAATCTATCAAAGCTTTGGGGAGTATATACAGGAGCATTATGTGACGGCTGAGGAAATCCTGGATATTCTCTGTAAGGAGCTGCCCAGGTGGGAGAAATTGAAGGACAGTGTTGTCCTTTTGGACGGGTTCACGGGATTTACTCCGGTGCAGTACCGTCTGGTGGAGCTGTTTATGGAATATGCGGGGGATGTGCTGTGTTCGGTGACTGTGGATCCAAGGGTAAATCCCTATAAGGAGAGCAGCATACAGCACCTGTTTCATATGAGCAAGCACACGGTGTGCAGGCTGGCGGAGATGGGAAAACGCCGGGGAATTGAAAAAAAGGAAGATGTAGTCTGCGATAAACGGCCCGGGTGGAGATTTAAGGACAGTCCGGAACTGGATTTTCTGGAGCAGAACCTGTACCGGTATAAAAGCGCCGTGTGGGACAAACCGGTGAATCATATACAGATATATAAGGGAAGGCGGCCCTCTGAGGAGGCGGCCTTTGTGTGCAGCCAGATTCAGAAGATGATCCGGGAGGAAGGCCTTCGCTACCGGGATGCTGCTGTGATCACCGGAGATCTGTCCGTATACGGCAGGGAGCTGTCCTATGCCTTTGATCAGGCGGATATCCCCTATTTCCTGGATGATAAAAAGAGTATACTTGAAAATCCGCTGGTGGAGCTTATGAGGGCTGCTCTGGAGGCCGTTAAGGATATGTCTTACGAGAGCGTGTTCCGGTATCTGAAAACAGGGCTCGTATATGACAGGCGCAGGACCGGAGAGGCAAGGGACGGTTTAAGGGAGGAGCCCTGTGAGCGCAGAGGCCCGGGAGAAGCCGCTGCTCTGTATGAGCCGGGAATTTCGGGGGAAGTTTCCGGCTTTGGCGGGCCTGCACCCAGCGGCGGTTTGCCTTCGGGGGAAGGCGCTTTTGAAGGATCGCGCAGCCAGATGGAGCAGATGACAGACAGACTGGAAAATTATGTAAGGGCTTTGGGCATCCGGGGCTGGAAGGGCTGGGACTGCACATGGGAGAGACAGTACAGAGGCAGCGAGAAGCTCAACCTCAGGGAGCTCAATGAGTACCGGCAGTGGGTGCTTGGTCCTCTTAAGACTTTGAGGGCTGCATTTAAGGCGGAGGATGCAACGGTAGCTTCCGTGACAAAGGCATTGAGAGCTTATCTGGAGGAGCTGTGCCTCAGAGAGAAGCTTGAAGACTATAAGGAATATTTTCTCAACCGGAAAGAACCGGGGGATGAAAATCTGGCCAGAGAGTACGGCCAGGTCTATGACCGTGTGATGGAACTTTTTGACCGTCTGGAGGGCCTCCTGGGGGAGGAGAAGGCGGACAGGAAGAATTATGCCCAGATTCTGGACGCCGGTTTTGAGGAGATAAAGGTGGGCGTGATTCCTGCCACCATTGATCAGGTGATGGTGGGAGATATCACCAGAAGTCGCTTAGAGGCGGTAAAGGTGCTGTTTTTCGTGGGCGTCAACGAAGGGGTGGTGCCGCAGAGAAAGAGCGGCGGAAGCTTCTGACAGACAGGGACAGGGCCGTTTTTAAATCGATGAATCTGGAGCTGGCTCCTACGGTGAAGGAGGAGGGCTGCATACAGAAGTTTTATCTCTATCTGATGCTTTCAAAGCCCTGCCGCCGTCTGGTCCTTACCTATGCAGCCATGAGCTGCGACGGGAAGAGCCAGCGGCCCTCGGGCCTTCTCGGGGAGGTCCGCAAGCTGTTTTTACAGTTGGAGACCCTGGATGAGACGAAGGTGGAATGGCCTGTAAGGACGCACAGAGACGGGATGGAGCTGCTCATAAGGGAGCTCCGCCGTATGCGGGAGGGCAGGGAGGAGTCCGGCAGGCCCAGCTCCGGGTCCGCTCTCCCGGAGGAATGCTTTCTGGAGCTGTACCGCTATTTTCTCAAAAGCAGGGAATGGAGGGACAAGGCGAGGCAGCTGGTAACAGGCGCATTTTACTCCTACGAAGAACGTGGAATCGGAAGGGCTGCGGCCAGGGCGCTGTACGGACAGAACCTCCAGGGAAGTGTGACCAGGCTGGAGCAGTTCGCCTCCTGCGCCTATGGGCATTTTCTGAAGTACGGGCTGGAACTGATGGAACGTCAGGAATATGAGCTGGAGGCTGTGGATATGGGCAATCTTTTCCATCAGTCCATTGACCGATGTTTTGCCGTCATGAAGGAGGAGGGCCGTGACTGGAGGGAACTGACTGAGGAGAGCAGGAAAGCGCTTGTGAAAGCCTGTGTGACCCAGGTGACGGAAGCCTATGGCAACACCATCATGGGAAGTTCTGCCCGAAACAGCTTTCTGGCAGGCCGTGTGGAGCGCATTACAGACAGGACTATATGGGCTTTGGCAGAGCAGGTGAAAAAGGGGATTTTGTGCCTGCAGAGTTTGAGCTTTCCTTTTCCGCCATTGATAACCTGAGAGCCATGCGTATCCGGCTGTCGGAGGACGAGGAGCTGTGGCTGAAGGGGAGGATTGACCGCCTGGACCTCTGTGAAGATGAAAATCATGTGTATGTGAAGATTATCGACTACAAATCCGGGACCACATCCTTTGATCTTGCAGCCCTCTATTATGGACTGCAGCTTCAGCTGGTGGTATATATGGACGCAGCCATGGAACTGGAGAGCAGGAAGCGCCCCGGGAAGGATGTGGTTCCTGCGGGAATATTTTACTATCATATCAATGACCCTGTGGCGGAGGGCCAGGAGGCATAACGCCCGAGGATATAGAGAAGCAGATATTAAAACAGCTGCGGATGAACGGCTGGTAAACAGCCAACTGGATATTATCAATCATTTGGACAGGGAGATTGAGCGGGAATCGGATGTGATTCCGGTGGCAGTGAAGGACGGATATGTGCAGGAGAGCCGTTCCTCCGTGGCAAGCACCAGGCGCTTTGACGCCCTCCGGCAGTTTGTGAACAGGAAGCTGGAGCGCGCGGGGCAGGAGATTTTAAAAGGCGCCGCAGGGTTAAGGCCCTATAAGCAGGGAACCAGGACGGCCTGTGACTACTGTCCTTACCATGCAGTCTGCGGTTTTGACACCAAGACGGCCGGTTACGGTTACCGCAAACTGAAGGGCATGAAGCCGGAGGAAATCTGGCGGAGATAGAGCCGGAAAGGGAAGATGAGACGGATGGCAGTGATGTGGACTGAAAACAGCTTAAGGTGATAGAGAGCAGAAACAGAAATCTTCTGGTGTCGGCGGCAGCGGGCAGCGGCAAGACGGCTGTTCTGGTGGAGCGCATTATCCGCATGATCAGCCAGGGGGACAACCCTCTGGATATTGACCAGCTGTTGGTAATGACCTTCACAAACGCAGCTGCTGCGGAGATGAGGGAGCGGATTGGGGAGGCGGTGGAGGAGAAGCTTAAGGAGCATCCTGAGGATGAGCATCTGTGGCTTCAGGCCGCCCTGATCCCCCAGGCTCAGATTACAACCATAGACAGCTTTTGCCTGAATCTTATACGGAACCATTACAACAGCCTGGACATAGATCCGGCCTTCCGCGTCGGAGATGAAGGGGAGCTGTCCCTGCTGCGCAATGATGTGATGGGCGGGATGCTGGAAGCCTGCTATGAGGAAAACAGACCGGAATTTGCCCGTTTTGTGGAGCAGTTCGGCAGAGGAAAGTCGGACAAGGGTATAGAGGATGTGATTTTCCAGCTCTGGGAGTTTTCTCAGAGCCATCCCTGGCCTATGGAATGGCTTGCAAAATGCCGTATGGAACTGTATAAGGAAGAACTGGGAGAGATAGAGGAGAGCGCCTGGATGAAATTCCTTATGAGAGACGTGGCGGCTCAGATGGAGGAACTGGCCGGACAGGTGGAGGAGGCGCTTTTGGTGTGCCGGGAAGAAAAGGGACCTCTGGCCTATGAGCCTATGCTTATGAGTGACAAGGCAAAGCTGGAGGCCGTAAAAAGGGGAGCTCTCGGGAAGTTTTGAGACGCTCTATAACAGCCTTCATGGTCTGGCCTTTGACCGTCTGGCGGCTATCCGAAGTAAAGATGTGGATGCGGAAAAGAAGGGGCTTGTCAGCAGCTTCAGGGAACGAGTGAAAAAGGCGGTGGGAAAATGCAGGGAGCTCTACGGCTTCCAGAGCCGGAGGGGGTGGCGGAGAGCCTTAAAGGCACCAGAGCGGTTATATGCGAGCTCCTGGATTTGGCAGAGCGGTTCCATCAAGCGTACCAGGATGCAAAGAAGGAGCGGAATGTGCTGGATTTTAACGATCTGGAACATCTGGCTCTGGAAGTGCTGCTGGAACCGGAGGAGGAGCCTGAAAGCGGCCCGGGCAAAAGACGCCCTTCGCCGGTGGCAGAGGAACTGAGCCGCCAGTACGAGGAGATACTTGTGGATGAGTATCAGGACAGCAACTATGTTCAGGAGGCTTTGATTACCAGTATTTCCAGGGAACGGCAGGGGCAGCCTAATTTATTTATGGTGGGGGATGTCAAGCAGAGCATATACCGGTTCAGGCTGGCAAGGCCGGAGCTGTTTATGGAGAAGTATGAAACCTACTCCAGGGAGGACAGCAGCTATCAGATGATAGAGCTTCAGCAGAACTTCCGAAGCAGAGACACGGTGCTTTCAGGCATAAATGATGTGTTTTACCAGATTATGACAAAGAATCTGGGAGGAATTAATTATACGCAGGAGACGGCCCTCTATCCGGGGGCCAGGTTTGCAGAGGCGGCGGCCCATACGGTTCACGGAATCGACCTGGAGAGGGAGGGCGTTTCCCTGGAGACAGGAACGCCGGTGGAGCTGCTTATGGCAGATACCGGAGCTCAATCGCTGGGACAGCTGGACGATGAGGCGCTGGATTACACAGCCAGGGAACTGGAGGCCAGGATGATAGCAAGGCGTATCCGGGAGCTGGTCAGTGACCACAAAGGACTTCTGGTGTGGGATAAGGGACTGGGAAAATACAGGAGGGCCAGACTGGGAGATATGGTGATCCTTCTGCGCAGTATGGCGGGATGGTCCGAGGTTTTTGTAAACGAGCTGATGAATGAAGGAATTTCTGCAAACGCACAGACCAAAACCGGCTATTTTAACACGGTTGAGGTGGAGACGATCCTGAGTATCCTGTCTGTCATTGACAATCCCATTCAGGATATCCCCCTGGCGGCAGCGCTGCGTTCCCCCGTTGTGGGTATGAATGATGAGGAAATGGCCTGGATGATGGCCGCCTATAAACGCAGCGGAAAGAAGGGGCAGGACAGAGGCGTGTATGGGGCCTGGATGCTTTGGCGTGAGGAAGGCAAGGCCCGGCTGGAGACAGAAGGAAGCGCCGGATTAAGAGAGAGATCGGGAGCTGCCGGAGAAACCGGTTTGCGGTCATCCGGTACGGTTTTGGTGGGACAGTCGGAAATTCCTGTTGAGACAGCTGTATCTATTATGAAGAAACTGGAAGGGTGGGAACAGCTTTGGGAAATGCTTTGCATGGAGGCCCGGCACCTGACGATCCATGAGCTTTTGTATCTTGTATACAGAGAGACTGGGTACTATGATTTTGTATCTGCATGCCGGCCGGTGAGACGCGGCAGGGCAACCTGGATATGCTGGTGGAAAAGGCGGTGTCGTACGAGGCAACCAGCTATAAAGGGCTTTTCCATTTTGTAAGGTACATCGAGAGGCTGAAGAAATTCGATACGGACTTCGGCGAGGCCAGTGTGGCAGGGGATCAGGAAAATACGGTGCGGATTATGAGCATTCATAAAAGCAAGGGCCTGGAATTTCCGATTGTATTTTTGGCAGGACTGGGAAAGCGGATTAACAAGCAGGACGCCTACGGGCAGATCCTTCTGGATGCGGATCTGGGAGTGGCTGCAGACTATCTGGATTTGGAACTGCGCGTGAAAGCTCCCACGCTCAAGAAGCAGGCTCTTAAGCGGCGGATGGAAGTGGAGACATTGGGAGAGGAACTGAGAGTCCTCTATGTTGCCATGACCCGGGCCAAGGAAAAGCTGATTATGACGGCAACCGACAAATCACTGGAAAAAAGCTGGAAAAGTGGAGAGCCGTCCCTCTGGCGGAAGGCCGGATTCCCTATACCATTCTGGACTCGGCAGGTTCCTGCCTGGACTGGATTTTGATGGCAGCCCCGGCTATCCCCCATACCCACATGGAAATGCGCCAGGTTCAGGTGACGGAACTGATTGGGGAGGAGGTTTCCAGGCAGATTCTCAGGCAGATGACGAAAGAAGATTTACTGAATCTGGATGTGGAAAGAGTATATGACAGGGAGTATGGCAGCCGTTTGGCGGAAGCGCTGCAGTACTCTTACGAATATCAGTCAGATACGGGGCTTTACGCCATGGTATCGGTGTCGGAGCTTAAAAAACAAAGCCAGATAGGGGTGGCTGAGGAAGCCATAGGAACAGGGGAGCAAAACTTTGAGGGCGCCGGTCCGGAAGAGCTTCTGCCGGTGAGAGGGCATGAGGAAAAGAAGGACAGTCCCCAGGGAAGCGAAAGCCGTGGACCAAGCCGTGGAGCGTTGAGAGGAACCGCTTACCATGCAGCGCTGGAAAGGCTTTCTTTCCAGGATATTCACAGCAGGGAGGATACGGAAAAGGCCCTTGAGCGGCTTTTGGAGTCAGGGTTTTTAGATCAGGAGTCCTTTGGGTTTATAAATCCCTCTGTAGTGTGGACATTTCTGTCCGGCCCTCTTGGCCGGAGGATGGCGAAAGCCCAGGCAGAGGCAGATGCCGGAAGGAACAGCAGTTTATTATGGGAATTCCCGCCAAGGAGATGGGGAAAGGGGACTCGGAAGAACTGGTGCTGATTCAGGGGATTATAGACGCCTATCTGGAGGAACCCGGGGGACTTGTGCTTATCGATTACAAAACGGACCACGTTCCGGAGGGGGCGCCGGAGCGGGGGGCGAAAATGCTGGCCGACAGATACCGGATTCAGCTGGATTACTATGAGCGGGCCCTGACACAGCTTACCGGCAGAAAGGTAAAGGAACGGATTATTTATTCTATTGCATTGCAGCAGAGTATAGAAGTGTGATAGGATCAGTTTATTATAAAATAAAAGGCAACAGTTACAATAAAAGATGGAAAGTAGGCGTAAATATGAAAGAACAAAAACCGATTAAAACCGCAGCAATTATCGGCCTGGGCGCCATAGGAAGTTTTCTGGCAGTCCATCTGAGGACCGTCCTGGGAGACAATCTGCGTATTATCGCAGGGGGCAGCCGCAGGGAAAGGCTGGAAAAACAGGGAATTACTGTTAACGGAACCAATTATCACTTTAACATTGTAGATCCGGAAGATACCTGCGGACAGAATTATCCCGAACTGGCTATTATCATCACCAAGTTTCCGGCGCTTCCCCAGGCTATAAAGGATATCAGGAATCAGATAGGACCGGATACCATTATTATGGCTCCTTAAACGGGGTAGAGGCGGAGGATATGGTTGCGGAGGTTTACGGTTGGGATAATCTCATCTATTCTCTGGCAAAAGTCAGCGTGGTTATGAAGGACGGAGCCGCTTCCTTTGACACAGGCGTGGCCAGAATGGAGTTCGGGGAGAAGAAAAACGAAGCGCCCTATACGCCCCGTGTGCAGGCGGTAAAGACGCTTTTTGAATCGGCGGGAATCAGGGCTGTTATACCCGAAGATATGGAGCGGGCCATCTGGTATAAATATATGTGCAATGTCAGCGAAAATCAGAGCGCAGCCGTTCTGGGAATCCCCTTCGGTGCTTGGCAGGTCAGCGAACATGCAAACTTTATCAGGGAGGCTTTGATGAGAGAAGTAATGGCAGTGGCTGTGAAGAAGGGGATCGATCTTTCGGAAAAGGATATCGTAATGCAGAGAGAGGTGTTGGCCCGCATGACTGCAGTAAATAAGCCTTCCACGCTTCAGGATATTGAAGCCGGACGCAAGACGGAGGTAGACATGTTCGGCGGTACGATGATGCGGCTGGGACGCCAGCTTGGCGTGCCCACCCCTTACAATGATATGTTTTACCATGCCATCAGGACGCTGGAGGAGAAGAACGATAAATTGTTTTAGAGCGTGTTAAAAATTGGATAGCATTGCTGCTTACAAGGGGAAACAGCAGCTGAGCGGCCGTACTCCGGCCGCTTTTCCATTTTGCAGTGTTGCAATTTTTCGGTATGCCATCTATAATGGTAAGCAGAATTTTTAAACAAGCTAAAAAGGAGTTATTATGATTATATTGGAAAGAACCAGTGTTATGAACCTGGAGAACGCTATAAGAGGAGCCAGAAACCCCATGAACAGCTGGGGGAGAATGGACAGCAGTTACAACGAGAATCACGAATACATTCTGGGCCCCAATGATCTGGATCTTGCAAAGCGGCTGAGAAAAGCAGGCAGCGACCACAGAAAGTATATACGACAGATATTTGTGTCGGTGGACATCACAGCTCCGCTGTACTGGTGGAAGGAATATGACACTTACAAGGTAGGAACGGTGGCAAACTCTACCAGCACCATGCACAAAATACACAGCAAGCCCTTCTCCATGGAGGATTTCAGCCACGACCACCTGACAGAAGACGGATATGCATTTATGGAAACAATTGTTCAGAAGCTGGAGGAAATCCGTCTCCGGTATCTGGAGCAGGGAAAGAAAAAGGAGGACTGGTATGATTTGATTCAGCTCCTGCCCTCCAGCTACAATCAGATGCGGACCTGTACCTTCAATTATGAGACATTGATCAATATTTATTTTGCCAGAAAGAACCATAAGCTGGCGGAATGGCATACGTTCTGTGACTGGATTGGAACATTGCCTACGGGAAGGAGCTGATCATCGCATCAGAGGAAAGCAGGGAGGAAGCATGAACCTGATTGTAGCAGTAGATAAGGGCTGGGCCATCGGCAGGGACGGCAGGCTCCTTGTGCCATACCTGCAGACCAGCAGATGTTTCTGAGGGAAACCACGGGAAAGGTGGTGGTTATGGGCCGCAAGACATTGGAGAGCCTTCCGGGGGCGCAGCCTCTGGGAAACCGGGTGAATCTGGTATTGACCAGAGACAGGAATTATAAAGCAAAGGGAGCCGTAATCTGCCATTCCATGGAGGAAGCGTTGGAAATGCTCAGGGAATATGACGCTGAGAATGTATATATAATAGGCGGTCAGAGCATTTACGAGCAGTTTCTTCCTTACTGTGAGACGGCCCATGTGACGGCCATAGACTATACCTACGATGCGGATACATTTTTTCCTAACTTGGACAAGGACGGGGAATGGAAGCTGGCTGAGGAGGGGGAGGAGCAGACATATTTTAATCTTTGCTATACATTCCTTAAATATGTGCGGATAAAAGCACCAAAAAAATTGTTTGATAATTAAAAAAACTAAAAAAAATTTAGCAAATAAGAAAAACCAGTTGTAACATGGTACAGAAAATGATAATATAAAGTTTGTGCAGTGGAAACTTTTTGTTAATAGTATTGGAGCGGGGCAGGAAGGATTTTCATGCCTCCTCCGGAACTATAATCCTACGGAAGGATTGGGGGAAAGAGCCTATGAAACAAGATGGAACATTATTTACCTTGGAAAATGATGAACTGCTGGTTACTGTAGCCAGGCATGGTGCGGAGCTTACCAGAATCTATGACAAGAAGGCAGGCAGGGAAGTGCTGTGGAACGCCGACCCCTCTGTGTGGAACCGTCACTCGCCTGTGTTATTTCCCTTTGTTGGAAAATGCTATGAAGGGAAATACGTACATAATGAGACAGAGTACGAGATGACGCCCCACGGATTTGCAAGAGATATGGAATTCGAGCCTCTTCTCTGCGATATGGACGAATGCTGGTATCGGCTGAAGGACACAGAGGAAACCTTCAAAAACTATCCCTTTCATTTTGAGGTGGAAATTGGGCACAGGCTGGAGGGCCGCAGGATCACTGTAATGTGGAGAGTCACCAACCCTGACTCAGAAGAACTGCTGTTTATGATGGGAGGCCACCCTGCTTTTATGGTGCCTGAGGGCAGAAGCATTTACGACTATACCTTTGCGTTTAATAAAGAAGGCGGAAGGAAGGGACAGTTCCAGGAGGGACTTCACTATCTTGCGCCCAATGAGAAGGGATATGAAGTGGGAGAACTGCAGGGAACTCTGAAGCTGACAGATGGCCGGGCGCCCTTGACAAAAGGATTTTTGACACGGCCCTCACCTATATGTTTGACGAAGGCCAGGTGGGAAACGTCAGCCTTTTATTAGACGGAAAGCCTTATGTCACCGTAGGCTGCCAGGATTTTCCTTACCTCGGCGTGTGGACTATGGAGGCCACTCATCCCTTTGTGTGTCTGGAGCATGGTACGGATTGTGCGCGCCGGAGGGCTTTGAAGGCGAGTTAAAAGACAGGCCCGGCATAATTTCCCTGGGACCCTGGGAGTCGTGGAATAAGAGCTATACCATTGAAGTGGGATAACATATATTATATTCAAATATGCCGCCGCCGCACTGTTGAGCGCCGGTGATATGCAATGCACATAGGAGATCTGAAAACGGTCTTTCAGTGCTTATAACAAGGAGGAGAACCATGTATAAGATTGTTAAGGCAGAATGTCTGGCAGACAAGATTTATCTGATGGACGTGGAAGCGCCCCGTGTAGCCAGAGCCTGCCAGCCGGGAGAATTTGTAATTGTGAAGATGGACGAGGCGGGCGAGCGAATTCCTCTGACCATCTGCGACTACGACAGAGAGAAAGGGCTGGTTACCATTGTATTTCAGACAGTAGGCGCTTCTACCCAGCGCATGGCCGGACTGAAAGCGGGAGATTATTTCCAGGATTTCGTCGGACCGCTGGGTCAGCCGTCCGAGTTTGTAAAGGATGATTTGGAGGAAGTGAGGAAGCGCCGCTACCTGTTTGTAGCAGGCGGCGTCGGTTCTGCTCCGGTATATCCCCAGGTGAAATGGCTGAAAGAACACGGCGTGGAGGTAGACGTAATCGAGGGATCCAAAACAAAGGATCTGCTGATTCTGGAAGATGAGCTGAAGGCAGTTGCCGGAAATCTGTATGTGACAACCGATGATGGTTCTTATGGTCGCAAGGGAATGGTAACGGAGGTTATCAAAGACCTGGTTGTAAGCGAGGGCAGGAAATACGATGTCTGTGTGGCCATCGGCCCCATGATTATGATGAAATTTGTATGCAAGCTCACCAAGGAGCTGGAGCTTCCCACAATTGTCAGCCTGAATCCTATTATGGTGGACGGCACAGGAATGTGCGGGGCCTGCCGCGTCAGCGTGGGAGGCCAGGTGAAGTTCGCATGTGTGGACGGACCTGAGTTCGACGGACATCTGGTAGATTTTGACCAGGCCATGAAACGCCAGCTGATGTATAAGACAGAGGAAGGGCGCGCTCTTTTGAGGCTGCAGGAAGGCGACACACACCACGGCGGATGCGGAAATTGCGGAGGTGAGGAATAATGGACGTATTAAAGAAGATTCCTGTAAGAGAGCAGGACCCAAAGGTGAGAGCAACCAACTTCGAGGAGGTCTGCCTGGGTTATAACCAGGAGGAAGCTCAGACAGAGGCGGCCCGCTGCATTAATTGCAAAAATGCAAAATGTATACAGGGATGTCCCGTTGCAATCGATATACCAAGTTCATTGCAGAAGTGAAGGAGGGAAAGTTTGAGGACGCCGCCAACACCATCGCAGAGTCCAGCGCCCTTCCGGCCGTCTGCGGCCGGGTATGCCCCCAGGAGAGCCAGTGTGAGGGAAAATGTATCCGCGGTATCAAGGGCGAGCGATTTCCATCGGAAAGCTGGAGCGTTTTGTGGCCGACTGGTCCAGGGAAAATGGATTTGTTCCTGCGAAGCCTGAGAAAACCAACGGAATCAAGGTGGCTGTCATCGGTTCCGGCCCTGCAGGACTTACCTGCGCGGGAGATTTGGCTAAGATGGGATATGAAGTGACGATCTTTGAGGCTCTCCATGAGCCGGGCGGGGTTCTCACCTACGGCATTCCAGAATTCCGTCTGCCAAAGGGGGGAGTTGTGAGGCCTGAGATCGATAATGTCAGGAAGCTGGGCGTTAAGATCGAGACGAATGTAATCATTGGAAAATCGGTTACCATCGACGAGCTTATGGACGCAGAAGGCTTTAAAGCCGTATTTATCGGTTCAGGAGCAGGTCTTCCAAAGTTTATGGGCATTCCGGGAGAAAATGCCAACGGCGTATTCTCCGCCAATGAGTACCTGACAAGAAGCAATCTGATGAAGGCGTTCCGTGATGATTATGACACACCGATTTTCATGGGCAAAAAGGTAGCGGTGGTAGGCGGCGGAAACGTTGCGATGGATGCTGCCAGAACCGCGCTCCGCCTGGGCGCTGAGGTACATATTGTATACAGGAGAAGCGAAGCAGAGCTTCCCGCACGTGTGGAGGAAGTACACCATGCCAAGGAAGAGGGAATTATTTTCAATCTGCTGACGAATCCTGTGGAGATCCTTACAGATGACAAAGACTGGGTGACAGGTATGATCGTCCGCAAGATGGAACTGGGCGAGCCCGATGCCTCCGGCAGAAGAAGGCCGGTGGAGGTTCCTGGTTCTGATTATACCATTGATGTGGATACAGTTATTATGTCTCTGGGCACTTCTCCCAATCCGCTGATTTCTTCTACGACAGAAGGGCTGGAGACTAATAAGTGGAAATGCATCGTTGCAGACGAGAGCAACGGCAAGACCACCAAGGAAGGCGTCTACGCAGGCGGCGACGCAGTCACTGGAGCCGCCACCGTTATACTGGCTATGGAAGCAGGACGTGCTGGGGCCAGAGGCATTGATGAGTTTTTGCAGGGGAATAAGTAAGAGATTTAAGTTTGGATTTTAAAATTGAAGGATAGGGAAAGCCGGTTTCCGGGCACTGTAAAAGGTGGCGGGAGGCCGGCTTTTTTGCAGGAAATATGTGCTGTAGTTTTTGCTAAAAAGTTTATGAATTTTATTGACTTATTTGCAGGGGGTATGATATGCTGTGTACATCGCGCAGAGATCGAAGTGCAGGAAGTCCGCGGGACTTATTACGTTCAGTAATGTTAAATGGCTGATTCAGCCGCTTATCCAGGTTGTTAGGTTTGCGAAAAGGATAGAGGATTGCTTTTTGCTGTGTGTTGCTAAGTGTTTTATTATATGGTATACAAATGTTTCTAGCATTTCGTGTTTTTCACTATAAGTCTGTTAATCAGATTTCGGTTCGGAAAATGTCAAAGGTTTAAAAGCGGTTTTGTACTTTGAAAATCGAATATAGAAATGCCATAGTTTACGGAGAAATAAGCGCGTATGATTATAATAGGGAAAGTTTTACGAAAAAGGTAGAAATTTTCAACATTTTTATGTGAAAGCCCAGGAAATATGTTATGATAGGGGAGAGGGGGAGTTTTGAAAAAGTAGAGTTGCGAAACGGCAGGAATGATTTTTGGGGACTGATAAGGAGAGGTACTATGTTTAAGAGATTAGCGGCAATTACAATAGCGGTGACAATATTAGGAGCAACGCCCGCATATGCGGGGCAGTGGATGCAGGACAGCGCAGGCTGGTGGTGGCAGAATGATGATGGAAGTTATCCGACGAGCGAGTGGCGCTGGCTGGATGGAAATAATGATGGGGTTTCGGAAAAGTACTATTTTGGTGCGGACGGATATATGCTCAGTAACGGGGCGGCTCCGGACGGGCAGCTGGTAGATGGCAGCGGAGCTGGATTGAAAACGGGGTTGTGCAGAAGGAGACGACGGAATGGAGCTTGAAGGATGTTGATTTGAATTTGACAGATGAGGAGTATGCGCAGCTGGAAGCGTTTCTTAATAAGGACTGGAGTAAGAAAGGCAGTACGGAGGCGGTGGAAAACACTAATGTTGAAGATATAGATCCTTATGAGACGGCGTACTATATTATTGACTTAGTGAATGAGGAGAGAGAAAAGAAAGGAAAAGCACTTTTGACAATCAATGATGAGTTGATGGATAATGCAATGATTCGTGCAGAAGAGGCAAGAGAGCTCGCGGGGTATAGCCACGAATTACTTTCTAATCATAAAAGACCAGATGGAAGTAGTTATTTAACATCAATAACAGTTGATTACAAATCGGCATCTGAAAATATACATGGTGGAGGAATATTCAAAACAGATACAGCGGAATCGTTAAGTGTGGAAAGCTTTGAAGGATGGATAAATTCTTCAGCACATAAAAAGAATATGCTTAACTCTGAATGGGAGGAAACAGGGGTTGGAGTTTGTATAAACGAAACAGGGTATTCAGTAGTCCAAATATTTATTAAAAACTAAAACATGAATCTAAATTTAGAACTATCGGCATGGGTCCAAAGGACCTAAAGCCGGTAGTTCTTTTTATTTGGGAGGAAAAAATGAAATTACTAAAACGTTTAAAAACGTCCGCTGACCTTCTTACTTGCCATAAGCTTGTTTATAACAAGCCTGTCAATTTCAGGAGGTGCGGCGCAAGAGGACTTAGTGCAGCTGTGTCCGGATCGGGTGGTTTTCAGAGGGAAAAGCTTAAACGCTTTCGGTAAAACCCATCACGATATGAATATATACCAGGTAGGGCGCGGTGAATCCCGGCCCCCGGCCCTTTGCATTCAGGAAGGGAAAAAACTGCCGGACGACAGCCCGGCCACCTATGAGCATTACGAGGCGAAGCCCGGCCAGACAATTCCGGTTATCGGTTCATTTGAACGGTTCCTGGCAATGTCGCTGGCCTATGAATGGCTGATGTTAGAGGGCCCGTTTCTTTATCCGGAACGCTACGGGGTTGCCCAGGTTTATTATTGGGGCTGCATGGCCGGATATGAGCATAACTGGCCCATGCAGGAGCAGGCCATGGTAAAACTGAGCGGTGTGATGAATTCCCCAGGCGTTATGACATACTACCAGGAAATGAAAGATTACATCATACAGGGAGAAGCGGACTATAACGGAACAAGCAACAGCGCGCTTCCTTCCTGGTCCGGTTCAACCCAGAAGATGACCTTGAAAGATGGGCATTATGAGTTAACGCTGGATATCAGCATGTGCCCCCAGTTGAAGGATACCGTATGGACATTTCCAGACGGCAGCTGGTCTTATCAGCTTTCAGCGGATGGAAACAGCATTACATTTACATACAATGGGGCAGCGGAACCAGAGGGAGAAGTTATATCCGCAGAACTTTCGGGGATAGAGTCGAGACATTCTGCTTATCTATACACCCCTGCAGCGTCCTCAGACCTACAAATGCAGTTTGGGTGGCTTGAAAATGAACGTCCTACGGCAGTAGCGTTGTTTAAACCAACATATAACTATGCGCCACCCGACACCCCCAGCTGGGAAATCTACCGTCACAGTGAAACCTTTGAATCCAATTATAACATTGACCTGGAAAAATACTGTGCGGAAACCAACCAGAGCCTGGAGGCGGCCACCTTTAACGTTTGGGAAGATTTCGACTTTTCCCAGGTGAACAGGGAGGATTACGTGGAAGGGAATCCGGACGGGAGCGCAGGGGAAGTATATCTGAACCGCATGTCCCTGAGCCGCGGCAAGATTATCTGTGCGACATCATCACCACAGACGAAATGGGCTATGCAGGCCACAGTGATGTAAGGAATTACAACTACAGCAAGCTTTACTGCATGGGCCATCCTGCGCCGGAGTGGATTGAATGTGACCACGACGGAGGGGACGGGGAGGAAGGGGAGGAGTGCAGCTGTGACGAGGAGAACGAACGCCTGCGGGAGCAGTGGCTGGCAGAACAGGAGCTTTGCGCCGCCACCTGCGATTTCCATGCCGGCAATACGGATGAGGAGAACCGGGAAAGGGACGCCTCGGCAATGGAGGCCATGCTGGCAGATCGTGATGAAACCTATGAAAAATTCATCAACCTTGAATACAGCTATACCCTGCAGGAGAAAAACGCCCGGCCCGGCTATACGCTCCATGGCAAACACAATGACGATAAGCCAATCGAAACGGTGATCCTTACGTCGGCCCAGGCGGGCGGAAGCGTTATGGCCGGGAACTACCGTTCCGCGAGCGCATACGGCAGGGTGGCGGACCGGATTTATAAGATGGCGGACCAGATGATGGAACAGAGGCTTTACCGATATGCGCTGCCGGAGGGGCAGGAACTGGAGCTGGAAGAACAGCGCAGCGTAGTGCATACAGTGAAAGAAGCGGAGGAGGAACCTTTGCCCGGGGTTCCAAAGAAGAATGATGCGGGAACCGGAGAAAATGAATCCGGTGACATCGGAAGCGGAGGGAATGCGTCCGGGGATGCCAATACCGGAGGGAATGAATCCGCAGGAGCCGGAAGCGGAGGGAATGCGTCCGGTGGCGACAATACCGGGGGGAATGAATCCGGTGACACCGGAAGCGGAGGAAATGCGTCCGGGGATGCCAATACCGGAGGGAATGAATCCGGTGACACCGGAAGCGGAGGGAATGCGTCCGGGGATGCCAATACCGGAGGGAATGAATCCGGTGACACCGGAAGCGGAGGAAATACGTTCGGGCACACCAATAGCGGAGGGAATGAACCCGCAGGAGCCGGAAGCGGAGGAAATACGTTCGGGCACACCAATAGTGGAGGGAATGAACCCGCAGGAGCCGGAAGCGGAGGAAATGAATCCAGGAACACCAATAGCGGAGGAAATGCGTCCGGTGACACCGGAAGCGGAGGGAATGCGTCCGGCGATACCAATACCGGAGGGAATGGGACAGCAAGCGCCATATCCCAGCGTTCCTCCAGGGCCCGTCTGCTCCTCTCTGTGCCGGCAGCCACCGGGAACGAGGCCGGTAAGGAAAACGGCGCGGAGGAAGATTGGGAAGGGACGGACCCGGAGGATGAGGAAGAAGGGGAGGCGGTTGAGGAGTACCGCTACAGCCGGACGCCCCTTTACCCTTCCTTTGACAGGGAAATCATCTTTGAAGCCCGGGAGCCGGACCGGGGGGAGGGGAATGCCATTGCACGCTTTTTGCAGCCTTCTTTTCAGAGGGGGAGGAGCCCGGCGGCGTAAGCGGCTCCCTCCCGGCCATTCTGGATGATTCCCTCACCCCAATGGATGGGGCCGGCTATGGGGACCCCTATGAAAACATCTATACGTTTAAGGTCTGGGACCACCGGACCGAGGGGAGAATCCACATCAACAAGCGGGACCTGGAGCTCTTCCGGGAGGATCCGGATGGAAGCTATGGGCAGGCCCAGGGGGACGGGACCCTGGAGGGGGCGGTCTACGGCCTCTTTGCCGCCCAGGACATCCTGCACCCGGACGGGAAATCCGGGGTTATCTACAATCAAAACAACCTGGTTGCGGTTGCAGCCACAGACAGAAACGGGGACGCTTCCTTCCTGGCCTGTACGGAAAAACCGGGAACCAGCCTGGACAGGGACGGGAACATAGCGCCCCCCGATGGGGACACAGGGCCGGAGAACCTTTACGACGGCTCCTCTGTCACCTCCTCCGGCGAAGGGTTTGGAACCATCGCCTATCCGGATTACCGGACGGAGAATGGGAACCAGTGGATAGGCCGCCCCCTTCTTATGGGCAGCTATTATATCATGGAACTAAGCCGTTCGGAAGGGTATGAGCTGTCTGTCAAGGGGTTAAACCTGACAGAAACCAACCGCGCCCCGGACGGCGCCGCCACCATAAGGGAATCCGGCGCAGCCAGCGTCTCCGGAGGGCTTTCAGACTATAACAGCATGGCGGCGGACGGCTCCTGGAATGACTTTATGGTGGACCGCTATAAGACGGTCAACGGCTATGACATTGTGGTTACAGGCTATCCGGAAGGAACAAGGTTTTTCCGGATAGAGATGCAGAGCGTGACCGGGACAGTGAAGGATGTGACCGGAAGCTCCCTGGAGCCAAAGAAGGATGAACATGGAAACATTGTCTATCAGACAGCAAAGGGCGGGGAGTACAAAACAGATTCAAAGGGCAACCCCATCATAAAGGCCGACACGGCCACGGGAAGCGGCGCAGACCAGCGGATTCCTTACGGGGAAACCCTGTTTTACCGGTTCCGCACCGCCCCTTATCCAAGGGGCTCCGGAACACCGGGGGATTTAAGCAAATGGAGCCAGGCCATTGACGGCCCCTACCTGGAAACCCAGGTAAACCGGATGCTGGGCCAGATTGGCTATAAGGAGGCGGAGGGCCCGGACGGCGCGCCCTGGGCGGACATTGAGCTTACAGGCGCCACCAACGCCCAGGCGGCCACGGAGATTCTGGACTGGTTCACCCGTCATAACTTCTTTGACTGTGGAACCGTGGAGTCTGTTTTCCAGGACGGCGGGACATACTATGCCAGAGTGTTTTATGACTATTCCCTGGGAAATGACGGCTATCCGGCTGTATACGACTCCATAAACCGGCAGCTTTATGTGCGGAAAACGGTTCAGGTCCAGGGAGGCCCGGCCGGTGAAGCCCACTATTGGATAACCTATGAAAATGCAGAGTTCAGCTTAAGCGGCAGAACCGTGACGGTGAAGGAGAAAAGGGCCATAGACGGAGCGGTTGCCTATGGTGACAGCATAGAAAGCCGGATCGAGACGGTGTACCAGCCGGTGTATGAAACCTATGCAGCCGGTGAGCCCCTTGTGGATGCCGGCGGAATGCCCATCCCGGTTCTGGAACGGGTTTACACCTATACAGACCATGAAATCACCTATGATAAGGAAGTCCTGAAAGCCATTGCAGCCGTTTATGACAGCGGAAAAGGGACCTACACCATCCATGTTGACAATGACAGGGACTGGACGGGAGAGAGCGGGGCCGTTACAGACGCCTTCCGGGCAGTCACCTCCCGGAAAACCATCGAACACGAAGGGCAGGCCATGCTTTACAGCCAGTACCTGACGGATATTGCGGGAGCCGGCGTGACCGCGTATGCGGCCATTCCGGCCCTGGATGCAGGAAGCTATATAAAAACCCAGCAGCTGGTTTATCCGGGCCAGAACCAGGCCGTACAGGACGCAGGGACCCAGGCGGAGCCGGTGCAGGCGCTGCAGCGTTCCATCAAGCAGTCCATCCAGATAACAAAGGACATTTCCCAGGCCTCTTATGATGATGTGAACACCTACGGTTCCGTCCATAACGATCCGCTGACGGCGCTGCTGGGGCTGTTCACCGGCGGAGGCAGCGCACAGGGAGCCAAGACGCTGAACCAGTTTAAATTTAAGCTGTATTTGAAATCCAATCTTGAAAACATTTACGTGGATGAGACAGGGGCCATTGTGTCAGAAGAGATTGGAAGCGCTGATTTTAAAGGGGATGCACAAAGGGTTTTCCTGCCCCCAAAGGACGGCTTAGGCCGCCGGCTGTTAGAATACAGGGAGGACGGAACCTGCAATTACACCAAGTTTTTCGATGCCATGGACAGCGCAGATAAAAAGAAGGGAGGCAGCTATCCCCAGGACACACTCCGGCAGTTTGCCATCGCTTACTATGAGGTGGACGGGTATAAGAAAGAGATCCTTGAGGCACAGCCGGAGTTAAACAGCGATGCGGCCTATGACATGGCGCTGGAGCGGGCCAAGACAGAGGCCGCGGCTTATCTGGATATCTTCCAGGGGTTAAACGCCCGCCTGTCCATTGCCTGGGACAGCGACGCCAGGGGCGGGCCGGACGGCGATCCAACCACCCTGCAGTGCAATGCCAGGAACGGGAAGGACGGCTATTACAACAACTCCATCCCGCTTCCCTACGGGACCTATGTAATCGTGGAGCAGACCCCGGCGGACACGGGAAAGGAGCTGGCAAACCGGCACTATACAAAGGATTGCCCTAAGGAGGTTTCCCTTCCCTTTGTCCCGGATATCCGTGAGGACGGGAACACAGGGGATACCGAGGTGAACAGCCAGACAGGCAGCCCCTATTACCGCTATGACAGCACAGACACGCCGGAGGATTTAATCCGGAAGTATAAAATACGGTTCAATGAGGAAACCCACATCATCCAGGCCCACAGTAACGATGGGGATTTTGAGATATTCAAGTACGGCCTGGATAAGGATGCCCGGCCGGGCCACAGCCTTACCTCGTCGGAACCCCGCGAAACGGAATACATGGACGGGGGGAATCACAGGGTAAAGGGCTATTACATCGGTTACGCCTCCCAAAGCGAGGATGCAGGGACCATGGACGGGGTGGTTTATAACGGGTATGAGACGGACAGCGGGCAGCTGGAGGTGAGGGACGGGGTGCCCGCCATGACCGGCGTGCAGACCGCCATCGAGGGGAAATTCGCCCCCATGCTGGTTCCCTGGACCGTTCTGGCCCCGGCGGTGGACCGTGTAAACCCGGATACCGGGAACGTGGAAACCCTGGCCCCTTCGGGCAGCGGGGCGGACTTTAACTTTGCGGCCTTTGCCCATGAGGACTTTGAGGATGCCTATTACCGCTCAAAGCTGAGGATAGAAAAGCTGGACGCAGAGACAGGGGATAACATTATCCATGAGGCGCATTGTTTAAGATTTACGCAGCCAAGCGGGATTTGATAAAAAACGGGGTTAACAGTGTGGAGGGAACCGGCGGCGTGCTGTTCGGTGAAGCGGTGGACTGGGAGGGGAACCCTGTGACGGACGCCAATGGGACCCCGGTCCTGTACCCAAGAGTGGGACAGGACAATGGCAGCCCATCGGACCTGCCTGTCCGCCTGGATAAGGAGGGAATCCCCCAGTACGAAGAAAGCCAGCTGATCAGGCAGGAGGACGGGGAGGGCAATGAAACCGGCATATTTAAGGCTTACTCCACGGTCCGGGAGGTTGTGGAGGACGGCCAGGTGAAAAAGGAGGCGGTGGGTTACATTGAAACCTATAAGCTTGGGAGCCGGGGCCTACGTGCTGGTGGAGATACAGGCCCCCGAGGGATACGCCAAGAGCCGCCCGGTGGCCTTCGAGGTCTATGCCGATGATGTAACCTATTATGAAGAGCAAAGAAACACAGACGGGACGACAGAAGGGTGGGAGCCGGTGACAGCCGCCAGATACCAGTACGCAGCGCCCGTATCAGGAGAGACAAACAAGTTCCGGACGGAGACGGTCAGCCAGATAAAGGTGCAGGATTACCCGTCACGTATGGAAATACATAAGGTGGAGGACGGGGATTCCCTGACCGGCAATAAAAACGGCCTCCAAAAGACGGACGGCCAGGGCCGGACTGAATTAAGCGGCGGTTTTGACGGTGAGATTACAGTAAACGATAAAGGCGACCTGCTGGCCTATGAAGTGCGGGGACGGAAGGAAAACTGGAGGAGAGGGGAGATGTGAGGGACATCGCCTACAGCCCGGAAAACAAAGACTGGTACGGATATGTGACAAAACCCATGGATGAATGCTCCGAACGGATTGTGGAAGGGACGGAAACGGCTTTGAAGGCCATGCCAAATGTGAAGCCGCTTTATGAACGGGACGGAACCTTCACCGGAAAGGGGATTGATTTCGCCGTCTCCGTTTCAGATGCAAAGCTGTCCCTGTATAAAGCCATCGAGATTGAAAAGACGGGGGAAAACCAATATAAAGGGGTAACCGCCGCCGTGGAGGGCGGAAAGGTGACGGGAATCACCAGCGCCAACACCGGGACCCGCAAGGAAATCGTGATAACAGGCAAGGACTCCGGCCCGGCCGGGCTGGACGAGTGGGATTCCAAAGAGGCGGACAGGGAACCGGTGAACCTGTTCTTCTATGACCTGGACACGGTGGACACCGAAAAGGAGCCGGACACCGGGGAACTGGCGGTTCTGGACAGCCGGGGGAACAGGATCTGTTACGCCGACTCAAAAACCGGCATGGCCTACGTCTATGATGATTACGGCAGAATGCTGGCCTATACTGTGGATGAAGCCGGACATAAGGAGCTGGCCCGCTCCATCCAGGTGACGGGGAATGGAACTGCCGCCACGATCTATGAGGGGAAAACCACGGTGGACGATGAACAGGGGCTTCCCATCCACTATACGGGTGGAACTGTAACCACGAAGGATGAAACATGGATAACCAATGACAGCACAGACCCATACGGGAACCCGGAGACAAGCGGGGGAGCCCACACCATCACAAGGCTGCCCTTCGGAGCCTATATCCTGCAGGAAGAAGCCGTTCCCTATGACCAGGGCTACATCCAGGCGGAATACCTGGGGCTTGTGCTGGAGGACAGGCCGGAGATTCAGAAATATTTCCTTCAGAACCAGTTTACCAGGATTGCCATAGCGAAGGTGGACGTGCGGACCCAGAAGGAGATAGAAGGCGCAGAACTGACCCTCTATAAGGCGCGTTTGGATGCGGACGGCAGCCCGGAGACGGAAAAAGACGGAACCTACAAAAAAGGGGAGCCCTACACAACCTGGTTCAGCGGCTATGCCTGCGATGATAACGGAAATCGAAAGACCGGCGCCTCCGGAGAGCCCATACCCACCGCAGAACCCCATTGGATCGACCATATCCCGGTGGGTTACTATGTGCTGGAAGAAACATCCTGCCCCTATGAACAGGGATATGGTACAGGCCCGGGCAGTGAACCTCTATGTCAGTGAGACGGGGGATGTGCAGAGCTTTGCCATGGAGGACGATTTCACAGCCCTTGATGTATGGAAATACGATACAAAGAATGAGGACACCCTCTATAAAGACAGCGACGCATATCTGACCCTGTATCAGGCCAGGCTGGACGATGCCGGCGAGCCGGCGCTGGCGGATGGAATCCCCCAGTATGAGGAATCCGGGAAAATATTCACCTTCCGGGCGGCGACCTATAAGGACGGCCAGGACGTAGCGGCCACCGGCCGCGTGGAACCGGATGCGGGAGGGAACAACCCCATAATAAAGTACGACTATGACATTAAGCCCATCCCCAACACCCTCCAGGGCAGGCATTACTACACAGAGAAGGGGACCGTCCGCCTGGAGTATCTCCCGGTGGGAAGCTATGTGCTTGTTGAAACCGGAAATCCGGAGGGCTATGCAACGGCGGAGCCGGCGCTCATAACAATCAGGGATACCGGGCATCTGGAGGAAATCCAGCAGGCGGAAATGGGAGACAAACCATTAAAGCTGGAGGTTTCCAAGGTGAATGCCGCAGGAGGAAAGGAGGTAAACGGAGCGCAGCTTGCCATCTATCCGGTGGATGAGTCAGGAACCGTCTCAGACACCCCCCTTGTGCTGCGCCAGCCCACTGCAGAAGGACAGTACCAGGACGTCACGGCCCAGTGGACCTCCGGGCTGGACGGAAGATATACAAAGGAGGAGGAACAGGCAGGCAGATACCCGGCGGATTTAAGGCAGGGGACTTAAAGCCCCACCTCATAGAATACATACCGGAAGGGGACTACATTTTAAGAGAGGAAACCACCCCCTACGGATTCCTGCAGTCGGTTGACATCCCATTTACCGTCATTGACAGCCGGACGGTCCAGACCGTGGAAATGATTGACGGGATACCGGAGGGGATCCTGAAGCTAATCAAAAGCGACACGGACCGCCCGGACGAGAAGCTAAAAGACGTCCAATTCCGGCTGACCAATAAAACCTTAAACAAGGTCTGTGAAACCGTGACCACCACGCCCGGGGCGAAGGGCAGTTCAAAGCCCAGCCAATCGGCTTCATGGACAAAGACGGAAACTTTAAAGCATACACCTACGAGTGCAGGGAGATAAAGGCGGCGGAAGGCCACATGCTTACGCTGAAGCCTTATGAATTCCAGTTCCAGTATGAGAATGAGCGCACAGACACCGTCACAGAGGAATACAACCCCTCCAATGATTCCAACCGTGTGAAAACGGACAAGCAGCTGGGAGATACGGGAGCGTGGCTGGAGGGAGTGACGCTGCGGATTGAGCGCAAGACGGAGGGGGATAAGTGGGAGACGGTGGATGAATGGGTGACGGGAAGGCAGACCCACTGCACCAAGGATTTAAAAGCCGGAGAGTACAGGCTGAGGGAAATAAAAGCGCCGGAGGGCTTTAAGGCGCTGGCGGAGCCAATGGGGTTCACCATCACGGACGGAATGACGGAAATACCGCAGCTGACCATGAAAAACTACGCATCCATTGTCGAGATACAGAAAACAAAGGGGTCAGGAAACTTCCTGGCGGGAGCCAGGCTCCAGCTGCTGCACAAGGAGACGGGGGCCGTGATAGGGGAATGGACCTCGGAGGAGGGCGCAGGCCGGAAGTTCTACGGCCTGGAGGCGGGCGTGTACCTCATCCGTGAGCTTGAGGCCCCAGTGGGATATAAGAAAGGGGAGGACAGGGAGATAACCGTAACGGAGGATGACAGCAGGGTGCAGGTATTTAAGTACGAGAATAAAACCAAAGGGGGCGGAGGAGGCGGAGACAAGCCAAAGCCCAGGCTGAGTACATCGCGTTTAAGAAAACGGACGGGGCAGGAAAGGCCCTTCCCGGCGCAGAGTTTACATTCTACGACCAGCTGGGCAATGTGATGGGAACCAGCGTCAGCGACCGCCAGGGACAATTCCGCATCCGGAAACCGGAAAACGGAACGTACACGTTCCGGGAGACGAAAGCCCCTGAAGGGTATGGGTTAAATCCGCAGATATACAGCTTCACTGTGGGCGATGGAATCGTTTTCAGAGGGGTATATGAGGTGGTAAATAAAAAATTAGAGGTTCCTTTAAAAAAAATTGACGCTTTCACAGGGGAATTTCTGCCCGGAGCACGTTTAAACATTAGGGCCAGGGGGATTCTGAAAAAATTATAAGTGAAGCGGTGACAAAACAGGATGGAATATTGATATTTGAAGTGCCTCATCCCGGAGTCTATCACATAAGAGAATCAGAGGCGCCCCAGGGCTACCAGCTTACGGAAGACGTCTACGAGGTTACAGTCAGCGAAGACGGACAGGTAAGCGGAAATACCAGAATTTACAATTACAAAGAAACGCTGCCGGTGAAAACCATGGGAAGAATTACCACTGTTTACAGGGTGAAAGGCCGGTTTGGCAAAGGAACCTATGGTTTTGGAGGCGGAAGAGACAGCAGCGTCAGAACCGGAGATCACAGCCCGTTAATTCAGACGGCGGTGGCAGGTATGCTGTGTCTTGCCGGATTTATAATCTGCGTCAGATGGGATCTGAGGAGGAAAGGCAAAAAAAGAAAAAATAATTCCGACGCCGGCAGAGGAAAAGGAGGCGGTAAAAAACTTAAAAATAATTATTAAAAGCAGAAGTATATGGATTGTATTGTCTGCATGTATGGCGACAGGCATACTGGATTCTACAGAAGCCGCAGCCATGGAGACGGAACTGATTCAGACTGTAGAACCACTAGATGAACCGGCAGACAGCTTTTACGTTTCCGGCCAGATTACGTACAAGGCGGTGGAGGCCGTGGAATTGATTCCGCAGAGAGCCTGGATTACGGCTAGGGACAGCCGTTCAGGCGCCCGGCGGGAAGTAGTTCTTCCACTTTCTGATTACACATTTATCAATGAGCGCTGGGCGGATGGCTTTCAGATGCAGGTTAAAATTACAGGTTATGGCTCAGACACATATTTAATTGGAGAAAGACTGGTAATGCAGGAGACTAAATTCTCCGATTACGAGGAGGAATTGTTGGCTTTAGCCGGACTTGGGAGTGAAAGCTACCACATAGAGGGCGCCAGATGGGACGGTGAAATCTATGAAGAGAAGGGGGAAAAATGTAGAAATCTGGAGGTTTTTGGAAAAAAATTAGTCAGGGACTGCGTTGCCACTTACTCAGGAATGGTAAACCGTCTGGTATTTAAGGGAGAGTCAACTGCTGAGGTTCAGGCGGAAGGTGAAATAATAGCCGGGTCTGGAGGCAACATGATAAATTGGCAGTCAGCTCTTTTGGCAGTATTGGCCATAGCCGCGGCTGCAGGTATATTTTTCTGTAACAGAAGTTTGGGTTTCGGCTGCCTCTGAAACCTGCAGCATTATCTTCCTGACAGGAACTATTTGCTGCGCCGCTTTTTTGACCAGAGCCGCATTTATCTACGGAAAAGGGAAAAAGACCTACAGGGAAATAGCGAGAGGCGCATTTATGACAGAGGAGAAACTCCTGGAAAATGAACCAAAGTCAGCGCCGGGGGATACATCAAGGCAAAGGCTCGGGGAATCATGGGAAAATGAACCAAAGCCAGCGCCGGAGGATACCTCCAGGCAAACGCCGGGGAAAGCCTCAGAGAACACACCGGAAAACGCTTTGACGCAAGCACAGAAAAACATTGCGCAATCTGGACAAAACCCTAAGGAACCCCTGGCGCCTTTCGTCAATGAGTCCTGGTTAAAGAAGATTAACCCGGATTACAGGATGTGGGTGTCTATTCCCGGAACCGGCATCAATTATCCCATCGTCCAATATGTGGATAACCAGTACTATCTGAATCATAATTTTTATAAGGAGGAACACATAGGAGGCTGTATCTTTCTGGATTCTTCAATTCAGCCCTTGATTACGGACAATACGATCCTATATGGACACAATATGAAAGATGGCAGCATGTTCGGAACGTTGAAGAAATATAGAGACGAGGCCTTTTATCTGGAACATCCGGTTGTCTCAATCTTTTATGGAGGAAGATGGACAAACTGTCCTGTCTTTTCATGCCAGCTTCGCTCTGAGACGGATGCCGATCCTTACCGGAAAGATTTATTAGATACAGAATGGCTTCCTTATCTGGAAGAGATGAGGGCCGCCTCCCTGTATTACATCAATTATCCATTCACAGGAGGAGAAAGGATAATCACGCTTTCCACCTGTTACGGAAGCAGTCAGAGGCTGGTAATACAGGCGGCAATGCCCGACTATACAAAAGAGAGGTAAAATGAGTTATGGAAAACGAATATGCAGAGGTTGATCAATTATCAGAACGTGTTAAAAAAAGAATAGGAAGCGGCGGTAAAACAGCTGCGGAGTATTTTTACAGGTATAAAAAGGAGCGGGAAATTCAATTTGTCTATGATACCACGTCTCTGGAAGGAAATACCCTCACCCTGGAAGAAGTCAGGAGCATTCTGAAAGGGAAAGAAACAGACCAGGAGGAGACAAGGGAGAGAAAGCGGGAGATACAGGAGATAAGAAATTATTTTAAAGCAGTTCAATGCGTCAAAAAATATATCAGACGAGGCCAGATATTGGATGAGAAAATTATACGCAGGCTCCATGAAATTGTGACGGAACACATTTATCATGGCGGCATTTACCGAAACATTTCCGTATGGGTGCCGGACACCAGAACGGAGTTTCCGCCTCATAATGATTTGAGAACTCTCATGCGGAACTTCTCGGAAAGACTGAAAGAGCGGGTTATGGTCTGCAGGCTTCCAGAAGCCTTTCATCCCATCGATCTTGCAGCCTGGGCCTGCGCTGAGATGGTGAGGATACATCCGTTTTTGGAAGGAAATGAGAGAGTGGGCGCTCTGATGATGAATTATCTTTTGATGGAACATGAATTTCTGCCTGTGTCAATTCCCGTCAGCAGACGGCGGGAGTACCTGGAGATAATGGACCGGTACAGGTGGGAGCGGGAGATAGTGCCCTTTGCATGTTTCATTGAAGAACTGGAGCAGGAAGAGCTTCTGGCATTGGAGCAGGGAACAGAGAAAGTAGTGTGACGGAAAGCCGGAACACAGAAGGCCTGGGGAGGGCGCGTATTCCCTTAACATATAAGAAAATTTCTCAGAAGCAGACAGAAAGGGGCTGTATTGACTTTCCATTTTGGGCATGATAGTATTATTGTTCTGAATGATACATTATATTTGAAAATGGAAAATTTCTGGGGGAATATTGTGAAAAAGAATATTGACTTGTTAAACGGAAAAATCCTTCCTTCTTTAACGGAACTGGCCCTCCCCATTATGGCCTACATCCCTTGTTCAGACTGCCTACAACCTGACAGATATGGCATGGATTGGACTGGTGGGCAGCGATGCGGTGGCGGCTGTAGGGGCAGCCGCCATGTATACCTGGTTGAGCTCAGGCGTAGTGGCCCTGGCCAGAATGGGGGGACAGGTAAAGACGGCCCATGCTTACGGGGAAGGAAATAAAAGTGAGGCGGTTCAGTACGGCAAAGGGGCTCTGCAGCTGGCGGCAGGTCTGGCGGTTGTCTATGGTATCATTGCGGTGCTGTTTGCCGGACCCCTCATTGGTTTCTTTCATCTCAACTCACCGGTTGTAGTGGAAAATGCGGAACTGTATCTGAAAATTGCCTGCGGCCTGATTGTGTTTGCATTTATAGGACAAACACTTACCGGGTTATATACGGCTTCAGGAAACAGCAGAACTCCCTTTATTGCCAACTGCATAGGAATGGGCGCCAACATGGTCCTGGATCCGCTGCTGATATTCGGCTTTGGGCCTGTGCCGGGGTTGGGCGTGGCGGGAGCCGCCATTGCCACTGTGACCGCCAGATGGTTGTAACATTGGTACTGGTTTTATCTATGAGAAGGGATCCGGTGCTGGCCTCTCAGATGTGCATCTGGCGGCATACGCCTTTATCCAATCTAAAGACGATGGTGCGGATCGGTCTGCCGGCTGCGGCCCAGAGCATGCTTTACTGCGGAATTTCCATGGTGCTTACACGGTTTGTTACTGCCTGGGGGATACTGCGGTCGCAGTCCAGAGAGTGGGAGGCAGATTGAGTCCATCTCCTGGATGACGGCCGACGGCTTTGGCATGGCTATCAATGCATTTGTAGGTCAGAATTTTGGAGCAGGTAATTTGAGACGCGTGAAAAAAGGGTATCTCACGGCTGCAGCGATCATGTTCCTTTGGGGACTGTTTACCTCCTGCCTTCTCATCTTTGGGGCGGCGCCAATTTTCAGCCTTTTTATCCATGAGGCGGAGGTGATTCCGGCAGGAGCCAGCTACCTTCGGATCATTGGCTTTTCGGAAATGTTTATGTGTGTGGAACTGATGACAGTGGGGGCTATGTCCGGTATGGGCAAGACCATGGAGGCGTCGTTTATCACCATTATCTTGACTGCGGCAAGAATACCGCTGGCGGTGATTCTGGGCAGCACATCCCTTGGGCTGGATGGAATCTGGTGGGCCCTGACTATATCCAGTATTATAAAAGGCGTGCTTTTTTCATTGTATATCTCAACATGATGAAAAATGGCGGATTCAATAAAAAGGAGCCTCAAAAGCCTTTAAAACCATTAAAAAATCTGCTTGTAAATTGTCGGATTATGTGAGAAAATAGAACCAAGTATGATGTGATAAAATTAACAATGGGCACTGTACTTGACCAATTCATTTTTGAAAGGAGTTTTAACACATGATTTATTCACATGAAGTAGAAGAAATGTGCACAGTTGCACAGGGCGTCTGTCATGGCGCTGCTCCGATTCCGGAAGAAGCAAAATGGGTAAAATCAAAAGAAGTAAAAGATATCTCCGGTCTGACCCACGGCGTGGGCTGGTGTGCTCCACAGCAGGGTGCCTGTAAGCTGACACTGAATGTTAAGGAAGGAATTATCCAGGAGGCACTGGTTGAGACTATCGGATGTTCAGGCATGACACACTCCGCAGCTATGGCAGCAGAGATCCTGCCGGGACGTACAGTGCTGGAAGCTTTAAATACAGACTTGGTATGTGATGCGATCAATACCGCTATGAGAGAACTGTTCCTGCAGATTGTATACGGAAGAACCCAGAGCGCATTCTCAGAGGACGGGCTTCCTGTAGGCGCTGGCCTGGAAGACTTAGGAAAGGGCCTCCGCTCTCAGGTTGGTACTATGTACGGAACTCTTAAGAAAGGTCCCCGTTATTTGGAAATGGCCGAGGGTTATGTAACCGGCATTGCGCTGGATGCAGACGACGAAATTATTGGTTATCAGTTCGTTAGCTTGGCAAGATGACTGATTTCATCAAGAAGGGTGACGATCCTAACACAGCATGGGAGAAGGCGCAGGGCCAGTACGGCCGCGTTGCCGACGCTGTTAAGATTATCGACCCACGTAAAGAATGATGAAGACCAATTAGGAGGATAAGAAGATGGCATTATTTGAATCATATGAGAGAAGAATTGACAAAATCAATTCTGTGTTAAACAGCTATGGCATTGCTTCCATTGAAGAAGCTGAGAAGATTACGAAAGATGCAGGCCTGGACGTATATGATCAGGTTAAGAAAATACAGCCAATCTGCTTTGAAAATGCCTGCTGGGCATACGTAGTAGGCGCTGCAATTGCTATTAAGAAGAACTGCAGAAAAGCTGCGGATGCGGCTGCTGCAATCGGAGAGGGCCTTCAGTCATTCTGCATTCCAGGTTCTGTTGCCGACCAGCGCAAGGTTGGTCTGGGACACGGAAACTTAGGAAAAATGCTTCTGGAAGAGGACACAGACTGCTTCTGCTTTTTGGCGGGACACGAGTCTTTTGCCGCCGCAGAGGGCGCTATCGGTATTGCAGAGAAGGCTAACAAGGTTCGTCAGAAGCCGCTGCGTGTTATACTGAACGGTTTAGGAAAGGATGCGGCACAGATCATTTCCAGAATCAACGGTTTTACATATGTGGAGACAGAGATGGATTACTACACAGGAGAAGTAAAGGAACTGTGGAGGAAATCTTACTCCGAAGGTTTAAGAGCAAAGGTTAACTGCTATGGCGCCAACGATGTAACAGAGGGCGTGGCCATCATGTGGAAGGAAGGCGTTGACGTTTCCATCACAGGCAACTCCACCAATCCAACCAGATTCCAGCATCCGGTAGCAGGTACTTATAAGAAGGAATGTAATGAGAAGGGCAAAAAGTATTTCTCCGTAGCATCCGGCGGCGGCACAGGCCGAACCCTGCACCCTGACAACATGGCGGCAGGTCCTGCTTCCTATGGTATGACTGATACAATGGGACGTATGCACTCTGACGCACAGTTTGCAGGTTCTTCCTCTGTTCCTGCTCATGTTGAGATGATGGGACTTATCGGCGCAGGAAACAACCCTATGGTTGGTATGACTGTGGCTGTGGCTGTGTCTATTGAGGAGAGCGCTAAGGCGGGAAAATTCTAATAAAAACCGTATTGAATAAGGTTTTTTGATAGCTGTACTGACTTCTTATGGTCGGTACAGCTTTTTATTTTTTGTGATTTCAGAGATGTATTGACATAGTCATGACAATAGTGTAAAATTAAATCAGTGGAGGTGATTGCATGGGCAGGACATTTTTGCAAGTTCGAACAGATGAAAGTGATAAAGAGCAGGCAAGCTCTATACTTGAAAGCTTAGGTACAAATATTTCTTCTGTCGTAAATATGTTGTTAAAGCAAATTATTTTAACTAAAAGTATTCCATTTGAAATTAAAATGCCTCAGGCATATAGCAATGATGAAAAACTCAGTGAAATACAAGCTACAATGTCAATGGAAAATATACAATTGTCATCAGAGGATATTCGATTACTGAAAGAGTATCAGCTATCAGAGGATAAGGATAATATTAGAAACCAGGTATTGGCTGAATATAGGGAGGACTAAATGAGTGATAAAGTCTATTGTTATCCTAATTCAGATGTATTGGTCAATAAACTTAACATTAGAGATATAGACAGACTTCATGAGGCAGAACGCAGAATTACAATGTTTCGCTTAGATGATTTACTTAACAATCCGATAAAAGGAAATTTCGATTTAAAACATTTGCAGAGTATCCATGAATATCTATTTCAAGATATTTATGAATGGGCTGGAAAAATCCGTATAGTTGACATAGCAAAGTCCAATATGTTTTGTAAAGTTCAGTTCATTGATACTCAGGCAAACGAGATATTTGGCAAACTTAAATCAGATAATTTTTTAAACGGAATTTCCAGAGAAGAATTTGTAAAGAAAGCAGCATTCTATTTCTCTGAGATTAATGCTTTACATCCATTTCGTGAGGGAAATGGCAGGGCGCAAAGAGAATTTATACGTGAACTTGCATTGCATCAAGGATATAGTGTTCACTTTGCTAATATTTGTGAGAATGAAATGTTGAATGCTAGTATTGCTTCGTTTATCTGTGATTATGAAAAAATGGAAAGGCTGTTCGATAAAGTGATTCTCTGATATCTATACGAGGGCAAGTGCAGGGGAGCATTCAGTAGTGCCCAGTAGCACGCCCATAGCGCACAACAACCCCTCAAACCCTTGAAAAACCGCCCCTCACCGTTTCCATTGAGGAAGCGGCGAAGGAAGGAAAGTTCTAAAGAATATAGTGAAATCAAGGGTTTGTCGAGACGTAGGGTGTCTTGACAAGCCCTCTTTTAGTATCATATAAGTGTAAGAGATAAAGCATATCATTAGTGCTTTACCCTCTGCACTTATTTTTTTATGATAAGGGAGTAATTGGTCTGGCGAGGCTCTTTTTGGATTAACTACATCTGTCACAAAAACCGTCAACCACCCCTTATTATAAACAGTCGTTTAAGCAGGTTGAAACCCGTAAGGTGCTTTCGTGTAACGAACTAAAATGAGTTGTAATAAGTGTGGATGGGAACAATTACAAATCAATGGTGGAGGTTACAGATGATAAGTGCAGGGATTGATGTATCAAAGGAGAAAAGTACCGTATGTATTCTGAAACCGTATGGCGAGATAGTAAGCAGACCTTTTGAAATCTGCCATGCGGAAAAGGAACTGTCTGAACTGGCAACCATGCTGCTGCGTCTGGATGATGAGGTACGTGTGATTATGGAAGCGACAGGGATTTACCATCTGCCAGTATTGAGTTACCTGAAAGAAAAAGGGGTTCTTTGTGGCAGTGATCAACCCGTTTGAAATGAAAGAATACCGCTGCCAGGGGCTTAGGCGTGTGAAAACAGACAAACAGGATGCCATTACGATATCCAACTATGGGATTGACCATTGGTATCGTCTGAAGGACTATAAAGCGGAAGAAAGCGTTTATGCGGAGCTGAAGCTGTTGGGCCGACAGTACCGTCACTATATGAGGATGCGGGTGGAAAGCGTGTTTCTTCCAGTACCCCATCGACCAAAATGCTGGTACAGGAAGCGGTCAGGGTGTTAAGAGAAGTCGATAACACTCTGATGACGATTTTAACACAAATGCAGACATTAGCCAAGAGCCTGCCGGAATATCCGGTAGTGCGGGCAATGGGAGGAGTGGGGAACGTGCTGGCGCCGAAACTGATAGCAGAAATCGGAGACGTAAGGCGTTTCCATAGTGGAAAGGAACTGATAGCCCATGCAGGGATAGATGCCCCGCCATATCAGTCTGGTCAATTTACCGGAACAGAGCGTAAGATATCCAAGCGTGGATCATCAAGTTTGCGGAAAATTGGGGCTGAACTCGGAAGAACCGCTGGAACTGGTATTCCGGTCAGAATTCTGTCTGTTTCTGCTGGTGTATGCAAGGGATATTGTGAATTATATTCTGGAGATGGCAGGCACGTCTTATCAGTGGGTAGTAGGGACGGGAATCACGGTGGATTCCTTCAAATGAATTTAAAGAAGCAGTAAATATAACTTTAGAATAGGGAGCGTAAGTTGGAAAGGGAAGGCGGAGCAATCCTATGGGACAGCCCCGCCTTCGGCTGCCTATTGATTATGTGTTTTATATTCCTCACCCCAGTTCCACATGGCATCAAGAACCGGTTTCAGGCTGTAACCCAGATCAGTGAGCGTATATTCTACATGAGGAGGAACCTCTGGGTATACAGTGCGTATTACCAGGCCGCTTTTTCCATCTGGCGAAGCTGCGCAGTCAGGACTTTCTGTGTGATATGTCCGATAGAGTTTTTCAATTCTCCAAATCTTTTTGTTCCAGGCAGCAAATCCCTCAGAATCAGCACCTTCCATTTATCGCTGATGAGCATCAGGGTTGTCTCTACCGGGCAGGAAGGTAGTTCTTTTGCCGGCGTTTTTAAGGATTTCTTCTGTAGTTTCCATGATGTATTCCTCCTACTGGTTTATAGTATCCTCCAGGTAACTATGGCACAATTAAGTGCTTACTTTACGGTTCGGTGGTATGGCTTTATTATAGTGACTGTAAACAACAAATGCAAGATAAAAAATATTTGAGGAGGATATGTAGGATGAACGATGTGGTGAAATTCCTGACAGAGAATCCGGTGCAGTATCTGGCGACAGCAGGGCGTGACGGAAAAGCAAAGTGCAGGCCCTTTATGTTCTGTTTTGAGAAAAACGAAAGACTTTGGTTCTGCACCAATCATACAAAGGATGTCTATAAGGATATGCAAAAAAACCCCAATGTTGAGATATCTGTTTCCAGTCCGGATTACGCATGGATCCGTTTGAGCGGAAGGGCGGTGTTTGAAAATAACATGGAGGTAAAGCGGGAGTGCATGAACAATCCAATTGTGAAGGGGCAATATCAGACAGCCGATAATCCTATTTTTGAAGTGTTCTACTTGGCGGATGCACATGGAGTGCTGGCTGACTTTTCCGGTAACCCACCGAGAGAGTATAACCTTGCGGCAGGGAGTGAACAGAAAACAGACGTCTCTCAGACAGCCGCGCCGATGAAAAAGAAATCTTTCTGGCAGAGACTTTTTAGTTAAACTATGACTTTTGACAAATACATAGTTTCCCACAGGTAATTATACCACAATATTGTGCTTACTTTTCAAGCGAAAAGGAGGCTGATAGAATAGATTTACCAGGAATACATATGTGCATTCCGTTATGTTGTCCAATCATTGGACATATAAAATGGTTTACTCTCTGACAGTGAAAGGGAATTGATATCGCGGAAAGTGTCATGGAGAAGTATCAAAATAAAAGTACAGGAAAAGAGGGACGAATCATGAACAGAATCGTACAGGAACTGAAGGCAATCGGTGTATTTTACATCGCAACCGAGGACGGAGAACAGCCCCGTGTCCGCCCGTTTTCCAGCGTGACAGAGTTTGAAGGAAATCTCTACATCTGTTCCAACAACACCAAGGATTTCTATAAGCAGGTAGCGCAGAATCAGAAGGTGGAGATTTGCGGAATGGGTAAGGAAGGCACATGGGTGCGCATTACCGGAAAGCTGTTTTGCGATAACCGTGACGAGGCTCGTGAAGCGATGCTCGCCGACCCGACCGGACCCAGCGAACTTTATAAGTTAGGCGATGGGATCTTTGAGGTCTTTCGGGTAGACGACGCGGTTTGCACCAAGTATTCTATGAAGGCAGCCCCGGAGAAGATCGAGGCGTAAAGAACAAAAAAGTGGGCAGATCTGCATTTGAGGATCTGCCCGGATATTAAGGAGGAAAATAATTATGAGAAGATTAATTACCGTAGCCATAGCGGCCGCAGCCGCAGCATCTCTGCTGGCAGGCTGTTCCGGCAGTTCTTCTGCAACACAGGCAGAGGAGACGACAGTGGTTGAAACAACAGCCGCCGAAGAGGAGACTACCACAGCAGAGGAGTCTGCTTCTGTAGTCGAAACACAGGCAGAGGACAGTGAACCATACACGGAGACTACCGTGGAACTGGGGGTTGGTGTGATGCAGGTATATGATTTTGGCAATATCAAGGTGCATGCTTATGAGAGTCGTGACGCCATTGATGATGAAAGCTACCTGATCGAGAGTGAATCGGGACTGACAGCGCTGGAGGCTCCGGGCTTTAAGGACAATAACAACGAATTGGCTGCATATATAGAATCTCTTGGAAAACCCATGACCAGTGTGCTGCTGGCTTATCACCCGGCCGGCGCAGAAGTTTATGGCGCGGATGTGGAGTATATTGCGACAGCTAATGCCCAGGCAGCGCAGCAGGAGGGCGGTTCCGTGAAGGGACTGATCGATGGGTTCGTTCAGGGCTTTGGAGATGATTATGACGGAACGATTCCGGAGGTAACGAAGGTGATCGAGCCGGGAACTATTACCTCAACGGGGTGGAGTATGTTGTAACAGATGGTGCAGACGGCTTTGATCTGGCGATTCCGGAGATTAACACTGTGTTTACCCATATGGTTGGTTCCGATGTGCATAATATCATGCCCGGTGTAGAGGCCATCGACGCTCTGGCTGCACAGATGCAGGGTATATAGACGCGGATTACACCTTGATCCTGTCTTCCCATTATGTGCCGGAAACCATCGAGCTGCAAAGACCAAGCTGGCTTATGCCCAGAAGATGAAAGAGCTTGCTGAGACGGAGACGACTGCAGAGGACTTCATTGCGGCTGTGAAGGAAGCTTTTCCGAACTATTCCGGAGAGAATTATCTTGAAATGACGGCAGCGGGACTGTATCAGGAGTAGAAACGAATCCTTTTGAGAGTTGAAAAATAAAAGAAACGCCAGATATTTGTAGTAAAAGAGCATGTCAGAAACTTGTTTTATCGATAGAAGAGGGAAAACGATGGAACGGAGCAGAACTGGAAACTGCTCTGTTTCACCGGATTGACAGTTATAGTTTCCTCTGGGTAACTATGCCACAATATTGTGCGTACTTCACGAATCGGAAAGCCGCTGTTACAATAAAAACCATCAAAGGGAACAACCCCCAAAAATCAATATTAGGAGGAAAACAAAATGAACGAAGTAGTAAAATTTTTACAGGAAAATCCGGTACAGTATCTGGCGACCATCGGACGTGACGGAAAGGCAAAGTGCCGTCCGTTTATGTTCGCGGGAGAGAAAGACGGAAAGCTGTGGTTCTGCACTAACAATCAGAAGGATGTGTATCTGGATCTGCAGGAACATCCCTATACCGAGGTTTCCGTATCCAGCCCCGAGTATGCGTGGATCCGTTTAAACGGCAAGGCTGTATTCGAGGATAATCTGGCAGTGAAAGAGATGTGTATCGCAAACCCAATCGTAAAGGGACAGTACGGCGAGGCGACGAACCCAATCTTCGAGGTGTTCTATCTGGCAGAGGCTCATGCAGTGATCGCTGACTTCTCAGGAAATCCGCCAAAGGAGTATGAGTTGTAAGAAAGATAGTCCACAGTAAATCCGCAGTACAGGCCCGAGAGCGCCTTGCGCGCACTGCCCATAACAATAAAGAATCTTCAGGGCGGGGTGGAAGTCCCCACCGGCGGTATAGTCCGCGAGCCATAAGGCATGAACCGGTGTGATTCCGGTACCGACGGTAACAGGCCGGATGAGAGAAGAGGAAGAGACAGCTCTGGAGTGAAGTGAATCCGGGGCTGTTTTTCATATGAGACAGCCTTTCTGGAACAAATAAAGAGGAGAAATTTCACAATGAAAACAAAAACATTTAACGCAAAAACAATCACTTTAGTCGGTATGCTGGGCGCGCTTTCCACGGTGCTTATGATGTTCCATTTCCCGCTGCCCTTTGCTCCTTCGTTTCTGAAATTCGATATTGCGGAGCTTCCGGCTTTGTTTGCAGGATTTTTTCTTGGGCCTTTGAGCGGCTGTGCTGTGGTATTGATCAAAATCCTGCTGAAGCTGGTGACGGAGGGAACGGATACGGCCTTTGTGGGTGAGTTTATGAATATGGCAGGAAGCTGTGTGTTTGTACTTTCCGCTTCTCTAATCTACAAGGTCCGCCGTACAAAAGCGGGAGCTGTACTCGGCTTGTCCTTTGCATCGGCGCTGGTCAGCATTCTGTTTATCTACCTGAATCTTTATGTGGGATTTCCGATGTATGAGGCTCTTTATGGGATGTCCCTTGGTATGATTATCGAGATGGGAACGGCGGTAAATCCATTTATTCACGATACCTTTACCCTGATGTTATTCGCCTTCCTGCCCTTTAATTTGTTAAAGCATGGGGTCACCTCTGCAGTTACTTACCTGATTTATAAGCGTTGTGGCGCAGCGCTCAGATCGGTGGTTTCGGCGGGACATGTAGTAGGTACGGCATCACCTGTTAAAGGAGGACTTCGATGAAAAATTATGCGTGGGCACAGGATCCCGGAGATATCCCGGCGGAAAAAATCCTGCATAAAGAGGCAGCGGATATTGTGATTATCGGCGCCGGACACGGGGGAACCTGCGCGGCCCGTTCTGCAGCAGCAGCGGGAGCGTCTGTGATTGTGTTGGAACAGCAGACAAAGGAAAAACAGTGGATTTTAGGTGTCGGCGAGATTGGGCACATTAATTCCAGGTGGCAGGCTGCACACGGCGTTTCACCTGTGGATGTGGACACCTTTGTAAATGACTGGCAGCTCCGCACGAATAACCGTTCCAACGTCCGCCTGGTGCGTACTTATGCAGAAAACTGCGGAGATTGTTTCGATTGGTTTATCGAACCCCTTTCAGAGGAAGAGAAGAACAGCATTCATCCAATGCTGACGCCGCCAAGCCCTAACTTCCCGGTTTCCCTCAATGGACTGCATGCCTGGCCGGGGACTCCCAATATGGGCATGGCGCTGCAAAACAAGGCGGTTAAAGGGAATCAGCGTCTGGCAGAGGAAGCGGGAGCGAGATTCTTTTTTGAGACGACGGCCTGCCAGTTAAAAAAGAACGGGAACCGGGTGTGCGGTGTGATTGGACAATTGAAAGACGGAAGCTATGTGCTGTTTGAAGCAAAGAAGGGGGTTCTGCTGGCGGCGGGAGATTACAGCCGGAATAGACAGATGTGCGAGGATTTGCTAACAGAGGCGGCAGATCTGATTGACGAGGGCGATTGGAGTGGCCATGGGTGGGACGGCAGCGGTATCCTCATGGGAATGTGGGCAGGCGGCCGGCTGGAACCCCGGTCTCACGCAGCTATGGGTGGCAATTACTCCTTTCCTGGGTTTGAGCTGATCGGTTCTACTGCTGTGCTGCGGGTCAACGCCCATGGAAAACGGTATTCGGATGAAGGCTTTGGAACCCATATCCTGGCAGCTCTGGCAGGAGCAAAACAGCCTGATGGAATGCTCTGGGGGATTTTCGACAGGAATATTGCAGAGCAGATCACTTACCAGGCACCCTGCCATGCGGTGTTTGATTACACGGATCCTAAGCGGCGCCATAAGCTGGAACGGGCACTTGCAGAGGCCCGCAGACACAAGGGGAAACCGGCAGTCACAGAGGACGCAGCCGGATACCGCCGCCCTCTATATTGCGCAGATTCCCTTTCAGAACTGGCAGAGATTATTTTTGAAACAGGAGAAGAGCGGAAGACCTTTTTATGGGAAACAACACGTTATAACGAACTGTGCCGCCAGGGAAGAGATAGGGATTTTGGCAAGGATCCTCATCTTTTATTCCCCATTGAAAACGGACCTTTTTATGCCTGTGGACAGAAAAAGGACAGCCATCATCCCGGAGGCCAGTCTTTAAAGCTGCTGGTGACAGTCAGTGGTCTGCTGGTGGATGAGCATCAGCAGGTGCTGGATGGAGCTTTGAGCCCATTCCGGGGCTTTTTGCTACAGGAAACTGCAGCGGATGCCGCTTTGGCTTCCAGTACACTACTTCCCTGCCGGGGCAGAGTATCAGCATGGCACAGACCCTGGGGCGGGAAGCCGGAAAGTACCTGGCCGGATTGTGAAAAGATGTATGGCGAGATCAATAGGAAGTGAGGAGTCAGATATGACAGGGGTTGATATTTTACAGATTTTGCAGGAAGAGATACACTCCACCGTAGTGGCTACGGTGGATGAAAACGGATATCCGCAGACCTGTGTAATTGATATGATGCTGGCGGACGAGAATGGACTGTATTTCCTGACTGCAAAGGGGAAAGCCTTTTATGAACGTTTGATGAAGAAACCATTTGTAGCGCTCAGCGGCATGAAGGGAACAGACACCATGTCTACATTCTCCATTTCTGTGCGTGGTCATGTGCAGAATATTGGAAAGAACCGGTTATCAGAGATTTTCGAGAAGAATCCCTATATGGCGAAGATTTATCCCTCAGAAAAGAGCAGGGAAGCCTGGAGGTGTTCCGCCTTTATAAGGGTGAGGGAGAGTATTTTGATCTGGGACAGCTGCCGCCTTTTCGGCAAAATTTTTCCTTCGGGGGAGAACAACAGCATCAGGACGGGTACCGGATCCATGCCGTAGCTTGCATTGGCTGTCAGAGCTGCCGCAGCGTCTGTCCTGTGCAGTGTATCGGCGATACGATTCCGAGAATAATAGATGAAAATCATTGCCTGCACTGCGGAAACTGTTTCCGCGCCTGTCCGGCGGGGGCGGTGGAGAAGCTGGGAGCATGAAAATGCGGATAGGCTTTGTCATTAGTTCATTGATTCTATTGTTTTGCATGTCCTTCCTGTCGGTGGAGCAGGAAAGAAAAGTGAATGCTGAGGAGGGAATACCAGTGGAATCGGTCACAATTTTTATAGCAACGGATATTCATTATCTGTCTCCTGCATTGACGGATCACGGGGAATATTTTACGCAGATGGTGGAGCAGGCGGACGGTAAGGTGACTACATACACGGAGGAGCTGACGGAAGCCTTTATACAGGAAATGATTGAAAAGTCGCCGGATGTCCTGCTCCTTTCCGGCGATCTGACGTTTAATGGAGCAGAGAAAAGCCATCGGGATCTGGCAAAAGGTCTTCAGCACATTGTGGATGCGGGGATAACAGTGCTTGCAATTCCGGGTAATCACGACTTGAATAATCCCATGTCAGCATCGTTTCGTGGAGACAGTTATCAGTTGGAACCCAGCATTACGGGAGAACAGTTACAGACATCTACGGGACATTTGGCTATGAACAGGCTGTGACGAAGGACGAAGAGTCTCTAAGTTATGTGGCGCAGGTGACGCCCACACTTCAAATTTTAATGCTGGATGTGAATGGAGCAAAGACGCCTGGCTTTGTTTCGCAGAATACATTTTATTGGGTGGAAAAACAGCTAAAGGAGGCTGCAAAAGAGGGAAGCCGCATACTGACTGTCAGTCATCAGAACGTGCTTCCCCATAATTCGGTTTTTACAAATGGTTTCATGATCGAAAATGGTGATGTGCTGAAGTCGATTTATGAGAAATATGGAGTGATTTGCAACCTCAGCGGTCACATGCATATCCAGCATATAGAGGAGAACGGCAGCGGCTTAACAGAAATAGTTACATCCTCCCTGGCGGTATCTCCTAACCAGTACGGGGTGCTGAGGCTTGCGGAAAACCAGGCAGATTATCATACAGAGCAGACAGATGTGTCAGCTTATGCAAGAAAGAATGGGCTTGCAGATCCCAACTTGCTGGAGTTTGAGGACTATTCCAGAGAGTTTTTTAGAGAAAACTCTCTGCGTCAGACAAAAGGAGAATTGGAACATTGTGAGCGCCAAAATGAGATGTCAGAGTTTTTTGCAGAGGTAAATACAAATTATTTTGCAGGACGATTAGATCAGATCAACAGGGAAAATCCTTGGATTTCGGAATGGAAACAGAATCAGGGGTTTGCAGAGACTTATCTGAGGAGTATTCTGGAAGAAGAGCCAAAAGATCATACCAAGGGGCGGTTTGCATTTTAGAGACAGTATCCTCCGGATAACTATCCAGCAATTTTGTATGTGTTTATGAGAAGATGTAATTTTTGTTACAATAGAGTTTGAAGATAAAAATGGATGGAATAAGGAGAAGCAGTTTATGATTTCAAATATGCAGGCAAAGAATAATAGGCTTAATTATGAAGAACAGCTGGTAAAGTTGAAGGAGGAGCTTCATCAGGCGGACGCAGTGCTGATTGGAGCCGGAGCCGGCCTTTCTATTTCTGCCGGCTTCACTTATTCCGGAAAACGGTTTGAGAAGTTATTTGGAGACTTTATACAGAAATACAGCATTTCAGACATATACGCCGGTGGATTTTACCCCTGGCAGTCCTTGGAGGAATACTGGGCATGGTGGAGCCGCCATATCTTCGTCAATCGCTATGAGGACGCGCCGAAGCCGGTCTATCAAGAGCTTTTGTCGCTAGTTCAGGATAAGGACTATTTTGTATTAACCACCAATGTGGATCACTGTTTTCAGAAAGCTGGATTTGACAAGGAACGCCTGTTTTATACCCAGGGGGATTATGGCCTGTGGCAATGTTTTGAACCCTGCTGTCAGAAAACCTATGATAATGAACAGCAGGTCCGCCAGATGGTAGAACAGCAGAGGGGGATGAGAATTCCCACGGAGTTGATTCCCCGATGTCCTGTATGCGGAAAACCCATGACGATGAACCTGCGTTGTGATGATACCTTTGTAGAGGACGAGGGTGGTACAGTGCGGCGGGACGGTATGAGGCGTTTCAGATGAAGTATCGAGGAGCGAATATTCTGTTTTTGGAACTAGGCGTTGGCGGAAATACACCTGGTATTATCAAGTATCCCTTTTGGAGATACACATATGAAAATCCCAATGCCTGTTATGCAGCCATTAATTATAATGAAGTATTTTCACCTTCGGATATTGCGGAACAATCTCTTTGTATTGAAGGCGATATTGGAAAGGTGCTGCAGGATATTGGATGAGGGGGAGGAAGAGATGTTTACAAAGATATCATCTGGAAAAAATTATATGAACGGGTTAATTTTCAGCAGTTTCTGTGTGAAATTACAGACAGGAACTATATATTTCAGGAACAGCCTTATGAAAACCAGATTGCGCAGGCAGCCGGATATATAAGAGAGGCGGATGCGGTACTTGTAGGCGCCGGTGCGGGACTTTCAGCGGCAGCGGGACTGACTTATGGAGGAGAACGATTTGTCCGGCTCTTTTCTGATTTTATTGAAAAATACGGCAGAAAAGCCATGCGTGATATGTATTCAGCCGGCTTTTACCCCTATCCCACAGAAGAAGCCAAGTGGGGATATTGGTCCCGTCACGCATATGTGAACGGTATTGAGCCGGAGGGCCTCCCTTTATATAAAACTCTATATAATCTGGTAAAAGAGAAGCCGTATTTTGTGTTGACCACCAATGTGGATCATCAGTTCCAAAAGAGCGGATTTGCAGAACATTGTATTTTTGCAACCCAGGGAGATTATGGGGAAATCCAGTGCAAACGTGGCTGCCATGACACGGTATATGATGCAGTCAGTATGTTTCGGCAGATGAATCAGGCAGCCAGGGACTGCTGTGTACCGGGCTGCATGGTTCCTAAGTGTCCGGTTTGCGGCGGAAAGATGGAGATGCATTTAAGATGCGATGGGTATTTTGTTGAGGGTGAGGCGTGGAATCGGGCAGCAGAATACTATCGTGATTTTCTGCGAGAAAACCGGAATAAGAAAGTGGTGCTTTTGGAATTAGGGGTAGGATTTAACACCCCGGTTATTATTCGCCTGCCATTTGAGAAGCTGATGCGGGAACAGAGAAACTATTCCCTGGTCCGTCTGAACCTGAATGAAGCCTTTGTACCGGAAAGTTTGGGAGAACGGGCAGTTGGAATTAACGCAGATATTGTAAAGAGTATTGCGGATATACAGTTGGCAGTGGGAAAGGAGCAGTAAAGTGACGCAGAAAGAACGACTTGATTTTTTGGTGGATCGATTTAGGGAAGATTCTGTGCAGTATCGGGACTTGGAAGTGGAGAGTACCTATGAGGGAAAGCGTATGGCACTGCGTTCTCTGATGAATATTCGGATGCCGCGGGCTATGGCGCAGGAGACGCTGACGGTGCAGGATGAATTTTTGGCGGAGGAAGCGAAGGAAAAGGGAATTGTGACTCTGGAGGAGATTCCTACAGTAAAGCAGCAGTATGGAAGCAGTCACAGGTTTGCGGACAAGATTTCCATCTGGCAGGGAGATATCACCAGACTTTCGGTGGATGCTATTGTCAATGCGGCGAATTCTCGGATGTTAGGCTGTTTTGTGCCTTGTCATAGATGTATTGACAATGCGATTCACAGTGCGGCAGGTATTGAGTTGCGGGCGGAGTGTAATCATCAGATGAACCGCCGAAAAATCCAGTATGGGCTCCACTATGAGGAACCAACTGGTCAGGCCATGCTGACAAAGGGGTATAATCTTCCGGCGAAGCATGTGATTCACACGGTGGGGCCTATTGTGGAGGGACGTCTGACGGACGGCCTTCAAAAGGATCTGGAGAACTGCTATCGAAGCGTACTGGAATGTTGTGTGGGAAATGGTCTTCGTTCTGTGGCATTTTGCTGTATTAGTACGGGAGAGTTTCATTTTCCGAATGATGAGGCAGCTAAGATTGCGGTGGGCACAGTAAGCCGCTTTCTGGAGGAACATGAAACAGAATTTGACCGTATTATTTTTAATGTATTCAAATGTGAGGATCAGGAATTGTACGAAAAAGAAATGGAGAAAGGCGATATGGAATCGAAATTTGATGTGGTCAATAAAGATATGACCATGGGAGAACTGCTGGAATTGGATCGGGGAGTGTCGGAAGTGCTGATGAATGCGGGAATACACTGCATCGGTTGTCCCTCCTCCATCGGGGAATCATTGGAAGAAGCATGCATAGCACATGGAATTGATACGGAGATACTGGTGCAGCAGGTGCGGCGGTATTTTATGGAGAGGTAATAAAGTTCAAAACCTTTGTATTGTGGACTGGAGTAAGTCATATATCTGCTTTATATAGAGCTGTAAATATTTTTGAGGAACACAGATGAATCGTGCAGGTATTCAGTAAGAGGCAGATTTATGATTATATTACAGGATTCAATGAACGAGATAATTTACATACCGTAGAAATCACAATTTCCAGGGTCAGAAAGAAACTGGAACAATATACTGGGAGAGGGAATTTTATTATTACTATTCGGGGAAGGGGGTATAAATTCAAAAAATAGACGTGAATAAGATGGAGGCTGAGAATCCTATAGAGTATCGGGAGATTGTAAAAGGAAATCCGGATTTTGCCGGCTGGATTTCCAGCGCGGGAACCAGCATTGACTATCCGGTTATGCAGATGTCATGGGAACCGGAATATTATCTTCATCGAAATTTTGCGGGGGAGGATTCCTTTGCGGGAGTGCCGTTTATGGGTTCTGGAGATATGAAGGAGGGGGATATATTCTTATATGGGCATAATATGAAGAACGGAACCATGTTCGCCGATTTGCTGAAATACCAGAAAGAGGGTGCAGTTCATTGTGGTATGATTGAATTTGCGAAAAACGATCACAACAAAGGAAGGTGCTTTCTATGCATAATAGTATACTACATTTTATCGAAAATGACATCAAGGAAATTGAAAATCTCGTAGCAGCCATGCTGAAAGGGAAAAAAGAGCCTCATGACCTGTCACAGGATATCGGAAGTTTGACAGTTGAATAAAGAAAAAAGTACCTGCAGGCCGCATAAAA
>BBZN01000029.1 GCA_001304855.1 Clostridia bacterium UC5.1-1D2
AGATAAAAATGGAACCATTTACCTGCTGTAAGCTGGAGATATTTATACCGGAAACCCATCTGGGACAATTACAGGAAGCCATGCAAAAGGTGGATGCAGGGCACATAGGAGCATATGACTGCTGCATGTCCTTCAGCTGTCACCGGCTGCTGGAGGCCTCTGGAGGGCAGCCAGCCCTACGTGGGCGCCTGGGGCAATATAAGCATGGAACCGGAGCTTAAGGTGGAACTGACCTGTCTGAGGGAACGGGTGAAGGAAACGGTGGCTGCCGTAAAGGAAGTGCATCCATATGAGGAGCCGGTGATCAACGTGATCCCCTTGTTTATGACCGGCATGGATTAACAATAAGAGTATAAAGAAAGCAACAGGCCGGCTTACGCAAAATAAAACCGTAAGCCGGCCTGTTTGACGGCCTTAAGGGAGCTTTAGCGTGTGTTTGCAGCCTGCCGTCCGTCATCAGCGCGCCGCGGCGCAGGGGAGTGGGCCGCCCTAAAAGAAGGGCTGCAGTAATATGATTGCGCCGAATCTGCCTGTCACATTAAAATTAGGAAAAAATCAATAAAGTTTTGCTAGATTCCAAGGATTGAATTGATATTCAATTCAAATTATAATTGTATCATCATAAAGATATAGTGTTTCTTGTTCAGCGTTGTTATCTGTATCGACAGGGGGTAAAGGCCGATGAAAATGGATTCCAAACGAGTGGATCACCTTATGATTATAATCGCTCTGGGGTGGCTGCTTGTAATTATCATGACCTTGGAGGACAAGGGTTTGCCGCTATGTACGTTTCTGTTATTATCATTTCCGCCCACATGCTGGTTGGTTTTTCCCACAATGGAATGGTTGATAAAAGGCTGTTTTTCTATCCTTTTTTGGGGTGGCTGATTACGTTTACGGCCGGTATTGCAGGTATGCAGTACTTTGCATTTTTATATGGAGATTCCCGGCCGGATTTCCTTATATTAGGTATGCATCCCTCCTTCTTTTTTGAGCTTGGTTTTTACTGGATTGCCGGCATACTGACGCTCTCTGCAGGGCTTTACAAACGCAGGGATTTATGGCTGTCTGAGGAGGATTGGAGTGAATTTCTGTCCATAGTGAATTCTGAAGAAGAGGAGGCAGATGAGGGTGAGTGAGAAGATTATAGTTGTGGCAAGCATATTTGTTTTATTATTTCTTTCCTTCGTTATAGGCGTCGCCTCCAAGAGAAGCACGTCTGTCCAGGGATTTATGGGCAGTACGAAAATGTTCGGCCCGCTGGTTACAGGGCTTTCAAGCACAGCAGCTATGGTCAGCGGAATGATTATGGTGGGAGGAACCGCTGGAATTTATCTCAATGGAAACGCCTTATCGTTGTCGGCGTTTCTCAGCTGCTGCTTTACGGCGGCATATATTTTTATCGGAAAAAGAATGAGGGCCATCGCTGAAATCGGCAATGTCACTTCCCTTGGAGATATTATAACGCTCCGCTATAGGGGGAATCAAATAATAAAGGGCTTTACCTGCGCAGTGCTGTTTGTGGGATGTTTTGCCTATCTGATTACGCAGATCGCAGCGGGGACCAGTCTGTTCAGCTTTCTCTTTGGATGGCCTCCCCTTCTTACATCCAGCGTGGTTTTTGGGGTTGTGATCCTGTATGTAATCATAGGGGGCGAATCGGCGGGAATCATGTCACAGGCGTTTCAGGGAGCCATTATTGTTACGGTGGGCGTTGTGGTATGTGCGGTTTTCTTCGGCAGATTCGGGGGATTTTCAGGCGTTATGGAAGCCGTGGCAGCTAACCCTGTGGTGACGGGAAGCAATGGGGTTACCGCCCATTTCAGTCCCCGTTATCTCAACGCTTTTGGCAGCGATGTGCTGGGAGCAAAGGCCAATACATGGATTTTGTTTTCCTTTGTAGGCGTGGCATGCCAGCCGGCTACATTGACCCGTATGTATGCCATCAAAGAGCCCAGAGACTTGCCCTATGCAGGCCTTGTAGCCGCCATTGCCCAGGGGATCGCCTGCTTTGCGGCGACGATACTGGGATTTAGCGTTATGTATCTTGTGGCCACAGGAACCATAGAGCCCCTTGCCGTAGCTGATGAGGCAGTTTGGCATTTGGCCGATTACCTGGGAAGCGTCATGAATGTTCTTATCGTTTCATCTGTGATGGCTGCAATCATATCTTCCGCAAGCATGTATTTGTCTATCTCCGCCACAATGCTTTCAAAGGATATTTTCAGCTGTTTTAAGGTTAAGTTTGAAGATAGAATGCAGATATTGGCATACCGCGCCGCCATTGCGGTTTTGGGAATCATTGGGATTATTGTGGCGTCTACAAACACCGAGATGGTTATTACCCTTGGTTTCCTGGCTGGGGGACTCTTATGACCGTCACTTTGCCTGTATTTGTAATCGGCATGGTTTGGAAGCGCGCCACACAAAAAGGGATGATGTTTGCCGCCGTATCCGCCTTTGTGCTGAACGTTATTTCCCTGGTTTTAAATCAACGGGGATTTGTATGGCCCGCAGGCTGCCCTGGTATATGTATGTAATCTGCTTTACCACCGTGAGCTGCATCCTGGTGTCATTTTTTACATATGACAAGGAGAAGGAGCAGCTGGATAAAAAGCTGGAGGCAGTTATGAATCTGTAGAAAAGATCATTGCGGGGGATGCGCTGGCAGCCCCCGCTTTATGTTTTACAGGCCTGTAAAAGGCCGGCCGGGAGCAGCTGTTAGGTTAAAGGTGGAAAATGGATACATAAACCAGTAGAACCATGAAGGGAAGTGTATTAGAATAAGAGAAGCAGATAAAAAATAAAAGTGGGGGTTTCTGCCCGGGGGTATGGAAATGGAAATAACGGTTCAAAACATTTATGAATTACAGGCGCTTAAAACAAACATGGATTTGCTCGCAGGAGAGGGGGGATTGGAGCGGGTGGTAACATCTGTAAGCGTGATGGAGGTTCCGGACTTTGCAGATGCCAGTCTGGCGCCCGGCCTCTTTGTTCTCACTACCCTGTACAATTTCAGTAAAGATGAGAATCAGATGGTTGAGGTCATAAGAAAGCTTTCTGAGAACCAGGTTTCAGGCATTGCGATTAAGATAAACAGATTTCTTGACAGCATTCCCTCCAGGATAATTGAGGAAGCGGATAAACGGCAGCTTCCTCTGTTTTGCGTTCAGGGGCTGCTGTTCAGCAATATGATTTCCCTTATAAGCAGCGAGATCATTAACAATGAATTTAACAAAATTAAAAACTGCCAACGAACACTACCAGGAAGTTTTTCTGGCTTTGCTTAACGGGGAAAAGATTGCCAGCTTCACAAAGAAAACAGGGAAAAAAATGAACTGCAGCTGCGCATGCGTTTCAGGTAAAGGCCTGGTATTGGCTCAGTATTTCAGAGAGGATTTTGACAGAACGAAGATAAAGCAGGATTATTATGACAGATTGCTGGAAAAAGTTTTTCAGGTTTCCGGGGATAAAATGGAGGAGATGTCCGACTTTCGTTTTGAGGATTGCTATGTGTTTCCATGCAGATTAAAACGCAGAAGCCTTGGATATTTTATTGTGTGGAGCGTCAATGAACTGACAGAATATGAAATACTTCTTTCACAGCAGATGAAGAATTTTTTGTCTATGAAATTCATGGAGGAATATGCGATTGAGACAGATCAGAGAAGGAGGGTTTCCTCGATTTTAGATGAGATATTGTATGGAAAAAATAATAAGGTTGAGGTAATCAAAGAACGCCTGTATCTGCTTGGATTCAAGGAGAACAGGGCTTTTCAGAGTGCTGCTTTTTTCAATTTCCGAGAAGGAAAACCAGTGGGAGACGGAAGTGCTTCTGCGCAACATACAGACGCAGTTTCCGGGAGCCGTAGCCTATTTTATCATGGAAGGCTTTGCAGTTATTTGCCCGACTGCGGAGGACAGTACGGCTTCAACCGGGGAGAACAAACGGTTTAAGGGGCGTGTGGGGGAGGCTATGAGAAGAATGAAGCTGGAGTGTAAGGTGGGGTGCAGCACAAAACAGAATGATTTGAGAAAAATTTCCCAATGCCTCAGCCAGGCCAAACAGGCTCTCAGCTACGGACATGCCTTTGACATCCAGGAAAACATTTATTGTTACGAAAATTACTCCGAAATTAGCGCCATATCCTATATGCTTGGCACTGAGGGAGAGACTCAGATATACAGAACAGTGATCGATCCTATTATGGAATACGATAAAAACTATAATCAGCAGCTCTGGGATACGCTGGTGGAATGCCTGTCCACCAATACGCTGGAGGCGGCTGCAAAGTCTCTGCATATTCATTCCAGCACCCTCAGATACCGCCTGCAGAATATCTGCAATATTACAGGGTATGATTTCTTTAATAACATCGGAAAGTACGTATTGAATACAGCCTATATCCTCTACAAACTGACGTAACCGGGGAAGAAAGAAGCCTGATATGGAAGCTTCCGGAATCTTTCCTTTGTATGGTATTTTAGCCGGAAAATGCCGGATTTAAAGAAAGATTCCAGAGAAAATTTGAATAGCAATATCCGGGAAATTGCTTTGTATGGTGCAGACAGACAGCGCTGTTTGTCTGCCCATACAAAGCAATTTTTTGTATCAAATTTCCGGGAAAAATCAAAGTTGTATCCTAGAAATATAGGGAAATATGGGCCCAATGTTCATTGATATCTACATTGAGGACAGGTATCCCATTGTGTTAAATTAGAAGCGAAAGATAAAGAGACAGAATCCTATATCCATACCACAGGCGTGAGGACGGGAAGGGAGGCAAGAGAAGAGAATAAGCATATGGATATATATGAAAAAGGAGGTAGATATCTGGTATGAATAAGGTGGGTATTATGGCGGTAGGCGCATATATTCCTATTTTTACATTGACCGGGATGTGATAGGAAAGGCCTGGAATAAAAGGGGATTGAAGGGTGTGCGAAGCATGATTAATTGCGACGAGGACAGCGTGACTATGGCTGTGGAGGCGGCGAGACAATGCTTTCAGTTTGTTGACAAAAGGGATACCACCGGTTTGTTTTTACATCTGCATCAGGGCCTTACGGGGAGAAATCACACGCAGGCATCGTAGCGGCTGCATGCGACCTGCCGCGAAGGCTTTATACGGCAGATTTGATGGGGTCACTTAAAGGCGGTACAAGCGCGGTAAAGGCAGCGGCAGACGCGGCCTGTGTGAACCCAAGAGAGCAGTCTGTGGTGGTGGCTTCCGAGTGCAGAAACGCATATCCCAACAGCCGAAAGGAGCAGCTTTTGGGGGATGCGTCCGCTGCCGTTGTGGTGGGAAGTGAAAACCTGATTGCTACCATCGACGAGTATGTTTCGGTATGTGATGAGATTGTGGACGTCTGGCGCAATTCAGGGGAACAGTTTGTGAACTGGGGGGAATCCCGGTTTATTCTGGACGAGGGGTACACCCGCTCCCTCTCCTTTGCGGTGAATGAATTGCTTGAAAAAATGGAGATGCAGCCCTCGGATTTTGCGAAAATCATCTTGCCTGCGCCGGATATGCGGGAATATTTAAAGCTTGGAAAAAGGCTGGGTTTTTCTGCTGAACAAATTCAGGATCCGCTGCTTTTGGAGGTGGGGGATTGCGGGACGGCTCAGGCGCTCCTCCTCCTTGTAGCCGCTCTGGAACAGGCAAAGCCGGGGGACAGGCTGCTGGTAGCCAATTATGCCAACGGGGCAGATGCGATGATGCTCACCGTCACGGAAGAAGTCGGCCGAATTCAAAGAAAACCCCAGATCCACAGGCTCCTGTCCAGGCGCAGGGAATTTAAGGAATACAGCCGTTTCCTGTCCTTTAGGAAGCTTTGCCCGGTTGTGGAAAGCGTTTACAATCTGAAACCCTCCAACGCCCAGACCTGGCGTGAACAGGACACTTTCCTGCGGTTTAAGGGAAGCAGGTGCATGCAGTGCAAAACTGAGATTTTCCCTCCGGCCAAAGTATGCGGTAAGTGCGGAGCAGTGAATGAGTTTGAACTTGTCAATTTGGATGATCGGATTGTCAGAATATTTACATTTACGTTGGATGAGCTTGCAGGCTCTGATGACGATCCCGTTGTAGGGCAGGTATGCGCAAATGACGAGTCCGGCGTGCGGTATTATAACATAATGACAGATTTTGAACCGGGCCAGGTGGAAGTCGGGATGCCCCTTGAATTTACCTTCCGAAAGATGAATGAGCTGGGGAATTTCAATAATTATTACTGGAAATTCAGGCCTGTAAGGTTGAAGGAGGACGGTGAGCAGTGAAGGATAAAGTGGCGATTGTGGGTATGGGATGCAGCAAATTTGGAGAGCGCTGGGACTGCAGTATAGAGGACCTGATCGTGGAAGCGGTGACGGAGGGCCTTGAAGATGCAGGAATGGGAAAGGAGGATGTGGACGCCTTATTTTATTCCTCCAGTTTTATTACCGGAGCCTCTGCAGTAGCGGTAGATGCGCTGAAGCTGGATGGAATCCCTGCGTATCACAACGAAAACTGGTGTTGTTCCGGGCATATTGCATTGATTCAGGCTGCCATGGCTGTGGCCTGCGGGGTTTACAATACGGTTCTGGTGCTGGGAGCGGAAAAGCTGAAGGATACGGGGGCCGGAGGGCTGGGAGTGGGACGGGGGAAATACTCCGGTTATGGAGAACCGGAGGACAGCGCCGGGATCCTTTGGGTTAATCGGCCAGCGCTATTTTCATGAGTACGGCCTTACTTACGAGGAGGGGCGCAGAGCCCTGGCCCGAATTGCGGTAAAAAATCATGCCAACGGATATTTGTCGCCCAAGGCCCATTTCACAAAATAATCACCATGGAGGATGCGCTGAACGCGCCGGTGATTGCGGCGCCCCTTGGGCTCTATGACTGCTGCGGAACCAGCGACGGCGCAAGCTGCGCAATTATTACAAGAACCGATATGGCAAAAAGCGTTCGGGAGGACCCTGTTTATATCAAGGGCTTCGGCGTTTCTCACGGCTGTATGCCCCACTATGACCCGGCGTTTGACTGGCTGCATTTCCCGGCATTGAAAAGGTCGTCCCAGGCGGCGTATGAGATGGCTGGAATTACAAATCCGCGGGAGGAATTAAGTCTTGCGGAGGTCCATGACTGTTTTACGGTTACGGAACTGGCTATTTATGAAAACTTTGATTTTTGTGATGAAGGTACGGCCCACAGACTTCTGCAGGAAGGCTATTTTGACAGAGACGGCAAGATGCCTGTGAATGTAGACGGAGGTTTAAAATGCTTTGGCCATCCCGTGGGAGCAAGCGGAATCCGCATGACATATGAGCTGTACAAGCAGCTTCAGAGACGGGTGGACAATCCGGAGCGCCAGCTCAAAGGAGATCTGCGCTTAGGCCTGTCGCATACCTTTGGCGGGCCTCCCCAGCTCAGCGCAGTGCTGGTGGTGGGGAATGAGCCGGGTTAATGAAAGGAGGAAGAGATATGATAAGAGAGGGCGCTTTAAAAAATATAAAGGTTTTAGATATGGGCCGGGTTCTGGCAGGCCCGCTGTGTTCCGCCATTCTGGGGGACTTTGGGGCAGATGTTGTGAAGCTGGAGTCCACTGACGGGGATATGGCGCGCACATCTATGCCCCTTGGAGGATATTTTGCTGCCTTTAACCGGAGCAAAAGGGGGATCACCCTCAACTTAAAGACGGAGAAGGGAAGGGAAATCTTTCTGGAACTTGTGAAGGATGCGGACGTTTGGTGGAAATTTCGTCCCGGCGTGATGAAAAGCTGGGGCTGGATTACAGCCGCCTGAAGGAGGTGAATCCCGGCCTGATTTACGCGGCTGTCTCAGGCTACGGGCAGGAGGGGCCCTACAGCCAGAGGGCGGGACTGGATCCCGCGGCCCAGGCTATGAGCGGCATCATGAGCGTTACAGGATTTCCGGGCTCCGATTCGGCCCGCTGCGGAGCGTCCGTATGTGATGTAATGGCAGGCATGCATGCAGTTATCGGCATCCTGGCGGCATTGAACTACCGTACAATGACAGGGGAAGGGCAGATGATTGACGTATCGCTGTGCGACGCCGGCGTGGTCGGAATGTCAAGCGTAACCCAGCAGTACCTGACAACCGGAGAGATACCGTCGAAGCTGGGGAACGGTTATGTGGCTTATTCTCCGGGGGGATGCTACAAGGCTTCCGACGGCGAGGTCGTGGTAAACGGGGCACAGTGGGAGCTGTTCTGCAAATCCATCGGGAGGGAGGATCTCCTGGATAATCCTGAGTATGCAGAGGTTGCGGGCCGGGTTAAAAACAGGGATAAGCTGGATGCGATCATCAATGAATGGACGGGGACTAAGACCGTTGCAGAGGTAGTTGACATTATCACAAGGAACAGAAATGTGGCGGCTCCTGTGCTGAATGTGGCGCAGGTGGTAAACGACGCGCATATAGGCGGAGTCAGGAATATGTTTACAACCGTCCATTTGGAAGGCTTCGGAGATATAAAGATCACGAACCAGTGCATTAAAATGAGCGCAACGCCTGCCAGGCTGTCGGATCCTCCGGCCATAGGACAGCACAATCAGGAGGTATATAAGGAGTTGGGATACACGGAAGAAGAACTTGAACAGTTGAGGGAAGAGCATGTAATATAAATGGGGGAATTGAATGAAATGAAGAGAACATATAAAAAATTCCAGGGTTGGAATATTGTCATTTTATCTACCTTGATTATGACCTTTGTGGGCAATTTTCAGAGCAATGTCCACACAGTTGCAAATGGGATTATGATGTCCGGGCAGGGAAACACCATTTCCCAGGTAACGCATGGTTTTGTGTGGACAGTCGTGATCGCCGCGGGAGTGGTATTGGGACCGCTGGCCGGATATTTAAGTGATAAAATCGGAGCCAGAGCCCTGTACATCATCGGTTCTGTGGTCTCCGTCATAGGCGGCTTTGTGCTGGTGCAGTTTCAGCCCAATAATGGCTTTATCTATGTGCTGAACTGTGGTATTGTATACTCGATTGCATTCATGTTTACAGGCTCTGTCACAGGCCAGACTCTGATTAATAACTGGCTGTTTAAGCTGAGGGGGAGGGCCAGCGCCATTATCAATACGGGAACGGTCTTTGCCGGTGTAGTCACCCCCATTATAGCCAACGCCATTATCAAAAGAGCCGGGGGAGACTGGAAAGCCGCCTATTACTTCTACGGCGCTACCAGCATTGTGGGGGTGGTGATGGCCCTGTTCCTGATCAATAAGCCTTCGGATATCGGTCAGTTCCCGGACGGCAACCCCGATGCCCTGGAGCAGGGAGAAGGTGAGAAGAAGATCACTTACAAGGTGTACAAGAATGTGGATTTATCGAAACAGTACACCCTTGCAAGCGCATTGAAAACGCCCTTTTTCTGGATGCTGCTGGCTGTGTTTATAGGGCTGCAGGCGTTGTCCAGCTACCTGATGAGTCCTGGAACCTGATGTTCCTGGAGGCGGGGTTTGATATGACACAGATTTCGCCTGTATTATCCATCCGGCAGATTATCCGTCTGGTGTTCCTGATACTGATGATGAAGTATATGGACCAAATTGAGCCGCTTAAGCTGTTGGGAATTATCTGCGGATGTACCGCTCTGGGATACTTCCTCTCTGCAAATCTCCACTCGTACTGGCAGGTATTTGCCTTCTACGCTGTTGGAAGCATTGCAAACTCCACATGCCTGAGTATGCCCGGAGTCATCCTGGGAAATATTTACGGATATAAGAATGTGGGAAAAATTTACGGCTTTGTCTATGCCGTGGCAGCCCTTGTGTCTTCGCCTTTGTCCACTGTCAACGGGGTGATACGCCAGAGTACAGGGTCCTATATGATGGCCAATTATTTACACGCAGGAATCGGGGCGGTGACAGTGCTGCTGATCGCCGTTTCCCTGACCATGTTAAAGAGAGAAAAGGCAAGAATGACTGCCTGACAGAAGGAATGTATAAGATTCAGCTGAATGTGAGGGGGAATCCATATGTTAGAAAGATTAAAGAAGCTTCAGATGTATTTAAACGGCAGTGAGCGGGAGTCGTTTCTGGACTATTATGCTGCAAAATACTTTACCGGATCCGTTACGTTTTCGGAAGATCAGATGACGGGAACGCTGTATCTGGAACAGGGACATGTGACAAGCGTGGAGGAAGGGGAACCTGAGGAGGGGGTGGACCTGGCCATGGGACTGACAAAAGAAATGTGGGATGCATTTCCCTCCTTCAAGAGAAGTTCGGTCAGGGCGGAGCACCGGTTTACCGGGAAGCCGGGATTTTATATAAAGATGAGCGAGCCCATCCGGTGGAGACAGTTCAACTGCATGGTAGCCCAGATTCTCAGAATTTATTCCTACATCCGGGAAGATAAGCCTCTGTATTACGACATTCCAAAGCGCAGCCCGGAACCGGCGGCATTGCCCAACTCCATTGATATTGTCAGGGGCTTTTATATTACTGTAAACGGAATAAAAATATATGTGGAAACCAACGACGCGCCAAAAGACAGGCCGGCCATTGTCTGCCTCCATACAGCAGGGAGAGACAACAGGCAGTATCACGGCATTATGCAGATTACAGGGCATAAGTACAGGCTCTATGCAATCGATATGCCTGCTCATGGAAAAAGCTGGCCCCTGCCCGGCAAGGTTTCGGTAATCTCCGACTACCGGACCTATGGGGCGTGGATATGGGATTGCATAACTGCCCTGGGGCTGGAACATCCCATTGTGATTGGGTGCTCCATGGCGGGAGGAATCGTTTATCATATTGCCCAGGAATATACGCCGGCTGCCGTTATCTGCATGCAGGGGACCCACAATACGGCCATGGACGGCGGCAATATGATGGAAGTCATGAAACATCCCGGCAATAATATCGCGGTTACTCAAAGAGAATTTTCAGATGCGCTCATCGGTTCCAAAACACCGCAGTCCCGTGTGGATTTCATACGCTGGGGCGTGGAAACGGAGACTAGCGTTGTGAAATACGGAGACTTCTCAGAATGTAATTCATTTGATGTTACAGATAAGATGGATCAGGTTACCTGCCCGGTGCGGATCATTCAGGGACTTGACGATGTGGCTACACCATTGAGATGGCCAGGAACAGTTACGATCTGCTGGTGAACTGTGAGAATAAAAAGCTCATAACTTGAGGGGTACGGGCATTTTATTATAGTGGAAAATCCGGAAGAGGTCTGTCGGGTTATTGATGAACTGATTGAGAGCATGTGAGGAGGGAGGAAACCTCGTGAAAAGAGCTTATGCTGATATTGCAGAGGGGCAGATGCATTACCGCTGCGGGGGAAGAGGAGAGCCTGTTGTTATGCTTCACATGTCAGGCAGCTCGTCGGATGAATTTGAGAAAACGGGCGATCTGCTGTCGGAAAAATACAGGGTTTATGCACCGGATTTACTGGCCTTTGGCTATTCGGACAAACCGCCCCGTACGTATACTCTGGAAGAACATGCAGGGACGGTGGCTGCTTTTATGGACGTCCTTGGGATCCAAAACGCTACCTTGTAGGAAATCTGGTGGGAGCCAACATTGCCGTACATGTGGCTATGCTGAGTCCCGGCAGAGTGAAGGGAATGTTTTTGTCCTCATTCTGCTATGGCGCAGACTACCGGGAATTTCAGGCACTGGGCAAATTGCCGGTATACCAGCCATTCCGGAAGCAGAGGACGGAAGCCATCTTGTGGAAATGTGGAAGAGGACGCAGCGGTATCAGGAGACAACCGGCGTGATTGCTGCGAGAACGCTGTGTATGCATCTGGCGGGCCAATGGAGCGAATCCTTGCACGCCGCATTGTTCAGTGATGTAGATTTGACCGGGCCTCTGGCTCACCTTCCTATTCCCGTAAAATTAATCGGCGCGCCGGAGGAAGAAGAGAAGTTGAGGCTGGTGGCAGGGATAATGCAGAATGGGGAATACGAGATCGTCCATGGGCTCAATCCCTTTTTTGACCGCAAGTATCCGGAAAAATTTGCAAAAATGATAGAGCAAGCCGCAGGTTAAGGTACAACAGAGCAGGCCGCAAAATTCAGCTGTATTAATTTTGCGGCCTGCTCCCTTGGGCAAAGGCCGGTTTTCGCGCTTCTTCAAAGCGGCCTGGGGCCCGCCGCCTTTTGGAACCATCAGGTTTTGCAGGTAAACAGAGATTTATTGTCGACAGCTCTCATGGTAGCCAATATACCGTCTAAATGATCATATTCATGCTGAAGCAGCTCTGAAAGGCTGCCCTCAAGATCCATGGTCTGAGCCTGGAAGTTTTCATCCAGGTAGCTGATATGGGCTCGTTTGTGTCTGGTAACTCTTACCATAAGACCCGGAAAAGACATGCAGTCGTCAAGAAGGGTGTACGTCTCGTCATCAGGAAAGGTTATAACAGGATTAATAAAAATATAGGGCTTGTCTGTGTACATATAGAGGAGCCGCTTTTGGATACCGATTTGCGGCGCAGCCACAGCGCGTCCCGCTCCGTAGGTTTTTCTGTATTCCATCAGGGTATCGTGAAGGTCGGCCGCCCAGGCCTTTACAAGTTCTTTTTCTTCCGGCGTTACGTTTTCGCTGATCTCATACAGCTTTGGATTCCCTAACTTTAATAGTTCCCGAACCATAAAAATCCCTCCAGTTTTTGCTATATGTACGCTGGGAATCTCTTTGCGCCTGATTTTGCGAGATGGTTTTTGCCAGCTGTGCACAAATTTTATGAGGCGTACACGGCAGGTACGTTGCTTAAATTTGTGTGTGGACGGCGGAAAATCAGCCCCAAAAGCAGGTGCAGGAAAGATTCCCAGCGTACATGCTATCCGTCTCCTCCCGTACACCTATGAGAGGAATGGATTTCATTGCAATTATTTCTCCGGTTTTTTGCTCTGACAAGGGCCGCATAATAAAAGACGCCTGTAGCATTATAAAAAATATGTATTTACAGACATAATTATAAGAGAAAAAACAAAAAAAGTATATATAGGTTTTCCGGGTTATAAAAACTGATGGATAAAAAACAAAGCGGCGAAAGGCTTTCAGGAACATGCCCGCAGGGAGGGGAAGATAATGGCCGGGAACCATTGTAAATACGGGGATACAAAAAACTTTTAGATGTACAATTTTTTTAAAAAAGACCTCTTGTAATTCGTTTTTTTTGTGCTATGATGTAATCATAAACAACGAAAATTAAAGTTTTAAAAATGGATATTGTGCAAAATGACCATGATTTGAAAAGCCCAGGGAAAGGATGTTGAAAGCTATGTCATATACACTGGATCTCTTGAAACAGATTGCCGACGGCCTTGCAAGGCAGTTTGGAATAGATTGTGAAATTGTAATTCATGACCTGACAAAGCATGATTTGGAGCATTCCATCGTGCATATTAATAATGGACATGTGAGCAACCGGCAGGAAGGAGACGGGCCTTCCAGAGTAGTCCTGCAGACCCTGCATAAAGACCCTGCAACATTGAAAGATCATCTTGGATACCTTACCCGCACTTCTAACGGCAAGATACTTAAATCCAGTACATTTTATATCCGCAACAAGGAAGGAAATTCCATCGATTACCTGTTCTCTATCAATTACGATATAAGCGGACTGGTGGCTGTGGATCGTTCCATAAAATCCTTCATTGATACTGAATCCCAGACAGATTTAAAGCAGCAGCCCGAACAGATTGTGAACAATGTCAACGACCTGCTGGATACCCTGATTGAACAGTCGGTGGCCCTTGTTGGGAAACCTGCGGCGCTGATGAATAAGGAGGAAAAAGTCACTGCCATCCAGTTTTTAAACGATGCAGGCGCTTTCCTTATAACGAAATCCGGCGACAAAGTTTCCAAGTATTTTGGTATCTCAAAATTCACTTTGTATACCTATATTGATGTGAACAGCCGCAAGGCTGAGGACAAAAAATAATTAAAAATCCAAGCTTCCGTGTGAGAGCTGCCAAGAGAAGGCCCACATCGACCGCATTGCTGAGAAGATGAAAAAGCTGGCCTTCGACAAGGTGGAGATTGACCCCATGGGCAGCGTCCTGGGCTATAAATAAAGAAAATGCCTGCATCCTTGCTTGAGTTTCAAGGATGGAGGCATTTTCTTTTGTGGGGCAGCCCCTTCTGATGGGGATGGTTAAAATAAGTTTCCGTTTTCATGAAATATATATTATGCAAATCCAAAAAAGGGAAGGCTTTACCGAATACCGGAGTCTTATGTTGAAGAATATCCGGGAGTGGGGTATAATGGAAACGATTGATTGGCAGAGCTGCCAGAAAAAGAGGATGATGACCCTGCGATATTTTTAAGGGCTATTAAGGGAAACGTCCTGGAAGTCTGAGGCTCTTGGGCTGGAATGGAAAGCAATCAGTCTAAAAAAACGGGTACCGGCAATCAAGCTTACGGTTGTAAGGAATAGGCAAAGAATTGGGTAGGACCGAACGAAGAACGGCGAAAGCCATCGTGAATATCCCATTCCAGATTTTATCTATGGTTTCTTGCTGGATATACAACAAAAGCAACCGGAAAACCTAAAAACAACTTATGTAAACTGATGAAAGGGCAACAAAAAACCCTTGATTCCAGTAAAATCAAGGGTTTCCATCATCGGAGTAACAGGATTTGAACCTGCGACCTCTCGGCCCCCAGCCGAGCGCGCTACCAAGCTACGCCATACTCCGTTCTTGAACCTCTATGATTATAGCAGAGATTTTTCATTTTGAAAAGCCCTAATTTTAAATTATTCAGGAGAATGTGAAAATGACACAGAAATGTGCAGGAAAAAAGAGAATTGTAAGTTTTGATTTGGATATGACGCTTCTGGATCATGGAAACTGGGAAATACCGGATAGCGCCATGGAGGCCCTTGAGCGCCTCAGAAAAGATTCCGTCATAGCCATAGCTAGCGGTCGGAATATGGATCACGAGATGAGCTCCATGTACAAAGATCTTATACGGCCCGATGCCATTATACACATGAATGGAACAAGGGTGGTGGCTGAGGCCAGGTGCTCTATGAACATTTTATGGATAAGGACCGGCTGAGGGCCCTCCTCACCTTTGCCGACGGCAGGGGCATATCCCTTGGGCTGAGCGTGGACGGGTACGACTATTATCTCAATCCGGAACAGGTGGAAGCCTTTGACAGAATTCGCTGGGGGGAATCCCGGCGCAGCTTCAGGGACGGATGGGAACTAATGAATATGCCGGTGCGGACCCTGGCCTATATCGGAGGGCCGGAGCAGGTGAAGGTGCTGGAGGAGCATTTTCCGGACTTTAAGTTTCCCATGTTTTCAGGAAAGATGGGAGCTGATGTGGTGGAACAGGAGTCCTCCAAGGCAAAGGGGCTTTTGCGCCTCTGCGGGTATTACGGGATTGATATAAAAGACACCATTGCCTTTGGGGACAGTATGAACGATTACGAAATTCTCTGCGAGGCGGGAATAGGGATTGCCATGGGTAATTCCATTGATGAGCTGAAGGCCGTGGCAGATTACGTCACCGATGATATTGACAAGGACGGGATATGGAAGGCCTGCAGACATTTCCGGCTGATATAAAATATGCAGAAAAGGGAGATACTATATGGCAAGGGAGTTTGAAGTGGTAATTATCGGAGCCGGGCCGGGAGGGTATACGGCGGCTCTTAAGGCGGCTAAATTTGGGCTTAAGGTAGTGGTGATAGAGGCTAAGAAGGCCGGGGGAATCTGTGTGAACCGGGGATGCATTCCGACGAAGGCGCTGCTCCATGCGTCCAATATGTTCCATATGATGCAGAACTGTGATGAGTTCGGCGTTTCCACAGATTTTATTTCATTTGATTTCGGAAAAATGCAGCGGTATAAAAAGCAGGCTGTGAAAAAATACAGGGAGGGAATTGAGGCTGCATTTAAGGAACAGAATATAGAGATGGTGAAGGGAACCGCCGTTCTCCGCAGGGACAGAACTGTGGAGGTGGCGCTGTCGGACGGAGGCAGGGAGTTTTTCCGCGGAAAAGCCGTGATCATAGCAACAGGCGCAGTTCCTGTGATAAATCATATACCGGGGGCCAATCTGCCCGGCGTATGGAACAGCGACCGGCTTCTGGCCGCAGAGAGCTGGAACTTTGACCGTCTGACGATCATGGGCGGCGGTGTGATTGCTGTGGAATTTGCCACATTGTTCAGCAATCTGTGTTCCCATGTGACGATTGTGGAGAAGCAGAAGCATTTGATGGCTCCTATGGATGATGTTATGTCTGCGGAGCTGGAGAAGGAGCTGAAGCGCAAGGGGATTGACGTGTACTGTGATGCAACGGTGACGGAGATCCTCCAGGAGGACGGAGTATTAAACTGCATCATAACTCCCAATGAAGAGGGGGAGCCTGTGAAAATGCGGGCAGGCCAGATATTGATGGCAATCGGCAGGCGGCCGGATGTGGGCAGTCTGTTCGGAGAGGACATTTCCCTGGAGATGAAAGGCGGTAAGATAGCCGTTAACAGCGAGTTTGAGACAAGCGAGCCCGGAGTATTCGCAATCGGCGATGTGTCCGCCAAAACCCAGCTGGCGCATGTGGCTGCAGCCCAGGGTACTTATGTGGTGGAAAAGATTGCCGGACAGCCCCACAGCGTAAAGCTGGAGGTGGTGCCCAATGGAATGTATGTGGCTCTTCCCATTGTGCCTAACTGTATTTACACAGACCCTGAAATTGCCACGGTGGGACTTACGGAGGAGCTTGCCCGAAAGAAAGGGCTTAAAGTGCGGTGCGGGCATTTTTCTATGAGAGATAATGGGAAGTCCATTATCTCCGGGGAGGAGAATGGATTTATCCGGCTGGTGTTTGAGGCTTACTCCAACACCATTGTAGGAGCGCAGATGATGTGTCCGAGAGCTACGGATATGATTGGGGAGATAGCCACAGCCATCGCCAATGGACTGACTGCAGAGGAGATGTCCTTTGCCATGCGGGCCCAGCCTACATACAATGAAGGGATTGGGGCCGCCATTGAGGATGCTATGAGCCGGACGCCGGTATAAAAAATGTGAGAGAGGAATTGGAGATGAATGTGATTCAGGAACGGCTGGAAATGCTCCGGGCGCTGATGCGGGAGCGGAAGATGGACGGGTATTTGCTGCCAACTGCGGATTTTCACGAATCCGAATATGTGGGAAATTATTTTAAGGCCAGAGAATTCATGACCGGATTTACAGGATCTGCAGGTACGGCTGTGATAACGCCGGATGAGGCCTGCCTCTGGGTGGACGGAAGATATTTTGTACAGGGGGCGAAGGAGCTTGAGGGGACTGCTGTAACCCTGATGAAAATGGGAGTGGACGGGGTTCCTGCATTGGAAGAATATTTGGAAAAGAAACTTCCCGAGAAGGGATGCCTGGGATTTGACGGCAGAGTGGTGAATGCTGCCGTGGGCGCCGGCCTGGAGGAGCTGCTGGGGGACAAGGATGTAAAATTTTCCTGCGGCGAGGATCTGGTGGGAATGATATGGGAGGATCGCCCGCCTTTGTCTGCAGAGCCGGCCTGGGTTTTGGCGCAGAAGTATGCAGGAAAAAGCGCCCGGGAGAAGATTCAGGATGTGCAGGAGGCTATGAAAAAAGCCCATGCAACAGTCCATGTGCTGACTTCCCTGGACGATATCGCATGGCTGTTAAATATCAGGGGAAATGACACGCGGTATAATCCGGTGGTCCTCTCCTATGTCATAGTTACCGCCCATAAGGTGAAACTGTTTGTAAATGAGGCTGTGCTGGAGGGAAAGGCCTATCCTTATATGGAGGATGACAGGGGCCGGAGCACAAGGCAGTATCTGGAGGATATGGGGGTAGAGATACTGCCGTATGAGCAGGTTTATGAGGCTGTGGCAGGCTTTAGAAATGAGAAGGTACTGCTGGAGAAAAGTCATGTAAATTACGCTATTTACCGCCTTCTGGACGGCTCCAATAAGATAATTAACCGGATGAATCCTACCGCCCTCATGAAAGCTGTGAAGAATTCCACAGAAATTGAAAATGAGAAGCGGGCCCATATTAAAGATGGCGTTGCTGTGACAAAGTTTATCTATTGGCTTAAGAAGAATATCGGGAAAATACCTATGGATGAGCTGAGTGCTGCCGATTATCTGGAGAAGCTGCGTATGGAACAGGATGGGTGCATTGAAATGAGCTTCGGAACCATATCGGCCTATGGCCCCCATGCCGCAATGTGCCATTACTCCGCCACAGAAGCCAGCAACGTGCCTTTGGAGCCCAGGGGTCTGTATCTCGTTGATTCAGGCGGCCAGTACTATGAGGGAACCACGGATATTACCAGAACCATTGCCCTGGGGCCTCTCACAGATGAGGAGAAGGAGCATTTTACTCTGGTGCTGATGAGTATGCTGAGACTGGGGGATGTGAGATTTCTCCACGGCTGCAGGGGTCTGAGCATTGATTATGCCGCCCGGGAACCACTGTGGCGAAGAGGGCTGAACTTTGAGCATGGCACAGGCCACGGCGTCAGCTACCTGTCCAGCTGTCATGAGCGCCCCAATGGAATCCGCTATAAAATGGTGCCGGAACGTCAGGACAACGCAGTGCTGGAGCCTGGAATGATTACATCCGACGAGCCTGGGATTTATATAGAGGGGAGCCATGGAATACGGACGGAAAATCTGACCCTCTGTGTGGAAGATGAGAAAAATGAGTATGGGCAGTTTTTAAAGTTTGAATTTTTAACCTATGCGCCCATTGATTTGGAGGCAGTTGTAAAAGAGCTTATGACGGACAGGGATGTAGAGCTGCTGAATGAATATCACAGGCAGGTGTATGATAAGATAGGCGGAAAATTGACGGAGGAAGAGAGGGAATGGCTTTGGGAGGCTACCAGGGCTATTTGACCAGAAAGGCAGATGGGAATAGGGGGAGGGAGTAGCTGAATGGGGGAAGGGGGCGAGGTTTCGGAAAATGCGGAGCCTCGTTCTTTTTTTCGTGAGAATTCATAATTATGTTTTGCACCGGGTTTAGGCGGCAGAGGGTTATTATATTTACACATTGCAGGGAATCTATGGTAAAATGTGGATACAGAAAAACGAATGGAAATGGGCGGATGGGTTTATTTTCATTATGAAAAGTATAGAAGATGGGAGATTCAGATGATGGAGCGCACGCGCGGCAGAGGACTTGGAAAAAAGGATGAAGGAAAAAGAGGGGATTCAGGCTGGGGGAAAAGCGGCAATAAGAGATGCGCTTCGGCACCCGGCGGAAGGGGTGAGGGAAAAAAAATGGAACACCGGGGCAGCCGGAGCGAGACGGGCCGGAACAGAGCGAACCGGAACGATAACAGTTGGGAGAAACCGGATAAAAATGGTACAGGCCGGAGCCTGAAAACCGGCGGGAGCAGGAATATTACATCACAGAAAGCCCGTGGTAAGGGAATGGGCCAATGTCCGGTTATGAGGCAGTGCGGCGGCTGCCAGCTGCTGGACATGAAGTATGAGGAGCAGCTGAAGATGAAGCAGAAGCGGTTGGAGGAGCTGCTTAAGGGGCTTTGCCCTGTGAAGGGGATAATCGGGATGGAAAATCCTCTTCATTATAGAAATAAGGTTCATGCAGTTTTGACAGAGACAGGAGAGGAAATATAATTTCCGGAATTTATCAGGAAAACAGCCATGTGGTGGTTCCTGTTGAGAAATGCCTTATTGAAGATGAGAAGGCAGATGAGATAATTGGGACGATCCGGGGGATGCTGAAATCATTTAAAATTCGCACCTATGACGAGGACACAGGTTATGGCTTCTTCGCCATGTGCTGGTTCGGAGGGGATTTGCCACGGGGGAGATAATGGTTGTTCTGGTCACAGGATCACCGGTATTTCCGTCAAAGAAGAATTTTGTGAAGGCCCTTCTGGAGCGGCATCCCGACATAACTACCATTGTACAGAATGTGAACGGACGGGGAACCAGCATGGTACTTGGGGATAAGGAGCATGTACTGTATGGAAAGGGATATATCGTAGATGAACTGTGCGGGTGCAGGTTCAGGATATCTTCCAGGTCATTTTACCAGGTTAATCCGGTGCAGACAGAAGCTCTGTATGGAAAGGCGTTGGAATTGGCCGGGCTTACAGGGAAGGAACTTGTGGTGGACGCTTATTGCGGAATCGGAACAATCGGCATCATTGCCGGCAAAAAACCGGCCGGGTAATCGGCGTTGAGCTTAATAGGGATGCTGTGAGGGATGCAGTCAGCAACGCTAAAATGAATGGAATTGAGAACATCCAGTTTTATTGTAACGACGCAGGAAGATTTATGCTTGACATGGCCCAGCAGGGGGAGAAAGCCGACGTGGTAATTATGGATCCTCCCAGAAGCGGAAGTACGGAGGAGTTTATGGATGCAATTGGAAAATTGGGGGTTGGAAAGGTCGTGTATGTATCTTGTAATCCTGTGACGTTGGGAAGGGATTTGAGATATATGAAGGGACTGGGGTATGAGGCGGTTGAGGGATGGGGGGTGGATATGTTTGCTGGGACTGGGCATGTGGAAACCGTTACGCTTCTCGTGCGGAAACCTTGACTTTACAGGTGTTTGCGGGATTATTTGGAGAAAATGGAGTTGTGTTTTTAAAGGAGTAGAGATGGATAAGTTTCCGCAGATAGGGGGACGGGGATAACGCCGGATAGTTTGAAAATAATCACGATATGTAAATATGTATAAAAATATATTATATAAAGCTATACTAAAAATTATCTGGGCTGGTATAGAATTCATGAAAAAGTATTTTTATACAAAAAGAAAAAATTTATATTTAAAATGGAGAATTAGTTTATGAATAGTTCATTAAAAAGCGCATTTGATGAGTATAATAATTTAAAGAAAGATAAAAGGAAGAATTACAAATCTTGTTATTATAGCTTTTTAGAGTATTGCGATGAGTTTTCAGAGTATGGGCTGAAAGAATTATTTAATAATGTGATTACTTTGCATGAAATTGAGCAGGCTTGCAAAAAATATTTTCTTTCTAGTAAAAAACAGAGTCTTTAGAAGCAATAAATCGTTTTTTGAGTGCAATAGATTTTATTTTATGTAGAATATTTACTTCCACGTGGTATAAAGTGCGAGGCACTTGAAAAAGGATGTCGTAATAAGCAAGTTATTAAGTGGATATGCGATGGGATTAACCAAGATTTAAATCATAAAATATATCTTCCTCTTAATGAGACAGAAGTAGAAACAACAAAAAGACTCATCAATGAATTAAATGATAATAAATTTTATACATTGGGACAGAAAATTATATTTATTTTGTTTTTGAATTATGGCTTTAAAGCTCAAGTGATTTTTGATATGCTCAAACAATCACTTGATTTGGAAAAGCAAACATTAGTTGTCTGCAATGGTGGAAGCATATTGGAATATAGGAAAAAGTATCGTGGAACAGCAGGGCGGAGAGGGAAAGGCAGAGTATGGAGCCCGATTAATAGTAGAACTATCTAAACAGATGACGGCAGATTTTGGAAAAGGATTTACTGCTGCAAATCTTAAAAATATGCGCCAGTTTTATCTTACTTTTCCAAAAAGCTACGCACTGCGTAGCGAATTGAGTTGGACACATTATCGCCTGCTTATGCGAGTGGAAAATGAGAATGCCCGTGAATTCTACACAGAAGAAGCAATAAAATCGAATTGGAGTACACGGCAGTTGGAAAGGCAAATTAATTCTTTCTTTTATGAAAGACTGCTGTCCAGCCAGAATAAAAAGGAAGTTTCAGAAGAAATTCAAAAACTAGAACCCGTAAAAGAGCCAGAAGATATTATCCGTGACCCATATGTATTAGAGTTTTTAGGATTAAGTCCAAATGATGATTTTTATGAGAGCGATTTAGAAGAAGCATTGATAACGCATTTGCAGAAATTCCTCTTAGAATTGGGGCGAGGGTTCTCTTTTGTGGCCAGACAAAAGAGGATTACATTTGACGGGCGGCATTTCCGAATAGATCTGGTCTTTTATAATTACGTTTTGAAATGCTTCGTATTAATAGATTTAAAAATTGGAGATTTGACACATCAGGATTTAGGGCAAATGCAGATGTATGTACATTACTACGAACGTGAATTGATGAATGAGGGAGATAATCCGCCGATAGGAATTGTTCTTTGTGCGGATAAAAGTGAATCTGTAGTAAGGTATACCTTACCAGAAAATGAAACGCAGATTTTGCATCAAAATATAAGCTATATCTTCCAAGTGAAGAAGAGCTGTCACGGGAATTGCAAAGAGAGTATAGAGCATTGGAATATGATAAAGAAAAATCAAATTAACCTTACTTAAAGATAGTGTAATTTTGGTGGGAGGGGTAAATTTATTCATAAAGGGTAATTTTTATTTGAAAGGGGTAAGTGGAGTAGAATCATCGAAGAAATTCACTCTACCATTATGTAATGAAAATACTTTCGCCATGTAGTATAAAAGACGCCTTTCACCGCATGTTGAGGTCTGCTGTTTGATGTCAAGGGTTGAGAAATAGATGTACGAAAAAGTCTGAAAACAGGGGATTTCAAAAAATAGGCTGTGATTTTTGAGCACATTGAAATCACGAGAATGCCTGTAAAATCAGGGCATGGGAACATATCAATACGGATAGTTGAGTAGACAGTATGGTTAAAAAAGACTAATCACTATGCAGAGGAAATAAACTTATGATAAGTAGGCGTGAAGCAGAGGAGGATAAACATTCGGGAAAATTCAAGAATGCACTTCATACCTCCGATTCCAAAAAGAGAAGAGAAAGTAGGTATTTATTGCCGTGTTAGTACGAATAGTGCAGAACAATTACAAAGCCTGACGGCTCAGGTTTCTCATTTGACGAAACTGACAGCGGCTATGCCTCAATGGCTTCTGGCAGATGTATATATGGATATTGCTACAAGCAAAACAGGTTCATCTCGTAAATAGTTTAATCGTATGATAGAGGATTGTCAGTCCCATAAGCTGAATATTATTCTGACAAAGAGTATCAGCAGATTTGGAAGAGATACAGTTGAAATACTGGATGCACTGAACCAATTAAAGCAGCTTGGTGTAAGAGTAATATTTGAACAGGAAGAATTGGATACGGCAAAGACGGATAGTGATTTGATGATTGCTATTATTGAATCTTTGGCACAGGCGGAGAACGAGTCCAGAAGTGATAATATCAAAATGGGAATCAAATATCGTGCAGCCGCAGGAACATCGAAGCTGTATGATAGAAAGTGCTATGGGTACGAGCATGATGAGAATGGAAAATTGATTGTTGATGAAAAACAGCAGCGAATGTTAGGTTCATTTTTGATTTGTATCTTGGCGGACAAAGCGTTTTGGGGGTTATTAAGGAACTTGAAAAGCGGAAAATACCATCTCCGACAGGGAAAGAGAAGTGGTGTAAGAGAACGATAGATGTTATGCTGAGTAACGAGAAATATACTGGTGATGTGCGATTGCTGAAGTCCGGTAATAGTGAGGTTCATTATTTGTCTTCGGATAATAATCCTGCGATAATATCCAAGGAGACTTTTGAGGTGGTGCAGATTGAAAAGAAGCGGAGGAGTAATACAATCAAAGATGAGAATGGTATCCAGAGAAAAACTCAAAAGTATACTTCAAAAGAAGTAGATAATTGACAATTAGATATTGAAGATGAAAAATATATACAAAGGTATTTAAAAATACAAATGGGAGGAAAATATGATTGAAAACACCAACTTACAAATTGATGAGCAAATTTTAAAGATAGATAAAGTTATATGCCGTCATATAAGCAATATGAGCGATTTGCCAAGAGGACAGATTTCGCAAGATATTCTTTCTCAACTTCGACATTTTGTGGAACATATTATGTTGAAAGTCTATGCTAATGGTAATGATATAGAAGATTCACATGAAAATATTCAAAAAGCCGTTAAGTATGTAAAAAACAAGAGTTCTTTATGCCATTTGTCTCGCTTTCATCATTTTTTGCAAATATCAGTTTCACATCGTACTTTAGAAGAAGAGAATTCAGAACGATTGATGTTGAAATATTATGAATATCTTTTTCGCATAAGAAATTTTTTGTATAAAGAATATTCATTGAATGTGCTTTCTAATCTTGAGCAGTTTCCTTTAGAAGTTGATGATAGTCTTAAAGAGTATTATGAGAAAATTGCAAAAAAAATAAATCAATACAAAACTCCCATGCGAAAGGGTTTTCGATTTGACCGTTTTTACATTCAGACAATTAAACCATTCTTTTTTGATAATAAAATATATTATGAAGTTGCTTTTATCCCTGCAAGTGATAGATCGAGTAAAACAGACCGCATAATTGCGTTTACCAACATTGAAATTGCAGATTTTTATGCGGTTAAATTTGCCATTGCCGATAATTATATAGATTTGTTTGGCAAACAGATGCCAATTCGAATTATCGTGGATTGGGAAGTAAATATTCGTCCATGCGAGTTTTCAAACTTTAGTAAACTCATAGATAATAATGAATTTACTCCAGGTCAAGCAGAACAACGAAACTTTGCCCAATATCTAACCGAAACAGGAATAAGTTTGTCTGAAATTGTTATGTTTTCAGATGAGGCTTACAAAGAAATCCATGATCGAATAGTACCTAAAAGCAATACTCGACATTTTTTTGATGTTCTTGATACGTGCCGATTGATTATAAAAAATGAGAAACCGGGTTGCAATGTTCTTCGATATTTGCTTCATCATATGGAGAACAGAATTATTAAAGATCAGTATAAAGAACATTGGAGACGGAATTATCAAGAAGACAAGTATGAATATGTTGGAGGAAATTTTAAGCTTTCACATCTTTATTTAGCTTATGAATGTATTCCTTTTGATACAATGCCTTTTTGTTCTGCTTTAAGGCATCATGTTCCGAGAATTTCGGATTTATTTGATTGTCTCATTGCAACTGGACGCAAACATGAGATTTTAGCGTGGGTGATTAAAAATAATACAGAGCAGAAAGGAGTTCTTTTTACACCATTAGAAAAATGCGAAGATGATGGCAAGTATAAGCTAGGTGATATTAAAGATATTGGTATGCTTGTCAAAACCTATAACGAAAAATTGTATACCAGTGAGAAACAGCAGGCTCGTAAGTTAATAATAAGAAATAATCACATTTTTATTGAAAATTATAAAGATGATACCATTGCAATTATTCAAAGAATAAAAGGTTTGGCGGTGGGTGGCGTAGAAAATTATTCTAATATGGTGAACCATTGGCTTCAAAACACAGATTATAAAATTGACTCTGACGAAAAGAAAAAAGTATTGATAAATATGTTCACTAAGTCAAGGGTTTCTGTAATATATGGATCAGCGGGCACTGGCAAAACAACTCTTATAAATCATGTTTCGCACCTTTTTAATAATTATTCTAGGATTTATTTAGCTCATACAAATCCTGCGATAAATAATCTTAAGCGAAAAGTTGCTACATCATCGAATTGTGAGTTTATGACGATAACGAAATTTATAAATACAAAGGATTTGAAACGAGATTATGACATCCTTATAATTGACGAATGTAGTACCATAAGTAATCAAAATATGAGAAAGTTGCTTGAACTTGCAAAATTTAAGCTACTTGTTTTGGTGGGAGACACTTATCAGATAGAGGCTATTGAATTTGGTAATTGGTTTGATGCTGTTCGTAGCTTTTTGCCGAAATCAGCAGTCTGTGAATTAACTAAGCCATATAGAAGTGACAGTAAGCAACTACTTGCATTATGGGATAATGTGCGCAGAATGGAAGATGATGTTCTTGATAGATTGCAAGGAGGTGAATTCTCAGCTAACCTTGATTCGTCTATTTTTACTTTAGCAAAAGATAAAGAAATAATTCTTTGCCTGAATTATGGAGGACTATACGGAATTAATAATATTAATCACTTTATGCAAGAAAACAATAATGGCAAGGAAATATGGAGAGGGATACAACGATACAAAGTTGGTGATCCAATTTTGTTTAATGATTCTGCTGATAAATTTTTTATCCGAAATAAAGAACAGGTGCCGATTATTCATAATAATATGAAAGCTCGAATTGTAAATTTTATAACTTTGGATAAGGACAAGGCAACCGAGTGCATTCAATTTGATATAGAAATTGATAGACCACTTATTGAACTAAATGTGGATGATTATGAGTTTGAGATTATTGGAAATGCTGAAAACGGTAATTCCATCATCCGCTTTGCAGTTAATAAAAACAAAAATACAGATGAAGATGACGATGGTGTTTCAAAAACAATTGTTCCATTTCAAATTGCATATGCCGTATCAATCCACAAAGCACAAGGATTGGAATATGATTCTGTTAAAATTATTATAACGGACGAGATTGATGAATTGATAACTCACAGTATTTTTTACACTGCAATTACTCGGGCGCGAAAAAAAATTAAAGGTTTACTGGACACAAGCGGTAGAGAAGAAGGTGCTTGGTAGAATACAACCTAAAGATTATAATCATGACGTAAGTTTACTTAAAGCTGAGATAGGAAATTAGAATATGATAGAAAAGCTAATTCAAAATAGCCTAATCAAAACTGCAAGTGTTGTGATGGTAGAATAGTTAGAATGTCCAGTAAATACGGTGGATTTTCTGCTGCGGACAAGTGCTAGGTAATAGCCTAACTATCACATGTTGAGTCGGTTTGCCTTCTCGGGCGGAAAGGTTGATTCTAGGAGAGTCTGCGGGATTATTTGGAGAAAATGGAGTTGTGTTTTAAAGGAATAGAGATGGATAAGTTTCCGTTTGGGCGGGGACGGGGATAACGCCGGATAGTTTGAAAATGAGGGTTTTGCTGGGCATAAGATACAATCTGGCAAAACCCATACTATTTGGCAAAAGTGGATACTAACTGGCAAAAGATATACTTCATGACAAAAGTGAAAAATTACTGAAACATTCTTCTGCTCATGTTTACTTATTGAAATAAAGCGTGAAATAAATCAATTTAAGATGCCAGATTTTTAACAAAAGACAGGGTGCTTTAAGGATGAAAGTAAAATTAGGTGTCATTTTAGATGCGATTGAGATGGCAGATGATAATTATACATATTTTTTGGATTTAGAAACAGGAGAAAGTGTGTTCCTTGCAGATGAACTGATTACTGGTCTGGACAATGAGGGGCTTGCAGATGAAATTGAAGAAAACCCGGAGCGCTATTTAAGGCTTCCTACGAGATTTGAAATTCACGAATACCATATCATGGAAGAATTTATCTGGACTTTAAAAGGTGAAAGGCGGATAAACTGGAATGTGCCATACGAGGACGGGGATCGTTCAGGAGATTTAAGGATATGGTAAACAGAATGGGGATTTCACAGCAGTGGTATGATTTTCAAGCAGAGTATTACAGGAAACTGGCAATCCATTGGTGTCAGGAGTATGGGGTAGAGTATGCAGAGGGGAGGAGCATGTGAAAATCAGGTTTGCGGTAAAATCAGACATTGAAATTCTTTCTACATATGATAAACACATCAGGATAACCGAACTGGAATCTTCTGTATCGCTTCGTCGGGTAATTGTTGCAGAAGATAACGGAACATTTTTTGGCTGGCTGCGATGGAATATGTTCTGGGATAACACGCCGTTTATGAATATGCTGTTTATACTTGACCGGTATCGTAGTTGTGGCTATGGGAGAAAAATGGTTGCTTATTGGAAAAACAAATGAAGACTAAGAGGGATGATTTAGTTATGACATCTTCTTTGTCGAATGAAGCGGCACATTATTTTTATCGTAAATTGAACTATGTGGATTCTGGTGCACTCCTGTTGCCCGAAGAGCCCCTGGAAATTATTTTTTGTAAAGAAGCTATAGGTTGAAGTCACTATTTTTATTCATGATATGGAAGGCAGGTAGACTTATGATAAGGTATGTAACAAAGAACGATGAAGGTCAGATACTATCCATGATGGAACTGGTAAAAGATGATTTTGCCGGGTATAAAGAAAAGGAATTTTTAGAAGCAGTATACAATGCTATCAGTAATGATGAAGCAATTATGGAAGAAAAAGATGGGAAAATAGCGGGATTACTTATGTGCTCAAAGAAAGAAAAAGAACTTTCTTTTCTTGCCGTACATCCTGAGTATCGAAAGAACAGTATTGCTAAAAGTTTGATTGAGAAAATGACAGAGTGGTTTACTGTGGGAGATATTATTTCTGTAGTTACATTTCGGGAGGGTGACCCGAAAGGGAAACCTGCCAGAGCCTGTTATCATTCATGTGGATTTGTGGATGATGAAAAATTGACTGTATTTGATTATCCTTGCCAGAAAATGATTCTTAAGATTTGCCATTAAAGTGATGGAGGAAGTTTGTTTTGAAGAATTTCGTAAGGGGCTGTTGCAAAATAACCGAAACATCGGTTGTGGAGCAGCAGCTCCATTCTCATGCATAAAACTGCTGAATTGAAAAAGTAAATTCCAGTACGGGACTAAATTCCATCTGTCTTTAAAGTTTAGCCCAAATTATCAGGTTTTTAATGTAAAGATTCCAGATATCTGCTATAATTAGGCTGACTTCTTATAAAAAATCCAATTTCCGGACATGGCAAACAGGCTACTGGAATTCTGTGTGTAAGACTAAATTCCACCAGCCACATTCAAAAAATGTGAAAAGTTTACTTCCAGTCCGACAGCAGGTTTTTATAAGTTAGTTAGTGATTGAAGCGGATCAGCTTAGGCGTCAGATTAACCTCATCGGGTGAAATACGCTTAAGCTGAAGTGCTTTCAGGGTGTTATCACCGAATGAGCAACGCAGCGTCATAGGGTGTTTTTCCATCCAGACTTTTCCTGGGAGTGGAGTTGATGTGGTTCACAATCAGATTCACATCCTATTGAGTCAGATATTCAAAGCTTGTCTCTTTAGGGAACGCCATGCGGAGCATGGTGTGGGCATTTTCCACACCGCCTTTCTGTCCGCTTCTCATAGGGTCACAATAATAAATGCTGGTACGCTGGATTCCTTCAACACCTGTTTCAAGTGCATCTGGATTGCCGAATTCAGAACCTCTGTCTGTAAGCAGGAATTTAAACACAGAGAGGAATTCATGGCTTCCAAGACGTTTTTCCAGATGGTCGAAAACAAGGCGTACAGCGCCCTCTGTACAGCGGTTCATCAGGAATGCCAGGAAGAGTTTTCCTTTCGGGAAAAAGAAGGTCAACCGTGTCTTCTTGGATTCCCGCGAAGAATGGACGGTGTCCATTTCCACATGAACGTCAGGGTTCAATGACTGAAAATCCGCATAGGTCCGACCTGAAAAAACAGACCGGTCAGTAATCTGCGTTTTATGACATCTGCGTGGTTTGAACTTAGGCTTGCGTTTAAGGTCAATGTTCCTGGCTGTGAATAATCCGTTGTCAAGATAGGTGTACATGGTACGGACAGACATATCCAGTTCCGGATGATTCGTGGCGATCTGATAGGGTGACTGCCCCTGCTCAATTAAAGGGGTAATGATCCTGTCCTTTTGATGCAGTTCACGTTTTGTCATGTTAATTCCAGTACGGGAACCGCTGAGTTTCTCACGGTATTTCCTGTGTGCAAACCGGGCATCATATTTATATTTGTGCGCGATGGTACAGAGGTTGATTTTCGTGTCACATCCATTGCAGACATAAGGAGCTTTATCAAGTCTGGTGCAGCGTTCCCGCTCAAAATCGTGGCAGGTCTGGTTACAGGTGGGGCAGGAAGCGCATTTGATACTGCAGACGAGAATCTTCCCACAGGCATTTGGCAATGACCTTGAAAGTACATCCTTTATTCAGAGAGTTTTCAATGTAGATACGGTCATCAAGGGTAAGATGTTTCTGGTTACCGGGAATATATTTGCTCATAAAATCTCCTCCTACTGCTGTCAGAAGGAGACATAACCGTATCACTAATATATGAAAGAGTAAATATCAACTGTGCGAGAGTAAATTCCACCGGAGAATAAGAGCGTGGAATTTAAAATTTCATTTTAGGTGAAAATCTCGCTGGAAAACGCACTATTTCTACGCTCTCGGAATTGTGGTAGAATATATACATACAGAATAAAAAGTTTTCGATTTTCTTTAATCGGAATTTAACAATTAAAATAGGCAAACGAAAAGGAGAAAGGTATGGGGCCAGTTACAGATTTAGGGTTAGGTAAAACAATGGAAAAGAAACTTCATTCAGTCGGTATTCATTCAGCCGAAGAATTAACTGAAATTGGTAGCAAGCAAGCTGTTTTTCGGCTCAAAGCTCAATATCCAAACACTTGTGTTGTTATTCTTTACCATTTGGAAGCGGCTGTCCGTGGTGTTGAAATTAAGCAGCTTGAAGATACCTGCAAAGCAGAGTTGAAAGCCTATTTTAATCAGTTATAACTTCCTGCTTATAAAGTACACAAGGAGGGGAATGGCATAGCTTTAACAATACAAGAACGCTTGAAAGACTTGCGTGTGGAGCATAGCCTGACGCTGGAACAGCTTGCGGAGCAAACCCACCTTTCCAAGTTTGCGCCGGGCAGTTATGAAGCGGATGAGCACAAGGACATCAGCCACTATGCTCTTATCAAGCTGGCGCAGTTTTACGGCGTGAACGCCGATTATTTGTTAGGGCTGACCGAAACAAAAAGTCACCCAAGCGCCGATCTTGCAGACCTGTGTTTGAGTGACGAGATGATAGACCTGCTGAAAAGCGGGAGAATTGATACCCCCCTGCTTTGTGAACTGACGGCACACCCGAATTTTATGAAGCTGTTGGCTGATATACAGATTTATGTAGAGGGTATCGCCGCCACACAGATACAGAACTTGAACGCATGGGTAGACGTGGCAAGGGCTGAAATCGTGGAGAAGTACCAGCCGGGAGAGCACGACAAGACCGCCGGTGTCCTGCAAGCCGCCCATGTGCGGGAGGGCGGCTATTTCAGCAGCCGGGTACATCACGCCATAGACGCTATCATGGAGGACATACGGCAAGCCCACAAGGGCAGGAGCGACAGCGCCCCGGAGAATACCATTGTGGACGAATTCAAGCGGGATTTGGAGGAAGTGGCGAGCTTCAAGGGCAGCCGGGCGGAACAACTGCTGATGGTATTCTGCAAGCAGACGAAGCTGCGCTACGGTAAGTTGACAGGAGAAGAAAAACAATGGCCGTCCCGGATTGTCCAGAAATCCGAATTGGCGAAAAGTTATGTCTCACAACGGGGAAAGAAAAAGTAGAGAGCGGCAAATCGGAATTCGTAAGGGAGAAATCGCATGGGCAGAAAAGAAATTACAACAAAAGAAGATTTAATGGCTGCCATCAATCTATTGGAAAATGCAGGCATAACATATTGGATTGATGGTGGTTGGGGCGTTGATATATTGGCAGGAAAACAAACAAGAGATCATAGGGATATTGATATAGATTTTGATTCCCGACATACAGAAAAATTGTTAAATCTGCTTTTAGAGTATGGATACGAAGTAGATACTGACTGGAAACCTGTAAGAATAGAGTTATATAGCGAAAAATACGGCTATTTAGATATACACCCATTTGTCTTAAATACGGACGGAACTGCAAAACAAGCGGATTTAGAAGGTGGTTGGTATGAGTTTGAAAAAGACCTTTTTGGTAACGCTGTTTTTGAAGGAAAGACAATTCCATGTATATCTGTAAAGGGGCAAAAAATCTTTCATTCAGGCTATGATTTAAGAGATAAGGATAAGCACGATATTTTAATTCTTGAAAATATATCAGAATAATTTGTAGTATTGCAGTTCCCGTTTATCGTGGAGATAGCAAAGCCGGCCGGAGGTTGCCTTTGTCCCAATTACACCGGAGCATACTACCAGAACCGTTTTTTTATGGAAAAAGAACCGGATATTCAGTCCGGCCGCGTCTTTGTTCATTCAGATGATTAAGCAGGAAATATAAAAAATAGGCGCACAGGCAATGAAAACCATGAGGTCGTCTTGACGGCTTCATGGTTTTTGACTTTTTCTCCTTAAAGGATTTATCCAACCCCATCGGCGATAATATCAACGGACAGATCTGTGTCTCGTAAAAGAAAAGCTGCCTGTTGCAGCCGGTATTCCATCAGAAACTTATAAGATGTGGTCTGCATGGTCAGCTTAAAACGCCGCAGGCATTCCGATTTGCTGACATTTACGTTTTTTGCCAATTCATCTAAAGACAAATCTTTACCGCAGCGCTGTTCAATACACCTTAAAACCTTTTGAATTCGCGCTACGGTTTCCATTTTTTATACTCTATTAAATTTTCTAATAACCTCAATACGGCTTTATGCCTTGTGTTTCGATCAGAGAAAAGATATGCCGCCAGTTGTTTATTATCAGCAAACGCAGCGACATATTTTTTATGGGTCCGCCGGGTAAAATTCGATTGCTTCCGCAAAATGCGTGGAATATAGTTTGGGCGGCTATGGTGTAAGGGAAGTAACGGAAGAATCCCGGCATAAAAACATTGGCGTTGTCCAGCAAGACATATTTCTTTTTGTGGGCAGCATTGCGGAAAATATTCGGTGCGGACGCCTGGACGCCACAAGGGAAGAAGTGATTAAGGCGATGGAATTGGCTGAAATTTATGCAGATATCTGCAATATACCTGATGGATTTAAAACGAATTGGTTCACACAAGGAACTGATGATACGAAATGACGCTTACTCCGCTGTAATCCGCTTTCAGAAATTAAAAGAGTGAATGGGGCCATGAAAACATTTGAAAATCATGTCCGAAAACGGCGTGATTAAATAGAGCATCTGCATTATACTAAAGAAGGAGGTGGACAACATGACAGAGCAAGACAGCGCCTTGTATGAGGCATTTAAAGCAAAAGATGCCCGGTTCGATGGCAGGTTTTTTGTAGGAATTTCCTCTACCGGCGTTTACTGCCGCCCTATCTGTTGGGCAAGACAGGCGAAACGGTCGAGTTGTACGTTTTTTACTTCGGCGGCGGCAGCGGAACAGGCAGGATACCGCCCTTGCCTTTTATGCAGACCAGAGTTGGCTCCCGGAAACTCTCCGGTGGACGCATCCACGGCTTTAGCACGCAGAGCAGCCAGACTGTTGGAGGAAAATTGCGGGAGTAAACAAAGTTTGGAGGATTTGGCAAGCAGACTGGGGTGCACAGGACGGCATCTTCGGCGAGTTTTTTGGAGGAATATCAGGTCACACCGGTACGGTATTTACAAACCTGCCGTCTTTTGCTGGCTAAAAATTTGCTGACAGATACAAACTTATCTGTTCTGGATGTAGCCATGGCTGCGGGATTTGGAAGTCTGCGGCGGATGAATGCTCTTTTTCAGACAGAATACCATCTCTCGCCAACGGACTTACGGAAAAAGGCAGCGGACGGAAGAAACTACGCCGGGCAGATTACGGTAGGTTTGGGCTATCGCCCGCCCTATCGGTGGACAGAGATACTCCGATTTCTGGCAGCCAGAGCCATTCCCGGAGTGGAGCGTGTGGAGAAGGACGAGTATTTTCGCACCGTTCGCCTCTTGGACAAGGGGGGCACACCTCATTTTGGCTGGATTCAGGCTGCACATCGGCCGGAGAAAAGCCGGCTGGATGTGACCATCAGCGATACGTTGGTTCCCGTTCTATCTCAAGTGCTGGCACGAGTACGAAATCTTTTTGATCTCTACTGCGACCCTGAAGTAATTGACGAAACACTGCAAAGTATGAACGACCTGCGCCCTGGTCTATGTGTTCCGGGAATGCGTCTGCCGGGCTGTTTCGATCCGTTTGAAATGGCGGTGCGGGCAATTTTAGGGCAGCAGATTGCAGTCAAAGCCGCCGGGACCCTGGCCGGCCGAATGGTGGAAAGCCTTGGCCAACCTGTTAACACTGGTGTGGAGGGACTTACGCATACTTTCCCCACAATGGAGGATATTGCCGGCGTGGGAGACGCAATTCAGGAACGCCTTGGCATGTTGGGCGTCATTGCGGCCCGCTCCTCTTGCATCTCGGCTCTTGCCAAAGCGTTGATGCAGGGCGAGATTATTTTGGATCAAAGCGCCGATCCGGAACGAGAAATGATGAAGCTGCGCACTCTTAAGGGCATCGGGAGTTGGACGGCGCAATATATCGCCATGCGTACAATGGGCTGGCCGGATGCCTTTCTGGAGACGGATATTGGAGTCAGGCGCGCTTTGCCGGAATATTCTCAAAAGGAAATGCTGGAACTATCAGAACAGTGGCGGCCTTGGAGGAGTTATGCCGTGATGAATCTATGGAACGCATGAGGAAAAAGAAATACCGGTTTTTGGGGGAAGTGAAATATTGGCCGGATCTTTACTTTTCCGGGACAAAGCCGGATTTCATGCCGCCCATCTATATGATAGGCTCCCCATTTCAACTTTCTGTATGGAATATTTTGAAGCAAATTCCTTAGGGTGAAACGACCACGTATGGAGAGATTGCCAAACAGATTGCCGCCGGACGCGGGATAGAACATATGTCGGCCCAGGCGGTAGGATACAACGAAATTTCAGCCATTGTTCCCTGCCATCGGGTTGTTGGAACAAACGGAAGTTTGACAGGCTGCGCTGGAGGGATTGAAAAAAAGCTCGACAATGGAAGGATGGAATTGGTCTGTCATGGGAATGTGTGCAGAAGAAGCGCCCTGCTGCCTGATGGGGTAAGCCGGGATGCAATTTGGAACATAGGAGGATAATATATGCTGAACGAGACTCAACTGCGGGAATTAGCCCAAAGGTATGCAAGCTTCTATCTATATGATGGAAATAGCATCGTGGAATCCGCATCCCGCTGCTCCGGGATTTTAAAGGTATTCAATTTTTGTATTCCATTAAATCAAACCACAATGCGAATGTGGTGCAATGTGTTCTGTCAAAGGGCTTTGGCTTAGACGCGGCCAGCTTAAAGGAAGTGAAAATGGGTGTGGAGAACGGATTGAAACAATCTGATATTTATTATTCCGCTCCAGGTAAAACCGAGCGGGATATACGAAACTCCATTCACAGTGCAATTCTGATTGCGGATAGTTTGAATGAAGTGGAGAGGATTGATCAAATCGCGGGAGAACTGGGGCTGACAGTATCCATCGGCGTGAGAATCAATCCAAATTTCACCTTTGACGACAGCCGCGGTACTCCGTCCAAATTTGGAATTGATGAGAAACAGGCATTGGATGCTATTTCGGTTTGGCAGGCCTATCCGAACACCAAAATTACCGGTATCCATGTGCATTTGCGCAGTCAGGAACTTAACAAAGAGACATTGGCCCGCTATTACCATAAAGTATTTTTACTGGCGGAAACCTTCCAAAGGGCTCTTGGACATCCGTTGGAATTTTTGAATATGGGTTCAGGTATAGGAATCGGGTATTCCCGGCAAGATGTCCCTCTGGATACAGTTTGGCTGGGGGAAAAAGGTGCAAAAAATGCTGCAGGAGTTTCGTACAAAATTTCCGCACACAAAGGTGTTGATTGAAGTTGGCCGATACGCTGTCGGAAAGGCCGGTTTCTATGTGACACAGGTATTGGATAAGAAAACTTCTTATGGCAATACATATGTGATTCTGGCCAATACGCTGAACGGCTTTCTCCGCCCTTCAATGGCTCGGCTGATTGCTAAATATGCAGAAGGGGATTTTCCGGCTGGCAGCGAACCGTTATTTACCGCTTTGGATGCCTTTGAAGTTTTGACTTTTCCATCGGCATCAAAAAAGACGGAAACGGTCACATTAGTGGGAAATCTTTGCACCGCCGCCGATGTTATCGCGGAGAACATTATTCTGCCAATATTAAAGCCGGGAGATCTGCTGATTATTACCAATGCCGGAAGCTATGGGGCAGTTCTTTCGCCTATGCAATTTTCTTCGCTGGACAAACCTGCGGAACTGTTTCTCAGCCAAGGGGGAAAAATTTATGAAAATGGACATGAGATATCATTATAGAAAATGCATACACTTTTGTCACCGCCGCTTAACCGGTGATTTTCTGAATATTGACGTCCGGGAAAACTAATATAAAAGCAGGAGGAAATAACAATGGCAAAGATAGTTGTATTGTTTGAGGTAAAGCCTACAAAAGAAGGAATGCAGAAATATTTGGATTTAGCGACTATGCTGAAGCCGCTGCTTGTTGAGTTTGAAGGTTTTATCAGTGCAGAGCGGTTCACCAGCCTGAATGAAGAGGGCAAGCTCTTGTCCATGAATGTCTGGACAGATGAAGGGGCTGTGGAACGCTGGCGGAATGTGGTGCAGCACCGCATGAGCCAGAAAGAAGGCAGGGCAAAGCTGTTTGAATCTTACAAAATCACTGTCTGCGCTACGATTCGCGAATATTCCGAAACATATCGCAAACAGGCGCCAGAAGATTCAAATCAGTATTTTAACATTCAATGAAAATATATTAAAAACCTGTATAAAGGCATTGCTGCTAAAATTTTCATGTGTACTGGCAAATACATCAAAAATGAATGGGGTGTTGGATAGCGCTTCTCCCCAGAGGACGAAGAACAGTCACAGCAATTGCCGCTGCTGCCCCATAGAGCCAATACTTAAATTTTATTCCCCAATGAAGGGCCGGATAACAGCCAGCCAAAAAGATCGAGGATTCTGCCGTGGCCCGTTACGGTCGCTTAGCGTACTGACAGAATATGCAGAATAGGAAAGAGAAAAGAGCGGCCACAAGCCTATGGAAAGCTGGTGGGCGGATTCGGGAACAACATTTTTATCGGAGATAACTGCCTGATTAATATGAACTGCAGCTTTATGGACACGGGCCGGATGTGAAGATCTATACAGCGATGGACTACAAGGATGCGGCAGACCGTTTCTGGGATTTGGGAGACGGCAAGACCGCCATTAAGACATATGCGTTTCCTGTTATAATCGGGGAATACGTGTGGATTGGCGGCGGGGCCATTATCCTGCCGGGCGTAACCATTGGAAACCATGCGGTTATCGGCGCGGGGAGCGTCGGTAGGGAGTCAGTCCCGGATTGCGTGGTAGCATGCGGAACCCCGTGTACTGTAAAAAATTATTGTAGATGAGGAGAAGGACGATGCGAAAGACATTTTTCATGTAATGATAGCAGGAGCCTTATTCTGGGGCTGGGGGCCTGTTCGGGAAATACCACGGCCCAGACAGCCGGATCTGCTTCCCGGACCAGGGAGGCCCAGACAGCAGAGGAGCAGACGCCGGGGAGCAGGCGCAGGAACCTTCTGCAGAGACGCCCGGGACGGAGACACAGGCTGGAGGGAGTGCTTCGCTTATATGGCCGGAGAAGAAAAACGCGCCTGATTGCCTGTTTTTCCTGGTCAGGCAACACTGAGGCGCTGGCAGAACTGATTCAGGAACAGACAGGCGGGGATTTGTATAAGATTACCACGGCAACGCCATATACGGAGGATTACGATGCGCTGCTGGCTCAGGCTCAGGAGGAACAGAAGGCAAACGCCAGGCCGGAATTAGACGGACAGGTGGAAAACTGGGAGGATTACGATGTGATTTTCGTAGGATACCCCAACCGGCGGAGCGACGCGCCCATGGAGGCGCTTACCTTTCTGGAGTCCTATGATTTTAACGGAAAGACTCTGATTCCCTTTTTGTACCAACGGCAGCGGCGTGTTTGGAAGAAGCCTCTCCAGTGTGGGGAAGAGCGCTTGGGGGGCACAAATCCTGGACGGCTTTGAAACCAGCGGCGGGACTGCGGCCGGCGCCGGGGCTAGGGTAACAGAATGGCTGACCACTGCGGGATGGGGCAAAGGCGGCAAGAAACAGAATAGGCGACAAAGGCCGCAGACTATCCAAAGAAAGCATTTGAACCGGAGAAGGGGCTTTCATGAAAGCCGGAAAGGAGGGGTATGAACTATACGAAACTCGGGAATTCTGACTTAAATGTATCCCGGATCTGCATGGGCTGTATGGGATTCGGCGATCCCTCCAGGGGGCGGCATAGCCGGACTCTGGACCAGGAACACTCCGGGGAGATTATAAAGCAGGGACTGGAATCCGGCATAAGAAATCCTGGTTTCAAAAATAATGTCCGAATATGGCGGGACTTTGAAGAATAAATGCGGTATAATCGTATTAACAGGGAGCCCTTGCCAGGAAAGAAACTGGCTGTGCGCTCTTTGAAGCTTTTAAGCAGAAGATAAGCAGTCTGACGGACGTAAGGCGCGCTGATCCGGGACAGCGTTATTGAGGACATGAATAGAAAAGGGGATAAAAGATTATGCTGGATGTCATGTGGTATGCTTCTCCTGTGGGCAGGCTTTTACTTGCCGCAAAAGAAGGCGCCCTTACAGGCCTTTGGATGGAGGGACAAAAGTATTTTCTGGGCTCGTTTCAGGAAGAAATGGAGCAGAAAAACGATTCAGACGTTTTAAATCAGACAAAAGACTGGCTTGACCGTTATTTTAAAGGGGAAAAGCCGGAAATCGGAGAGCTGGAGCTGGCTCCTGATGGAAGTGAATTTCGCAAGGCTGTATGGAACGTTCTATGTGATATTCCATATGGGGAAGTAATAACTTATGGCCAGATATCCCAAAAGATAGCTGCAGGCCGCGGACTGCCTAGAATGTCTGCCCAGGCTGTGGGCGGTGCCGTAGGACATAATCCCATTTCCATTATTATTCCTGTCACCGTGTGGTGGGAGCCAATGGAAGTCTGACCGGATATGCAGGCGGTCTGGAAAAGAAAATCAAACTGCTCACTCTGGAGGGCGTTGATATGAACGGGTTGTTTGTCCCTGCAAAAGGGACAGCGCTTTAGAAGGAGAGGCTTAAATATGGAATGGACTGACGGGAAACAAAGGTGTTGGTGGGCGAATCCCCTAAATGAAAAATACATCCGGTATCATGATGAAGAATGGGGAGTTCCCGTATATGATGACCGGAAGCTGTTTGAAATGCTGATTCTGGAGTGTTTTCAGGCCGGCCTTTCATGGGAGTGCGTATTAAATAAGCGGGAGGCTTTTAGAGCGGCATTCGACGGTTTTGAGCTGGAGAAAGTCTGCGTCTATGACGATGCAGATATAGAAAGGCTCATGGGAAATCCGGGGATTATCCGCAACAAACTAAAAATACGCGCTGCCGTAACAAATGCGGCTATATTCCGTGAAATCCAGCAGGAGTTTCATAGCTTTTCGGAGTACATATGGCACTGGACAGAGGGAAAGGTGATTTATGAAAAGGGCCTGGCTCATACGGAACTTTCCGATGCTGTGTCGAAGGATTTGAAAAGGCGGGGCATGAAATTTGTTGGCACCACTATTATTTATGCCTATATGCAGGCTATCGGTGTGATCGATTCCCACGAGGAAGGCTGCTTCTTAGGGCGCGTCTGAAAAGTGCTTTCTGTCAACCGGCAGGAATAAATTCTCTTATAGAAATAATGCAACAGCGCAATAGACAAGCAGAAGCGCCATAACAAGATTCACGACTTTGTATGTCCGGATAGATATCTGCAGAAAGCCGAGCCAAAGAGCGCCCACACAAAAGAGCCGGATGCGCCTATGAGAGCCAGAAGAACGGTGAAGCCGGCAATCGCTCCGACGGAGTGGTAAACAGGCAGGATATAAAGGGTCATGGCTGTAATCCCATAGATGTAGATTTTCGGGTTGGCAAACTGCAGCGCCATGCCTGGGAGAAATCCGGCCCCTTTGCTGCTGTCGGCACTGGGATTAAGGGAGCTTTTCCACACCTTCCATGCAAGATAAAGCATATAGACAGCCCCGAAAATCTGCATGAGAAGCTTCACCTTGGGAAGGACGGCAAACAGTGTGGTGCTGAAAATCGAGCAGACTGTCATGACAATGGAAAAACCGGCCAGGATTCCCAGGTTAAAACGGAAACTGCGGCAAAAGCCAAGGCGTATTGCGTTGCTCATAGACAATAAATTGTTGGCTCCCGCGTATAGGCCGTAATAAAGCAGTAAATAAGAAAATCGGATAAACGAAACAATTTCTACCTCCTTTACGCCGCAAAGACGGCGTGTTTTAATTAAAATCATATGAGCTGCCGGCTGCAATCTTTTATTGATCGAGTATCATTTCTGTTCACTCCCCTCTTTACAAGAGTAAGATAAAATTATATAATGATATAAAAAGAATATTATATCGCATAATTACGATATAATAATACAATACGTTCTATATATTGTCAATAGAGGGGAGCAAATTTTATGAATTCCATGAATTTGATTGTCGCCAAAAACATTCGCAGGCTGCGAGAGGAAAATAAGCTTAGTATGGACGAGCTGTCAAAGTTAAGCGGCGTCAGTAAGAGTATGCTTGCGCAGATAGAACGGGGAGAGGGAAATCCTACCATATCCACACTTTGGAAATTGTCAAATGGCATGAAAGTGCCCTTTGACGCTTTGACGGTAAGGCCAAAAAGCCCTTATGAGATTGTGAAAACATCAGAATTACAGCCCCTGCTTGAAGATGGGGGAAGGGTCAGAAACTATTCTGTTTTTCCCGATGATGAAAACCGCAGATTTGCAGTTTATTATCTGGAACTGGAGGAGGGGAGTTATTGGGAATCAGAGCCTCACTTAAAGGGGACAACTGAGTTTATTACAATATTCGCAGGGTGTATTGAAATCAATACCGGCGGCCAACGGTTTATGGTTAGTGAAGGGGAGAGCATACGATTTAAGGCCGATACCCTTCATTCCTATAAAAATACAGGCGGCGGAACGGCAGTTCTCCATATGATTCTTTATAATCCCTAAAATATGTTTAAACATTCAATTGCGCCGCCTGCACGCCCCGCACTGCAGGTCAGCGGGCTGAAATTCAGGCCGGGCGCTGCTGTGCTGCAACGGGGCATAGCTGTAATACGGATAAACTTTGATTTCCGCTGTTTTGCAGGTGAATTCCTGGTATGCTTAGCTGAAGGATATTCACTCAATAATATTGAATTTCAGAAGGAGTCTAAAGGATGAAAACAATCAGATTACTGTATCCCGATTTTTTAAGCGGAGGTTTGGAGACATACTATTTTGGCGCGAATTTGCTTTCCCATATTCTCCCGGCAAATGAGAAGCAGCCTTTGCTGAAAGTGGAGATTGCTCCGCCTGATGGGAAGGAGCGGGGAGTGACGGACGGAATTTATGCGAAAGAGGAGGTGGTAGCCGGTATCAGACAGGCAGCGGAAGTACTTGAAAAAGCTAAACCGGATAGAATTATTACGATCGGTGGAAATTGCATGGTTTCGCAGGCGCCCTTTGATTATCTGCATGGAATTTATGATAACCTTGGAATCATCTGGATTGATGCGCATCCGGATGTGTCTGCGGCGGCGGATGGTTATCCCAATGCACATGCGATGGTATTGGGTGCGCTTATGGGCTATGGGATGATTCTCTTTCCGGCCTTATGAAGAACAGAAAATTCAGGCCGGAGGAAATTTTATATGTGGGTTTACAGGGACTGCATGATTATCAGGAGAAGTTTTTGAAGGACAGGAAAGTGAATTACAGTGTGCAGACAGAGGCGTTTTTACCGGAAGGTGAAATCAAAGACTTTATGGGTAATTTTGACCACATACTGGTCCATCTTGATATTGACGTGCTGGATGCAGCGCGGTTTCACTCTACTTACTTTGCAAATGAAATGCTGGTTGGGGACGGCAGCGGCGGCGGGAAAATGACCATGGAGGAGCTTTCGGACATCTTAAAATGTATTACTGAAAACGCCGATGTTGTTGGTTTTACCATTGCAGAATACCTCCCGTTTGATGAACATAAGCTGCACGATATGTTTGCAGGCATTGAACTGTTTATCGATTAGAAATTTTTGGGAGAGATGATGCGTTCCAGCCTCTGTGCGCCCCGCCATACGGTATATTTGGCCCCAATCTCCTAGATAGAGCCTGCGGTGCATCAGGGCTTGCAAAAGGGCATGGATATATCAGAATAACAAAAAACCCCGCAAGCTTATGCTTACAGGGTTCCCTATACGTGCATGAGAAGATTTGAACTCCCGACACCTTGGTCCGTAGCCAAGTGCTCTATCCAGCTGAGCTACATGCACATGTGCTGATTGAATATTTCCAACAGCGCAAGAGCTATTATATCTAAAAGAAGAAGAAATGTCAAGATATTTTAAGAAAAGTTTTGCAGAAAACTGTTACATTGCGATAGGTTACAGACAGAATCCTGCCCAGAGAAATGAGAACTGGGAATTTCTGGAATTACGGGAAGAGAAGAACTCCCGGGCCTGACCTGAGAAACCTTTGGCCCCGGCGAAAGAAGAACTTTAGCTGCTTAAGAAGAAATGCCTGTATACAGGCTGTTTCAGGGAAAAAAGAGTTGAAAAGGAAAATCAGCTGTGGTATTATTACAACCATAAGTAAATATTTTCGGATAAGGATGCATGGGCGCAGAGGATTGATTTACTGCGCCTTTTTGTGTATAAGGCCGAATAAAAAAGGAGGAGAACTTATGAAAAGAAAATCATGTATGGTTCTGGCCTGATGACGGCGGCCGTCTTGGCAGCCACGGGCTGCGCAGGAAAAGGCCAGGATACAGGCAGCGCTGCAGACCAGGGAAATGTCAAGAGCAGCCAGGCTGAAACGGGGGAGGCGCTGCAGGGGATACAAGCGTGGATACCACCGGATTCCTGACCGTAGCCCTGAATGCGGATATACAAACTGCAGATATTCAAAAAACTTCCAAGGATTACCAGCTTCCTATTAATATTTATGACAGCCTCTGTGAGATCAAGGTTGCAGATGACGGTTCCTCATCCATTGAGCCATCCCTGGCGGAGAAGTGGGAGGTAAGTCCTGACGGGCTGGAATATACCTTCTATCTGAAAAAGGGCGTTAAATTCCACAACGGCGAGGAGCTGAAGGCCAGTGACGTGAAATATACCTTTGAGCGTATGCTGACAGTAACCGGAGGCACTAACTCCGAGTTCCTGGATCAGATTAAGGGGTCGGCGGAATTGTTCGACGGCACTGCAACAGAGCTGGAGGGCTTTGAGATTCTGGATGATTATACCTTCAAGCTTACTCTGAGCGAGCCTTACTCCGGTTTTCTGGCCTGTATCTCCACACCGGCCGTATCCATCTACAGTGAGAAAGCCACAGAGTCGGCCGGGGATCAGTTTGGCCTGGATCCGGCTCTTACAGTAGGAACCGGTCCTTTTAAATTTGCAAGCTGGACTTACAATGACCAGCTGGTGCTGGTGAGAAATGACGACTATTTCCAGGGGGCAAGCGCATTGCCGGGCGTCGTGATCAAGATTGTGCCTGACACGGAAACCCAGACTATGATGTTTGAGAGCGGCCAGCTGGATCTTCTGGATATGGATTATGTGACAGACCAGATCAGCCGTTTTGAGGAGACCTATCCGGATCAGATTGTGAGCGGTCCCCGTCTGGGAACTACTTATTTTACCATGAATCAGAAGCTGGAGCCTTTGATAACCTTCAGGTCAGAAAGGCCGTTCAGATGGCAATCGACCGTCAGACCATACTGGATACACTGTGGGGAGGAAAGGGCCAGTTGGAAAACGGCATATTCCCCCACGGTTTAATCGGATTCAATCCGAATATGCCCGGGATTACATATGACCCTGAGGGAGCTAAGGCTCTTCTTGCAGAGGCGGGATATGCAGATGGATTTACCATGGAGATTGCGGCGGATATGTCGGCTTCGGACACCATGAATATGGCTCTGGAGATTATCAAGGAACAGCTGGCCCAGGTGGGAATCGACGCTCAGATTAAGAATTACGATGAGTCCACATGGCTGGAGACAAGAAGTCCGGTGAGCTGGGTTCCTTTATTTCTACCTGGACGGCGGATTATAATGACCCCGACAACTTTATTTATACGTTCTACGGCAACTCTGAGAAAACGACCATGCGTTCTCTCAATTACCCTGACACAGAGGTGATGGATCGGGTCACAAAGGCCAGAACCATTCTGGATAATGACCAGCGCATGAAGGAGTACAATGCTCTTGAGGAGAAGATTGTGGGCGAGGACGCGGCATGGGTTCCCATGTTCTCCAGGCTCCACCTCTTTGCCGTTTCCAAACGGGTGCAGAATTTTAAGGTTGCCTGGAATGGACTCAGCGATAACGATTTTTACGGTCTTTCAATTACAGAGTAAAGAAAAGGTTTTGTGTGAATACATCTGTAAAAAAGGGCAAAACCGGGGTGCCGCAGATTCTGCGGCACCTTTGAACCATTATGGAGTGCCCTCAGAAATTTCCTTGCTCCAAAGTCCCGGTTTTTAAACGGCCGGCAGGAAGATTGCCGAAAGGCGCCTGCGGACCCGGGAGGGAACAAAACGGGATATCCGGGCAAAGTGGTTTCTGAGAGCGCTCCAAATACAAATGTACGCTGAGAATCTCTTTGGGCCTGATTTTGCGAGATGATTTTTGCCAGCTGTGCACAGATTTATAAGGCGTACGTTGATTGAATTTGTGTGCGGCTGGCAAAAATCAGTCCCAAAGGCAGGTGCAGGAGCGATTTCCGGCGTACATACAAGAAGAAGGGGGACGTTTCCGTGTTAAAGAAATCCTTGAAACGAATTGTGGTGGCCATACCGGTTCTCATTGGCGTAATTCTGATTATTTTCATTATGCTGAGGATCATTCCCGGCAATCCGGTCACAACCATGCTGGGAGAGCATGTGAACCAGGCGGTAATTGACAAGGTCAGCCGGGAGATGGGAATCGACCGGCCTCTGTATGTGCAGTTTTTTAAATATGTGGGAAATGCCCTCCAGGGTGATCTGGGTACTTCCTACAGGCTGAACCGGAATGTGACCAAGATTATACTGGAGGCGTTTCCAAATACGGTGAAGCTGTCCCTGTGCGCCGCTGCGGTGGCCTGGATTATTGGAATTACTGCGGGGATTGTAGCTGCGGTGAAGCAGAATAAGCTGCTGGATCGTCTGTTTATGGGGTGCGCGCTGCTGGGGGTTTCCATGCCTGTGTTTATGACGGCCCTGGTGCTTCAGTATGTGTTCGCATTTTAAGCTTAAATGGTTTCCCGTGTCGGGATACGATACGCTTTTGAGCATGGTGCTGCCTGCCGTGGTGCTGGGCTGGAATTCGGCGGGCAGCATTGCGCGTATGACCCGTTCCAATCTGGTGGAGGCCATGCAGGGAGACTACATCCGTACTGCCAGGGCCAAGGGAATGAGGGAGTGGGGGTTATTGTGCACCACGCGCTGAAAAATGCCATGCTGCCGGTTCTGACCATGATGGCCCTTCAGGTGTCCTCCATGCTTTCAGGCGCAGTGCTGACGGAGAGCGTTTTTGGAATCCCCGGCATCGGCCGCCTGGCGGTCAATGCCATTGAGAACAGGGATATGCCTCTGCTCCAGGGAACGGTTATCTTCACAACCATACTGGTCATAGCCGGAAACCTCATAGCAGATTTGCTTTATTCCGTATTAGATCCAAGAATCAGGGAGGGCGCATAAATGATGGATGAGAATATAACGATAAATTCACCGGAGATAGAAGCACAGATAGGAGAGTCCGACACCCTCCTTGACCAGATTAAAACCATGATCCGCCAGAATAAGCTGGCCGCCTTTTCCGCTGTGGTCATCGGGCTGATTATACTGGCCGCTGTGTTCGCGCCTTTGGCTGCCCCCTATAATCCCTATGCCCAGACGCTGGGGGACCGGCTTCAGGCGCCCGGGGGAGCCCATATTCTGGGAACCGATGAACTTGGCAGGGACGTGCTCAGCAGAATTATATACGGCGCGAGGATTTCTCTTCTTGTGGGTCTGGTGCCCACAGTCGTATCCATGGCTATAGGGACGGCTCTGGGACTGCTGGCGGGATTTACGGGGCGCTGTGGACTTTGCCATTATGCGTCTGGCAGATGTAATGCTGGCCTTCCCCTCCTTCTGCTGGCTATGGTAATAACCTACACCGTAGGCGGGGGAATGGTGAGCATTTTTGCCGCGTTGATTCTTGTGAACTGGGCGGGAACGGCCCGTATAGTCAGAGCCCAGACCTTGTCTTTGAAGGAAGCGGAGTATGTGGAGGCCGCCCGGTCCATCGGCGTGAAGAAATGGAAGATTATGTTCAGGCATATTCTGCCCAACTGCCTGCCCTCCTGATTGTGCTGTTCACCTTGAATATTCCGGCTGCCATTCTCACTGAATCCTCCCTGAGTTTTCTGGGGGCCGGGCTGGAACCGCCTTCCACCAGCTGGGGGCTTGCAGTTGTAAGGGGAAAGAAATATCTTTTTTCTGAGCCATGGCTGTCCATTGCGCCCAGCGTAGCGATTATGATTGTGGTGATGGCGTTTAACTTTTTAGGGGACGGCCTGAGAGACGTGCTTGATCCGTATCTGAAGGAACAGTAGGAGGTAGCGGAATGAATGAGAATGTATTGAATATAGAACATTTGCAGTCCTGCTTTTTTACTGCCAGAGGAAGGGTTCCGGCTGTGGACGATGTGACGATAGAGGTTCCCCAGGGGCAGATAATCGGCGTGGTGGGAGAGTCCGGCTGTGGCAAGAGCATGACGGCCATGTCGGTTATGGGGCTTCTGCGGCATCCGGGCAAGGTGGTGGGAGGAACGATCACCTTGAACGGCAGGGATATTACCAATCTGTCTCCGGGGGAGCGGGCCAAGATCAGGGGAAATGAGATTTCCATGATTTTCCAGGAACCTATGACGTCCCTGAATCCGGTGTACCAGGTAGGGAGGCAGGTTCAGGAAGCGATTCTTCTCCATCAGAAGGTATCCAAGGAGGAGGCCAGGCGGCGGGTGATAGAAATTTTCCGGGAGGTAGGAATACCTGAGCCGGAGAAGCGGTATCATTCCTATCCGCACCAGCTCTCAGGGGGACTGCGCCAGAGAGTTATGATTGGCATGGCTATGGTGTGCAAGCCCAAGGTGATGATTGCCGACGAGCCTACTACTGCGCTGGATGTGACTATTGAGGCGCAGATACTGCGGCTGATGAAGCGGCTGAGGGACGAACAGGGCACCTCCATCATTCTCATCACCCACAATATGGCGTAGTTGCGAGGTGTGCGACTATGTGTATGTAATGTATGCGGGCAAGGTGATGGAGCAGGCGGAAACCTTTGAGCTTTTCGGTAATACGCAGCATCCTTATACGAAGGGCCTTCTTAAGTCGATTCCCAGGCTGGACGGCAGAGAAAAACGGCTTTATACCATTGAGGGAGTGGTGCCCAATCTTCTTCATCTGCCCAGGGGCTGTAATTTCAGCAACCGGTGCGGGGACGCCTGCGGACGGTGTATGGAGGAGAAGCCGGATTTGTATGAGACCAGCTGCGGGCACAAGGTGAGATGCTTTCTCTATGAGCGGGGGAGGCGGATGATAAAACGGAGGAGGGGGTTAACGCTGCAGGCGCAGACAGTTCTCAACCTGCGGATCCGGACAGCTCCGTCAGCGGAGATTTTAAAAGAGGGACCCCGGCCGGCGGACAGGATGGAGAAGGGGCTATGCAGGAGGTGACGGGCCATGAAGGATAAAAAGGTGCTTTTGGAGGCTGAGAACCTGGTGAAGGAATTTCCTCTTGCCAACGGCAGAAAGGGAAGCAATGTAGTTCATGCGGTTTCCAATGTTAACCTGAAGATATATGAAGGGGAAACGCTGGCGTTGGTAGGAGAGTCGGGCTGTGGTAAAAGCACCCTTGGACGTACCCTTATCAGGCTTTTGGAGGCCATTTCCGGTTCCATCCGTTATGAGGGGCGGGTCATTACCGGAATGAAGGACAAGGAATTCAAAGATATACGCAGGCAGATGCAGATTATTTTCCAGGATCCCTATGCCTCCCTGAATCCCCGTATGAATGTGAGGGAGATTATATCGGAGCCTCTTGTGACCTATGGCCTGGCAAAGACCAGGCTGAGATTGACGCACAGGTGAAGGCTCTCATGGAGGAAGTGGGAATTCCCCGGGAGTTTATCGGCAGATATCCCCATCAGTTTTCAGGGGGACAGAGGCAGAGAATTGGGATTGCCAGGGCCATTGCTCTGAACCCCAGGTTGATTATCTGCGATGAGCCAGTGTCTGCCCTGGACGTGTCCATCCAGTCCCAGGTGCTGAACCTTCTCAAGGATTTACAGGAACAGTATCAGCTGACATATCTGTTTATTTCCCACGATTTGAGCGTGGTGAAATTTATAGCTGACCGGGTGTGCGTCATGTTTTTGGGAATGGTCTGTGAGGTTGGGGATACGGAGGCAATCTATGAAAAACCGCTCCATCCCTACACCCGGTTTCTCCTGAACGCCATTCCAAAGGCGGACCCCAGGCTCAGGAGCCAGGAGGCGGAGCTTCTGACGGGGGAAATCCCCAGTCCTGTGAATCCGCCCGCCGGCTGCCGGTTTCATACCAGATGCCCTTACGGAAAGGAGATCTGCAGGCAGAAGGTTCCTGAGGGAACCTTGGTGGGAGAGCGGCAGGTGTTCTGCCATTTTCCGTTGGTGTAGAATGAAACAATAAAAAGATTGAGAGCCCGGTAAGAGGACGGGAACGCGGCGTCCTCTTACCGGGCTGTCCGCAACTGCAGGGCTTGCGGTTTTAGGGCCGGCAGCCGTCTTTTCATATTCCTTCCGGTTGAAAGAATACATATTTTGTGGTATTATAGTTCATAGTGTAGAAAGAGGTAAGAAATGCCGTGGAGAGGGCTCTTATCTCTTATTTTGTATCGGGAGAGGTTGACAGAATGAGGCAGAAATTATCGAAACAGAACCTTCTGTTTGTCGGTTTTACGTTGTTTTCTATGTTTTTTGGAGCGGGAAATCTGATTTTCCCGCCTTTTCTGGGCGCCAGGCGGGAACCCTGACCTGGCACGCCATGGCAGGGTTTCTGATCAGCGCAGTGGGACTGCCTGTGCTGGGAGTGGCTGCCGTGGCTCTGTCGGGAGGGCTTCCCAAGCTGGCAGGTAAGGTGCATCCTGCCTTTGCCTTTGTGTTTACCCTGCTGGTTTATCTGTCCATCGGCCCCTGCCTGGCGATTCCCAGAACAGCCAGCACTTCCTTTGAGATGACGGTGCTGCCTGTGCTTGCCCAATGGAAGATTTCTATGGGAAATACAATTGGCAATACGGGATTTACAGTGGGTACGGCAGCTCAGTTTGGTTATTCCGCCGTATTTTTTCTGATTGCCATGACGGTGGCCTTCCGGCCGGACAAGCTGACGGACAGGTTGGGAAAAGTTCTTTGTCCCGCGCTGCTGATTCTCATAGGGGTTATATTTATCGGCTGTCTGGTCTGGCCCATGGGCCTTACGGCACGCCCTCGGAGATTTACCGATCAGGAGCGGCGGTGAAGGGCTTTCTGGAGGGATACCAGACCATGGATACCATAGCAGCCTGAATTTTGGAATCATAATTTCCATCAATATCCGGGCCAAGGGCGTGGAACAGGATGGTTCGGTGGTGAGAGAGACCGTCAAAGCCGGGGTTATTGCAGGTATTTTGCTGGCAATGGTTTACGGGGCCCTGGCCCATATCGGAGGACCTGCAGGCAGAGGTCTGGAGGAAGGGGCCAACGGCGCCAGGATTCTCACATTGGTAGCCGGAAATCTTTTTGGGAACGCCGGGAAAATGATACTGGGGGTAATATTTTTTATCGCCTGCTTAAATACCTGCATCGGCCTTTTAAGCTGCTGCAGCCAGTACTTTACGACTCTTATACCTGTAATCGGATACAGATTGTGGGTTTTTGTGTTTGCTGCCGTAAGCCTGGTTATATCAAGCGCAGGGCTGAACAAAATTCTTGCAGTGTCTGTGCCTGTGCTGGGGGCCGTTTATCCGGTGGCAATTATGCTCATTGTCCTGGCTTTTCTTGGGCCCCTGACGGAAAAATGGCCGGCAATGTTTCCATGTACAATTTTTTTCACAGGCGCAGTGAGTGTGGTACATGCCCTGGAGCAGAGCAAGGTCACTGTGCCGGCGCTCACCCAGGCCACCACCTGGCTTCCCGGCTACAGCTCAGGCCTTGGCTGGATTGTGCCTGCCCTGGCGGGAATGGCTGTGGGAGTGATGGTTTCCTCTGCGGGAAGAGCTGAGGAGTAAGGGAAAGTGTTTAGAAACGAGATGAGATTATGACAGAAGCGAAGTGGATGGTATACGCCAAAAAGGCGGACTTTGAGGGAATTGGAAAAACATTTGGAATCAGCCCGGTGACGGCAAGGATCATAAGAAACCGGGGGCTGGAGTCCGGGGAGGATATAGGGCGCTACCTGAAGGGCTCCCTTAAGGAGCTCTACGACCCCCATCTGCTGCCGGATATGGATTTGGCTGCGGACATTTTGCGGAATAAGATTGAACAGGGGAAACGTATCCGGATCGTGGGGGATTATGACATAGACGGCGTGTGTTCCACTTACCTGCTCTACCGGGCCTTAAGGCGCATAGGGGCCAGGGTTGATTATGAGATTCCGGACCGCATTAAAGACGGATATGGAATCAATGAGCTGATTATCGAAGCTGCGGCTGAGGATGGGACAGACACGATTCTTACCTGTGATAACGGTATTGCAGCTATCGGGCAGATCGCCAGGGCCAGGGAACTGGGCATGACAGTGATCGTAACGGACCATCATGATATACAGACGGAGGAAGGGAAAGGGCGCTGAGCTTCTGCCTCCGGCGGATGCGGTTGTGAATCCCAAGCGGAAGGACAGCAGATACCCCTTTCGGGATATCTGCGGCGGGCTGGTGGCATATAAGCTGGTCCAGGTACTCTATGAGGCGTTCGGAGTCCCTGAGGAGGAGTGGCTGGAACTTATGGAGTTTGCGGCCATTGCCACAGTGGGAGACGTGATGCGCCTTCAGGATGAGAACCGGATTATTGTGAAGGAAGGGCTGAAACGCCTGGGCCGGACATCTAATATCGGCCTCCGCAAGCTCATAGAAAAGAACAATCTTTCTGCAGACCGTATCACTGCCTATCATATCGGTTTTGTAATCGGACCCTGCCTCAATGCCGGAGGGCGTCTTATGACAGCCAAGCTGGCGCTGTCCCTTCTTCTGTGCCGGGATGAGGAGGAGGCGGATCGGATGGCTGCGGAGCTGAAGGAGCTCAACGACCGGAGAAAGGACATGACCCAGGAGGGAATCGACCAGGCGTCGGCTCTGGTGGAGGAGCGCTGCCAGAAGGATTTAGTGCTGGTGGTTTTTCTTCCGGACTGCCATGAATCTTTGGCGGGTATAGTGGGCCGGGCGTCTCAGGGAGCGGTATAATAAACCTGCCATGGTTCTTACAAGGCAGAGGGCTGTGTGAAGGGATCCGGACGTTCCATAGAGGCATACCATATGTTTCATGCCCTGGTGGAGGTAAAGGATCTGCTCCTGAAGTTTGGAGGTCATCCCATGGCTGCCGGATTTTCCCTTGCAGAGGAAGATGTGGAGGAGTTTGGCAGGCGCCTGAACGCCAATGCCGCCGGGAAGCTGACCAGGGATGACTTTATACCAAGGATTTGGATCGATGCGGCTATGCCCTTTGAATACATAACGGAAGCCTTTATAAAAGAGCTGGAGCTTCTGGAACCCTATGGCCAGGGCAATGAAAAGCCCCAGTTTGCGCAGAAGGGTATGCTTATCCGAAGCGCCCAGGTTATGGGACGCAACAGGAACGTGGTGCGCCTGAATCTGGTCAATGAACGGGGCGTTCCTATGAACGGAGTGATTTTACAGAGGGGGATTTGTTTATGGAGGAAATGGGGAACGCGGATCGCATGGATGTGATTTATTATCCTTCGGTTAATGAATACAATGGAAACAGGAATCTCCAAATAGTTGTAAAATATTGGAAATTTTCTTGAAGCACAAGTAAAAACGCATAAATCGGTTGTGAAAGTCAAAAACTGACAAAAAACCAGGCAGAGATTTCTGAGCCTGGTTTTTGGATGGAGCCGTAAGATTCCGGCAGCCTTCATTTTCTTTTGAATTAGTTCTGAGCGGCCTCAGTCTCCTCAGCAGCTTCAGCATCGGCGTCAGCAGCGTCAGCAGCCTCAGTCTCCTCGCGTCAGCAGCCTCAGTCTCCTCAGCGTCG
>BBZN01000030.1 GCA_001304855.1 Clostridia bacterium UC5.1-1D2
CTTCCATGTGTATGTCATTCCCTGATTGTCCTATGAGGAAATGACAAAAGGCGGCCCGTTCTCACGCGCCGCCCTTTGCCATCTGCTCATAAGACCTCGGGCCAAGTTGGTCCGAGGTCAGAGCAGAGAAGAAAGGTTTAGTAGGGGCTCTGGCAATAGTGCTCGTCCGCTTCTTCAATGGATTTCATATCGAAAACCCAGTGAAGCTCACGAACCACCCGTTTAATATCTTCGGGCTTGAAGTCACAGTTTTCCATCGCCCAAATGACGTAACCACGGCAGGCGTTATTGCTCCACCGCTCGGTCAACATCATATCCAACGTCAAATCTTTTTCCATTTCGATTCTCCCTATCAAAAATAGGTGGAGCGCAGGGCCGGGAAGTTTTGGGCTGTTATCAGACAGAATATCCGGCCCGGCGCTCCTGATCGTTTGCTTCAACAGATAACCCGGACGGGCGGCGGCTTGTCCACCCCATAGGAATTTCACCTCTCCCCATTCTTATGGCAAGGCGTTCTCAATGCCTGCGACGGCTCACGGCCTTTGGCCGCTTCAACGCTCGGACTATGACTAAACGCAAGTATCAAGGATTGTCTGCTTTATCCGGCGGAACCAGCCACGGCCCGCCTGCGGCATGGGCCTTGTCGCTCTCTCTATTCTCTGACAATAGAGGTCATGGCGGGCCTGTTACTCAGCATACGCACCCTTCGTATCCGGGTATCTTTTTATGAAATTGTCAAGCTGCACGGGGGAGCTTCAAGCCTCGGGACAACTTGGCCCGAGGTAGTTATCCCTCTCAATAGCCATGAGAATAAACGGGCAAAATCGGGCTGGTTTAGATACGATTTTTCAAAAAAATTTCCATGTTGCGGAGCCCGCGCTCAATCGAAGTCCGAACTGTTTTCTCATGGACTCTCTCGGCTCTTGCAATTTCAGTTTTGCTCATTCCGAGTATGTAATGGGCGTAGACCCTCCGGCCCTGCGTATCAGGGAGAGCGTTCAGGGCAGCATGGAGCTCCTGCGCCGTAACCTTGCGCTCGTAAAGCTCACAGGGAGAAAGGGCAATAAAAAGAGCTTCGTGCTCGATACCGTCTCCGGCGTCCAGAGAAAAATACGCTTTGTTCCAGTACACACGACGAATATAATTCCGCTCCATGCGTTCGGCTTCGGCCAGAGCCGCCGCCACTTCGTCAGAGACTTCCACAAACAGGTCATTATGATAAAACGGGTACAGATCCCGCAAATTGATTTTCTTCATGGTGATACCTCCATTTCGGTTTTGGTGGACGAGTGAACCGAAATGGAGAGGGAGGGGAGCGGCAGCGGGGCAGTTCCCCTTTGTTTGGAACCTCGGGCCAAGTTGGCCCGAAGCCAGTTCGTTGCAAAAGAAAAGCGCCCGTATAGCACAAGGCCAAACGAGCGCAAGAACAAACACTATTAGTTCCTTTTAAATGATGTGTATAGGTAAATGGAGGGGCACAACTATGGACATAAAGGGGTAGGCTTTTTTTGAGAAGTAGAAGTTTGACTGATTATGTCGAATGTAAAAGTTCACGGCGATACCCTCCTTGTACCGCCGTGTCCTCTAAAAAGGGCGACTTTATCACGTCCCCCGTAATCTTATTTTTTGAAAAAGAAAACGGCGGCTTTGATTGTTATTTCAAAACCGCCGTTAGGCTACTGTATTTTGTTTAGGCACATAGATACCCTACCGCCAAACAACGGTTTTTTTATTAGCCGTTGGGCGGTTATATTTCGCATTATCAACGTGCATAATTGGCGTTAATTAGGTAAATCATATGTGTTGTGTACTCATTTATTTTTGATAATTGGAGCTATACAATGTAATAGGGTGATATATTTATGAGAAAACCAACAGAAGTCTATGACTTCAAGGCTTTCGGTCAGGCCATTAAAGCGGCCAGAAAGGCCAAGGGCTACACCCGGGAGCGTTTAGGGAAAGAACTTGATATTGCCCCGCGCTATCTCGTCTCAATCGAGAATGAGGGACAACACCCGAGCCTGCAAGTCTTTTATGAGCTTGTAACTTTTTTTGATATGTCGGTAGACCAGTTTTTCTTTCCATCAAAAGTGCCAAATAAAAGCACACAGCGCCGCCAGCTCGACGAGCTTCTCAATGGCGTTGATGAAACTGATCTTGTAATCGTTACCGATACCGTTAAAGGAATCCAGAAAGCCAAAGAAGCCAGGAAAGCGGAGGCATGACAGCCCCCGCTTTTTCATGCCTAAATACAACAATTTTTTGAAATTGGTGCAACGGGACTTTCGTGGACTTCGGGACAACATGACCTGAAGCTGTATTTAGTTATCACTTTTTCGCCTTTTCAGGGTAAAAGGCAAGAAACAGCTTAATATACTCTGGTATCCTTGTAATGTCTGGTGAAAAGAACCAAAAAGCAAAACCGTCACATAACTCATACTTCTTGCCGTGTATGGTATAACTTTTCCTATGACTACATGAGCTGTCCTCTTTCATATTGTGACAATGCTTACAAGCACCGTAGTCACCTGTAAAGGCTTGTTGAATGTAGTCGGGGGCCTGTTCAATGGCCTGTCGTTGCTTGTCCACATTACTAAAATACATACGAAGTATGAGGTCGTTCTCCCGTAGGTAAATCCGGGCGTATGATTTTTACTTTTCACACCTGCCTTCGTGTATATAATCATTTTTCGCCCCAGCAATATCCGTCACCTATTGTCTGGTTGCAAGTATACCCCAGCTTGTTCATTTCAGCGTCAAAAGCTACTATAAATTCCTTATCTTTAGAGCAAACAAAACTATATGCTACATCTTCTAATAAATGTTTCATTGTTTTTCCTCTGGAGTTTCCTTTCTTTTTTCCGTATACTTTTCTTTTACTGGCATTAAAAGGTCTAACTGTAACTGTTCTAAATCCACATCAGGCTGTTCTATGTGGCTATAAAAATTCAGATGTTCTTCCATTAGTCCACACATGTGCTCCTGATCCTGTAAATCGCCCGCAAATTCATATCTATCGTTTTTCATTATCCATTCAAGAAATGCGTCCCACTCATTAAAGTTACCAAAAGTAATCATATGGGCCGCATATAAACCACCACAAAATTGCTTCTTTTCGAGCGGTTCAGGAACTTCCATATCATCAGGAATCGTTACCCATGCTTCATAACCATGATAGCCAGTTTCATCAACTGGATTGGGGTGATTAAAGCCATAACGTCTCAAATCCGGCTTTATCTTTCTCAAAGCACTTTCTTTAACAAAGTTGTCAATAAGGAAGTTTGCACGTGATTCAGGATCATCACCAATATAATGAGAAGCAGCTATTGTAGCTGGTGGCAGATAGATAATTCGTACATCATTTATTTTAGAAAGGCGTTCATCTGCTTTCTTTAACTTGTCTGCCGACTGCTCCTCTTTGAAATTTATACTAATTAAATCAAGGGACTCAATCGCTGCTAATATGTTATCATCAGTAGAAATAATATTTTTCAGCGGTAATTCTGTGGCCTTGCTAAGTTCCTCTACAAAATGATTTAGTATATCTCTAATGGTTGAAAGAGCGGTGATTTCTTCATCTAATTCGTCAATATTTTTCCGAAAGATTTCAACGGTCGCAACCGCATTTGTATTATTCAATATAATCTCGATTTGACGGACGGGTATCCTTAACTTCCGCAGAAGCAAAATCTGCTTAATCCGAGTAACTGCATTATCATCATATATCCGATAGGAATATCCTTCCCGCCGGGAACTGCTAATCAATCCTACTTTTTCGTAATAGCGGAGCATTCTTGTTGATATTCCCAAACTTCGGGATACTTGGCTTATAGTCATTTCCTCCATATTCTACCTCCTGTGATTTAAGTATAAACTACGACACGGTGTCAAAGTCAAGCAGAAAATCCTCCCAATATTCAACTTGAAAAGCAGTGCACAACGGGTTTTTGCTAAACGGCAAGCGATGCAAGTGTCTATGCACTTGCGAATTTTTCACGTTCCGGCTCCCGCCGAAACCTGGAAAATCCCGCTTGTTGGGGCCAGCCCCAAACCCTGCGGAACCTCGGGCCAACTTGGCCCGAAGCTCCGGCGCTCCGCTTGACTGGTTGCGTCTCATTCGCTATCGCTCCTGTTCCTTGTTTTTCTCCTGCCCGGTCAGGCCGAGCAGATAATCAATGTTTGCTTTTGCCGTTGTGACTTCCCGCATATCTTTTCGGACCGCCCGGTACTCGGCGTACAGCTCCTTTTTTTCAGCCGCCAGCCTGCGGCCTTCCTCCTTCTGCTTCTCCATCTTTGGGAGCTTCGCCCCGTCCAGAATGGCACTCATAGCCGCCCGGGCCGCCCGGTAAATCTCAATATCTGCCTCATGCTCCGCAAAGAATTTTTTACTGTACCGTGAAGCCTTGTACGCCTCAAACACTGGGCGGGTCTTTGCATAGTTTACCGTGGCTCCTTTGAGCTCCGCATTGGCGGCAAGCGCGGCCTCCACTGTTTTGATTTTTCCGGCCAGAACGTGAAACCGCTCCGTGGCCTCCCCGGCCTTTTTCTCCAACTGCTCATACTCCGTCAGGCCGTTGTCCTGCAAGTAAGCCAGAGCCGCCGCCATCTGCTTTAGGTTGAATACCTTCGCCCACCGCTCATAGGCCGGGCCTTTTCCTTGCAGCCGGTTCTGAATATCAATAATCAGGTTGAACCTGCGGCCCGGCTTCACAGGCTCCGCCGCCCGGCTGGAGGGCAAGGGGGCGCTGCCCTCGATAACGGCCCGTATGTCCTCCGGCCCGTAGCCCTCCCCGAGTGTGGAGGCCCGGCAACGGGTAAACCGTTCCTGTCCGGGACAGCGAAACGAGAGAGCACCGCCGCGCCCGTGTTTGACCTCGTAGCTCGCCGCCTTCATCAGCGAGAGAAACTCGGCAAAATCGGCGGGCTTCTGCAAGAGGGCCGCGTCGATCTGCGCCCGCAGCCGCTCCTGAAAGGTGGGCGGTTTGTTGTCCCCGAGCCATTCCCCGTAATTCTTAAACTTGCCTTTACTCCGGGGCTTTGGATTTTTTACAATCGAAAGCCCGTGTTCCAGACAGATCCGGTCGCTTACCCGCCGGATTGCAAAGGAGCTGTTCCAGAAGTTCCGAAACTTCCGGGTACAGTCAAGAGACGTTGAATTGTAGTAAATGTGGTTGTGGACGTGTGCCTTATCAATGTGTGTTGTGACAATAAAAGCGTGGTTGCCTTTTGTCCAGCTCATTCCGAGCTCGTAGCCGATACGGTTTGCTTCTTCCGGGGTCACTTCTCCGGGGAAGAAGGATTGCCGTATCTGATAACATAAAATGTCCTCGTCCCACTTCTGCACCCGGCCCGTGATGGCCTTATACTTGCTCTTGGAAAGCAGAAATTCCGCGTCCACCGTGGCCGGGTCGCACTCATAAGCGGAGATAAGTTTGCCGCCCCGGGTCTTATCGGGATTTTTGCCGTAGTCAATACAGTCCTTGATTGCCTCCGCTATCGTCTCCCCGGCGTTGATATGCCGGGTAAATGGCGGGTAGTTGCCATGTCTCACCTCCATTCCATGAAGAACGGCGGCCCCGCAGAGCCGCCGTTTTGCCGTTCCTGCTTCGGGCCAACTTGGCCCGAAGTCCCGCCGCCTGTCAGCTTGTGATGAACCGCCGGAGGGAATAATTCAGCCCGTCCAATGCGCTGATGATACATTCCGCGATAGCCGGGAGCCCATAGGGCGAGAGCAGGAAAGCCAGGACGAGAAACGCCACGCCGCCGACAGGCTGATGTTGGAGCACGAACAGGCCCACGGCAATCACGGCCAGCACCCCGGAGGCCAGAGACAAAAGCCACCCGGCCACATCAAACAGGAACATCAGCACCGCCACCAAAAGCGACAGAACCAGCAGAAACGGCAACGCGATAATCTTAAATATCAGTCTCATATATACAGCCCCTTTCTTGTTTTATCCTACTATAATTTTACCATTTCAGGGGCCGGACAACAATGGTGTCGGGACTTTGCAAATCTTGTCCCGGCATACTTCGGGCCAACTTGGCCCGAAATATCTTGTTATTTAAAGAAGAAGCCGCACTTTTGTTAGAAGTGCGGCTCCCTTTAATGCCTAACAGTAAAATATAAAGTTTGATCAAATCGCCTTTCAGGCATTAAATGCTCAATATATCCTGGCTGAATAATTTCAGAAATCACATCTTTCTGTAAAATGGGTTGAGCTATTCTCTCGGTTGTAACGTATTTTCTCCATTTTGGGCCTTGTATGGAAAACTCTTTATCCGTCTGATTACCAAAGGCCATCTGTCTGTATATATCCGCAAGCCTTATTTTTCCCGACTTACTCAATTCCCATAAACACCGAGCCAATCTTGCCGAAGCTCGCATATATCTACTCATTGTACGCTCTACTTTAAATGCGCTATCAACAAAAAGCCGCGAAAACGCATAATCGCTCCACACAATTATATCAAACGCATCATCTGCTAAAACAGGTGATTGTCCCTGTGTTTTCCATATAGTTTGCATTAATAGCGGTTTTTGCTTAGTTAAATATTTTGTCTGAAACTGATTGATACATTCGGACAGCATTGGAGTCTTGTGTGTCATTTCATAATCGTTATCCCATGATTGAATTGAAGCGCAGGATTCTTCAAAAATTTCCCTTACAGCTCGAGACTCCTCCTTAACAGCATCAAACATGCCTAATGCACAGTATGATGTTGTTGCCGATCTAACTACAAGTTCACAACCCCATTTATGTTCAGGGAGATGACTTGTAGCGGCAGTCGCAGTACGGTAAGTTTAACCTCAAGAGGAGCAAGAAAGTTATCATGTATATCTTTAATAACTAAATCAATACCATCAACGGTATCAAATGAATACTGTTGATAAGGGGTAAAAGCAGTTTCAAAGCTAAAGTATAATTCATTTAAAGGACTAGCTCCACAGTTAAACAAATCTCGAATACTAATTTCAGTGGGTACAACTTGTAATCGACCATTCACTTCCTCTAATTTATTGTAAACCGCTGAAATGTTATGATCGAGCATGTAACAAGCCATAGCTGCGGGAAAACTTGAGTTAAAGCAGTTTTTACCCCAGTGTGCGTCAGTGGTACGATTTGAATGCTCTATTCCATATAGGCCGGTCGGCATATCCCATCCTCCTCATTTGTTAATTTGATTAAATGACGTCAAAAACTTGACGTCAGATTTAATATGCAATATAATATAAAAGACACTGGATGAATTATATCACAAAGTTTTATTAATGGATAGAGGTCGATGGAAAACTATGAAGAAAATTGTTGATTTATTTGCAGGTTGCGGAGGCTTGTCAATGGGCTTTCAAGACGCGGGATTTAATATTATAGGAGCTTTTGAATTTTGGGATATAGCCGCTGATTGCTATGAAAAAAATTTTGAACACCCTGTTTATCGTATGGATTTATCTGATGTTGAAAAGTCCGTTGAAAAAATCAAGTTGTTAAAACCTGAAACAATTATTGGCGGACCTCCATGTCAAGATTTTTCTCATGCGGGTAAAAGGATTGAAGCAGGGCGTGCAAGTCTCACAGGCGCATACGCTCAAATAATATCGGAAATACGTCCACGCTATTTTGTAATGGAAAATGTTGACCGCGCTCAAAAGAGTAACACTTATGCTTTCGCACGTAATATATTTGTTAAAGCTGGCTACGGGTTAACCGAAATAATTTTAGACGCAAGTCATTGCGGTGTACCTCAAAAGAGAAAACGTTTTTTTGCATTGGCTCTTTAGGTCAAAAGGACGGCTTTTTACTTGAATATTTTAATAATCAAGTAAGTAAACATGAAACGACTTTACGAGAATATTTTGGGGACGCATTGGATTTTGAATATTATTACAGACACCCACGCAACTATAATCGCCGTGGTATATTCTCGATAGATGAACCAGCCCCAACGATGAGAGGTGTCAATAGACCCGTTCCGCAAGGTTATCCGGGACACCCAAACGATCCCTGCCCTCTAAATGAAAATATTCGAGCTTTAACAACTTTAGAAAGAGCTCTTATACAAACTTTTCCACCGAGCTATAAATGGCAAGGTTCAAAGACAGATAAAGAGCAGATGATAGGAAATGCTGTTCCTGTTAAATTGGCGGAATTTGTGGCAAATGCATTAAAATATCACATTAATTGTTGTGAAACGGAGGACATAGATTTTTCTCAATTTGCAGTTTGGCTACATGCGACGCAAACTTTATCAGAACGTACACAAAAGGATACTGTATCACGGTTAAAAAGAGCTAATCATATATGTAAACTGAACGGAAAACCAGACGCATTATATATCTTTTCATTAGAGCAAAATGAAAATTTTAAAAAACTCACCCCAGCAGTACGATCTCAATTAAAGCGCGCAGTAGCTTTTTATACGGCTTTTTCAAACGCTTCTTTTGTTAATTTGGAAGCAGGTGTATAAATGGCCGATGTGTTTGACAAAGAAACCCGATCCTCCATAATGAAAAAAGTGCATTCTGCCGGAAACAAATCCACTGAAATGCGTCTTATTACATTGTTTCAGGAAAATGGAATTACAGGTTGGAGGCGAAATTATAAAGTAAAAGGCCATCCGGATTTTGTTTTTCTTAATAAGAAGATAGCTATATTTGTAGATGGTTGTTTTTGGCATGGCCACGATTGTCGAAATACGCGTCCAAAGGATAATGAGGACTATTGGAAGAAAAAACGGGAACGTAATATTAAACACGATAAGGAAGTGACCGCATTATTTGAGTCCCGTGGTTGGACTGTAATCCGAATATGGGAATGTGAATTGAAGAAAAAGAATTTGCCACAAACGAGTAGCATGCTTTAAGTGTTTTAAAAACGCATAATAATCAGTAATATAACGGAGGAAATCAGGTTGGTTTCCTCCGTTATTTGAATCTTTAAAGCTCCACAATGGCGGATAGCTGTTTCAGTATGTCATTCATGCGCCCCCACAGCTCGGCGTAGTCCTGTTGAAGCCCGGCAATCTCGTCCGGGTACACGCCATAGGTGTTGGCGTGAATCGCCACCTGATTCAGATTGTTGGAGCAACGCCGTTGCAGGGAAACCAGTTCCCGGACAGGCGAGAGGTCAACATGGAGGATATAGCCGTTTAAGGCCATCTTGCGGACAAAGGCGCTCATGTTGCGGACGCCTGCCTCGTCCATGCGGGCGTGGAGCTGTTCCAGTTCCTCCGGGGACACCATCACATAAAGCGGGATATTTCGCCTGCGGCGGGGCATTACCGTTCCTCCCGCTCCCGGCTCCGCTTGTGGTGGGGCGGTTCCTTTACCTTATCCAGCGGCTTTTCCAGTTCCGGGGGAACCGGGGCGGGCGGCGTGTTGTTCAGCACACCGTCAATCATGTTGTAATTCTGTTCAGCGGAGAGCTCCGCCGACTTCAAAGGGTTATCCTTTTCCTGCATGAAATACCTCCTATCTTTCCTCATGGGCGGGGCTGCTTTTCTTTGCGGGCGGTTCCTGATGATCCTTTGCCTGCTTCGAGCCCTTGCGGAGCTGGGCGGCAATCGAAAGTTTTTCTCTGCGCTCCGCCTGTAATTCCTGCATTATTTCAAACCGCTCTGCAAGCTGTTCCGGGGTCACAAAGTCTTTCAGCACATAGGAACCAAAATCCGGGTAAAACCAAGTCAGCCGTTTGCGCTCGGAGAAATGGCGGCTGTCCTCCCATTTTCCGAAGGCCTGCGTCTGTTCCTCCATGCGTTTTTTCAGGTCGGGATTTTTCCGGGAGGGTTTCAGTTCGTAGTCCTCCATCTGCTTGTCTGTCAACGGCTTTGCGTAAATCAGTTCGCCCCACGCCCGGAAGGCTTCCCCGGGTATGGGAATACGAAAATCACAGTCATAGTTTTTAATCTCCACGGGCTTGTTGTCGGGCGGTTCAGGGAACGTCCATATATCCACTGGCCGCTGTGTAGAGTAGTATTTATACCCGTCCAAATCATTCCTCCTTTCCAGCCTCGGGCCAACTTGGCCCGAAGTCCTTACTTGTTACGATTTACCCCACAAAACAGGGGCAAGACGCAGATTGATATTAAGACCGCTCAAACCGGGTGCGGAAAGCCCGGAAACACAGGGGTTTTACAGGGCCTAATCGTAACGCCGCCCCCTGTTTTTCTCCCGCTTTTTCCGCATACGCGCCCGGCTCCGGCGGCGGTTGCCCTCGGCCTTGCAGGCTTCGGAACAGTAGGCTTGCCGTCCCTCGGGAATAAAGGCCCTCCCGCATACGGCACAGTGCCTTATTTCCGGCCCCGCTGCCTCCCCCGTAAGGGAGGTTTCCAGCACCGGGGCCAGAGGCAGCACCGCCGCCCGGAAGTAGCGGCACAGGCTCCCCGTCCACCATTTGCCGAGCATATAGCAGGGACAGTCCAGCGGGAGACAGCCGTATTCGCTGTCATAGTTGGCGCACATACCCGTAACCAGCCGCCGGATTGTTTTCCTCTCGTCACGGGTCAGCTCCCGGCACATCACCGCTTCGGGCCAACTTGGCCCGAAGTCCTGCGGGGCTCCACAATCAGGGTGCGCCGCTTCTTCCTGCAATCGCCGCCGCGCTCCCGGCAGGCAGGGCAGGGCTCCGGGTCGTGCCGGGAGGGCCGGGGAACCTGCTTCATCATTCGCTCATAGGGGCTGTCTGTAAATTCATTCCATGTCCTCCTTCCCCTGTTCGTCTCCTTCCTCCGGCTCGTCCTCGTCCCACGGCGGAAGGTCGCTGTCACCGTCCGGCTCGTCCCCTTCTTCCTCAAAGTCGATTTCTTCCTCGTCCAGATCGGGGGCCTGATGTTTCGGGCGGTAAATCTTGAAGTACCAGCCGGCCCCGCCGCCGATGACCGCCACGGCCAGCACCAGAAGGATTGTTCCGATGGGACTGTCTTTCTTTTCGGGCTCCGGGGCGGGGGCGGGTTCCTGCTCGTCGGCGGGCTCCTGCGGCGCAGGTGTGGGCTCCGGTTCCGGCTCCACCGTCTCGGGCTCCTTCTCACTTTGCGCGAGGGAGAGCAAATCCTTTTCCGTCACAGCGTCGAGGAAATAGACGTTTTCGCTTGTGCGCTGTTTGTCAATGACCAGAAAGAAAACGTGCTCGTCCGGGGTCTGAATGGTATAAAACTCTTTTCCGTCCTCGTCGGTGGCGTTGTCAACCACTGTGCCGGTTCCCTCCGGGGTGAAGGGCTTCGCGGTGGTGGTTTCCTCCTGTGCGGGCGGTTCCTCTGTGGGCTCGGTACTCTGCGCGTAGGCCGGAAGGGTAAAGACAGGGAGGCAGAGAAAAACGGCGGCCAGCGCCGCCGCCATACGGGATTTAGTTTTCATCATCAGCGGGTTCCTCCTTTCTTTCGCCGGACTTCGGGCCAACTTGGCCCGAAGCGGAAGGGGCCTTTTTCTGCTCCTTCAGGAAGTCGGCCAGCGCGGCGGGCGTCAGGTTGAGAGAACGCACCAGCTCCACAATCTCCGTGTTTTCCAGTTCGGTTTTCTGGCGTTCCAGCTCCCGGAGCCGGGCCTGCTGTTCGCTGATTTTCGCCTTGACCTTCTCAATCTCGGCGCATACCTTGTCAATTTTACTGCTCATGCAAAACCTCCTTTTTCAGTTGAGCCGCCCGAAGGCGTAAAAATGTTCCTGCCAGTAGGATGTGCTGATACTGGCGTATTTGATGGGGTCGCCACAGTGATCATCATATTGTCGCCCACATAAATGCCGACGTGGGAGACAGGCCCGGCACTGTCATAGGTGCGGGTAAAGAAAATCAGATCTCCGGGCCGGGCTTCGCTCTTTGGAATAATGGCGCATTGGTTGTAAATCCCGGTTGCGTGGTGCGGGGCAGGTTGTAAACGCCGGAATGGGTGTATACCCAGCACACGAAGCCCGAACAGTCAAAACTTGTGCTCGGGGAGCTCCCGCCCCACACATAAGGGTAGCCCAGGTACTTTTCCGCCTCGGCAATCAGGGCGGCAAAATCCGGGTCGGTCAGGGCCTCCCCCGGTATCTCGTAGGAAGGGCCGGGGTCGGTATCTCCGCCCGTGTAGATGTTATCCCACAGATAGGCTTATTGCCCTTCGTCCACATGGTAGCCGAATAGAGCTCCTTTTGGTCGGCGGTCAGCCGCTCGTTGATAACCACGGGCAGGGTACGGTTTTCAGGGTGACAGTGAGAATGTAATACTCGTAGGGGACTTCATAGGTGTCCGTATGGCTGTTGCCTTCCTCGTCCGTCCATGTATCGGTTTCCGTGCGGTAACGGATTTCCACCGTCTCGGTCAGGGTCAGCTTATACTGCGCGTCAAACACGGCTTGAAGCTCCCCCTGCACCTCGGCGCGGGTGTAGAACTGGAATTTTGCGGTTAGGTAGGAGGCCAGCTCATAGGGATTGTGTCCCACCTCGTCCACCTGATAGCGGTACTCGTCATAGCCGGAATGGGTGCTCTCGATATTGGCGATTTCATCCGCAATCGCCCGTTCTAAAGCCGTGTAGTCCTCGTCGGCCCCTAACAGGTCGCTGTCCTCGGAGCCGTAGGAAGTGCCTAAAACAGCGTTCATGGCCCCGCCCCCAATCATGCCGGGGAGGAGGATAGAGCGCCCACCAGCAGCATGACCACCAGAAGGACGGCAAGCACAATCAGGACGCCGACCGGGTGACGTTTCACAAAGAGGGCCACACGCCGGGCCAGTCTTTCCGTGGTAACGGCGGTTTTCTCCGCCGCCTTTGCGCCCTGCTTCGCCGCCTCCCGCGCCCGCTTGGCGTACTCCCGTTTGAGTTTCCACTTCTGCGAGAAGCGGGACAGGGGATTGCTGTATAGCTCCGGGTATTCCTGCGCGGCGGTGTGAAACGCATAGTCCGCACTGGCCCGGATTTCTTTTTTCTCCCACTTCACCACGCTTCGGGCGTGGCGGGTACTCCACCGCCTTTTAGCAAACCGGGACACCTTGCGGATACCTGTCTCGGCCACAAGCTCGGATTTGTGGGCTCCTTCCACGCCTACATTTTCATGTTCCACTTCATGTATCTTGTTATGGGCGTAAATCCATGCCCCGGTGCGGGCGCTTCGGGCCAGCCTGCGGGGGATACCGGGCTCTTTAGGCGGCTTCTGTGCGTCCAGCTTGGCGCGGGCTTTCCCGAGCTTTTCCCCGGCCTTATCGGCCCGCGCCTTTGCCTTTTCCGTCTTTTTTCCTTCCCGTGTCTGCGGCCCGGCACTGTCTGTTTCTCCGGGGTCTGCTCCATTCCGGGCCTCCCCGGCGCTGTCTCCGGGCGGCGGCTCCCCTTCACGGCGGAGCCGTTCCGAGGGCCGGGGCCGCTCTTTATCCTGCCGAAATTTCTTCTGCTTCGGCTTCGGGCCAACTTGGCCCGAAGTGTCCCGGTCATACGCCCGCCGCTTCATCTTTCAAATCCTCCGGTCGGGTGGTCAGGAGACGGTAAATCTCGGTATTCTGCGGGAACCTGTCGGAGAATGGGATAATCACATTTCCGAAGAATAAGAGCCCTTCGCCGCTGTTGCTGTTGGTGACAAAGGATAACTGGGTAGGGCTGATCCCTAACTGCTTCGCCAAATCTTCCGGTCGCCCTGGGCCTGCGATAGCATAACAAGAAAGTCGCTGTTTTCAAAGATGTTCTCAATCTCCCTGCTTGCCAAAAGGTCTTTGACGTTCTGTGTGAGTGCCGAGGGAACGCAGAATTTCTTCCGTAGCATTTTCCAGACGGTCACGCAGTAGGAGGCCGTGAGCTCGTCCTTCAAGAGCAGATGGAACTCGTCAAAGTAGCACCATGTAGCCGTTCCCTGTGCAAAGTTAGCCGACACCTGCGAATTGACTAAATCCTGCATAATCAGCATGGCGATTGTCCGCAGGCCCGCCCCGAGCTTCTTTAGGTCGAGGCAGACAAGGCGGCTTGACAGGTCAACGTCGGTTTCATGGTTGAATACGTTCAGGGAGCCCGACACATAGATTTCCAGCGAGGTTGCCAGCCGCGCCGCTTCCGGCTCCGCCTGTTTGCACAGGAGCGTATACAGGTCTTGGAGTATCGGCATTTTAGCCGCGCCGGGGTCTTGCAGATAGTCCCGGTACATGAGCCGCACACAGCGGTCAATGACTGTCCGCTCCACGGGTTGTAGCCCGTCCTTGCCGCCCACAATCAGCTCCATCAGCGAGAGAATGAAGTCCGCTTTTAGCGCCATTGGGTTTTCTTCGCCGCTGTCTAAATCGGCAATCAGGCTCATAGGGTTGATGTGGTGCGGGCTGTTGGGCGCAATCTCCACCACCTGCCCGCCGAGCCGCCGCACCAGCGGCGAGTATTCCCCCATCGGGTCTACAATCAGGATTTTGTCATTGGTGGCAAGGAATACATTCACAAGCTCCCGCTTGGCGGCAAAGGATTTTCCACTTCCCGGCACTCCGAGGAAAAGCCCGTTGGGGTTCTTTAACTTCTTTCGGTTTGCATGATGATGTTATGGGAAAGTGCGTTCAGGCCATAATAGATAGCCTCCCCGTCCATGCGGAGCTCTTGAGTCAGGAAGGGAATGAAAATCGCGGTGCTGCTCGTTGTCAGGCCCCGCTGGATTTCCACGGCGTTACAGCCGAGGGGGAGGGAGGATAAAAAGCCCTGTTCCTGCTGGAAGTCCAGCCGCCGGATTGTGCAGTTGTATTTCTGCGTGATACCCGAAACTGTGAAAATCTCGATTTCAAGCTGTTCCCGCGTGGGGGCCATGTTGACAATCAGGAAGGTTAAAAGAAACATTCTCTCGTTGCGGCTCTGCAAATCCTCCAGCAGGGTCTTTGCGTCCTTGCTGAACGTCACAAGGTCGGGCGGGAGAATGTCCATGTCGTAGCCCGAGCGGACAGCTTTTTTCTGTTCCTCCATCTTCATTTTGTCAATGTCCGAGAGCTTGCCCTTGATGGTCTTGATGGCTTTTGACTGGTCTACCGTCTGAATGTGCATGGTGACGGTCATTTCCGTGTCCAGCTCCAGAAGCTCCGCAAGCAGTTTATCGGAGAGCTCCGAGGCGGTTATCTGCAAATAAGAGGCCGCGCCCCACGTTGCCCCCACCTTGAAGAACCGGCCCCGGCGGAAGTCATAGCTGGTCGGGGCGATAAAGTCTTTTGTCGTCATGCCTGTCTGCGGTATCTGTTCCCAAGTAAATGTGAAGGGCTCCCGGCCTCCGGGGTGGAGCTGGCCGTGAAGGATTTCCAGACGCTCCCGCCCGGGGAGGGGCCGCGACTGGACGCCTAACTGTTTGAAGTTCCCTATAATGTCGGCCTCAATCCGTTCCAGCCGGGGCCGCGCCGCCTTCACGCTGTCCGCCGGGACGCCGAAGGTTATCAGCTTCGTGCGGACAATGCCGTTGTTGCTTTTGGCAATCTGGTTTTCCAGCATTTCCACATACTCGGCCCGGATACTGTCAAACTCGTCATGCCTCGGGGCGATATTCACGGTGTACTTGCTTTCAGGCCGGGAACGGTGGTTGATGAAGGAAAGCTGGAAGGGCAGGGCGCTGTCAAAGTAGTTCAGGAAGGAGCTCCACCCGTCAAAGATGGCCGACTGATCTTCGGCCTGCGCGAGCTGGTAGTTGATGTCCTCAAACTCCACCGTCTTTGTGTAAACGCCGTTGTTCAAGCGGCACACGCCGTCCCGGAACATTTCCCGGAACGGGATTGTCTGCTGTGCGGTCTGCGGCCCCGCCTGTTTCCGGCTCTTATCGCCCACCCGCTTGGGCGCGGCCTGTTTTGCCTCTTTTCCTTTTCGCAATCCTTGTACCTCCTTTCGGTGTGTCCTCCGGCTTCGGGCCAACTTGGCCCGAAGCGCCGGGGCCGCTCCATGCGGCATAGAAATTTTCAGTCTTGTAGGGCCGGACTTGGGGCCAGAGGAACCGGGCCCGGATATAGTTTCGCAGTATCTTTTCAAAGGGGAGGCCGTCACGCTCGAACATGGCAAAGAAGAAAAATGGGAGCATGAGGCCAATCATCAGGAACAGCGCGGGGCTGCTGCCGATGACGGGGCGGGTCAGCAGATAGACGGGGATTCCCACCGCCGCCGCACCCGAGAAACAAATAAGCTGGCGCTTCGTCAAGTTGAAGGCCAGCTTGGTCTTTACTTTGGATAAATCTTTCGGAACCTGCACATAGGGCAAAGCTCAAAACCTCCTTTCATCACTTCGGGCCAACTTGGCCCGAAGCGGTTATCGTGTTTCGCCCCGGGCCGCGTCCTGCCGGACAGCGGGCCGGGCGGTTTCCCTCCCGCGTGTCCGCGCCCTCCAATATGCGGGATTGTGCTCCCGGAGGGATTGGTTGATGTTTTCTTCAAACGCTTCCTTGTTTCTGATCCGGTCGGGGATTTTCCAGAGCCGCTTATCCAGCAGTTCCCGGAAAACAACTTCCTCCTGTGTATCTTCCTCAAAGCAGAGATAGCCGCCCTGCCGGAACCCGCATTTTTTAGCGGCGGGGGAGAGAAAAGCCGCCACCTCCTTTGAAACCATTGTCCCGCCGTGGCTGGCGGTGCTTATCAGAAAGACGCCCGGACAGAGAATATCACAGACCTGCACACGGCCCCACGGCGATATATCCGGCTTTCGGTACATGGGCTGTCCTCCTTTCCGCCGGGGAACCTCGGGCCAACTTGGCCCGAAGCGTTACCGCTCCGCCGCCTTCGCTGGCTTTTCCTTCGGGGTTCGGGCGGCGTTCTCCTTTGCCGCCTTCTTCGTTCCGGCCTCCAACTGGCCCTTGATGGACGCCTTTTCCGGGGGCGGGGCCTGCCGGGCGGCGGCAATCCGGGCCTGTAACTTTTCTATCTCCTGTTGGTACGCCTCCAAAATTGCCCCGTGAAGTTCCTCCCGGAACTCCTTCGTGATGGGCTTCACCGTGTCCCGGTAGCCTGTCCGGCTGCTCTTGTCCGGCTTGCTCGGCATACCCACATACAGGCCCTTGTCACTCTGTAAAATCTTGAAGTCCTCCACCACAAAGCAGTCGTTGAGCTTCACGGTGGCGAAGCCCACCAGATTTTTGATGGGGTCAATAGGCCGGGCGGTCACGTCCAGCTTTAAGCCGGAGCCGCCGGGGGCCTCCCGTTCCGGGGCCTGCGCGCCCGTGGTCTTTTCCTCACTCATTGTCATTTCCTCCTTTCCGGGCCGGGGAAGAACCTCCCCGCCCTCGTAGCGGTAGCCTGCCCGCCTGATTGCGGCCAGCGTGTCCGCAGACACATTTCCGTTTAACTGAATATCCGTGTCGGCCATGAAGCGCAGGGTGTCCGCCTCGGTAAAATCCTCCGCCAGTTTTCCATGCCATAGCGGCTGAATACTCCCGTCCGAGGCTACCCCGTACCGTCTCGGGGCCATAGCCTCACCTCGTTTCTGAAACCTCGGGCCAACTTGGCCCGAAGCTCCGCCTTATCAATGAGCGCCGAAGATGGATTTTGCGAGGGAGCCCGTCTTAAAGAGCGTAAAGCAGAGCAGTACGGTATAGCCCACACAGCCCCATATCGCGCCTATCATATCCCCGCCCGTGGCAATCCCCTGTATCAGTACCGCATAGATTGCGACACAGACAATAATCAGAAGCCCTTGAAAGCCCACCGCCAGCAGGGAGCGGAAATAGTTCTGGCCCATGCTCCCGATCTCCCGGTTGACTACCGTTGCAAGGGGGATTGGGGCAAGGCTCGTCATTAAGTAAATCTCAATCATTCTCCCGTAGACAATCACGAAAATCACGATATTGAGCGCGGTCATGGTAAAGCCCACAAAGAAGGATTGGAGCCAGAGCCCGAGCAAGGGGCCCAGCTCCATCGCCTCCAACTGCGTCTCCATATCGGCCAGCATATCCGGGGTGATTTCGGTGCTTCTCTGTATCAGTCCTGCCGACTGCTGGACAACAGACTGCGCCATATCAAACACGCCCATCACGATATTGAAGGTATTGGACAGAATGAGAATGGCGCAGAAGGTCTTGAATATCCACTTGAAAAATATCCATGTGTCTATGTCGTGCAGGTTGTTCCGCTCCACAAGTAACTGAATGAGCTCGTAGCACATGACAAAGGTGAGCACCAGCCCGGCGATTGGGAGAATGACAGTCTCGGAGAGCTGCCGTATCATGGAGAAAACCCCGGCGTTCCATGCCGCCGGGGCCGTCCCCACTTGGTCTGCAATCTCTCCGACCTGCGCGTTTACGTTGTCAAAGAGCCCGCCGAGGTTGCCCATGATACCGGCAACCAGCAGGCCCTTGAGCCATTCCGCGATTGCGTCGAAGATTATTTGCATGGCGTCTCCTTATCGTTTAGCTGAACAGGCCGGACAGCAGGGGAATGAGCGTTGTTCCAATCAGGATAATCCCGCCGCCGCTCATAAGCTGTTTAATTCCCTGGCTCTTTGCTTATGTTTGATAAAGAAGTAAAAGAAGTGTAAAAAATTTTGCCGTTCCTATCCGGCACTTGCGCATTGCGCCGGATAGGTCGGGCTTAGGCTTCGGGCAGGTCAATCTTGCCTACAGAGCTGTAATAAATATCAATGTCCTGTCTGCGTGTGCCGTTCCCGTCATAAGTGCACTCATAGACTACGATTTTCTCCACCATTTCCCGCAAGAGGTAGGGGTGAGTTCTTCAAAGGAAAGGTGCTTGCGGACAATCTTCATAAACTTTTCGGCGTTTACGGTGGCTTCCTGCGCCCGGTCAAGGTCGGCTTGCAGGGCGGCGGCTCTCTCTTTCAGTTCCCGCCGCTCCTGCTCATAGTCCGCTGACAGTTCCATGAAACGCTCGTCACTTATCTTGCCGTTTACATTGTCCTCATACAGCCGCTTGATAATGCGGTTTAATTCTGTAATGCGCTCCTGTGCCTGTTCAAGCTGCTTTATGGCGGCGGCGTTCTTGCGCTTGCCGCCGATCTCGTTCTGCTGGATAAGCAGCTTCACAAACCGGGCTTCATGCTTGGCGGCGTATTCTGTCACCTTGCGGAGATTGGAGAGGACACCGGCGGTCAAAAGGTCGGTGCGGATAAAGTGCGCTGTACAGTCATGGGTGCGCTTCTTATAGCTTCCGCAGATGTAACAGTCCTGCCGCCGCTTGTCGGTCTGGTATCTCTGCTGGTAGAGGACGCTGCTGCAGTCGGCGCAGAACAGCAAGCCGGAGAACAAGCCCACTTCATCATAACGGTTGGGGCGTTTGCGCTGCTTGCGTAGTTCCTGCACACGCTCCCATGTTTCCTTGTCGATAATCGGCTCATGGGCGTTCTCGAAAATCGCCTGTTTCTCAATGGGGTTTTCTATGCTGTGCTTCATCTTGTAGGACGGCTTTTCTGTCTTGAAGTTCACCAGACAGCCGGTGTACTCCCGGTTTTCAAGGATATGCCCTACGGTATTTGTCGCCCATTTGCACTCAAAGCCGGGGTGGTAACGGCGGGTGCTGCCGGTGCGCCGGTATTCCAGCGTCCCCGGCGTGGGGATTTCCTGCTCGGTCAGCATACGGGCTATCTTGGTCGGACCGTTCCCGGCAAGGCACAAGCTGTAAATCTGCTGTACCACCGGGGCGGCTTCCTCGTCAATGATGAAATGCTCGTCCTCGTCCATGACATAGCCGTACACCGGCTTGCTGGTGACGGGCTTGCCACTCATGCCTTTTGCTTTTTTGACTGCCTTGATTTTCTTGCTCGTGTCCCTCACCATCCATTCGTTGAAAAGATTTCGCAGCGGGGTAAAATCGTTCTCCCCCTGTGCGCTGTCCACTCCATCATTGACGGCGATAAAGCGGACGCCTTTTTGTGGGAACAGCATTTCGGTGTACATTCCCACTTGCAGATAATTTCGTCCTAACCTTGACATATCCTTGACTATGACGGTGCCGACTTTCCCGGCTTCAATATCCGCAAGCATGGCTTGGAATCCGGGTCTTTGAAAGTTTGCCCCGGAATAACCGTCGTCGGTGTACCAGCGGAGATTGAGAAAGCCGTTCTGCTTGGCGTAGGCTTCCAGAATACGCTTCTGGTTGGAAATGGAATTGCTCTCGCCTTGCAGTTCATCATCTTTGGATAGTCTGGGGTAAAGGGCGGTAATAAGGTTTTGGGTGGTCTGTCTTAACATGGTTTCCTCCGTTTCCGACAGCCAGCCCCACTATTCCGTAACTTCATCATACCATATCCGGGGGCTGGCTGTACAGCGTTTTCTGCTTCTTTATCGCCCGTCAAAATGACGGTTTTTGTGTAGCGGCGGCTTCTGCTTCCAGCACCTTAGCCATTTTGTCGGCGGCGGTGGAAGTAGCGTCTTTCTTGAAAAAGCCGGACACCACAAGGACAGAGTTCCCCATGCGGATTTCCGTCACGCAGTCCGGGCGGCGGTCTGTCTGGTCGGTGCGTTTCTGTTTCGTTTCTGCCATAGGCTCTCCTTTCAGTCCATCAGTCCTTTTAAGCGTTCCAGCTTTTGCTGCGCCGTTTCCCTGCGGAAGTTCCCGCCGGTGAAGCGGACGGGGGCGCACATGGCAAGCAGCCGGTCATAGATACGGGCGTGGGGCGTGTCCTGCGGGTGCTGCAATTCCTCCAGCGTGAGGTTGGTGGTGACAATCAGCGGCTTGCCGCTGCGGTATCGGCTGTCAATGACGCTGTAAACCTGTTCCAGCCCGTATTCCGTCCCCCGTTCCATGCCAAAATCATCAAGGATAAGCAGCGGACAGCGGCAAAGCCGGGAAATGTATTCGTTCCTGCCCTCAAAACTGGCGGCAAGGTCATTGAGTATCAAGGCAAAGTTTGTCATGCGTACCGGGATTTCCTGCTCCATGAGGGCGTTTGCGATACAGGCGGCAAGGTAGCTTTTCCCCGTCCCCACGCCGCCCCCAGAACAGGTAGCCGATATTCTCGTTTCTCATGGTTTCCCAATGCTCGGCATACAGGCGGGCGGTCTTGGTCTGCGGGTTTCTGCCGTTGTCATGCTCAAATGTCCATTCCCGCATGGCGGGGTCGGTAAAGCCCCGGCGTTTCAAGTCCTCTACGGTGTCAAGGTGCTTGCGCTGTTTCTCGGCGGCTTCCCGTTCCTCCCGGCGCTTGCGCTGGCAGTTGCACTCTGCCGGGTGGCGGTCACGTCCGAACAAGCCTATCTTGTCTGCCGGGAAATAGGCTTCTTTGGGCTTGCGGCAAGTGCCGCAGTACAAAAGCCCGTCCTCGCCGGTGTAGTCCCCCGGCTCTTGGGTGGTGGAGGTCAAACCGTCCATCCTGTCTAAAATCTCTTTCATAAACTTTCTCCCTCCTTGCAGGTGTAGTCGGGTATGCCCCGCTTGGTTGCTGTCTTGGCGGTATCGTCTGCCGCCCAGCGGCGTATGGTGGCGGCATGGTTTTTGTACCGCTTGCCGGTGGAAGCGATATAGCCGGAAAGCCGTTCAATGTAATACTCCCACTTGTCGGGCAGTTCGGCTTGCAGTTCCGCCAATTCCTTATCCGTCAAGAACACATTTCCATATCTGCCGTAAGCGGCGGGGGCGGGGTGTCCCGTTTTTAACTCTCTCTCTTTTTCTATATCTATCTCTTTCTTTATCTCTATCTCTGGTGGACGAATGTCGGACAAATGTCCGCCATTTGTCCGGGGCGGCAAAATCGCCCTGTTTTCAAGCCTTGCGGCTCTCTTACGCTCGGCTTCGGTGGAAGATTGCCCTATCATCAGTTCAATGTCGGTCATGTAAAGCAGCCCGGTGTCAAGCTGCTCCACAAGCCCCAACTGACGGAATATCTCCAAAGCCCTCTCCACCGTCCCTATCTGGTGGCGGGTGAGGGTGGCAATCATCTGTGAGGTGTAGGGGATATGCTCGTCAAGCTGCAGTTTCCCGCCGTTCTTCAGCGATTTCAGATACAGCTTCAGCAGGATATTGGAGTACAAAATCCCGTCTTTCATATCCTCCAGCAGCACAATGGAATCGCTGTCAAAAAAGTTCTCTTTCAGCTTGAGGTAGTAATATTTGCGGTTATCTGCCATTGGCGGTGTCCTCCTTTGCTGCCGGCTTCCAGCGTTTGGAGTAATACCGGGGGCAGAGTAGGACAATTGCCCGGAAACTCTGCTTGCAGTCATGGGTGCAGCCCTGGCATAGGTCATTGTAAGTAATGCGGTTGCGGTGGTTGAGGAAAAAAGACCATTCCAGCCGCCGCTTCTTGCTCATTCTCGGCATGGGTCAAACGCTCCTTTCTGCCGTTCCTGCGGTATGGCAGGGTAGGCGGTGTTTTCTGTATGTCCCCGGTGTCATTTTCGGGCTTTTTCTGCTGTATGCCCCGTCCAAAGTGGGGGGGGGTATGCGGGTAGGGTACAGGGCTTCCCCTTGTTTTTGTATAGTTTCGGTATCATTCTGGGGCGGTCTTTAACGCTCCTGTTCGTGTTTTTGGGGCGACTCTGCTCCCGGCTCAACATCTGGTCGATATTGCCCTTGACGGTCTGTAACTGCCGGACACGCTCTTTTTCTCCCGGTAATCGTTGTAGCCGGTATTTTCTCGGCGGTAAGCTGCTCAATCTCCGCTTGCAGGGTCTTGACGGTAGGCAGCTTGGCAATGCCCTGCGCCTTGAAATATCGGGCGGCGGCTTCTGCTATGAGAAAATCGCTTTCGTGCTGTTCCCGGTAGGCTCGGCGGGCTTTCTCGGTTTTCTGCGCTTTCAGCCCCTCCCGGACAGGCGGGTCTTTACATAGCCCAGCAGATAGCGGCGCAGTTCCTTTTTGCTGTTCAGCGTGGTTTCCATGTCTTTCAAGCTGGCAAGGCTCTCCTGCATATCCGCATGGGTGGCGGTGAGGGCAGCGTCTAATTCCTCCGGAGAAGCAAAGCCGTACTGCTGGTAGACGGCAAGGGTCGCCGCCATTTGCTTTAGATTGTGCATGATCGCCCATTTCTCATAGCCCCGTCCCTTGCCCTCGGCTTCCTTGGCGGCTATGTCCACCATGCGCTGAATACCGTCCTGTTTCGGGGCGTTTACGGCGGCTTTTGCCTCTGTAAACGCTCTTTGATACTGCCGGGGTATGCCGTTATGGCTGCGGTCTTTTCGGCGGCTCTGGCGGCGTTCTGCTCCAAAATGGCAAGGACGGCAGCTCGCTCAAAATCGTCCCCCAGCTTCCGGGCGGTAATGGGCTTCGTCCTGTCCGGTGTGAGATAGGACAGCCGCCCCCGGCTCTCCTTGACGGTCACACCCTCCCTAAGAAGCAGGGCGGCAAACTCGTCATAGCCGCCTGCCCGGTCAAGGGCGGTGCGGATTGTCCGGCGCAGCTTCGCCTTGTCGGTTTCAAACTTGGTGGCTTTGGGTGGCTGCCCCTCGGCGGCATTATCCGAAACAAGCGCAGCTTGCTTTTCCAGCTTGGCTTGTCCCTTACGCTGCGCCCAATACTCACGCTCGGTAATGCGGTTTTTGCTGCCGTTCAAGAGGTCGATTTGGTAAAGCCCCTCCTGGTGGCACATCTCCATGATTTCCGCTTTCAGATAGTTCATGGCGGCATTTGTACAGCGGTGCTTGCAGCCGTCCCTTGTGTCCGCCGGTCTGTCCATGTAGGGCAGCATGGGTACTTCCGCAATCCGCAGGGAATTGATTACGATATGCACATGAATGTTGCCGCTGTGGTTATGCCCGTCCGGGTGGGTGCAGACCAACGCTTGGTGTCTGGGGAAGTGGTCCGCGCAAAACTGCTCGCCCAATTCCTGCGCCCGGTCTACGGTTAAGCCGTTGTCGGGTGCGTCCCTTGGGTCAAAGCTGATAATGTAATGGTGACTTTTCACATCTTCCCGTTTTTGGTTTTTCCCATAGCGGAGATTGGAGCGCATACAGGCAACGGCAAAATCCTCGCCCCCGCAATTCAAAGAAGCTATGCGGTAATCCTCTCTCGGCACAAGCCGCCCGTCCGGGTCAAGGGTGGGCTTCATGGTAAACTCGTCATGCTCGAATGTGAGGTATTGCTCGGCTGCGCCGTAGTCGGCATTTTTAGAGCTGATATGTTTGAATGTTGCCAACAGCGTCACCTACCTTTCGCAAGACTTCAAACTTCAAGGCGGCAAGGTCGGCTATGGCAGTCCTTAACTCGCCGGATAAGGCGTTGTAAGGTGCGCCGTACTCGTTCAGATACCGGGCTATCTGGTTGAGGTTGCCGCCGATCCGTCCGTATTCGGCGGTCAGTTTCCCGACAGCGGCAAGCAGTTCATCATTGACAGGGGAAACGGTGATAACCGGGCGAATGGTCGCTTTCGTTATGGCTTGCCGGATAAACTCGGCTTGGCTCATGCCATAAGCGTCAAGCCGTTCTGCAAAGTCGGTGTATTCGTCCTCTGTCAGCCGGGTTTTTATCACATGGCTGCGGTGGGGCGTGTTGTATCGTTTCGTCATGGTCGTAGACCTCCTTTCAAGCCCCAACGGGGCGCATTAGCAGGGTTTGGGGAAGGCACTCCCCAACAAGATTCCCGCAGGGGCAAAATGAGCGATAAGCGAATTTTGGTACTGCGGTAGAATCTTGCTCTGAAAAAGTGGCGGCTTCCTTGGTGCGGGCTTCCGCTGATACCCTCGACGGGCGGGGCGGGGATTTTGCCAGCTTTTCTTTTGCTGCCATTAACACGATTAGAAATTTTTGTTTGGGCAAATCCTGCTTTTTTTCTTTCACTACCTACAAAACCGGCAAGGGGCAAAGTGGCCGAAAATGCCGCAACTTTTTCTTGCGCTTTAATACAGCGGAAAATCAGAAACGCCAATGACGGCGCAAATTTTCCGTACATATCCCTCTACGACAAGCCCCCGGATTTGCCAATCGGACAACAAAAAAGCAGTAAATCTTTTTCAGACTTACTGCTTGTGTCCCGCTGTGATGGGCGGCGGTTATTCATTTTTCATGTAGCTACAATTCTAAGACTTTCTTCAAATCAGCTACATATTGTGTCTGCTGCTTCTTCAAAAACGCTTTTACAAAGGGTTTCATCATTACCTTTTTTGCAATTACATCTTCCGTGAAATCTATTTCGGTCTGCCCATTTCTTTCAACAAAAATTCCAGTCCAATGTCCTTTCATTTTACTGTTTTCCATGTCAAATTCCCATCGTTTATATGGTTCTAAAGTGGTAATTGTAAATGTTGTGGAAAACCCATCTTTCGTATATTCCACAAATTGTTTTTCATTCAGTATCTCAATTCTATCTAAATCACTTCTCCACTGATAGTTTTCTAAAGAAGTAACGATATTCCAAACCTCTTGTAGGTTTGCTGAAAAAACTGCCTTTATTTCTGAAAACGCCATAATGACTTCCTCCATCAACTTGAAATTGATAGTGCCTTTAAATCAGTTCTAAAGCTCTTTTATACAGCGGGTCAAGCTCACAACCACAACTTCCACATTCTTCGTCTGCCTGCTTGATTGCTGATATTAAAGTGTCTTTATCAGCGTTTCCGTCTAACCATTGTTGTGCAGGAATAGATATTAAATCCCAACCAGACGCAACAAACTTTTTCATAATAGATTTTAATTCTTCCATAATGTTACTCCTTTCAAATTGGCAATTCTCGATTTATTGAGATAATTATAGTCCATTTAATGTCAAAAGTTTATCCTTATCGGTCAAGCCGAAATTTGAATTGACTTTCTATTAGTTTCGTCTTGATGTAGTCCTCCATATCTATGTTGAAATGCCCGTAGATGTGGGAGCAGTAGCGGATAAATCCGGCGTAATGGGAAAGCACCTCATTCATAGCTGCCGGGTCGCCCTCATGCGCCTTTATAATCGTTTCGTATGAGAGCAGTCTGCTCATGGGCAATCACCTCCATTTCCTGCCGTATCTGGTGCAAGGCAAGCTGGATATGCCGCCCTGCGGTGCTGCGTGTCTGCCCGTACCGCCTGCCGATTTCCTTTTGCGTACAACGCCGGAAGTAGTACAGGAAAAATTTCTTCCTGCTTCTGCTGGGGCAGCATGGACAGGGCGGCGGCAAGGGTAGGGTCGTTTATCAAAACAATCTGCCCGGAGGCTGTAAAGGGATAGTCCTCGTCCATTGGCGGCTGTGCAAAATATTCATCTGCGGTACTGAACGGCATAAATCTTTCTTCGGACAGATATTCAAGGGAGATTTCCCGTTTCCACTTGGCATACAGCATACGGGCAGCGTCTATGGAAGCGTGGCGAATGAATATCCGGCAATAGGCGTTGTGGGTGTATTGAATATGCTCTTTGTATTCTTTCTCAGTCATGGAAAATCCCCCTTTCTTGAATGATAGAGAGGGGCGGCAGCACTCCCTGCTGTCGCCCCTTGATTACCCACCAGCAAGGACAGGCGGGGCTGTCAACGGCGGGCGCAGCCCGTTCATTTTACCGTTGACTGGCTCGGCTGGTTTTGCTATGAAGATTTGACATAATTATTCTTCATTTTCGCATGGCTTTATTATTTTTTATCTTGTCGGCATTTGAAAATCCGCAAGTGCCCTGTTCAAATATTCGTTAAAAGGTTTCATGATTTGGAACAGTTCTACTGCTTTTTCAAGAAATGTTTCTACATCTTTCACTTCTTCGTCTTTTAACGGGTATTCCAGATACCAACTCTTAAATTTTAGATGGCTTGCTTGAGGGTGTTCTTTCTCATATCTATCAGGAATATTCTTTAATTCCGTTCCCTGTACAGTGAAATACTTTTCAAAATCCGGCTCATGGATAATACTTTCCCATTCTTCACCATTTCGGGAAATATAATCCCGTACCATAGCTGTTGCGTCCTTAAACATATCTGCAAACAATCCGCCACCTAAAAATGAGTGATTGCCCGGTTTTATCATGAGATAGTAGCCAACAGGAACAGGCAATTTTCCTTTTGAGGAAATATGGGCACGGAACGCAGGATTATATGGTGACTTATCATGGCTAAACCGGGTATCCCTTACAATCTTAAACGTAAGGTCTTTGGGGTTATTATGTAAAATGCTGTTATCAAATTTTCCGATTTCCAATATCAATGTCTGCAACAGTTTTTCAAATTCGGAATTTGCCGTTTTGTAATCGTCCTTGTTTGCATGATACCATTCCCGGTTATTATTCATGCTTAATGACGATAAATAATCAATAATAAACTGTGTATTCATAGTCTGTAATCTCCTTTATGATTTTTGGATAATAGAAAGCTGCGTGGAATCTAAAAAATCCTGTATCAAGTGCTTCATGCTTTCGGGGGACTGATAGGTTTTACAGAACGAAAAATCCTGCGATAAATCGTCAATATCTTCCATGGCATTTTTCACATCTATCATAGTCTGAATTGGAATTTCCGTAGCTGCCATATAATCCAACTGTAACGGGTTTAGCCTATGGCTCTGTATTGCATAATTCACTCTGTCTTTGCATTTACATCTGCCGCTGCCATATTCTCCGCAATATTCGCTCAAAAATCTGCCATTTTTTGCGTATTCGGGAAAGCCGTTGACGATACGCTTCTGGGGTCATTTCCAAAATATCGCCCGCAATCCGGCTGTCAATCTTAAACATTGTACCCAATATGAAAATACATCTGCTCTCCATATCAAGGCATTGCAACATCACATTTGTACAGGACATTTTCAATTCTTCTGCTAAAATATCTTTTTCTACATTTTGTGTTAAATCTGGCACATCTTGTATTTTTCCGTTTTCTATGTCATTCCCATAATATTTAAAACTCAACGGATAGTGGGCGAACATATGCTTTTTGTAATTTTTAAGGTGATTAGAAGCAATACGGAATACCCATGTTGTAAATGAGCTGTCACCTCTAAAAGAAGAAAGATGGGTAATCATTTTCAACAGAATATCCTGCGTGGCATCTTCTGCGTCTGCAAATGTACCCAACATTCGCAGAGATAAATTGAATACAATATCCTGCACACCTGCAATAAGCGTTTCAAGGGAGTTTTTATCCCCTGATGTGGCTTTATCCACTAAAGCCTTTAATTCTTCATTCTGTTTTTTATTCATAGATTTTTACCTCCTACTTAATTAGACAATGCTCTTTTATCTTTGTGACAAAAACGGGCTGCAATTTATGATTTATTTTATTCTCCTTTTTTCCCATGCCATTTTAGCACAATGCTTGTCTTTTGGTCTATGGTTTCTTTGGTTCGGAATAGTGTGGCGCTGGCGGTCTATCTCTTGTTTTTGGTTGCTTGCTTCTTTACCGTATATGAGCATTGGCTCCCGGGTTGTCCGAGCCGTAACCTTCGAGAAGATTGACCACGCCCCACACGCCGAGGCCCGCGCCGATAGCGATAACAAGGATTTTCAGGGTGTCGATAGCAGAAGCAAAAAATTCCATATAGTTTCCTCCATTCAAATTGTTTGTTGTTGTGGGGCATACGCCCCGGGTACGAAAAAAGCCGCCCATTTCAGGCGGCGGGAACCTCGGGCCAACTTGGCCCGAGGTCAGGCGAAGGCGTCCGGGTCGTCCAGATCGTCATAGTTGAGAATATCGTCCTCGGCGCTGTCCGCGTCCCCGGCCCCGTAAACCTCGTAGACTTCTTCGGGGTTCAGCTTCAGCCGGGTGCTAATCAGCTTTTCCAGACGGAAGGCGTTGCGCTTCTTGTCGGCCTCCGCCGTGTATTTATAGTTCGGGTGCTTTTTCAAATCGTACTTTGGGGACAGGAAGGGCCGGAGCCCCCGAAGCTGTAAAATACATCGGCTCCCGTCCATTGTGGTCAGTTCGTCCATTGTCATCAGCTCCCTGCAACATTGTCAAGTGACGAGTTTAAAAAAGGGGCAAAAATATACCTCCAGCCCATAATGGGAAAGAGGGTATGATATAATTTTTCAATAATATGTTTTTATTTCCGCAATAAGTTTTTCTTCATCAGTATTCTCATGAACATAGTCCATATAAATTGTTCGTCCATACTTTAAATATAACAACCAACCTTGTAGTGATGAAATATAATCATCCTCTAATGTTAGGAGCTTTGAATATTTCCCCACATAAACATTACCTGAGTTCCATGATTCGTGTCTAACAGGGTATAGATGACCATGCTTCATAGTATTAATGACTTTTGCATATCCGTTTTCATCAATGACAAGTTGATTGTTAACTCTGTCATCTGCATTTTGCATTTCTTCTTTGATCTCTTGTTTTGTAAATAAGTGTGTCGGTTTCCCAATTCTTATAATCTCTATTTCAAAAAAGACTTATAGCTCTCTAATTCTGCTAAAAAATTTCCCTTTAGAATTTCTGCTAACTTTTTATCGAGCTTGTCTTTTAAGCCAACCGCCGACTCTCTGTCATAGACACAATAGCATTCTTCATTTTCATTGCTATCAAGTTCTTTTATAGTTCCATCTGTTGTAAGATAGGTGCTTGTTGCATGAAGGTTTTTCAATGAAAAACCTTCATTATGTTGTTTGAATTCAAAGACGAATTTTATACATTCAGCTTTTTTAAATACAGCAGATGGAAATAAATTTTGAAAATTCCAAGTTGAAAATTTTTGATTTATGTATTCATAGCTCTTCTTTTGCTCTGCAATTTTTTGCTTCTTTTGGATAATATCATCTTTTTCAAAAGAAGTGATTTTAAAAGGATTTTTATTTTATCTCTTCCAAATTTGAAAATCTTTCTTCAATATCTTCATCGGATAAATGTTTTAATTGCTCATCTTGCTTAGCATATTTGTATAACTGCTCATAAAACTTTATCAAGTTTTCTATATAGTTTCTAAATTCATCAGCACTACAATCACCATGTCTTCCGTCATATGTTCCATTTATTCCATTGTACGGTCCAGTTTTTAATACAATTAAAAATTTACCTTTAGTATAGCGGTATACTTTTTGAAACCCATCAGGCAAAGGAGTTCCTTCATCATAATCATACACACCGTAATCGGCAAATTGTGCAGATACATAGTTTGAGGGCATATCTTCAACTAAATATTCATAATCCGAAATGATGTTTTCTTGAAGTATTGGTTTTAAATTATCAATTTCAAGCATGAAATAATTCCATCTCAAATTGTCTTTAAATGATTCGAAGAGTAAGCGTTTGGGCTTCAATATGTAGCAGCCATTTAATGTATCATACACTTTAATACAACCTTTTTCATCAGCCATCTTTGCATGTGAAAAATCCAAACCACCTCTATCTGAAAAAATCATATGATTGTAAGCTGGTGTTGAGCCTACAATGTTTAAGACATTAACTATTTCTTGGGGTTCTCTCCATACACATGCAGTTGGGGGATTTGCCCCAAATAATAATTTACTAAGAAAGTTCCAATCGCTTGATTGTGATTTATATATATCAGAACAAACTTCAAGCCAATACTCTAATCTATCCTTGAACTCCTTCATGGTGGGACGGGCATTAGGGTCATTAGCTGTGCTATCTATGAGTAACTCATCTAATTCTACAAGATGAAAATCTTTAGCTTGCTTAAATAATCTTAAGCTATGACTCTCATCTAAAAAATTGTATACGCCATCAAATCCCTTTTCATCTTTGGTTAAAAACATCCACATGGTTTTTGCTAATGAAAAAACATCTGCCTTTTTTCCATCTGCCTTTTTGGGATTTCGCTTCATCTCTGGAGCAATAGTGAAAATAGCCCCCAGACCTTTATCTGATCTTGTAAAATCATTTTCATTTTCTGGAAAATCAACCAATCCAAAATCGCCCAAACAGAACTGGCCCTCATAATAATAAATATTAGAAGGTTTAATATCTCTGTGTGAAACACCTTTTTCGTGAAGGGTTTCTAATGTTTTGCATAATTCAAGAGTTCCCATAACTATTTCTGTAATATTTAATTTGTTTTCAAAAATATAGTCTATTGCAGGTTTTGCAACTGGCATTACATACCAGTATTGCTCAGCAGAAAAGTCTATTATGGGAATAATGCCATTAATATTTTCACAGTTGTTTGTGATAATATTAATTTCATCAATAAATCGCCCTTTTTTTTCAGTTCCTCTTGAAACCAATTCTTTTAACGCAAAGTTCCTATTATTTTCAAGACATTTCACAAGATATACTTTTGCATTTCCTCCTTCGCCTAAACCATCTATCAGTTCATATTTCTCTTTCCAATCTTTCCTTTTCGCCATATTCTCCTCCGCATAACATCTATTTGTATATTTACTCCACAAGCTCGCCAACAAAGTTATAAACAATCCTCACTCGTTGGATTTTCTCGCCATCTACAACCTGTTTTTCACCCACCACAACCTTGTGAATGAGCCGATGAACAATTACCTCATCAAGCTCCGTGATAGCGGCATATTGTCCGATTTCATCAATGAAAAGCCGTATATCCTTGCCCATATCATCAGCAAGACTTAGTTCCTCCATGATGTCCTGCATACGCTCTTTGCCGTCATTCTGCTCCTGCTCAAGCTGTTTTGTCATCATCACAAAACGCTGTTCGGTGAGAATACCTTTTGCCTTGTCCTCGTACAAGCTCATAAACAGTTTGTCAATTTCCTGCACTCTTGCAGTTAGAGTGGCAAACTCCTTTTTGAGTGTACCCTCGTCGGCAGTGTGCTGCTTTTCCAACTTTCGGGCGAGCTTTGTGTAAAAGCCCTCGGTATCATTCAGCACCTTATCAGCGTGTTGACGAATATCCTCAAGCACGAGATTGTATAGGTCACGAGCTTCAATTTTATGGCTTGTGCAGGTGTCTTTTCCAAGCCGATTGTAGGTCTGACAGATATAATAGGCTTTATCTATCGGCTGCCGTTCTTCTTTGGTAGTGCGATTTACACCTGTCCTACCGACTTTCTCATATCGGGATTGCAAAGACTTACCACAGGTTTCACACTGCAATAGTCCATGAAACAGATTATAAAAAGGACAGTTGTTACCCTGCATAATGCCGGGGCGTTGGTCTTTTATCTTTTGCACTTGGTCAAAATGCTCTTTTGTGATAATGGCTTCATGGCAGTTTTCAATGACTTCCCATTCATCACGAGGAACAAAATTGTAGGTGTTGGAGCGTATCGCCTTTTGGTGGGTTTTGCATACCACATGAGCACCGTAATACAAGGGATTTCTAAGCATTTTGCTGATAACACTGCCACTCCAAGAGTAGTAGTTTACATCTGTTTTTGCCGTTCTGCACCTTGTAATGGGTATCTTGCGTTCTAAAAGCTGTTTGGCAATTCTCATTGTACCGCAACCGTCCAAAGCAAGGTCAAAAATCAGCTTAACAGTGGGTGCGGTTTCGGCGTCAATTATCAAATGTCCATTGTCAGCAGCGTCACGCATATATCCGTATGGAGCAGGACCACCGCCGAACTTTCCTTGCCTTGAACGAGCCATTCTCCCTGCAAGGACTTTCTTGGAAATGTCCCTCGAAAACATGTCGTTTAGGATATTCCGAAACGGAGTTATGTCCATTTCCTGCTTATTTAAGCTGTCCACACCGTCACTGATGGCGATGTAGCGGACACCATGTCGGGGGAAGAAAATCTCTATGTAACTGCCCGACTCAATATAATTTCGCCCAAGTCTTGAAAGGTCTTTTGTAATGACACAATTCACCTTGCCTGCTTCAATATCGGCAATCATACGCTGAAAAGATGGGCGATTAAAATTTCGCCCCGTGTACCCATCGTCCACATAAAAAGCATGGTCAAGCATACCGTTTTTCTCGGCATAATCTTTTAACATCGCCTTTTGATTGGTGATACTCATGCTCTCGTTATCTCTGCCATCTTCCATAGAAAGGCGGCAGTAGAGGGCGGTAATGGGATTAATTTGCTTTTTTGTCCTGTTCATCGTTTTTTCTCCTTAGAGGAACAGGGACACGATATGAATATTATACCATGTCCCTGTCATTTTTGAAACTGTTATTCTGTTAGCTTTTCGTCTTTCCACTGTTCAAATTGATTGCAAACCTTATGCTCTATGACCTCTTGGAAAGCGGTCTGCATACTTAGACTGCCTGTGTATTCGTGGGTGACGATGTATTTTGTTTTCGCCTTAGAACTTACTTTAGGCTGTGGCTTCTGTACAGATTTTTGGCTATCTCTCATAGCTGCCCTCCAATCGTTGTTTTTGTTTGCTCCGATACTGTAACAAAACCTCGTTGTAGTCCTTTAAGGTGGGCAGTTCAAGCCTTGTGTAATAGCCTTTGTCAGCGTATTCCCTCGCAAGGGAAACGGCTCTTTTTCGCCCTACTTCGTCATTGTCAAGGCAGAATACAAGCTCCGTGATGTGGCTGTATCGCTGTAAATAGTGGGCGAGAGCGATACCGCTTGTACCGCCTAACGATAGCCTGCTATCGGCTCTGTAAGCCCCTGTGTTGCCCTGAATAAGGTTTTCAAGGGTAGCATGGGAAAGACAGTCGATTGCACTCTCAAAGGCGTACAAACGGCTTGAGCTGCCATTCATGCAAAAACAGTACCGCTTGTCACTTCCCACACAATCCATGCGGAAAGGTTTATCGGTGTATGTACCTCTCAGGGTGGCATATCTCGGCTTGCCTTGCTCATCAAAGCCCACGAATACCGCATTGCCTTTGGTGTCCTCATATATTTTTTCTCTTGAATTAGCTCCCCAATGATTTTGCTGTCAAGCCATCTTGTTTTGCATAGGTAAGCGAACGCTCGGCGGTTGCTATCAGCTTTTTCGGGAAGAAGCAAGGCTCGTTGAATGTCCATTGTTGGCGGTGGAGGTGGTGCATTGGTCTGCCCATCGGCAAGGAGCTGTAACGCTCCCTTAAAGTCAAAACCCTCAATCTTCATCAGAAAATCAATCGCACCATAACCGCCTATCCCTTTGCTATGCCAGTACCACGAAAGGCGGTCACTTTTTATGGCAAGGCTTGTATGCTCAGTGCAACGGTATTCACCGTTAGAGTGGCGAAAGTGAAAGCCTTTGTATCGCTCTAAAAAATCTATCAAATCAATGCTTCTTGCATTATCTAAAATGGTTTTATCAATCATCGGTCAACCTCCTGTTGTTTTTGCTCTTTGCCTAAGATTTTCTGCAAATTCATGTGTAGCTTCGCAAGCTCCATTTGCTCGGCTTTGGCTACTTTGTACTGTTCATAAAGGGCGGATTTTTCTTTCTGCAAGGCGGCAAGCAAAGGCTTTAGCTCTGCCGATTTCGGCACTTTGCCATTTTCTTTTTGGTATGCGGAAAGATAGCGTTTTGCTGTTTCATGGAGCATGACATCACTTTCTGCACCGTCTGTTTCTCGGATAAACTTATCCTTATTGCGTGCTTGCTGAAACTTGGTATGTAGCTCCTTTGTCCTGCCATAAATGCGTAGCTGCTTTTGCAGATCGGTCAAGTCTTTTAAGCGGTTTTCGGTAGTTTTGAGGGCAGAGGAAACTTTATCAAAAGCGGTGTTGGCTGCCCAAAACTTACTGTCAAACTCGGCTAAATCGGTCAAGCCTTTTTCTCTTAGCAAATTCATGGTATCAGCCATAATTTTGAGATTTTGTATCTTGCCCCAGTGTGTAAGCCCCTTGCTGTTTTGGAATTTATCTTGCGACAAATCAAGCAGTTTTTGTATGCTCGGTGGCTGTTGGGGCTGGATAACAGGTGCTTTGGTCTTAATTCGCTCTTTAATGCGTTCCTCGGTGTAGTCCTCGCCAATGGTCTTGGCTCGTGTAAATCGCTCACCATCTTTGTGCTTAAAAGATAAATATTTGCCCTGCTTAATTTCATAGCCCTGTGCGATAAGTAGCTGTAAAAACTCTTCAAAGGTGCTTGCCTTTATGATGGCATTGTCAATGGCAATCCGTAGCTTTTCCTTGTAACTGCCGCCTTGCTTTGCTATGTCATATTCAAAACGGCTTTTGCCACGCTTACCGCTTTTTACCTCAATGACAGATAAGCCGTTTTCACGACAAAGGCTGTCGCTCAAATCCTGTATTTCGTGATAGCTCCGCTTGTTGGAGTGGTAACGGTTATGGGTCTTGAGATTGACAGCACACCACACAAAATGATTGTGGATATGATTGCGGTCAACATGGGTGGTCATCACAAAAGCGTACTCGCCCTTGAGGTGCTTTTTAGCCAAACGCTTGCCGATTTCATGGGCTTGCTCGGGTGTTGTTTCCTCGGGAGAAAAGGACTGTATCAGATGTCTGCCGAAGGTATTTCCTCCTGCTCTTGCTTGCCTTAAAAGAAAGGAAAACTCCACGCTTGCGGTTTTGGGAAAGCAGTTCTCCGAATAAACAAAGGCACAGTTTTCCGTCTTGTTGGGGTTACAGATATAGTCTACCGACTTGCCGATTGTAGTTCGGATAGGGATAATTTTAGTAATTGCCATATCTGCTCCACCTCCTGTTGCAAGCGGTCAATTTGTGATGGCGAAATGCCCCTCGTTTCATTGGCAATCCTCGCTATCTGATTGATGTTTACACCGATTTTATTTACCTCGCCTGCAAGCTCGTGGTACATGGATAAATCAACCTCGATGACATATCCGTCTATGAGCATTTTTCGGGCATAAGCGTTAAAATTGTTTGGTTTTCATCAAAGTCATTTTCTTTTTGATGTGGTCATGTTCCTGTGGGGTTACTCGTAATATGAGCTGCACACTTCTTGTGCGGTTTTGTTGCTTCATGATGGTACACCTCCTTATGCGAAACGCATTCATGCGTAAGCAAAATAAACGGTTTTAGGCAGAGCCTAACAAGCACATTTGCGGAGCAAATCCGCAAAAGGTTATCCTTTTGCTGTGCTTGCTATCCGTAAGCTCAACCTTTTGCGTATCTTAAAAGTGATTGCTATTTCAAAAGAAAAATAGGGCGGGTGACAGATGACACAATCGCTATACATACCCCCTCGGTGACAGTTGTTTGCACGAGGGGGGTATGTATAACCGCACTGTCATCTGTCATCATCTACCCTTGAAAGGGTAATAATTCGCTCTGATTTCTTACGGTCATAGCTGTAAATGATGCCGTAGTCCGACTGCAAAATATCCTTGTTTTTATTGAGCATTTTCGTAACAGCAGCAGAGGATAAGCCAAGCTCTATCCCTGCCTTTGCCATTGCTTCACAAAGCCCTGTTGATGTTCCTCGCCATATGGTTTTTACAAATTCATCAATGATAAGGCAAAAGCCATTTTGTTCCTCATCAGCCACATCTTCAGCATTGCCTAAGCAGTTTCAACGGCAATTATCCTTGTCAAACAGCACTGAAAAGCAGTAGCCCTCGGTGTCACGATTGGCGATTGTCAGCTTTCCTTTATCCCCGATACGCTTTTCTTTTTCAAGCACCCAAACACCATCCACAGCACCCACCAAGCCAGTGCTGCCCGATAGTGTATTCAGAGGGTCGGGGTCATACATTTTGCGTGTATGATGAACGAGCAGAAGCGTAACCGCATGGGCATTAGTAATCTCTCGGAGTGCGGTCATATCTCGATAGTCGCAAGCGTACATACTCTTGTCTTGGTCGGTGTTGCGGATACGCTCTAAGGTGTCAATGACAATCAGTTTCGTGCTTGGGTTGGTGCTTAAAAACTCTTTCATTTGCGTGATTAAGCCATCTGAAATACCCAAAGATGAAATAGCAAGGTGGAGTTTATCGGTGTTGATATTTTTCTCTTGAATAAGCTGTAATCGGTTTTGCAAGCGTGGGTGGGTATCTTCTAAGGCAAGGTACAAAACATCGCCATATGAAGCGTTATAGTCCCACAATTTGCCCCCAGTCGATACAGCAACGCACATATCCAATGCAAGCCATGACTTGCCGATTTTGCCACTGCCGGCAAGAATGAAAATGCCCTGTGGCAGTAGCTTATCAATGGAAAAGGAAAGTGGGTCAAACTCTGTTTTCATAAGGGTGCTTGCAGTGATTGTTTCAAGCGGTGCAATCTGTTTTTGATTGTTGTTCATGGTAAAGTTCCTCCTAAAGTAGCCAACCGTTTTTGGCATAATATTTTCGTAAATTTTCAATTCCTCGCATGATGCTGTTTCGTGTAGATGCTTCGTGAACACCCTCGGCTCGTGCGATGTCTACATTCTTTTTCTGATTGATGTAGCGGTCATATACTCGCTTTGATTGCAGGGGTGGGAGCGTGAGCAGGGCTTGGTAAAGCTGCTCCATTGATACCTTTTGCATGAGGATTTCCTCGGGCGAGGGCATACGATGGAGAGCATCGTTTTCAATGCCGTCATTACAGTCAAGGGAATACTGTGCCTTGTGGTAATACATTCTGCTTTTGTAGTTGTTCTCTTGGCGAATGGAGTGCAGAATGACCTCGTACACCTCGTCTGATACCTCAAGAAAAATGTCCTCGGTGTAATGTGGGTAGTGCTTGCGTAAATTGATAATGTGCATGGCTTTTCCTCCTTAGAAATGCGAAAAGGACAGGCGGTAAAACCGTCTGTCCCTCTCGGATTATGATGGGGAAATTATCCCCTCACCGTATAAGCCCGAAAAACGCATTTCGTACATATGCTATTTGAAAAAACTTTGATATTTTTTCTGACTGATAAAATGCTTTGCATTACAGCATTTTTTGAACAACCGCAGTACAGGGCAATTTCAGCAAGGCTTATACCTTCTAAGGCATAGAGTAAAAAGCGTTCCTGTTGCACCTCTGTGCAGGTCGCAAGCACCGCCATCAGCTCACACATGGTTTCCCTGTGACATAGAATTTCTTCGGGGGTAGGGATATGTATGTGGCTGCATTCGGTGGCAATGATGTACTCGTCAAACTCTCGCATATCCCAGTGCCGCCGCTTTTGGTGGGATAGGTTTTCTGCCTTGCGGTCACTTTCGCAAAGGCACTTGTAAACCTCATAGCCGACCTCTACGGACACCGCTTGTCCGTTTATTTTTATGGTTATCTCCATAACTTTTCCGTCCTTTCAATCGTGGTTTGATTTGAAAGGACAGATAGGTGGAGAACGGCAACGAGGGTCTAAGAACGCAAAAAAGCCCGACTGAAATTCATTAAATCTCAATCGGGCATAGGCATAACTATTCTGTTGTGTGTTTGGGCAATAAGGAACTAAGGCATCACAGGAGGAATGTGGTGCTGTTATCCTTTTTCAATTTTGTGGGCTTTGAAAATATCTGCAACATGGCAATCCTCCTACGAAAAAAGCCGACAACCACGAGTTTTATTCTCGTTGGTTATCGGCTCTGCGGCTTAGCGTCTGGCGCTTTGATAACAGTCATATTCATTTGTTCAACATTGATAATTGTTTCTTGCTTGCATTTTGGACAAAAGAGAGGAAAGTTTTTAAGCTCTGTGTCCTCTCGGATTTTGTCACGGGTTTTGTTGCCACATATCGGGCATAAGAGCCACTTATCTGCACTCACGGCACACCTCCTTGCAAAATACAAGTGCATATCATTGATAAAGCCATTCGTCCGGACAATTCATTGCTTTTGAAGCTCTTCAAAAAAGACTTTCAGGTGGTATCCATCTGTTGTTGCATGATGTACGGTGACAGAAAGGGGGATAGTGATTTTTCCATCACTTTCCACAAATCCGCCCGCTTCAAAACTTGGAACAAAATAATCCTTAATTCCATGATTGTGCAATGAAAAACTGTTAAAGGTAAACCACGGGATACACGATATAATATAAGCATTTGGCAGGGGAACACCCTTAGATGATAAAATCCCGTGGCTATCTCCATGCTTTGCAGTATCCTCCAAATAGCATTTATAAAATGTTTGAAAGCTATCGTCATACTCTGTCCAAAGTAAAGATGTTGTTTTATCGTCATCATGAAACTGAGGGTAGGCAGGTGTAAGATAATCCCAATAACCTAAAACTCCATCTTGCACGCTCATACGCAGCTCTTGTTGTTTGTTGATTGCTCTTGTAACCAAATAGAGGTAAGCAGGAAAAAACTTAATGCTGTTTGCTTTCAATGTTTTTCGCAAGACCGTAACATCCAATGTGACATTGACCGTGTAAGTAGTTGGTGCCATTTCAGTGTAATAATAAAACTGCTGTGCCATTGCCCATGTTGCTTTATCTATTGGGGTAAAAATAGGTTCTTTCTTCATAATGTAATCACCGTTCCTCCATTTTTATTGTTTCTAAAATATTGTTAAGCTGTCTTGAAATCACTTCGTCAGAAAAAGGAATAACAGCACTGGCAGTCTGCAAGCCATCCAAAAATATTACGATATGTTCTGCTTCCATTTGGAGATTACAAGGCTTAAATTCTCCACGCTGTTGACCATATTGAAGCAATGATTTCATCATATTTACTGCAAAATCATACCTTGCATCAAGAAAAACACTTTCCACTTGCTTATTTCGCATAAATTCATAGATAGCAAGTGACAAGCCACCAGCTCCCTCGGCAATGCCCGTCCGCATTTGCTCCAAATAGTATCCCATCATCTGTATAGCCGGAACGCCTTTTTCCATAGCTTTATCCATTTCTGCTTGCCAATCGTCTTTGTCTGCTTCTAAAAGAGCAATAAAAACTTCATCTGTTGATGAAAAATGGCGATATAACCCACCTCGGCTTAGTCCTGTTGCTTCGCATAGGTCACTCATGGTAACCGCTGAAAAACCCTTTTTACAAAACTCTTTTTTTGCTATTCCTATAATTTCACTTTTTGTTCGCTCGCCTTTCTTTGGCACAATTCCAACTCCTTTCATAAAAACGACAACCTTGTCCTTTTTAATTATGTGACATTGTTGTCGCTTTGTCAATAGTAGTTTTCGATATTTACATAATTCTCACTTTTTGGGGTCATTCATACCTATAAATCAACTCCACAAAAATGATTTCCTCCACCTGTGCCTTAACTGTATTCATTAAGCCCACCCACCGCATTTGGTCAGTGGCTTTGAGCTGCTCCGTAGCACCTGCGGCTTTCGCCATTGGCGGTATCATGGTATCAAGCAAGTGTTGTGCCTGCTCGTCTACCTCATTTAGATGGGGAAACAGCTTTTCACTCAATACAAGATGATTAAATAAAGCCTGTCGGTGTTCTTGTAGGTATGTTCGCCTAAGTCTGCCGTACTTGCCAGTGGCTTTGTTGCTTGCTCCGATAGAGCTATTTCGGGAATAATATAATCTTGCCTGTATTCTAATTTCAATACGCTACGACTCCTTTGTTTTAGGCTACTTTGCGAGCCTTTGCAGAAAGTCCAGTTGTATCGTGTCCCTGTTCGTTTTATTTTGGGCAACTGAACTCTTCACCATCAAGTGTAGCAGTTCTTTGCCGAGCCGCTGGAGGTTCTGGCCGTAGCTTTCCGACTGGCCCCGCGTCCGGCTCTCGGTATACATGGAGATTGTCTCTTTTCCCAGTACCTCCGAGATTTCCTTAATGGTGGAGTGCTCCCGGCCCCCGAGAAAGATAACCGAATCCATGTTTCCTAAGATGGTTTCGGAATTGTCTTTATACAGGGCCTTGCACTGGCTCATGGCCTGATAGAAAAGGCACAGGCTGATTTCCCGGGAGCGGATAACCGCCACCATTTTTTCGAGCTGCGGCACTTGCCCCGTGTTGGCGGCCTCGTCCCACAGCACCCGTACATGATGGGGGAGCCGCCCGCCGTAGACGTTATCGGCCTTCTCACAAAGCAGGTTGAACATCTGCGAGAAGGCCAGCGCCACGATAAAGTTGTAGGTGCTGTCCGTGTCGGAAATGCAGAAGAACAGCGCCGTTTTTTCGTCCCCGAGCCTGTCAAGCTCTAACTCGTCATAGCTCATAATCTCCCGGAGCTCCGCAATATCGAAGGGGGCCAGACGTGCGCCACAGCTAATCAAGATACTTTTCGCTGTCTTGCCGCTGGAAAGGCGGTACTTGGCATATTGGCGCACCGCGAAGCATTGGGGCTTGCGCTTGGCGAGGCCGTCAAACATATAATCAACGGCGTTCTTGAAACTTTCATCATCCTCCCTTACTTCCATGCTGTTAATCATTTCGACTAACGTGTTCATGTTCCGTTCTTCCTCCGGCCCCTCAAAGACGATATAGGCCACAAGGGCGCAGTACAAAAGCGTCTCGGCTTTCGTCCAGAACTCGTCCCCCTCTTTCCCCTGTCCCTTTGTGTTGGTTATCAGGGCGTTGACGAATTTCAGCACGTCGCTCTCTGTCTTGATGTAGGCCATCGGGTTATAGTGCATACTCTTTCGGAAGTCCACCGAATTGAACACCTTGATTTTGTAGCCCTTCCTTTTTTGCAGGAAATGGCCCACTTGGGAGAGGACGCCGCCTTTCGGATCTACGCACACATATGAGGAATGAGCTTGAAGGAGCTGCGGGGTCAGCCAGAACCGGGTCTTTCCCGAGCCGGACGAACCGATAATACAGCAGTTGAGATTTCGGGCGTTGGCCGGGATTTTTGGCCGGGTGTTCATGGTGAGAAATTCCGTCCCGGTCAATATCACGTTGTTTTCAAATTTCGGGTCTATGAATGGGGCTATGTCTTTGGCCGTTCCCCATGAAGCGTTTTGTCAAGTGTTATTTTTGTTTATTGACGCAAATATCCTGTTCTTTGGGAGAGGCCGGGGGCGCGGGGCGCGTAGCCCCGTAAAACCTAACGACAGCCGCCGCACCAGTGGAGCCGGTTTTGCCGTAGAATGAAGCGGACGGCGACGGGGGCGGGATTGTGAAATCCTGTTCCCCGTTGTCGGCGGCGCAATGGTACGGCAAAAATCCAGACGGTCAAGGGTTTGAGAGTGGAGATTTCGCGTCCTTTGCGAAAAATACTACTCGTCCCTTGACCGTCTGGATAGTCGAAACAGATATGAAACGCCGATTGTTTTCGGCGGAGAGATGTGCTATACTTGGATAAATGAACTAATCGACAAACTGAAATTTGGTAGGGAGAAAAAATGGAAAAAAGGTTATCTGAAATGAGTTTAGCAGAATTATGGAAGCTATTTCCTATCTGTTTAGTAGAGAATCAGCCTTGTTGGAAAGAATGGTATTCTGATGAAGAAAATTTTTTAAAAGATAGACTTCCTAAAATAGAGAGAATAAGTCATATAGGAAGCACAGCGATTAGCTCTATTTGGGCCAAGCCAATTATTGATATTCTCGTGGAAATTCCAAAAGATTATAAGTTGTCAGATTACAAAAAATTGATTGTGAATAGTGGCTATATTTGTATGTCTGAAACTTCCAATAGAATTTCTTTTAACAAGGGATATACAGAGAAGGGATTTGCTGAGAGAGTATTTCATCTGCATTTAAGGTCCAGTGGAGATAATGATGAATTGTATTTTAGAGATTATCTCATTGAGCATACAAATATTGCAATCGAATACGAAAAAATGAAATTGAAATTATGGAAAGAATATGAATTTAATAGAGATGGATATACAAATGCTAAAGCTGATTTCATTCAAAAGTATACAGAAAAAGCAAAGCTGAAATATGGAGATAGATATTAAAAATTTCCCATTTATCGGGCTAATTCAAAACTCAAAACCGGGCGGCGGAGTAGACGTAGGCTATCCCGCCGCCCGGGTCTTTAGTATTCCATGTCCTGCTCTCTGCGCGGTTGCCGTTCCCGCTGTTCCTGCCGCAAGATATTGTAAACGCTCCTGCGGATTTGTTCGGCTTCCTTAACCTCGTCTTTGAGGACAAGATACCGTTGATTGAGCGTTTTCCGTTCGGCGGTCAGCTTCGCATACTCCGCTTTCCACGCCTTTGTCGGTAGGGTGGTCTTGCCGTTCATCACGTCTTTAAGATAGCTGTGCGCCGCCGCGAATAAGGCTTGCTCTGTATCCGTCAGCGGCTTTTTACCCTTGTACTTCATGTAAATGTCAACCTGCTCGATATGTTTTTTAAGCGTCGCCAAACGCCGTTCAATGGGTTTCAGCTTATCCCGAATATCCATCTGCTCCCCAATCATGGACGAAAACTTTTCATCAAGTCCAGCCATGTCCATGATGTTGTTGGCGGTCAGGAAGTTCAGCATATTCGCCGCGTCTTTGAGGTTATAAAGCGATTGCGAATAGCCGGATTTCCCCGCCTGTGCCTTGCGCCTTAGAATCTCCTGAATGTAGTCCGCAAGGGTGGGCGGCTCGGTGCTGGCGGCTTCTTCTTTCAGCCAGTCCCGCAACTTCCTGATACGCGCCTTTAGCTGGCGCAACTTCTGATTTGTAACCTCGATTTCCCGGTTGAGGTCGCCGCGCTCGGTGCGTATGCCGCGCTTCTCCATCTGGAAAGCGGCAACGCCTAAATGGACGGTGGGGATTTGGTCTTTCCCCTGCCGCGCATAGGAACGGTGGTCTATGCGTTCGGTATGGTTGCCGCGCTCCAATGCGGAATTGACGCAATCCGCCCATGCCGCCCGCCATTCCTCGGCTTTGGTCTGCTCGTTCCAGTCGGTAGCCGGAATGGACTTGCATTTGTATTGACGCTTTTTCGGGTCATAGATTTTGTTCCCGTCCCTGTCAAGAATGTACTCTTTTTCTGTTTCGTTCCCCACTCGCCGCCCTGCTCAAAGGGGCGCATGGTCAGCATGATATGAGCGTGAGGGTTCCCGCCGTTCTTGTCGTGTATGCAGATGTCGGCGCACATTCCCGCCGCCACAAAATGCCGGTTGACGTACTCGCGGACAAGGGAAATGTTCTGCTCCCGCGTCAATTCCACGGGCAAGGCTAATTCAATCTCCCGCGCAAGTTGGGCGTTCCTGGCTTTCTCGATTTTCTCCACGGCGTTCCACAAAACGGCTCTGTCTGTAAAACCGGCGGGGGCATGGTCGGGCAGTAAAATCTCGGTGTAGACTACGCCGCCCTTGCGGGTGTAGTCGTGAATGGTTCCGTCATATTCGCTTGTGATTTTCTCGCCCGCCCGGTATGCGGCGGCGGCAACGGCAGACCGCCCCTTGCCCCGGCTGATGATTTTAATACTGCAACGATAAATCGCCACGCGCCGCGCTCCTTTCTTTTCGGGTTGAATGTGTGCCGGTTTCTTGATATAATTTTTATCAAACTAAAGATTGGAGGATTCTAATGGATAACAGTTTTATAGAGGTTGCTATATATCAGGTTAAGCCTACAAAGGTTCAAGAATTTGAAAACTTGCTTAACGGGGTTGTTGCTACCCAAAGAGAGCAAACGGGGCTATTAGATTTGAAATACGTTAAAAGAGAATACAATATTGACTATGAACAAATTAGAGAGGGGCTTCCACCTCACAAACTTACTAAAATCGTAAAGTGCGTAAAGTATATTCTCATATGGGAATTTGACACAAAGGAGAATTACGGAAAAGCCCTGCAATCCCTTTATCAAAAATACGATAAGGAGATTAACCGCTGTCTGATTTCTCCACACGATAAATTACTTGGTGGGCGTATTTACTAAAGCCGTTTCTTTTGTGCCGGTAGGCACAAAACGCCCGCGGCAGGCGCGCACTTATATACCACATTCATGTGGTATATAAGTGCGCCCTTGCTCTAAAGCAAGGGTAGGGGCGCAAGCCCGTTACCCTTGTGCCGCGTCCACGTCTGCGTCCCCGTCCTCGCGGCTCTCCTGTGCCGTATGGGCGGCTTTTGCGGCGGGGTGGGGGTCAGACTGTGCCGCCGGTTCCGCGCCCTTTACGGCGGCTGTGGCGGCGTTCTGGGCGGTCAGTTCGTCCAGTATGCGGCGGCTGTGTTCGGCGGCTACGGTTTGCTCTAAAAAGGTTTTGAATTGCTCGTCCGTCAAAGTGATGGTGTCGGGTAGCATACTTTCAAAAAGCCCCATGCGCCGGCATAGCCGCTTTGTCCTGTCCCTGCGCTCCTGTGCTTTCTGTTCCTGCACTAACTGTCTGCGCCGGTTTTCAAGCTGTCGGATTTCTTCTTCAATGCTGGTGATTTTCTCGGTCTTGGTCTTTGCCATATGTCAAACGCTCCTTTCAGTTTTTGGGAATGGAAGGGATAGGAAGGGAATTGAACGGAACGCAAAAAGCGACTTGCCCTTTTCTTTGTGAACAAGCCGCTTTTCGCGTTTCTGTATTCATGTCGTTTCCTCGGTAGCTATCACTTTCAGCAGCTTATCTTGGAATGTTTCCGCGCTGTCGTGGTTGAAAAATATCTCGGTGATAAAGGTCTGGTTGTTTATCCGCGTTGTCAGAATGCCGTCCGGCTTTCGGGGCGCGTCCGGCGTTTCGGTGGTCTTTGTCATGCAATCTCTCCTTTCGGTTTTTGCAACAAAAAAGAGATTCCCAATGATTAGGAAACCTCTTTTTGCGGCGGGTATTCAGTTTTATTGTGCGGGTCGCAGGGTGGCCTGTGCCTTTTTTCTCGCCCTGTATTCTCTGGCTTTCATGCGTTCATACTCGCGGTGCTGTTCGAGATTTTTGGCTCTGTATTCTTTGGAATAAGCCCGATGATAGGCGCGGCTTTTTTCTTTTTTGGCTTCTTCGATTTCTTCCCTCATGCGCTTACATTCCTGTTCGCTCGGCTCCATCTGCTCGGTCAGTTCGTTTTCAAACTTGCCAATATAGTTAAAATACACTTCCACGCGCTGGACGGCGTATCTCGCCCCTTTTACATCACGCTCATGCACAACAATCTTACTGATAAACTCATTGATGGCGGTGGGGGTGACTTCCTCAAAATCGCAATAGCTTTCCACCAGACGGATAAACTTTTTTGCCCGCTGGCTCTGATTTTCGCGCTCCGACAAATGCGCCCGTATTTCTTCCAGTTCTTTTTTCAGCGGGTAATATTCCTCTGCGTACTTTTGCGATAGCTGTTCATACCGATCCGGCTCGATGGCGCCGAGGGCGTTGTCCTCATACAGCTTATCCATGACCTTTTCAATCTGTTCCAGCCTGTGCGTTATCTGTGGGATGCGTTTCTGCTGTTTCTTCATTTCTTCCGTCTGCCCTTTGGCAAGGCTGTTCTTCACCAACGCTTCAAATCCGGCTCTGTCGGCTAAGGAATACTGTGCTATCTTCCGTAAAACTTCCGCTATGTTCTGCATGACAATATCCACATCAACACGGTGCGGTGAATGGCATTTAGGGTGCCTGGCTTTTCCTTTGGCGTACTCACTGCAATAGGTGACATAGTGATTGCCGTCGTCTTTGCGGATAGTGCGAATGTGCATTTTCGTACCGCAATCTTTACAATACATCAGACCGGAAAGCGGGTGAATGTAACCGTCCCCGTTGGGTCTTTTCACTGGCGCGTCTGCAAGTATGCGCTGTACGTTTTCAAAGGTGGCGCGGTCGATAATCGGCTCATGCACGTTTTCGATTATCTGCCACTGGCTTTTATCAACGTAGCTGGAATGTTTATCCCTGTAATGCTTGGCGGTTTTGAAATTGACTACATCGCCGCAATACTCCTGTCTTGTGAGAATGTGGGTCAAGGTAGCCTTGTTCCAGTTATACCGGTTTTCCTCATTCAACTGTCTGCTTTTCGCCGTCCCCCTGTCGTGCTGTTTCAAGTAAAAGGTCGGGGTTAGGATTTGCTCATTTTTCAGATAAACGGCAATCTGGTTTCGGTTTTTCCCGTCCATGAAAAGGCGGAAAATCAAGCGGACAACTTCGGCGGCTTCTTCGTCTATTATCCAAAAATCTTTATTGTTTGGGTCTTTGACATATCCGTATGGGGCTTCTGTGGCAATGGGCTTTCCGCTGGTTCCTTTTGTTTTTAATGCCTGTTTTTACTTTCTTGCTGATGTCCCTTGCGTACCACTCTGACATGATATTGATGAACGGCGCAAACTCCAATGTGCTTGGCTCCGCGCTGTCTATGCTGTTATTGATTGCGATAAACCGCACGTTGTTTCTGCGGAATATTTCCATCGCGTTTCCCACTTGGAGATAGTCGCGCCCCCATCGCGTCATGTCTTTCATGATGACAATGCCGACTTTGCCGTTTTCTACATCGTCCATCATTTGAACATAGGCGGAACGGTCAAAAAATCTGCCGCTTTCATCGTCGTCGATATAGTGCTTGATGTTCGTCAATTTTTGCTCTCTGGCGTATCGCTCTAAAAAATCTTCTGGTTCTGTATGCTATTACTTTCGCCGCCGTCCCTGTCCTCGTCACCAACTGAAAGGCGGGAGTATAGCGCGGTAATCTTGCTGTATTGGTGGTTCATGGCGTTTCCCCCTCGTCTATATAGTTTGCCTTGCAGTTGTTATTATGCACTCCAGCGGGCCGAACCGTATTCCACGTCCTTCCTGAATTTCTTTGCGTTCTTCACTTTGTTGTAGACCACCAGCCGGAGCGCCACGGCCCCCACAAGGCCCACCAGCAAATCGAAACCAGCGAGGCCCGGCGCTATTGTCCCGAAGGCCGGGCCTATGGTTTTCATCATGCCTATGAGCTTCGCGCCGAAGTCCGCACCTGCCGCAAGGCGGTACGCCTCCCCGAGCTTACAGAAGAACCAGAATATAAACAGGTACGGGAGGTTGGGAACCACATATTTTTTGATTTTGGCGTTCACCGTTCCTGCACCGCCTCTCTGGTCTTTTCCCGTTCCTTCTGCCGGGTCTTGACACGGCCCACAGCCTGCCGGAGCCCGCGCCGGATAGAGGGCTTGTCTTTCTGGCGGGCCATCACCCGCTTGGTATACTCGGAAAATGCCGCCGTGATGGCATCGGCCTGTCCCGCCTTGAAAAACAGGAGATAGTCCTTCGGGCCTACCTTGTGGAACGCATAGTCTACATTGAATTTCCGGGCCACCCGGTCAAACAGGCGGGCGTCCCCCTTTAGCTGGATACTGTTGGACTGTCCGGCGTGGCCCATGAGCTGTTTCACGGTCTGCCGCCCGTGGGGCGTGAGCGCGTCCCGGTTGTGTTTCTGCACTCCGGCCAGAAACTTCTGGCACGCCATGAACAGCACCCGGCCCGTCAGCTTTGCCGCCTGTACGGATATGGCCACAGTCTTTCTTGATACTTCTTCTTCCATTGATACCTCCTTCCCGTCCGGGAGCCGCCGGTTAAAAGCGGAGGCCCCCGGGGGAAATGGGAAACCTCGGGCCAACTTGGCCCGAGGTCTACCGCTCGTCATGTGCCGCCGCCGGAGCTGTCTTTTCCTTCTTCGGCGGGCTCGTTTCCTTGAGCTCCTGCATGGTTTTCAAGATAGAGGGCTGTCTTTCGGCGGCGCGTTCCAGACGGTCAAGACTGGCAACCGCCTTATCCAGACTGTTCCGGGCCGCAAGGAAGCAGGCACGTTCCGCCCGGTAGGGGGCCTGTACCGTCTTTGCCAGCCTGCCGGGGGCCTTCGCCTCCTGTACGGCTTCCTTCCCCATCAGGCCCGGCCTATGTTTTTCAAGTGCCGCCCGGCTTCGTGATATTCGGAGCTTACGGCCTCTATTCTGGAAATGGCCTTCTCGTCCGCCTGTATTCCTTCGTTGATGTTGTTCCGCAGGGCTGTCAGCCCCGGCTTGATATGGAAGAACCGGGCGGCGTGATCCAGCGCGGAAATTCCACGCTCCTTCACAGCGGCCAATGTGTTTTTACAGCCTTCAATGATACCGGCTTTCAGCTCCGCGAGACTGTCACGCAGGGCAAGAATACGGTCTTGCAGGACAACGATTGATTTTTTCAGGGCTGATTTTAACGGGTGGTTCCGCATTTTCTCCAAATCCTGCCGCATGGCTTTCAGCTCGTCAACCGCGCTGGCAAGCTGTTTTTCCATCTCAGAAACATGGCCGATAGCTCTAACAGTTCCTTTCCTGCCGGGGATTGGTTTTCTTTCAGCAGCGCCAGCAGTTCCTTCACATACTCATTTTCAGCAATCGGCATTTCCACAGCGGGCGCTTTCTTTTTTGGCAATATTCACACCTCCTTTCGTCCGGCTAACAAAAACCTCGGGTCAAGTTGGCCCGAGGTCTACCGTTCCTCATGGGTCGCGGCCTTTGCTGTTTTGCCATGTTCCGGGGGCGGGGCCTCCCGGAATTGTTTCAGTGCTTCGAGAATGGAGCGGCTGGGTTCCTCGGGATAGGAAAATATCTGGTATTCCTCGGGAACCTCCCCGTCATAGTGTTCCATGAAGGGACTCCCGTTGTTCTCGATATAGCCGCCCGCCGCAAAATCGCTTGTCGTATTTAAGAACGTATCCCGTCCGTATGCCTCATAGTCAAAATAGTCTTTGATATGTTCTGGCACGTCAAGGGCTCCGCACTCGTCAATGAGATACCGCCCCAATTCTTCTTTGTTCTGTACTTCGGGATAAAACTCATAGCAGTCAAGGTTTTGGGTCAGGTTGATTAAGTCCTTGACGCTCCCGGTATATTCTCCGAGCGAAAGGGCGGCTTCATATTTTGCCTTCTGGCCGTTGTCCAGTCCGTCCAGTAGGGAGGCAAGATAATTCAGTTCGTCAATACTTTCGCCTTCTCCCAAATGGTTCCGCAGCCCGGCAACATTAGTTTCATAATCGGCAATAAAGATTTCCTCATACCGTATACCGTCCACGCCAATCTTGGAAAGTACGGCCTGTACTTCCTCTGTTGAGGCGGGAAATCTCAACGGTTCCACCGCGAGAATCCCCTCATTATATTTGCCGAGATTGCCAATATAGGCGCTAATCATAGCACCGAGCCTCCCGGCCCTTGCCTTTCACGGTCAGTATGCCGTCCAGGGTGGTTGCTGTGATGTTGAGCCGCCCGGCAACGGCAATATCGTTCTTCACATCTTCTGTCATACCATTGCCGCACACCACCAGAACATGAGCCCGGCGGAGCATATCGCGGGACATGTCAATCCCGCTTTTGTGTTCCTCGGGAATATCGTCATTCAGGAACAAATGCAGGTAGAGCAGAGGGCAGACCGGGGAAAATCCGGCCTCATAGACCGCCCTGCAATACTGCGCCGCCTGTTCCGTGTCGGCCTTGTGTTCGCCTGTCCACGCGGCGGTGATGTATGCTAAAGGTCGTTTCATGGGGTTCCTCCTTCCTGTTTGCGCTTAATAGATAGCCCATCCCCTCCGCCCCTTCCCGTGGGAAGGGGAACGGCTCAAAGGAATATATATCCCCGTCGCTTGACTACTACAAGCACAACCGGGAAAGGCTGTCAAGGGCTTCGCCGCCGCAGGCGGTGGCGCGGGCGCCACCCTTGACTGCCTTCCCCGGTTGCGCTATACAGACCACGGCGACGGGGAATATATTATATCCTTTGAGCTTCGGGGCGCGGGGCAGAGCCCCGCATTTAGGCAGGAACCTCGGGGCAACTTGGCCCGAAGCCCTGTCTTATTTCTCCTTCTCCGCCTTTTTCTCGGGTTTCGCGTGTTCCTTCTGCTTGCCCTTCCAATCGTCCAGCAGTTTGATGATCTGCTCCTTCATTTCCTGCGGGGTCTTTTCCTTCCCGAAATACTTTTCCAGCTCTGCACCGTTGATAATCACTTTGTCTACCTCCTTCTTTTCTTCCAGCATAATTCCATCAATCACATCACCGTTGAGCACGCCTTTCTGGTCGAGCTCCCGCATACGTTGTGCCTGCGAGAGAGACGGGGCCGACTGCTGCGCGTCAATGGCAACGGCGATATACTGCTGATTTTTCGGTGCGATATAGGCAAGCTCCACAGCAGGAGTGAATTTTATCCGGCCCTCGTCCATGACCTTTGAGAGTTCCGGCACAAGGTCGTTGAGCTTAATATACCGCTGAACCTGTTTCACCGTCATTTTGTTGCGAAGGGCCACAATCTCATTGGAGCGTTTTCCGGCCTCCTTCGGGTCAATTTGGCCCGGAGTCTCCCGCGCTCCCTGATGTTTGATGGCTTCCAACTGCATTTTCAGGGCCTTCGCCCGCTCACTGGGAAGGATATTTTCACGTTGGTTGGTATTGTCCTCCACCATCTGCGTGATGGCCTGTTCGTCGGTAAGGTTGCGGACGATACAGGGCATATCCAAATATCCGGCAAGCTGGCTTGCCTTCTGGCGGCGGTGGCCGGACACGATTTCATAGCCGCCGCCCTCACGGGGCCGCACAATGGCGGGCTGTGTTACGCCCTTATCCTTGACGCTGGCAACCATCGCCCGCATTTCTTCATCATCACGCACCTGAAATGGGTGATTTTTGAAGGCGTGGAGTTCGGACAGGTTGATATGGACAATCTGTTCCGGCTCCCCGGAACGCGGGGCCGCCACAGGCCCGGCGGGCTTTTCCGGCTCCTTCGGCTTCTCGGGGATCGGAGCCTCCTTTTTCGGCTCGGCCTTTTGGGCGGCGGGCGGCTTATCCGATTTTTCAGGGGCCTTTTTTACCGCTTTCGGAGCGCGGCCCGTCTGCTTCTCCGGCTCTTTCTTATCCTTCTGTTCCGTTTTTTCAGGCTCGGCGGGTTGTCCCTTCCCGGCCTCCGCCACCTTTGCCGCCTTTTCTTTCTCCGCAACGATTTTATCAATCATAGCGCCGGAAATATCAATGACGTTTCCGGGGCGGCTTTTATCCGCGGGGCCTGCCGCGTCCGTCTTTTCCTGTTTCGGGCCGCTGTCCTTTTCGGGGGCCGGGGCCTCCTTTACCGGGGGTGAACCTGCGGCTTCTTTGGTGGGCGGCGCGTCCTTACCGGGGGGCTTCTGTTCGGGAGCGGCGGAGCCGCTCTTAGTCGGTTCCTCCTGCTTCAAATCTTTTTTATCATCAGCCATTCAATTAACCTCCTTCATTTTGGCATGAAAAAGGGCCTAACTTTTTCAGTCAGGCCCACAAGCGGCCTCGGGCCATGTTGGCCCGAAGCATGGGAATTGTCCTCCTTTCCGCCTCACAACGGAAACGCCGCCCGTAGTCTCTACTTGGGCGGCGCTTGTCCGGTAAAGTGATAAGCTCTTATTTTATTTTTCCTGATACAATGGATATATAGCCGTTTCTTATTATGGTCGGTTCGGTCGCTCCTGCGACTCCTGCGGCTCCTGTGGCTCCCGTCGGACCCGTTGCTCCCGCAGCTCCTGCGGCTCCCGTCGG
>BBZN01000031.1 GCA_001304855.1 Clostridia bacterium UC5.1-1D2
TTTTGCTGCAACAGCCGGGAACGGGTAAATCTAATGTTCAGGCTGTCTATTTTTTACATTCAGGTATACATCCTCGCGGACATGAAAGCCCCCTGAATAATTACCTCGTCCATGTTTTCTTTTGTCACTGCAACAGGCGCAAGTTCCAGATAGGGGACATTGTAAGTGCCGTCGTGTATGGTCTGCGTGACATCGTCAAGGGACTCTCCTCTTCCAAGTTTAACGGCATAGAGGGCGGCCAGCCTGGCCTCCTCCTCCACAGACTTAAAGGCGGTCATCTCCTGGGTCCCCTCCACGATGCGCTGGCAGGCCATCAAGTCTCCGTCCTGTCCGGTAAGTATGATTTCACCTGCAAGCCTTGCTTCGGACAGAGCCCGGAACACATGGGTGGCTATGTCGTCGTTGCCGCACATGATGCCTTTGATGTCAGGGTATTCTTCCAGCCCGGTTTTGGCGTAATTATAGCCCTGCTCTCCAATCCATTCCTCACAGTTAGGTTCATAAACCACATTGAGATTGCTTCCCCTGATAACATCGTAAAAGCCTTGCCGTATCTGAAGTACGTTTTTATCGGTGTAAGGACCCTGAATCATTAAAATGCTGCCGCCCTCCGGAATATTTTCCTTCAGGCTTTCCCCCATAAGCCGGCCCACCTGCTCATTGTCAAAGGATATGTAGAGGTCGCAGTCTGCATTGGAGATAAGCCGGTCGTAGCAGAGGGTTTTTATGCCTGCGTCCTTGGCCTTTTTAATCACGTCTGACAGCAGGTCGCAGTCGCCTGCTATGACGGCAATCACATCCACCTGTTTCTCTATAAAATACTCAATCTGCGCGATCTGCTCCTGCACGTCCCGGTTGGCATTCTGGACATTGACCTCGGCTCCCAGTTCCCTGGCAGCGGAGACAAATACATCCCTCTCTCTTATCCACCGCTCAATGACAAAGGAATCAAAGCTGAGGCCGATCTGCACAGGATTTTCCTGACGCTTCTCTGTCTCCGTCACTGCGGCGGGCTCATGTTTACCGCAGCCGGACAGCGCCAGAGCTGCGGCCATCACGGTGCATAATAATTTTCTGCCTGTCCTTTTTTCATAATCATCTCTCCCTGTACTCGCTGGGGGTCATGCCCTCGTATTTTTTAAATATCCGGCTGAAATAGTTTGGGTCGCTGTACCCGCACATGACACAAATCTCCTTGATGCTGTAGCGCTGGTCGTCCAGAAGGGTTCTCGCATTGCGGATCCGGGTTCGGGTGAGGTATTCGATGTAGGTTTCTCCCGCCTCCTGCTTAAAGAGTTTGCTGAAGTAGTAAGGGCTGATATCCACCATCCTGGAGACGTCGTCCAGGGAGATATCCTTTGCAAAATTTTCATTGATGAATGCTTTTACCCGGGAAACCACGTTCTCTGATTCCCGTTCCCTGGAGGTGTTGATCTTCTCACAGATTTCTCTGGTTTTATCTGTAAACCACCTGCGCAGAGCCTCCGGGGAATCCGCTTCCTGGAGCTCAGCCATATAGTTCTCCCTGCAGCGGAAGCCGTACTGAACTGCGCCTGATTCACAGGCCTTGTGTTCCAGACGTATGACCAGCTCTAATATTTTAATTACCAGATTGGCCCTGGTATTGCCTTCCTGGGCCAGTATCCAGTCCGTCATTTCAACGGCGCAGGCACAGGCCCCCTCCCCGTCGCCCTTGATTCCCCTCTGAAGGTATTGGTTTTCCAAGTCGCCGGGATAATCCTCCATGTCCCCGGTGACGGCCGGTATATCTGTTATATGTACCACATGGCTGTCGCTTTCCCTGAGAGAGCGGAGGGCCTCCTTGTAGGAATCCCGCACATTGGAGACGGGCTTTACGGCGCCGATGCCTGCCCTGAACTGGATGTCTATGGCTGTCTCCAGTTTGTGTACCATATTTCTGGCTCTGGTGATAATCTCCACCCGTTCCTCGTAGCGGGCTTTTTCGTGGGCGAAGGGCACGAACAGAGCCACGCGGTTGCCCATCACAGGGCCGGTGATGCAGTCGAAATAGTCCTTAACGATTTCCCGGAGCTGGGAGTAGTGTTTGTTCATCTTTACGTTGGCGCCCACTGCATTGGTCATAGTTCCGTCCTTCAGCTTGTCCCCGAATTCCAGCATTGCTATAAAGCCGTGGGCTTCTTTGATATCCAGCATTTCCAGATATCCATGCTGGCGTATGTCCGTGTCGTCCTGGAGTATGCTGTATATGAAACCGCTCTCGATCATAGGCACTACGATTTCCAGCTTTTCCCGTATCTTTAAGTCGTCGCTGAGTTTCTGGCGGGTTTCCTCCACCTGGCGCATAGCCGGATACACACATCCAGTATCGCTTTTTTATTGACCGGCTTTGTGATAAACTCCATGACGCCCAGATTCACCGCCTCCTGGGCGTAGGAAAATTTGTCATAGGCCGTAATGATGATAAACACCATGGAGGAGTTGAATTTTCTCACCTCCCGAATGGCCTGGATGCCGTTAAGCCCCGGCATCTGTATGTCTACGAATGCGATGTCAGGACGGAAGAACTCAGCCTGTTCAATGACGGCCCGCCCGGTTTTCACACAGACAATCTGGCACTCACTTCCAAAATTGGATTGGATGCTGTTCTTAATGGATTCCAGCATGATTCCCTCATCATCAGCAATTAAAATCCGAAACATCAGTCTTGTCCTCCTTGTTGTGAGTATAGAGCGGCCCCGTTCTTATGAGACGCGCTCCGGGGCCTTGGGAGCGGCAGTTTTGGGTATGGTCAGAATCACCGTTGTTCCCTGGTTCTCTCCTTTGCTTTCTATGCGGAAAATACCGCCTGTATTATAGTACAGCTCCAGCCTGGAGATAACATTGCCTATGCCGATACCGGTGGAAACCTGGCTGTCCTGCACCGGCTGGGCCCTGGGGATCTCCTTAAGCTTCTCAGGGGGAATGCCGACGCCGTTGTCCGCCACACGGATTTCGATGTGCTCTCCCCTGTCCTCCACGCTGAGATGGATTTCCCCCGGCCAGTCAATGCCGCGGATGCCGTGGTTTACGGCATTTTCCACCAGGGGCTGCAGGGTCATACTGGGAATCCTGTAATCCAGGGCGTTATCATTGAGGTGGGAGGCGTAATGGATATCTCCTGCAAAGCGGACATTGAGAATATAGATATAGTTTTCTACCGTATCCACCTCCTCCCGGATGGAGGCGGCCTCCATCCCCTTTTCACGTTATAACGGAAAAGTCCGCCATCTTGCCAAGAAATACGGCTGTCTTTTCCGCCTCCTCCATCTCCGCCAGCTGCACCCCTGCATTTAATGAGTTAAAAAGAAAATGAGGGTTAATCTGGGACTGGAGAAATTTAAGCTGGGCCTCTTTTAAGTGGTTTTCCATCATAAGTTCCCGTTTCTTCATCTCCTGTTCCTTTTCTGCGCTTTCCTTAATCTGATTCACATACTGGCCCAGGCTGTCCACCATCTGATTGAAGGTGCCTGTTACAATGCCCAGCTCATCTTTGGACTGGATGGGCGTTACCTTGACGTGGAAATTTCCCTGGCCCACCAGCTTTGCCGTCAGGGCTAGGTTGGTGAGGGGGGTTACAATGTTTCTCGTCATCATCATCATGATAACAAGGCTGATAACCATAACAATGCCCAGCACCACAAGCTGATAACCTCCTGGTATTTGAGGGCTGCCCGGAGCGTCTGGTAACTGGACAGATTGTTTCTGAACTGGCGGCTGTTGAGTTCGCTGATATCATGGCAGATGAACCGGTACAGCCGGAGGGAAGATTCATAGGAGGATTTATATTTTTCCACATTAAGGCCCCGCTTGGCCTGAACGGTCTCATCTGCCGCCAGAAGATAGGACTCCGACATATTGCGTATATTTTTTTCCAGCAGCCGGATGGGGTTGTCGGAGGTGGTGAAGTTTAAGCTGTCCAGAAGGCTGCGGTAATCCTGCTCCGCCCTGTAATAGGCGACGAGGGATTCGGAATCCTTAATTTCCAGGTATTTGTACATATAGTTTTGCACATCGGCCAGAGTATCCGAAAATTCGTTGAGATTTACATTGCTCAGATAGACGGAATCCATCTGGCCGATCATCTGATTAATCTGGGCGTAAATCAGCAGATTGCTGGCGAATAAAGCACGGCAGTCAGGATAACCTCCAAAAACAGCTTTCTGGCAATGGGCTGGTTTTCCCACAACTGAATCCATTTTTCCCTCATAGCTCCCCCATCATTCCGTTATAAAGTCCTTGACGTTTTCCTTAGTGATAAAGGCCATATCCACACTGTAAAAGGAATTGGTTCTTCCGTCTCCGATGCATTCCTCCATGGCCTTTACGCTGTAGATTCCCATCTGGGCTGTGTCTATGTAAAGAGTCATGGCCATAGTGCCCTTCTGAAGAGCCTCCAGTGTATTTTCCGATTTGTAATAGCCTGAAACCAGGGTGTCGCCTACCTTATTGTAGTCGATGACAGCCTGGTAGACCGCTTCCGAGTCCACCTCGTCCAGACACACAATCACATTGGGGCGCCGCTGCTGTCCTGGAGAAGATTCCACACGATCTCCTCCGATTCAAATGCTCCGGTGGAGGGGATCCGCACAGCCTCTGTTTTTACATGTTGGGCTGTGTGAGGGGAGGTTACCATCAGGTTGTTGATTTGGCTGAATATCTGGAACTGATTGCTGTCCGCAGCGCTGTCGTTTAAAAGCACCGTTATCCGCACCGGGCCTTCCATATCCTTTACGAGTCCTTCCATCTGAAGCCCGTATTCCTGGCCCAGCTGATAGGGATTGATGCCTACATAGCTGGCTCTGGAGGAGGAGGGGGAGTCGTTGAGGATCGTCACCACAGGAATTCCTTTTTCCGCAGCCTCGTTAATTTTATCCTCCAGGTGTTCTTCGTTTAAAAATTCCAGAAGGATACCGTCCACCTTGGCCGCAATGCACATATCCATGTAATCCGCCAGGTATATTCCGTGGACTGGCTCATGCCTTTAAGCTCCACATAAGCATCGTGGGAGGCTGCAGTCTCCCTGGCGCTTTGGTAGACGTCGTTCCAGAACCGGGAATCTATGTTGCCTACCAGCATCACATAATGACGATCATAGGTGCGCATCTCGCCGGTATTCCCGGCCCCTGTCCGCTCCAGCACATAGCCGTAAAAGGAGGTGGTCAGCAGGGTCAGGAAGGCGATCCCGAACAGCCCGGTAAATACCAGCCAGAACAGGTTTATATTCTTTTTATTCATGTTGCACCTCGTTTTTACAGTACAGCCCGGAGCATGGATCCAAGCATTCCGGGGATTTTTTGTCACACTCTAGGAAATATTATACAGGATTCTTCCGGAAAACAGAAGCAGGACAATCTTGCAGGGGAGTAGCATTTTTGCGGGGAGGGGAATTCAGGGGCCCGGCTTCCTATAACTTATCGGCTCTTTCTCCGTGAAAATAGGGTCAATGGGCATCTTTTTTTTCAGCGGCCCCGGATATCCTGCAGATACGGCCATAGAAACTGCCCGGAGCCCCGGGGTGAAACATCAGAAGGCGTCTGTGGGCTGGAGCGGCAGAAAACGCCCCGGCAGACGATGATTCCTTCTGCCGGGGCTGTGCTGCGTTATGGGAAAGGTGCTCAATTTGTTTATGCAAATGGATTTTCTGTCTTGTAAAGCATGCCCTTTGGCTGGTTGAAGCCGATTTCCTCCACATCTACGCCTATGTACTTGAATATTTCGTATATGGCCTTTCCGTAATGTCCGAAGGCTACAGCCCCGTGGTGGGGGAAGTTTTTCTCAATGAGCACGTGGCGGTAGAACCGTCCCATCTCCGGGATGGCAAAGATGCCGATGGCGCCGAAGGAACGGGTGGCAACGGGAAGCACCTCGCCCTGGGCGATGTAAGCCCTCAGCTTGCAGTCCGCTGTGCTCTGAAGGCGGTAGAAGGTGATGTCGCCGGGAACAATGTCCCCCTCCAGGTGCCTGGGTAACCTCCTCAGGCAGGGCCCGGGCCATAATAAGCTGGTACTTCATCTCACAGAAGGAAAGCTTCTTAGAACTGGTGTTGCCGCAGTGGAAGCCCATGAAGGTTTCCTTCTGGGCGTAGCGTAGGAGCCTTTATATCCTCCTCAAAGAGATCGGCGGGAACGGAGTTGTTAATATCCAACAGTGTAACTGCATCCTGGCTGACGCAGGTTCCGATGAATTCGCTCAGTGCGCCGTAGATATCCACCTCGCAGGAGACGGGAATGCCCCTGTCTGTGAGGCGGCTGTTCACGTAGCAGGGCACAAAGCCGAACTGGGTCTGGAAGGCGGGCCAGCATTTTCCTGCGATGGCCACGTATTTCCGGTAGCCCTTGTGCTCGTCAATCCAGTCTAAAAGGGTCAGCTCATACTGGGCCAGCTTCTCCAGAATCTCGGGCTTTTTGTTGCCTGCTCCCAGCTCGGCCTCCATATCTTTTACCACATCGGGGATACGGGAGTCTCCCGCATGTTTGTTAAAGGCCTCGAAGAGATCCAGCTCGGAGTTTTCCTCGATCTCCACTCCAAGGTTATAAAGCTGCTTGATGGGGGCGTTGCATGCCAGGAAGTTCAGAGGCCGCGGGCCGAAGCTGATAATCTTTAAACTGCTTAAGCCTGTAATGGCCCTGGCAATCGGGATAAATTCTTCTATCATATCCGCGCATTCCTCAGCCGTACCTACGGGATATTCAGGGATATAAGCCCGGATGTTGCGCAGCTTTAAGTTGTAGCTTGCATTCAGCATGCCGCAGTAAGCGTCTCCCCTTCCCTGGATTAGATTGTCTCCGCTCTCCTCGGCGGCAGCGATAAACATGGATGGCCCGTCAAAATGCTTTGCAAGAAGGGTCTCGGAAATCTCAGGGCCGAAGTTGCCCAGATATACCACCAGCGCGTTGCAGCCTGCCTTCTTAACGTCCTCCAGGGCCTGGACCATATGGATCTCGCTCTCTACAATGCAGACGGGACATTCATAAATGTTTGCAGCGTCGTACTTTTTTGCGTAGGCTTCCACCAGGCTTTTCTGCGGTTTACGGAAAGGCTCTCAGGGAAACAGTCGCGGCTTACGGCTACAATGCCGATTTTAACTTCAGGGGTGTTAATCATAGTATTGTCCTCCATTTATTTTTTAGTTGTTTCTATATCTCTACAGGGAAAGATTTTCTCCTTTAAGTCCCAGCCAGGTTCCCTGGGGAAGCCCTCCCTCCTCGTGGCCGAGAAGCCATTTGTTGGCGGCAGCCAAAAGCTTTTCCTCCCCGCATTTTACGGCGGGCCTGTGATCCAGCTCCCTGTTGGTTCCTCTGGGAAGAATCACAACACACTTAAAACCGTCCTCCAGGGCCTGGCAGGGCGCGTAGTGCAGGGTAGTGGCGTAGACCTCAATCATGGTTCCCGCAGGTACGAAAAAGGCCTTTACCCTGGAGGTGTCATATGTATAGTCCTCCCGGATTTCCTGTTGGCGGCCCAGAAGAAGAATGAGGTCGGTTACTGCAATATTTACCTCCGAGTCTCTGTGGTATTCCAGGGCGTTCAGCTTTTTATTGCAGCCGTTGCAGCAGCCTGCCTGAACCGGCATCTGTCCGTAGATGGCGTCTGCAAGCTCCGCCGCAAGGGGAAGGGACTCCAGTTCCGGTATGGAAGGAATGTAAATCACGTCTTTCGGCAGCGGGGTGTTCTCCATGGCCTTGAGAATGGGCGTCAGGTCGTAGCCCTTTATAACCCGGCCGTATTCTTTGAATTCAGGGTCAAATACACTTATCTGTTTCACTTTTTTCCTCCTGTTATGATTTATGTAGGCTGGAAATCTCTCCTGCATCTGCCCTGGGGGCTGATTTTCCGCCGGCGGCACACAAATTCAGGCAGCGTACCTGCCGCGCAGGCCTCATAAATTTGTGCACAGCTGACAAAGAAGCATCCCGCAAAATCAGGCGCAAAAAGATTCCCGGCGTACATATTTTATTGGCAAGGGATTCTGGCATAGGCACAGCGTCTACAGCCGGGCCAGATCCTTGTAGTTCTGCTTCAGGCTGGAATACAGGTTCTGGTAAACCTTGTGGTATCTGCCGTAGATCTCAGACAGGGCAGGCTCCGGTTCTGTGCGGCTCTTTTCGCTTATAAGCATTTCACAGGCCTTCTCCACGCTGGGATAGATACCGCAGCCCACGCCTGCCAGTATGGCGGCGCCCAGGGCGGGACCCTCCTCCTGCCTCACGGTTTTACTGTGCAGTTGTAGAGATCTGCAAGCATCTGCCGCCATACGGGGCTCTTTCCCCCTCCTCCGCAGGCCATCATCTGGGTCACGTCAACGCCCATCTCCTGCAGTATTTCGTTGCAGTCGCAGAGAGAGTAGGAGACGCCTCCATCACGGCTCTGAGAAGGTGCTTCTTGGTGTGTATGGCAGACAGGCCGAAAAATACGCCCCTGCAGTCCGGGTCCAGGTGAGGGGTCCGCTCCCCCATAAGATAGGGAAGGTAGATCAGCTTGTCGCTTCCGGGAGCAACAGCCGCGATATCTGCGTTGATTAAATCATAGACGTCCCTGCCTGTTTTTCGGCGTCCGCTATATAATCCTGACAGAACTGGTCCTTAAACCACTTGAGGGAAAGGCCGGCGCCCTGGGTAACCCCCATAATATGCCAGGCTCCAGGCACAGCGCAGCAGCAGGTGTGAACCCGCCCTTTGGGTCGATGGAAACCTTGCTGCTGTGGGCGAAAACCACTCCTGAGGTTCCGATTGTGGTAAAGGCGGTTCCGTCCTTCACAATACCGGTGCCTACGGCAGCTGCGGCGTTGTCCCCTGCGCCGCCCACCACGTTTGTACCGGAGGCGAGGCCTGTCTCGGCGGCAATTTGGGGCAGCAGGCGCCTGTGACTTCATAGGATTCGTATACCCTGCCTAAAAGGGACCGGTCGATATCCAGCTTTTCTAAGACCTCCCGGGACCAGCGCCGGCGGGGCACATCCAACAGCTGCATTCCGCTGGCGTCGGAAACCTCGGTGGCGAAAACTCCTGTAAGTATGTAGCGTATGTAATCCTTGGGAAGGAGAATGTGCCTGCATCTGCGGTAATTCTCAGGCTCATGGTTTTTCACCCAGAGAATCTTGGCTGCAGTCCACCCGGTGAGAGGGGGATTGGCCGTGATCTCAATCCAGCGTTCCCTGGGCATAATCTGAAGCATCTCCTCCACCTCCGCTCCGGTTCTCTGGTCACACCAGATGATAGAGGGGCGGATGACATTTCCCGTCTCATCCAGCATTACAAGACCATGCATCTGGCCGGAGATGCCGATGCCCTTAATATCCCCGGGGGCTGCGCCGGACTGCTTCACCACCTGGGTTAAAGTGGCAAGGACTGCATCCCGCCAGTCCTCTGGATTCTGCTCCGCCCACCCGTTTTGCGGCTGGCTTAAGGGGTATTCCCGGGAAGCGGAGGCCCTGACAGTTCCCTCCTGGTCAAAAAGAACGGTCTTGGTAGCGGAAGTCCCCACATCAATTCCAATCAGATAATTCATATCCCTGCTCCTTCCTAATGGAAATATTCTTCTATTAATGATTATATCTTGTCCTTATATGGGTTTCCAGTGCGAAACTTAACCAGATAATAGCACTTTCTTGCCTTTTTGAAATTTTCTCTTTATTTCCCCTCCCCCCGCCGCCTGCGGTAGTCGCTGGGCAGGCAGCCGTAGCGCTTCAGGAAGGCCTTGGCAAAGGCCCGGCTGTTGGGAAAACCGTTGTTTAAAGCCACGTCGTTAAGGCTGTGGTCTGTGCCCATCATTTCCCTGAGACCGTACTCGGTGCGCAGATCCAGGAGATAGGTTTTGTAACTCACATCGGCGTACCGCTTAAACATACGGGACAGGTAGGTGGGGGAAAAACCGAAGATGTCCGCCACGCTTTCCAATGTGATATCCTGGCTGTAGTGCTTCTTTATATAGGAAGTAATGTGGGAAAGCTTGTCCAGGTGCTGCTTCTGGCGGATGGTTTTCTTGTCCCGTTCCGTCTCCATAAATTCAGTTACCAGCAGATATAAAAGCTCCAGGAACAGGCTCTGTACCTTCAGCTCATATGCAAACTCCTTTTTCTGGTAGGCCCTGTACATCTGCACAATGAGCTGTACCAGCTTTAAGTTGTCCTCCTCCGATTGTTTGGAGAACACTGCGAAATCTTCGTCCTTCAGATAGCCTCTGAAACAGTTTACGGGAATCTGCACTACAATGGTGGTATTGGGCTCCGGGGCCTCTATGGAGTGAATCTCGTTGGAATTTACGATCACAAAATCTGCGGCTGCAAGGGGCAGGCTGGAATGGTTGATAAAGAAGCTTAAGGCCCCCTCCAGCACCAGAAATATCTCCACAGACCTGTGCCAATGCCTGGATCGCCTGTAATTGCCCGCCCATCCCTCAAAGAGGAACATTTTAAAAGGAAGATCCTCGTTTGGGAGGATGAGCTCGTGTTTGAAGTCTATGGTCATATGGTCCTCCTCTGTCATGAACCTGTTTTTCCCGAATACAAACAGGGGTTAAACAGCTGTATTAATTGTAGCATCAGGCGGGAGGCCGCGCAATTGGTGTTTTTGTGCGGCTTCGTCCCATAAGCTGTTTTGCCGTTTTTTCCTTACCCCCCTTGCTTTTTTGCATAAAAAAATTATAATGTAGTTTGACTATCCATAGGAAAAGGTGACCGCAGATATGACAAATGAGGGAACAAAAGAAAAACTGGATATCATTTTGGAGGCTCCGGCGGATTTTACAAGCCCGGAGGAGCTCTACCAGGATTTAATCCGAACCATTCGCAAGTACCATCCGTCGGATGATATTACAATGATTGAAAAGGCATACCGCCTGGCAGACAGGGCCCACCAGGATCAGAAGAGAAAGTCCGGTGAGCCGTATATTATTCATCCCCTGTGCGTAGCCATTATACTGGCTGATTTGGAGATGGATAAGGAAACCATTGCGGCGGGCCTTCTTCATGACGTGGTTGAGGATACGGTCATGACGCTGGACCAGATGACAACAGAGTTTGGTACAGAGGTCTCTTTTTTGGTGGACGGAGTTACGAAGCTGACCCAGCTGAACTGGGATAAAGATAAGGTGGAGATTCAGGCCGATAACCTGCGGAAAATGTTTCTGGCCATGGCAAAGGACATCCGGGTTATTATCATCAAGCTGGCTGACCGCCTCCACAACATGCGCACCGGCCAGTATTGGAAGCCGGAGAAGCAGAAGGAAAAGGCCAGGGAGACGATGGAGATATACGCCCCCATCGCCGACAGGCTTGGTATATCCAAGATTAAGATAGAACTGGACGACCTGTCCCTCAAGTTCCTGAAGCCGGAGGTCTATTACGATTTGGTGGAGAAGGTGGATCTGCGCAAGGACACCAGGGAAGCCTTTGTCCAGGAGATAGTGGACGAAGTCAAAAGCCATATGCAGGAGGCCGGGATAGACGCCGCCGTAGGCGGGCGGGTGAAGCATTTCTTCAGCATTTATAAGAAAATGGTTAACCAGAATAAGACGCTGGATCAGATATATGATCTATTTGCAGTGCGCATTATGGTGGAGACGGTAAAGGACTGTTATGCGGCCCTGGGCGTTATTCATGAGATGTATAAGCCCATTCCCGGCCGCTTCAAAGACTATATTGCGATGCCCAAGCAAAATATGTACCAGTCCCTCCACACTACGCTCATAGGAAGCAACGGGCAGCCTTTTGAGATTCAGATCCGTACCTTTGAGATGCACAGAACTGCGGAATACGGTATTGCGGCCCACTGGAAGTACAAGGAGAGCGGAAGCGGGCAGGTAGCCGCAGGCAGCGAGGAGGCGAAGCTGAGCTGCTGCGCCAAATCCTGGAGTGGCAGAAGGATACGGACGACTCACAGGAATTTCTCAGTATGGTCAAGGGCGATCTGGACCTGTTTTCGGACAGCGTTTACTGCTTTACGCCCTCAGGGGATGTAAAGACCCTGCCCAGCGGTTCAACGCCCATTGATTTTGCATATTGTATACACAGCGCAGTGGGAAATAAAATGGTGGGAGCCAGGGTAAACGGCAAGCTGGTGCCCATCGAGTACGTAATCCAGAACGGCGACCAGCTGGAGATTATCACTTCACAGAATTCCAAGGGTCCCAGCAGGGACTGGCTGAATATTGTCAAGAGCACCCAGGCCAAGAACAAGATTAACCAGTGGTTTAAAAATGAGATGAAGGAGGACAACATCGTCCGTGGCAGGGATTCCATTGAACGGTACTGTAAGTCCAAGGGCATCAACTGGAGCGAAATAGGCAAGCCGGAATTTATGGAAAAGGTGATGAACCGCTACGCCTTTAAGGACTGGGATTCCGTTCTTGCTTCCATCGGCCACGGCGGCCTGAAAGAGGGCCAGGTCATCAATAAGATGGTGGAAGAGCGGGAGAAGAAGCTGAAGCGGGAGATCACCGACGAGGATGTGCTCAAGGGCATAGCCGATACGGGGGGCAGATCCGGAGAGGCTACGGTGCGCAAGTCCAAAAGCGGAATCGTGGTCAAGGGAATCCATGACCTGGCGGTCCGTTTCTCCAAATGCTGCAATCCGGTGCCCGGGGATGAGATTGTAGGCTTTGTCACCAGAGGCAGAGGCGTATCCATTCACAGGACGGACTGCATTAACATTATCAATCTTCCTGAGGACGAGAGGGGACGCATGATCGACGCCGAATGGCAGATGGCGGAGGGCGTCAGCGGCAACGAACAGTATTCCGCAGAGATTCAGATATATGCAAATAACCGCATCGGCATGTTTGCGGATATTTCCAAGGTATTTACAGAGAAGCAGATAGATATCACCTCCATGAACGTGCGCACCAGCAAGCAGGGGAAGGCCACTATCATTATGACCTTTGATATTCACGGCACAGAGGAGTTGAACCGGCTGACGGACAAGATACGCCAGATTGAAGGGGTTCTGGATATTGAGCGCACAACAGGTTAAAGGCCGGGGTCTTAACCGGGCGGAGGGCCCCTGCCGGGGCAGAAGGGAAAGGAGAATGGGCAAATGAGCAATATACGGATTAAAACCTGCGTTTTGGGTGCGGTAAGCACCAATTGTTACCTGGTTTACAATGAGGACACCAAGGAAGCCGTGGTGGTGGATCCGGCAGACAACGCGCCCTACATCCTCAACAAATGCAGCGAATTGGGGATCGTTCCCACGGCGGTGCTTCTGACTCACGGGCATTTTGACCATATGCTGGCTGCGGCCGATGTCCGCAGGGCATTTCAGGTGAAAATATATGTCTCTGAGACGGACGAAGCAATGCTTGCAGACGCAGGCCTGAATCTGTCCGAAAGCTTTTCCGGGGTTTCGGTGGCGTTTCACGCCGATGAATTTGTGAGAGAAGGGCAGGAACTGGAATTTTTGGGCGTTACCTGGAAGGTTCTGGAGACGCCGGGACACACCACCGGCTCTGTGTGCTTTTATATACCGGAGGAAAAGGTCCTTCTGGCAGGGGATACCCTGTTTTATGAATCCTACGGCAGGACGGATTTGCCTACGGGAAGCAGCAGCCAGATTGTGGCATCTATAGCAGACAAGCTTTTTTCACTTCCCGACGACACCATGGTATATCCGGGACATGGGGATCCCACGTCCATCGGATATGAGAAAAAGCGCAACCCCATCTCCTTCTACAGAAGATAGGGAGCAGGCGGCTCATCCTGCGGAACGCGATCCGCAGCGGCAGGAGAGCCCTTGGAAACATGCTCCAGGAACAGAAAGCAGGGCAGATATGATTGGATTATTGATACAGGATAATGTATATGAGCAGGACATCAGAGAGCTTCTGATGTCCTTTTATCCGGGCGAGGCTTACTCCCATGAAGTGAAGGAGGGGGCGGACTTCTACGTGGAGACGCGGCTGGGGGAGGGAGAAATCGGAGTCTGTATTTGGGAACCGGAGCCGCCGTCCGCCGGGGCTGGAGGCCGGAGCCGGGGTCTGCTGTCCGCCGGGACCCGGATATGGCTTCCCCTGAGGGCGTTCAGGGAGGGGACGCCGCTTCCTGGGGAGGAGCCGCCTTTGGAGAGCCGCCTTCCGGCCTGACAGGCTATACCCTGGCAGACGCCTGTTTCCGGCCGGCGGATCGCCGGGATCACTCCGCAGGCAAGAATGTGGTAAAGAAGATGTTCTATGAAATGCTGACGGCCCGCACAGGCCGCACCCTGCCGTGGGGCTCCCTTACAGGTATCCGTCCCACAAAGATTGCCCTCACCAGGCTGGAGGAGGGCTGGACAGAGGAGGAGATCCGGCGGTTTATGAAGGAAACCTATCTGGCCTCAGACGAAAAAATTGATCTCAGCATAGACATAGCGGCCAGGGAGAAGAAGCTTCTGGAACCCCTGGATTATGAGAGGGGGTACAGTCTCTATGTGGGAATTCCTTTCTGCCCGACCACCTGCATGTACTGCTCCTTCACCTCCTATCCCATCAGCAAGTGGGCCGGGCGTACAGGACTTTATCTGGAAGCCCTTTTTAAGGAGCTGGAATACACTGCAGGAAAGATGAGAGGGAGGCCGCTGGATACCATCTATTTCGGGGGAGGAACCCCCACCGCGCTGAGCGCTGAGGATATGGACGCTTTGCTATGTAAACTGGAAGGCTCTTTGACACCCAAAACGCCCTGGAGTTTACCGTTGAGGCGGGAAGGCCGGACAGCATAACAGAGGACAAGCTGAACGTTCTCAGGAATCATGGCGTCACCCGCATATCCATCAACCCTCAGACAATGAACCAGAAAACACTGGATCTCATCGGCAGGAGACATACGGTGGAGATGGTAAAGGAGAAATTCTTCATGGCCCGGAAGCTGGGGTTCGACAATATTAACATGGATTTGATTATGGGTCTGCCCCAGGAGAACCTGGAGGACGTGCTTCACACGCTGTCGGAGGTGAAAGCCCTGGCTCCTGACTCCCTGACGGTCCACTCCCTGGCAATCAAGCGGGCGGCCAGGCTGAAGCTCTTTAAGGAGGAGCATAAGGATCTTCAGATTCAGAACACGCCCGAGATGATTGAGCTGAGCGCAACCTGCGCCGGGGAGCTGGGAATGGAACCCTACTATCTGTACCGCCAGAAAAATATGGCCGGGAATTTTGAGAATGTGGGATATTCTCTCCCGGGAAAAGCCTGCATTTACAACATCCTGATTATGGAGGAAATGCAGACCATTGCGGCCTGCGGCGCAGGAACCACCACAAAGGTGGTATTTCCGGCGGAAAACCGCAGGGAGCGCTGCGAGAATGTGAAGGAAGTGGAACAGTATATCTCCAGAATCGACGAGATGATAGAACGGAAGGAAAAAACACTTGCAAAATCATAAAAGTCCATTAAAATATAGGTATTACTTAAAATAGGATTGGAGAACAGGTATGGCATTAGCAAAAAAACCGGTTACAGGTATGAAGGATATCACGCCTCAGGAGATGCAGATCCGGGAGTACGTGATGAATCAGATCAAAGAAACTTATAAAAGTTTTGGATTTTCCCAGATAGAGACTCCCTGTGTGGAACATATAGAGAACCTGACCAGCAAGCAGGGCGGAGATAATGAGAAACTGATTTTCAAAATTTTAAAGCGGGGGGAGAAGCTGAACCTGGAACAGGCTTCAGGGGAGAACGACCTGGTGGACAGCGGTCTGCGCTATGATCTGACCCTGCCCCTTTCCCGCTACTATTCCAATCATGCGGCCTCTCTCCCCAATCCCTTTAAAGCCCTCCAGATGGGCAGCGTGTGGCGTGCGGACAGGCCCCAGAAGGGAAGGTTCCGCCAGTTTGTCCAGTGCGATATCGACATTCTGGGAGACGCCACCAATCTGGCTGAAATTGAGCTGATTCTGGCCACAGCCACCGCTCTGGGCAGAATATGCCCTGACAACGGATTTACCGTGAGAATCAACGACAGAGGTATTTTAAAGGGCATGGCCCTTCACTGCGGCTTTCCGGAAGAATCCATGGACCAGGTGTTCATAACTTTGGACAAGATGGACAAGATTGGTTTTGAGGGTGTGGAGAAGGAGCTTCTGGACTCCGGTTACGGTCAGGACAGCGTAACCGCCTATCTGGATCTCCTCAGGAATGTGTCGAAGGATGGGGCGGGGGTCCGGGCCTGGGAGAACAGCTTTCAGATGTGCTGCCTTTGGAGGTCAGCCGGAATCTGGCCCATATTATGGATACGGTTGGAGAGGTTGCAGAGGCCAGGTTCGGCCTGGAGTTCGACCCTACCTTGTGCGGGGCATGTCCTACTATACGGGAACCATATTTGAGGTTTCCATGGAAGGATTCGGCGGTTCCGTTGCAGGCGGAGGCCGATATGATAAGATGATCGGAAAGTTTACCGGCATGGAAACGCCTGCCTGCGGTTTTTCCATCGGTTTTGAGCGGATTGTGACCATACTGCTGGATAACGGATTTACAGTTCCGGGAGAGGCCGTGAAGAAGGCCTTTCTCTTTGAAAAGGGAGTGGACAGCGGGGTCCTGGCAGGGGTTATCCGGGAAGCGATGGCGGAGCGCCAAAGGGGCGTCCAGGTTCTGGTGTCCCAGATGAACAAGAATAAGAAGTTCCAGAAGGAACAGCTGATGAAGGAAGGCTACAGGGAATTTAAGGAGTTCTACAGGGAAAGCCTGAAGAAATAGCCGCGCAGAAAGAGTCTGCAATAATAACAGGGGCCTGTAAAAAGACCCTGATTGATATAAGGAGATTAGACATGGCAGAATCAATGGTTGGGATGAAGCGTTCCCACAGATGTACAGAAGTGACCACCGCTAATATCGGACAGGAAGTGACCGTTATGGGGTGGGTTCAGAAAAGCAGGAATAAGGGCGGGATTATCTTTGTGGATTTGAGAGACCGTTCCGGCATCCTGCAGCTTATTTTTGAGGAGAGCGACTGCGGGGCGGAAAGCTTTTTAAAGGCTGAGAAGCTGAGAAGCGAGTTTGTAATTGCGGTGAATGGCGTTGTGGAGGCCCGTTCCGGCGGTGTGAACGAGAATCTGGCCACAGGCGCTATCGAAATAAGGGCCAGGTATCTGCGCATTCTTTCAGAGTCGGAGACCCCCGCCCTTCCCCATTGAGGAGAACTCCAAGACAAAGGAGGAGCTGCGCTTAAAATACCGCTATCTGGATTTGAGAAGGCCGGATATTCAGAGAAATATGATGATTAGAAGCCGCATAGCGGTGCTCACAAGGCAGTTTTGGCAGAGGAGGGATTTCTGGAGATCGAGACTCCAACCCTCATAGGAAGCACGCCTGAGGGCGCCAGGGACTATCTGGTTCCCAGCCGCGTGCACCCGGGCTCCTTCTATGCCCTGCCCCAGTCGCCCCAGCTTTTTAAACAGCTGCTCATGTGCTCCGGCTATGACCGCTACTTTCAGCTGGCCCGCTGCTACAGGGATGAGGATTTGAGGGCGGACCGCCAGCCTGAGTTTACGCAGATTGACATGGAACTTTCCTTCGTGGATGTGGAGGACGTGCTGGATGTGAATGAACGCCTTCTTCAGAGGCTGTTTAAGGAGATTCTGAACCTGGATATTCCCCTTCCCATTCCCCGCATGACCTGGAAGGAGGCCATGGACCGCTTCGGTTCCGACAAGCCTGACATGCGGTTTTCCATGGAACTTAAAAATGTTTCCCAGGTTGTGAAGGACTGTGAATTCGCAGTATTTAAGGGCGCTCTGGACAACGGAGGTTCTGTCCGCGGCATTAACGCCCAGGGACAGGGTGGGATGCCCAGGAAGAAGATCGACGCCCTGGTGGAGTTTGCCAAGGGCTTTGGGGCCAGGGGCCTGGCCTATGCCGCCATCCAGGAGGACGGCACCCTTAAATCTTCCTTTTCAAAATTTATGAAGGAGGAGGAGATGGCCGCTCTCATAGCTGCAATGGACGGTAAGGCAGGAGATCTTCTGCTCTTTGCAGCCGACAGGGACAAGGTGGTATATGATGTTCTGGGTAATCTCCGTCTGGAGCTGGCGAGACAGCAGGATTTGCTGAAAAAGGACGACTTTAAGTTCCTGTGGGTGACGGAATTTCCGCTTCTGGAATACTCGGAGGAGCAGGGCCGCTATATGGCCATGCACCACCTTCACTATGCCTATGGATGAGGACTGGCCGATGATCGACAGCGATCCGGGGGCAGTGCGGGCAAAAGCATACGATATTGTGTTAAACGGCACTGAGCTGGGGGGCGGTTCCGTCCGTATCCACCAGGCGGATATCCAGGAGAAGATGCTGGAGGTTTTGGGCTTTACTCAGGAGCAGGCCCAGGAGCAGTTCGGGTTCCTTTTAAATGCCTTCAAGTACGGAGTGCCGCCTCATGCAGGTCTGGCCTACGGCCTGGACCGGGTGGCTATGCTCATGGTTGGAGCAGACAGCATCCGGGACGTAATCGCCTTCCCTAAGATCAAGGATGCCTCCTGCCTGATGACAGAGGCGCCCACGCCCGTTGACCAGAAGCAGCTGGAGGAGCTGAGTATAGAGATTGTGAAACCCCAGGAATAGGAGAGAGCGGAATATCCCTGAGGTGAGTAAAGGCAAGAGGACATTTGAACGTACAGAACTAAAACAGCGACGGAGTGAAGACCGGCAGGATTCAACAGGAATCTGCCGGTCTTTACCTGTCCGGGCCCGGAGCGCAGAAGAAAAAATAAATGCTGATAAAAAGAACCCTTAAACTTCCGGGGATCCGGGACGATATATATAGTAACATGACAGAAGGATATGTGGCGGTTATTATAGAGTTGTTCACCAGAAAAAGGGGAGTTGGATATGGATTTCTCAGCGATAGGTTCTATCGGCGCCTACACAAGGGCAATGAAAATGCAGATGCAGTGGAAACAGAAGGCGGATTCCGGCGATTACACCCGGAAGGCGGACTCCGGCGTCAGCGCCCAGTCAACCCAGGCGGACTTGTTGAAGAAACAGCTGGAGGAGGTCAGAGACAGCGGGAATGCGGACCTGGGAGCCATTTATACAAAGCTCAGCACAGGAAAAAAGCTGACCACGGAGGAAATGGCTTATCTGAAGGAAAAGGATCCCGCCGCCTATCAAAAGGCCAAGGAGATCCAGGCGGAGCGGGCCCGGTTCAAGGAGGAGCTGAAACGGTGCAGGACAAAGGAGGATTTCCAGCGCCTGAAAACCATGCATATGTCTGCAAGCATGGCAAGGGTCAATGCAGTTGCCAATGATTCCGACATACCAAAGGCGGCGAAGATGGCCCTTCTTGTCCATGAAAACGCCAAACTTAAGGCGATTGCGGAAGCGGAACAGGAGTTTGTAAAGAGCGGCGCATACCACAGGCTTCCCACCGATGCAGAGCGCAGTCAGGAGATAAAGGAGAGGGAAGAGCGCAGGCAGGCTGAGCCGGAGCGCCCTGAGCCTGAGACGGCGGAAGGGGAAGAATGGGAGATAACAGGGACTGAGAAGCCTGGGAGCCGGAAGGAGAGGACGCCGGGGCAGTGAGGGGGACAAGAGAAAGCTCCGGCCCGGAAAAATCAGAAGGGGTGCATTCTGAACCGGGTAAGGAAAGGGAGGAACCTTGGGAGGGGTAAATCCGGGACACAGACAGGAGGGAGATCGGAGAGAGCCGGCCTTTGCTTTGAAGGAAGGGCGGGCAGGAACTGTCTACGGGAAAAATCTTTACAGAGAGAACATGTCGCTGGAAAACCAGGCCCCTCCGCCCTGGAAGATGAAGAATAAGAGAGCGTAATTTAGATGAAAGGAGGGGATCTATGGGCGGTACTTTGGGAAGAAAGATTTTTCCTGTTTTACTATCTGCAGTGATCCTGTATTCCCTTACCTCCTATGCCGCTCAGACGGACGGCGTAGTTTTGGTGGATTTGGGCGCGGCTGCCATAGAACAGGGGCCGCCCGGCAGCAGCTTCCGGCAGCAGCAGGAGACTAAACAGGAGCAGCAGGCCATTCCTGAAAGGGCGGGGAAAGCCGGTAGCGTTCAGGAAACGGAGGTTTCCTGGGGCGTGTTTGAGATTACCGGTTACTGCGCCTGCGAGATATGCACAGGGGTTAATCAGTTTACCTATTGGGAGACGGTGCCGAAAGCCGGACATACGGTTGCTGCGGATTTACATATTTTCCCTTTGGGAACAAGACTGAAGATTGACGGAATTATTTATACGGTGGAGGATCGGGGATCTTCTGTCAATGATAATCATATTGATATTTTTTATGATACACATCAGGAGGCGTTAGACAGCGGAAGGCGGTATATTGAGGTTTTCCGGATTGTGGAGCCGGATTGAGCGAATCATAAGGGGACAGGGCGTCCCCATGCAGCCTTAGGGAGCTGTCGCCGGGCAGAAGAAATTCTGCCTGGCGACAGCTTTTTGCAATCCTCCTCTCGCAAAATCAGGCGCAGAGATTTCCGGCGTACATATAAATGAAAAAGGGATTGACATTCTCAGATATATGTATATAATGTAAGTATAAACATATGAACAACTATTCATATAAGAATATGAAAAAGCAGGGAGGTGAATTGGATGGCCATGAATGACGTGGAGTGCTGTGATTTTTATCAGGTCCATGAGGCTGTTGTAAAGGCGGTTAACGATAAGATGCCGGATGAGGATAAGCTGTATGATCTGGCGGAGATTTTTAAGGTTTTTGGGGATTCCACCAGGATAAAGATTTTATATGTGCTTTTTGAGTCGGAGATGTGCGTCTGCGACATTGCCCAGCTTCTGAGCATGAACCAGTCGGCTATTTCCCACCAGCTGAGAATACTGAAACAGAACCGGCTGGTTAAGAGCCGCAGGGAGGGCAAGGCTGTTTTTTATTCCCTGGCAGACGGGCATGTGAGAACCATTATTAACCAGGGCATGGAACATATAGACGAATAGGGAAGTAAAATATTTACACAATATAAATATGGAGGATATGAAGCATGAAAAAGAAATTTAAATTACAGGACCTGGATTGTGCAAACTGTGCGGCCAAGATGGAGGACGCCATTAAAAAGATTGAGGGCGTGGCGGACGCCAGCGTGAGTTTTATGACGCAGAAGCTGACCATAGAGGCGGACGCCAGCCGGTTTGACGAGATTATGAAGAACGTGGTGGATGTGTGCAGAAAGGTTGAGCCGGACTGTGTAATTCTCATGTAGACGGACTTAGCGTTTCAAAGGGCGGGGTATAAACGGATCATAGGGGAGGCGGCTTGGTATCCGGTTCGGAGGCCGCCGCCGGATATTTGCGGAACCCTTACTTCCCGGCTTCCTGTTTCGGGGAAGCAGAGGACAGGCGGCCCCTGCCCGGGAGACAGACAGCAGGCAGCCGCCTGTTTTGGACAGAAAGGAAATCATTATGACGAAAAAACAGAAGGTAATGCTGGGACGCATCATTGCCGTATTTATTATATATATTCCTCTGGCTGTGGCAGGCCATATGGAGGCCCTGCCTCAGGGGCTGGGAACCTGGGGGAAGCGGCCCTTTATCTTATTCCTTACACGATTATTGGCTGGGACATCATATTTAAAGCTTTCCGCAATATCAGAAACGGCCAGGTTTTCGACGAAATTTTCTTATGACCGTAGCTACCTTCGGAGCTCTGGGCACAGGCCAATATTCTGAGGCAGTGGCGGTTATGCTGTTTTACCAGGTAGGGGAGCTGTTCCAGAATTATGCGGTGAACCGTTCCAGGCAGTCCATCACAGAGCTGATGGATATCTGCCCGGAGTACGCCAATATAGAAGAAGATGGAATCCTTACCCGGGTAGATCCCGACGACGTGCAGGTGGGAGATATTATCGTGATAAAGGCGGGGGAGAGGATACCTCTGGATGGAGAGGTGGTATTTGGGGAATCCCTGATCGATACCTCGGCCCTTACAGGTGAGTCCGTTCCGAGAAGAGTGACGGAAGGCAGCGGCATTATCAGCGGCTGCGTTAACGGCAGCGGTCTGTTGAAGGTCCGCGTCACAAAGGAATTTGATGATTCCACAGTGGCTAAGATATTGGAGCTGGTGGAGAATGCAAGCAGCAAGAAAGCGCAGGTGGAGAACTTTATCACCAGGTTTGCCAGATACTACACGCCTTTGGTTGTTATAGGCGCAGTATTGCTGGCAGTTATACAGCCTCTGATCTTCGGACAGACCTGGACGGAGGGCGTCAGGAGAGCCTGTACCTTCCTTGTAATCTCCTGCCCCTGCGCCCTTGTAATCTCCGTACCATGAGCTTTTTCTCGGGAATCGGCGCTGCCTCCAGACGGGGAGTGCTGGTGAAGGGGAGCAATTATTTAGAAGCATTGTCCGAGATGAATACCATCGTCTTTGACAAGACAGGTACGCTGACAAAGGGCGAGTTTAAGGTGACGGAGATACGTCCTGCCGGGTACGGGTACGGTGCGGAAAACGCTGCTGCCCAGGGCGGGGAAAATACCCAAAAGGAGCGGGAGAAGGCTCTCCTGGAACTGGCGGCTCTTGCCGAGAGTTACTCCGACCACCCCATTTCCCGGTCCGTCAGGGAAGCCTGGGGACAGGATGTGGATATGAAACGGGTGACGGATACGGAGGAGATCTCCGGACACGGCGTCAGGGCCCAGATTGACGGCATGACGGTTCTTGCAGGCAATGGCAAGCTTATGAAGGAGATGAAGGTGGATTATGAGGAGTGCCCCAGCATCGGCACCGTTGTATACGTGGCTGCGGACGGCATGTTCAAAGGGGCAATTGTCATATCCGATACCATCAAGGAGAAAGCCTTTGAGGCGGTGAAGAATCTGAAAAAAGTCGGCGTTAAGCGCACCGTCATGCTTACCGGGGACAAAAAGGAAGTGGGGGAGGCTGTGGCGGCAAAGCTGGGGCTGGACGAGGTCCATGCGGAACTGCTGCCCGGTGAAAAGGTGGCAAAGGTGGAGGAGCTTCTGGCCGGGATGACCGGAAAGGATAAACTTGCCTTTGTAGGAGACGGCATCAACGACGCCCCGGTTCTCTCCAGGGCGGACATCGGTATTGCCATGGGAAGCATGGGCTCCGATGCGGCTATCGAGGCGGCGGATATTGTTCTTATGGACGACGATCCTGCCAAAATCGCAGATGTTGTCCGCATCTCCAGAAAGACCATGTCCATTGTAAAGCAGAATATAGCCTTTGCTCTGGGCGTCAAGGCAGTGGTGCTCCTTATGGGAGCCTTCGGTATCGCCACTATGTGGGAGGCCGTATTTGCGGACGTAGGCGTTTCGGTTATTGCAATACTGAACGCCATGAGGGCTTTATCCCTGTGATAGATAACAATAAAAGCGGTCCCTTTAATATAAGAGCCGGAAACTTTCCGGTCTTATAAAAGGGGCCGCTTTTACAGCGATGGGCTCAGCCGGTCATCAAAGACGGACAAAGCCTGACCGCTACAAAAGGATATCCTCCAGCTTTCGCTTGGGAACATAGTGCACCTGGTTTTCGTCCCTGTAATAGGCAGTAGGTCCGTCCTTGGGGGCCTCCACCAGAACCACTTCCTCCTTTGGCCTGCCCAAAGCCACCACCAGGCCTATCTGGTAATGGTCCGGATCCAGCTCCAGAACCTGGAGCAGCTCCTTTCGGTTGACGCTGCCGATCATGCAGCCGCCGTAGCCTTTTTCCACAGCGCTTAAAAGCAGGGTCTGGGCGGCTATGCCCTCGTCCCACTGGCGGTTCTTCGCAATGGTTAAGTCTGCCAGTATAATAATATAGGCGCTGGGCCGTTCGCCCTCCCCGGGGCCGTCCCAGTCTTTCAAGGCCGGCCCAGGCCAGGGTGGGATAAACCTGGCTGCAGCCCTTGCCGTCGCAGATAATTTTGTATTTTAAAAGCTGTCCGTTGGCTGTACTGGCCGTAATCCGGGCCGTATCCACCATATCCAGGAGCTGCTCATATGGAATGGAGATATCCTGGTGGAATCTTCGATAGGAGCGGCATTGTGTAACCAAATCTTTAACATATTCGTATCCTCCTTCTGACAGTCTTTTACTAAGATTCTGTACCATAAATCCCTGCCGGCCAAGTTTCCGGCGCCTACAGGCGGTCGGCGGCTTTGGGCAGTTCGTTTCCCTGGGTGATATGTTTTTTATGGCGTCAAAGCTTTCTGCGCTGAGGGTATGCTCGATGCGGCAGGCGTCCTCGGCGGCAGTCTTTGGATCCACCCCCAGGTAGACAAGCCAGTTGGACAGCAGTGTGTGGCGCTCGTACATTGTATCTGCAATTTTTTGTCCGGCGGCGGTCAGGGTGATATGTCCCTGTTCATCTACTAAAATATAACCGTTTTCTCTGAGGTTTTTCATGGCTACGCTGACGCTTGGTTTAGAAAAGCCCAGCTCCCCCGCTATATCGATGGAGCGCACATAGGCTGCGCCTGACTGAGCATATGAATGGTTTCCAGATAGTTTTCTGCTGATTCCTGTATCTTCAATAGAATTACACCCCCGATACTAGTAGTTGTTGTGTCAGGTATTAGTGTAACACATAAAAAAACAGTTGACAAGTGACATGGACGGTGATAATCTGAGTACAAAGAAAGAGTTAGAATAAACTAACTTATTGGCTGCCGGATGGACATCCGATGCTTCTTGACCGGTTTTTTCCGTGGAGAAGATGCGTCGTCTGAACTGTTACGATTTTTTTGGGAAATTCCGGAGGCAGACAGAAAAGGAGAGAAGATTATGAATTTACCGACACTCATTATTTTACTTGTACTCATAACTGTAGTGGGAGCGATCATCAGGAAAATGATTAGAGACAAAAGGGCGGGAAAGGGCTGTTCCGGCTGCGGAGGCGGCTGTTCCGGCTGCCACAGTTCCGCTTCCTGCCATTCCGCCGGCTCCACCCATTCGTGAGCGGCGCCCCGATGGGAAATGGGCGCGGAGACTGGGGACGGCTTCTATACCAGGGCATGAGAAAAACAGAAAGTAACAGGCGCAGCATCCTTGTGCAGGGCGGCTGCGCCTGTATTGTCCCGGAACTGCTGCAGGGACGCTCAATTTTACTCGGATTTGATTTCTTTCCACATATCATTATATATTTTATCCACATCGTCTCCCAGATACTGGATAATCTCGCAGTTGGGAAGGCTGTGGATATCCGGGAACAGGGCTTTGTTGTTCTTCACCTCGTCGTCCAGAAGGTCATATGCGCTTGTTGGGGGTGGCGTAGGTGATATACTCAAAGTTCATCTTGGCAATGTCCGGGCGGCAGAGGAAGTCGATCCATTTTTCGGCGTTCTCCTTGTGCTCTGCGTTAGAGGGGATCACCCAGGAATCGATCCAGTAGTTGGTTCCCTCCTCCGGAATCACATACTCCAGGTCGTAGTCCAGACCCTGCGCCGCCACCTCGTCCTGGATGTAGAGCATTTCCCCGGAGTAGATTACGCCTACGGCTGCTTCGCCGCCTATCATTTTATCCCTCACCTGGTCAATCACATAAGCCTGAACCAGAGGCTTCTGCTCAATAAGAAGATCCCGGGCCCGGGCCAGTTCGTCTGCGTCGGAAGTGTTCAGGGAACAGCCCTCCATCTTCAGAGCAACGGTAAAGGCATCTCTCACGCTGTTCTGCATAAGAATTTCGCCGCTTAGACGCTCATCCCAGAGATCGGACCACTTGGTGGGCGCCGGAACGCCCAGCTCCTCCAGGCGCTTGGTATTGTAGAGGATACCCATGGTGCCCCAGCAGTAGGGGACGGAGTATTTGTTGTCTGCGTCAAAGCCTTTGGAGATGTCCATATACTCCTGGCCTATCTCTGCGGCGTTAGGTATATTGTCGAAGTTCAGCTCTGCCAGCAGATTGTTCTCGATCATGCGCTGGATCATGTAGTCGGAGGGGCACACCACGTCGTATTTCAGAGCGCCCGCCTGTATAACCGGATACATCTCCTCATTGGTCTCAAAGACGTCATAAACCACCTGGATGCCTGTCTCTTCCTCAAACATGTCGATGACTTCCTCGTCGATGTACTCGCCCCAGTTATAGACATTGAGCTTGTTGTCTTCCTTGTTTGCGCTCTCGGCTGCACCGCCGGATTTTCCGCAGCCGGTTAACAAGGCGGCGGACAGCGCCATGGCAGAAGCTGCTGCCAGAGTCATTGCCAATTTCTTTTTCATAATCGTCTCCTTCACTATACAGTTTATTTCTGAACCGGCTTTTTGATGGACCGGAAGTTCACAAAAATCAGCAGTATAAGCACTGTCAGGAATATGATGGAGGACAGTGCATACATGGACGGACGGATACCGCGCCTTACCTCGCTGTAGATAAGGGTTGACAGGGTGTTGATGCCTGCCCCCTTGGTAAAATGGGTGATGATAAAATCATCCAGGGACATGGTAAATGCCAGCAGGAAGCCGGAGAGAACGCCGGGCATAATGTCCGGGAATACGACCTTGAAAAATGCCTGGAGGTGGGTGGCTCCCAGATCCAGAGCCGCTTCATAGGTATTGCGGTCCGTCTGCTTCAATTTGGGCATAACGCTTAATATCACATAGGGTATATTAAAGGTGATATGGGCTATAAGCACTGTCTTAAAGCGAGGGAAATCCCAAAAGCAATAAAGGCCAGCATCAGTGAAATGCCTGTTACAATATCCGCATTTAACATAGGGATATTGGTGATGCCCATAAACAGGGTTCTGGGAACCGGCTTCATGCTGTTTATGGCGATGGCCGCCATGGTGCCGATGACGGTGGCAATAAGAGCGGATGCGAAGGCACCAAAAGGGTGGTGGTTAAAGCCCCCATAATGGAACGGCTGTCAAACATCTGGGCATACCACTGAAGCGTAAAACCGCCCCACTGGTCCTGGACTTGGACTGATTGAAGGACAGCACCATCATAGTGAGAATGGGGGCGTACAAGAAAATCAGTATCAGTACCATGTAAAAGTCGGATATGATTCTGCGTATGGTTTGAATTCCTTTTGTCATCAGAACGCTGTCCCCTCTCCGTTTTTATCGTATTTGGCGATAACCGCCATGCTGATTAAGATAAATACCATGAGAACCAGAGACAGGCCGCTGCCCAGGTTCCAGTTGCTTCCCCTGGTGAACTCCTGCTCGATTACATTTCCTATGAGGAGAATCTTGCTTCCGCCCAGCAAATCCGAGATAACGAAGGTGGTCAGAAGGTACGAACACCATGGTAATGCCGCTGATAATCCCGGGAAGGCTTAAGGGGAACCACACCCTTACAAGGCGCTGAAAGCCGTTGGCCCCCAGGTCTTTGGCTGCATTGATGATATTGTCGTCTATCTTTGCCAGCACGTTATAGATAGGAAGGACCATAAAGGGCAGAAAATTGTAAACCATGCCCAGCACAATGGCTCCCGGTGTGTTGATTAAAGACTGGGTGGGAAGGCCAAGCCAGGAAAGGATTCCATTGATGACCCCGTTTTTCTCCAGGAGCGTCTGCCAGGCCATGGTGCGAAGCAGGAAATTCATCCACATGGGGAGGATGAAGATAAATACGATAAAGCCGCTGGCAGCCGCTCCCCGTCCTCTGAGAATCATAGCCAGAGGGTAGGCCAGTATAAGGCAGGCCAGGGTGCTTATGAGTGACAGCCCCAGGGAGAGCACAGGGCCTTGGCGTGGTCGGAGGCTGTGATGGAGAGGATATTCTCCAGGGTAAAGGCTCCTGTTTTGTCTGTAAGCCCATACCATATAATAAGCAGCAGAGGGATCAGGATAAAACCTGTCATCCACACTGCATAGGGGCCTGACAAACCGATTTTGTTCAGAAGCCGGGGAAGGGCCCCTCTTTTATCATTTTCCATTGCTGTGCTATTCATTGACGCCCAGTGCCTCCTCATCCTCAGAAGCAGGCTTATTCATAATCTGAATTTCAAAGGGCTCCACATGGATACCCACCTGCCGGCCAACCGGGAACATGTCTGTGGAGTGAACCAGCCATTCAAAACCGTCCGGGGTGGTGACCTCCATCTCATAGTGAACTCCTTTAAAGATGAGGTGGGTCACTACGCCCACCAGGGTGCCGTCCTCGGGCTTAACAAGGTCGATGTCCTCCGGCCGTATCACCACGTCCACAGGCTTATTATTGCCAAAACCCTTGTCTACACACGGGAATTTTGCACCAAAAATTTCCACCAGTTCATCCCGGATCATAGTGCCGGGCACAATGTTGCTCTCACCTATAAAGTCCGCCACAAAGGCGTTCTCAGGCTCATTGTAGATCTGTTCCGGGGAGCCCATCTGCTGTATGTAGCCCTGATTCATGACAACGATGGTATCGGACATGGTGAGGGCCTCCTCCTGGTCGTGGGTTACATATATAAAGGTGATGCCCAGCTCGTTCTTCAGGCGGATCAGTTCATACTGCATATCCTGACGGAGCTTCAGGTCCAGGGCCCCCAGGGGCTCATCCAGAAGCAGTACTCTGGGCTCATTGACAATGGCTCTGGCGATGGCGATGCGCTGCTGCTGGCCTCCTGAGAGGGAGTCCACTGTGCGCTTCTCATAGCCCGGCAGGTTCACAAGCTTCAGAGCGTATTTAATTTTGTCCTCAATATAATCCTTCGGTTTGTTCTTAATCTTCAGCCCAAAGGCAATGTTCTCTGCAATATTCATATGTGGAAACAGGGCGTATTTTTGAAACACGGTGTTCAGCTGCCGCTTGTTGGGAGGGATCTTGGTGGTGTCCTGCCCGTCAAAGATAACGTTTCCCGTATCCGGCGTGGTAAAACCGCCGATAATGCGCAGCGTGGTGGTCTTGCCGCAGCCGCTGGGGCCCAGAAGGGTTACGAAACTGTTCTCTTTAATGGAAAGGTTCAAGTCGTCCAGTACCATCTCACCGTCAAAGCTTTTGGATATGTGCTGCAAATCAATTAAAGGCTGGCTCATGAAATTTGTTCTCCTTTGTCATATAAAATTTAGAAGCTGGGCGGTGAGCTTACCCACAGGAGGGTGGCTCCGCTTTTACTGGTCAGATAATGTTTTTTATCCGGTGTAAAATAGAAGGATTCGCCTTTTTTAGCCTTACAGGTCTTGCCGCCGATATGGATGGAGACTGCTCCCTGAAGCACATAGCCGAATTCCTCCCCCTCATGGGGATTATCAGGGTAGGTGGAACCTCCGGCTTTCAGGGTAAGGAGAATAGGCTCCATTACATTTTTCTGGGCATTGGGGATGATCCATTTAATCTCATTATTTAAGTCTGTGTCTATTTTTTCAAAATAATCCTGCCTGCCGAAGACGATCTGCTCATCGGGGGATTCATTGAAGAAATCGCCGATGGTAGTGCCCAGGCACTGAAGTATATCCATAAGAGTGGCGATGGAGGGGGAGGTTAAATCCCGTTCCAGCTGGGAGATAAATCCCTTGGAAAGTTCGGCCCTGTCGGCCAGCTCCTCCTGAGTCAGACCCTTGAGCACCCGCAGTTCCTTTAACTTGCTTCCGATTTCCATATGGCCCCTCCTGGTTTGTAAAGTCTATACAAAAAGTTTACAAATACTAACTGACTATAAAAATAAGCAAAAAGTTTAGTAATAATAAACAAGCGCGATTCCCATTATACAGTAAATTCCTTCTATGTCAATAGTTTTTGCAAAGTTCCGGTTAAAATGCTGCGCGCCTGCCGGGTGTTCCGGGCCTGAAGGTAAAAGCAGGGCGTTATTGGGGCGGAGGGGGGCTAAAAGGGGGTGAGGACTCTGCAAAAAAATGCCCCGGGCCAGGCGCAGACGGCGGCAATGAATGCTCAGACACGCCTTGAAGTTAAGTCCGGGGATAAAAAAGGAAAAAGCAGTTTGAGACATTCATACAGTAGCAGACGGTTTTATCCATATTCATCGCATATATCTCCTTTATAATGGGTAGGATGTGCAGGTATATTTGAATTATTCATTTTAGCCCCGGCCTATAAAATACTTTTTTAGTTAACAAATAAACAAAGTTATGGTATGATGGTTCTAGTTTAAAAATGGAGTAAAAAAGGGAGGTACGGACAGGCATGAAAGGCAAATATATGGCATATGTAGGGTCTTATTCCTACACCGGAAAAGCGAAGGGAATTACCGTATTCGATGTGGATGTGGCAAAGGGGACCTTCAAAGAGCGATGCGAGATAGAGGTGGACAACTCCTCCTATGTGATAGCCTCCAGCAACGGTAAAACCTTGTATTCCATAGCGGACGAGGGCGTGGTGTCTTTCAGGATTCTGGAGAACGGGAGTCTGGCAAGGCTGAATTCCGCTTCCATCCGGGGAATGAGGGGCTGCCATCTGTGTACGGACAAGGAGGACAAGTATGTTTTTGTATCCGGATACCATGACGGCAAGACCACGGTGCTGAGCCTGAATCCTGACGGTTCGGTGGGTTCAATTGTGGACGGCGTGTTCAATAAGGGCTACGGCAGCGTGGCGGAGCGTAATTTCCGTCCCCATGTGACCTGCACCAGGAGAATGCCCGACGGACGGTTCGTGCTGTCTGTCGACAACGGAATTGACCAGGTGAAGATTTTCCGCTTTAATGAAAAGGACAAAAAACTGATTCAGGTGGATGCCATCCGCTGCGAGCTGGAGTCCACTCCCAGGCATTTCCGGTACAGTTCAGACGGACGGTTCCTGTACCTGATGTACGAGCTGAGGAACCAGATTGATGTATTTACCTATGAGACAGGGGAAAAGGCGCCTGTGATCGAGAAGATTCAGACCATCCCCACCACATCCACCAGGAATCCGGGCAATCTGACGGCGGCCTGCGCCATGCGGCTGTCCCTGGATGAGAAATACCTCTACTGCTCCAACGCAGGCGAGAATACAATCAGTGTTTACAGCAGGGATGAGGAAAGCGGACTTTTGACCATGCTTTGCTGCCTGCCCATCAGCGGGGAGTATCCCAAGGATATAGGGGTGTTCCCGGACGGCAGGCATATTGCGTCTGTTAACCATGACAGCGGAACGCTCACCTTCTTTGAGGTGGATTATGAGAAGGGGCTTCTGGTGATGAGCGGACGGGAGATCGAGGTGACGGAGCCCAACTGCTGCGCCATTGTGAAAATCGGCGGCTGACGGATCTGCTTTTGAGCGGGCGCCGCTGCAGCGACAGGTTGGACAGGAAGGGAAAGGCAGGAAGGAAATATGGCAGGATCAACGTACGGCACCTTACTGAAGGTAATGACCTGGGGGGAATCCCATGGGAAGGGGATCGGCGTGGTAGTGGACGGCTGTCCCGCAGGACTTCCCCTCTCAGAGTCCCATGTCCAGGAATATCTGGACAGGCGGAAGCCGGGGCAGAGCAAATTCACCACGGCCCGCAGCGAGGGGGACAGGGTGGAAATTCTCTCGGGGGTCTTTGAGGGCAAAACTACAGGCGCGCCCATTGCCATGGAGGTGCGCAATATGGACCAGCGTTCCCATGATTACGGTAATATTATGGATGTATACCGGCCGGGCCATGCGGATTACACATTTGATGAAAAATATGGTTTCAGGGACTACCGGGGCGGAGGCCGCTCCTCGGGCAGAGAGACTATCGGGAGGGTGGCGGCCGGAGCCGTCGCCTGCAGGCTTTTGAAAACCCTTGGAATATCCGTGGGCGCCTATACCCGGTCTGTGGGAGAGATAGAGATAGACTACGCTTCCTTCGATCCGGATGAAATATGGAGGAACCGCTTTTATATGCCCGATGCAGAAGCCGCAGCCAGGGCTGAGGCCTGTCTGGAGAAAAGGATGGCTGAAAAGGATTCCTGCGGAGGCGTGGTGGAATGCGTAATCCGCGGCCTGCCTGCAGGGGTGGGAGAGCCGGTGTTTGAGAAGCTGGATGCAGGTCTGGCAAAGGCGATGGTGTCCATCGGGGCGGTGAAGGGGTTTGAGATAGGTGACGGATTTGCCGCAGCCAGGGCCCGGGGGTCTGAAAATAACGACGGGTTCGCTCTCACAGCCAGGGACCAGGAGGGAAATCCTCTTTTAAAAGAAAAGATAGTAAAGAAAACCAATCATTCAGGCGGAACGTTAGGAGGGATCAGCGACGGAAGCGATCTTGTGCTGCGGGCGGCATTTAAGCCTACGCCCTCCATCGCGTCGCCCCAATCCACAGTCAGCCGTAAGGGCGGCGAGACGGAAATCTGCATTAAGGGACGCCATGATCCCATTATTGTGCCCAGAGCCGTAGTGGTCGTGGAGGCTATGGCGGCGCTGACTGTGGCGGATTTGCTGCTTCTGTCCATGAGTTCCAGGCTGGACAGGATTCAAAGTTTTTTTGGAAGATAGCAGGATTCAAATACAAGAGCAGTTTAAAAGAGAGAAAGGAAATTCCGGGATACGGTATGGGCCTTTCTCTTTTTTTGTCCTGAAATTGGCGGAAATGTTTCTAATGTTTGTACAGAAAAGAAAACAACATACCAATTGGTATGAAATACACATTAAAGGTATGATGAATTTTTTGATAAAAAATGGAAAATAGGGGAAATATGACGATAATAGCCACTAAAAAGCCGATAAAATTAAAAAAAACGTGAAATATCTATTTACAAACATCATATGTTATGCTAGTATAAGGACAGATGAAGTAAAAAAATAGACAAATTAGGTTCGTTGATAACAGTTAAAACAGTACAAAATTACTACAGACTGAGGAAGGAGGAGGATGGAATGAGGAATGATATCAGAGAACTGCACAATATTGACGCCCTTCCCATGGCCACTGCGCAGAAGGTTAAAAACATGATTATTCAGAGGGAAATGAAACCGGGAGACAGACTTCCCACCGAGAAGGAGCTGGTGGATCTGTTTGGGGTCAGCCGTTCCACCCTCCGGGAGGCAATGAAGTTTCTGAGGGCGGAGAACGTGGTGGTTATCCGCCAGGGAAGCGGAACCTTTGTCAGCGCAGGGACGGGAATCGGGGACGACCCCCTGGGGCTGCATTTTACCAATCAGGAGCACTTGATTCAGAACCTTTTTGAAACCCGCATGCTGATTGAGCCTCAGATTGCCTGTCTGGCTGTGGAGCGGGCCACCCCTCAGGATATCAAGAATCTGGAACGTCTGGTGAAGGAGATGGATCAGATACAGGTTAACAGTACGGCCACCGCTGAGATGGATGTGCAGTTCCATACGGCAGTGGCGGAATGTACGCACAATGACGTGCTCATCCGGGTAGTTCCCATTATCAATGAATCTATCAGGCGCAGCATGTGGAAACCCATGACGATCTGGAAAGCTTTAAGCGGGCCAAGAGAAGCCATGCGGGAATCTGCAGGGCGATTGCCCAGGGCAACTATGTGGAGGCCAAATTCCTGGCCGAGCGGCATGTGTGGGAGACATTAAATGATATAAAGGAAACGGAGGAAAGAAAATGAAAAAGAGATTGTTGGCAAAGAAAACACTGGCTGTAACCATGGCGGCTTTTATGGCGGCAGGCAGTCTGGCGGGGTGCTCCTCAGGAGGAGGAACCACCGCGGCGGCCCCTGAAAGCGGCTCTGAGGCTGCAGAAGGCGGGGAAGCCGCGGCTGCGGGAGATGTGACAATCAAGTTCCGCTACTGGGCGGACAATACGGACTATTCTCAGCTGATGCAGGATATCATTAAAAAATTTAATGAGGAGAACAATAAAGGCATTACTGTGGTGGGCGAGGAGAGCCCCTGGGACGGCGGCGCGTATTCGGAGAATCTGTTTAATGCAAGATGGGCGGCGGAGACATCGACTGTGCAACCTGGAAACTGACCTCCACCCCTCTGTTTGTCAACAACGACCTGCTGGCGGATTTGACCCCCATGATTGACGGATGGGATAAAAAGGACGACATCGACGAAAACATTTACGATATTATGCGGGAGGCCGGCGGTTCTGACAATATCTACGTTATGCCCTGGAACATCCAGGTGCTGTATGTATATTACAGACCCTCTGTTTTCCAGGCCGCAGGGGTTGAGGTTCCAAAAACCTATGAAGAATTCCTCACGGCTATCGAGAAGTGCACCATGGATACCGACGGCGACGGCAAGACGGATGTGTACGGCTTCGGTATGAGAGGGGCCAAGGGCGGACAGGAGCCCTGGGGCAGCTTTATCTACGGACGGGGCGGCAGCTTCGAGGACATGACCACGCCTGAGTCCGTTCAGGGTATGCAGGACTTCATCGACATCTACAACAAGGGATATGTGCCGCCTACGGCAACCAGCGACGGCTTCAGCGAGATAATCGCCAATTTCCAGTCGGGCCTTACAGCTATGACGATTCACCACACAGGCTCCTCCGCCGATATGGAAAAGCTTTTCGGGGACGACGTATCTGCATTTCCTTTCCCGGCGGGAGACGGGCAGTGGACTTCCATGGGGGACACGGAGACGGTTATATTTGAGTCCTGCAAAAACAAGGAAGCGGCGTTTGAGTGGGTATCCTATCTGGCGGCAGGCGAGGGCCAGAGGATGTGGTGCGAGGGCACAGGCAATGTTCCCGTAAGCAAGACCGTTCAGGCTACCGATTTTTTCCAGAGCAACCGCTTTATGAAGGCTTCCATCGACGGACAGGGCTATGCGGGTATTCTTCCTATTCTGGATACCACAACGGAGTGGATTTCCACCCTTTGGCCTAACACCGTAGCCAGGCGCTTACAGGCAGCATCACCGCAGAGCAGTGTATGCAGACCTTACAGGACGGCCTTTACCAGTAACTGGATATGCGCAATTTTATAGTTGGGGCTGCTTTCTCAGCAGCCCCACAGAAATGAAAGGGGGAATTTACAGATGGTAAAGAAACGGAGCGTGTGGCCGTATCTGCTGGTGGCTCCGGCAGTCCTCATTATCCTGTGCGTTGTATTTATTCCGGTTATCAACGCTGTCATAATGAGTTTTCAAAATTATGACCTGCGCAGGCCCAAAGAAATTGCTTTTAACGGAGTTGCCAATTACATTGCCGCATTCTCGGATAAATTGTTCTGGGATGCGCTCTGGAGAACCATTCTCTGGGTAGGCTTCGGCGTAGGCTTCCAGTTCCTCTTTGGATTTATTCTGGCCCTGCTCCTGAACCAGAAGTTTCCCGGAAGGGGCGTCATCAGGGCCGTCAGCATGATTCCCTGGGTAACGCCCGGCGTTTTAATCGGTCTTATGTGGCGCTGGATTTATGACGGAAACTTTGGCGTATTGAATGATATGCTGTTAAAAATTCACGCAGTTACGGAAAAGATACCATTTTTATCCCAGGTATCCACCGCATTTCCCAGTGTTATAGTGACGATTATCTGGCAGGGTATTCCTTTTTTCGCTCTCATGCTTTTGGCGGCCCTTCAGGGGGTGTCCACGGAGATGTACGAGGCGGCGGATATCGACGGCGCCACTCCGTGGCAGAAGCTGATTTACGTGACCATTCCATCCATCAAGAACACCATATTTGTAACTGCGCTGCTCCGGGTTATCTGGGTGGCCAACTCCGTGGACGTCATCTTTAATATGACGGAAGGCGGGCCCGCTTATTCCACCCAGACACTCAGCGTTTATGTATTTAATAAGGGAAACGCCCTGAATCTGGGGTATGCATCTGCGATGGCGCTGATTTTGGCAGCGCTCCTTCTGGTGGCGTCCATTCCGTACCTGAAAATGAACTTTAGAGGGGAGGCATAAAAATGAAGAAGCAATCGGGTTTCAAACGTTTCCTCTGCTTATACCTGCCGCTGGTTCTTTTGCTGCTGTTTATCCTGTTCCCGTTTTACTGGACCTTTATCACGTCTGTAAAACCGGAGGATGAGCTTTACGGCATGGTCGTTACATACTGGCCCAAGGCAATTACCTTTGAATCCTACAAAAAGCTTTTTACTACAACGGTGGATTTCCTGTCCGCCATGAAGAACAGCTTTATTGTGGCAAGCCTGACTACAGCTGTATCCCTGACTGCGTCCACACTGGCGGCTTATGCATTTTCCAGATACCAGTTTCCAGGAAGAAAGGCGCTTATGTGTACCTTCCTCTGCAACAATATGTTCCCAACGGTTTTGCTGCTGATTCCTCTGTACTCAATCATGCGCAGGCTGGGACTTCTCTACACGCCGGCAGCCCTTGTATTGTCCTATACCACCTTTACTATTCCCTTTTCCGTGTGGCTCCTTTTAGGCTTCTTAAACGACCTGCCCATGTCGCTGGAGGAAGCGGCCCTGGTAGACGGCTGTAACAGGCGTCGGCCTTTGTGCGGATTATTCTGCCAATCCTTGGCCCCTGCCTGGTTGCCACCGGCGTATATATTTTTATGACATCCTGGAATGAATATACATTTGCAGTTATGTTTACCAACACGGAAACCAGAACCATTCCCGTGGCGTTAAAGAGCCTTATCGGCCAGCTGGGCGTACAGTGGGATCTGCTGACGGCAGGAGGAATCATTACGATCATACCGGTGTGTATTATGTTCTTTTTTGCTCAGAAGCGTTTGGTTGAAGGACTTACGGCAGGAGCGTCAAGGGTTAGCAGGAAATATGCACCAAGGGGCCAAAGACGGCCGCTGAGTGCGGATGACATGTATCGCACCAGGGGGCCAAAGACAGCCGCTGAGTGCTCATAACGAGGAGGAAAACAATTATGCAGTATGACAAGAAAGCAAGAGAATTGCGGGCAGAAGTGCTGAAGATGTTATTTGCCTGCCAGTCGGGACATCCGGGAGGGTCTTTGTCCTGTATGGAAATGCTGATGGCCCTTTACTATGAGGTGATGAAGACAGACCCAAAGAATCCCGGGGATCCCAACAGGGACCGGCTGGTTCTGAGCAAGGGCCACGCCTGCCCTTCGGTCTATGCGATTTTAGCCGACCTGGGGTATTTTCCTAAGGAGGATCTGGCGGGACTCCGCCAGATAAACAGCCACCTTCAGGGACATCCTGACTGCACCAAGACCCCTGGAATTGATATGAATACAGGCTCTCTGGGACAGGGCGCGTCTCTTGCTTTAGGCATTGCCATGGCCGGAAAGTACCAGAAGGCCGGGTATAAGGTGTATGCGGTTCTGGGGGACGGAGAATGCCAGGAGGGCATCGTGTGGGAGGCGGCTATGGCGGCGGCCCACTACAAGCTGGATAACCTGACCTTTATGCTGGATTACAACAAGCTCCAGATCGACGGCTCCAACGATGAAGTCATGAGTCTGGGAAATATTGTTAAAAAGTTTGATGCATTTGGATTTGAATGCTTTGAAACAGACGGTCATGATATTGACGCCATTGTGGAGGCCCTCAGAGCGCCGGTATGGGGAAAACCTAAATTTATCTGCTGCAATACCATTAAGGGCAAGGGGGTTTCCTTTATGGAGAACCAGTCGGGATGGCATGGAAGACCGATGACCGCAGATGAATTTGCCCAGGCGATGAAAGAGCAGGAGGTGGAATAAATGGGAAAGTCACTGAGAGTAGCATACGGAGAGTCGCTGGTTAAATTAGGCGCACAGAATGATAAAGTGGTGGTTTTTGATGCGGATTTGGCGCACGCTACCCAGACCTGCATGTTTATGGAGAAATATCCGGATCGCTTCTTTAATATGGGAATTGCAGAGGGGAACATGATGTGTGCAGCCGCAGCTTCGCCAGCACAGGGTATATTCCTTTTGTAAGCACCTTCGCCCTGTTCGGAGCAGGCCGGGCGTATGAGCAGATCCGCAACTCCGTCTGCTACACCAACGCCAATGTAAAGTTCGGCTTTTCACATTCCGGCCTGTCCGTAGGGGAGGACGGAGGAAGCCACCAGTCCATAGAGGATATTGCCCTCATGAGAGAAATGCCGAATATGACCATCTTAGTTCCCTGCGATCCGGCTGAGACAGAGAAAGCGGTTATGGCGGCAGCGGAAATTAAGGGGCCTGTTTACATACGTGTTGCAAGACCTGTATGCGATGATATCACCGGAGCGGACACCCCGTTTATCCCGGGAAAGGCAAACGTGATGAGAGAGGGGAGCGACGTGTGCATCATCTCCTGCGGGCTGACCATCCCTAAGGCTCTGGAGGCGGCCAAAATGCTGGAGAAGGAGGGCGTCAGCGCGGCGGTTGTCAATATGCATACGATTAAGCCTGTTGACAGGGATATCATCCTTAAGATGAACGGGACCTGCAAGGGAATTGTGACCATCGAGGAGCATTCTGTTATAGGCGGCCTTGGGTCTGCCGTTGCGGAGGTGCTGGCGGGGCACGACGGTGCAAAGTTTGCGATGGTGGGCATTCAGGATAAATTCGGCAAGTCCGGCAAACCGGATGAATTGTTTGAGGCTTACGGCCTGACCGCGTCCAATGTAGCGGCGAAGTGCAGAGAGATGCTGTAATTGCTTTTGAGGGGGGCGGCGCCTTCCGGGTGGTTTCTGGCCGGAAGGCCGGGCGCATTCCCCATCACAATGGACGCTGGGAATCTCTTTGCGCCTGGTTTTGCGAGATGATTTTTCGTCATCTGCGCACACATTTATGAGGCGTACGAGGCGCGTACGTTCCTTAAATTTCTGTGCGGCCGGCGGAAAATCAGCCCCAAAGGCAGGTGCAGGAGAGATTCCCAGGGTACATCACAATATAAGGGAGGAAATTGGAAATGACAATTGCCAACTATGAGTTTTCCGGCGAGGGTATGCAGAGAGTGTTTGAGAATGAGAAGTGGACCGTAGGCATCAAAAACTGGAAGCCTGCCAATGATGTTGCAGGAATCGACTGTCTGGAGCGGCACAACAAGACGGATGAGCTGTTTGTGCTGGTGGAAGGGGCCTGCACATTGGTATATGCCAACGAGACTGAGAAGGGACTGGAGTTTGGGGCTGTGAAGATGGAGCCTAAAAAAGTTTATAACATTCCCGCAACTCTCTGGCACAATACCATCACCAGGAAGGATACAAAGATGATTCTGATAGAGGATTCTTCCACATCCATGGAGAACAGCGATATATTGAATCTGGAGGCCGGACAGATTGAGATCGTGAGAAGCCTGGCTTAAGCAGGCGCCGGATCAGTTTGGAGCAAAGGATGATAAGGTGGCTGCCATTGAGAAGCATCCGGCGGATTATAAGCTTCAGGTGGAGAACCGGGCAGAGATGAATTGCGGGGCTATGGACGCCATGGATACAGCAGATTCGGGAAATGCCTTATATGGGGAGAGGGGGCCCGGGACTTCCGTCAGAAGAATTTTATCCGGCAGGAGAGAAGCGCGCGGATATAAAACATTAGCTGGCGTCGGTGGGATGCCAGCTTGTTTTATTGAAGGTAACAGTTCAGGACGGCGGGAAAATACGCCGTCCTGAACTGTTACAATTCTATGGGAGACTGCATTTCATTACCTGGCAGGGAGGGATTTATTGGCATAGCCCGGACCGGCTTCCATTTTAATGGCAGGTATCCATAGATTTCTTTGTATTTTTACTTTAAATCTTAAAAAAAGACGGCAAAAGTCACACTTAAGTCACACTTAAGTTACACTTACATAGCACCCTGTTTTGTATAATTAGAAAGCAACAGTGATTAGAGAAAATACTAGGAGGAGTGGCTATGAAACAGAACCTTTGGAAAAAGGGCCTTATGTTGGGGATGAGCGCAATTATGACATTGGGAGCTGCAAATATGTCCTTTGGGGCAGAGCTGTTAGCGTCTCAGGATGGGATTGAGGTAAGGAATGAGAAACAGACTTATGACGATGGCTATGAGTATAATGTTCTTCAGATTTCTTATAACGGAAAAAGCGCTGAGAAACTTGCCAGGGAGGACGGGCTGACTATCGCAATGCGGTGCCGTTATGAGGGACAGTGGTACGCCTGGACGCCGCTGGACGCATATTCGTCAGAATCCCAGGATGGCAGCTATTCCGTGATCGATTCATTTCGCGAAGAAGCGCTTCAGTATGCTGTAACAAATGTAGAATACCCAAAGATTCCGGCCTATTCTCAGGATTTGTCCCAGAACGGTCTGAACCTGGCTATTACGAATCAGTTTGAGCTTGATGTTCCGCAGGCCAATAAAGACTATCAGATTCCGCCGTATGTGAAAGAGGTTACTCCGGCAGTTAATTCAACATATCAGCTGGGAAACGGGGCATCTGCTCATGTGAGGGCGGTTTACGATCAGATGATGGAAGCGGTTGGCGATGTCAGTGTAACAGCGGAGGAAGCGACTGTGGACAGAACCTATTCTGTCAGCAATCTCACCTGGTCCAACGACGAGGCGAATAATACCTGTATCGTTGAATTTGACGTTACCTTTGACGACAGCTATAACGGCCAGTTTGCAGAATACCGGTTCAACATCAATGGCCTGGTTGGAATCAAGAGCAGAAAATCTCCCAATACAGTAAACTACCTCACCTCATTCTACAGCTGCTCCGAAGTTTACGGCTGCGATGATAATTACGGAAGCGTATTCAACGTAATCCATATGAACCCCAGTGATTATGTTGGCAGCGGAAAAATTGATTTAAATACATATGAATTCCGGGCGGCAGATATGGGAGAATTCCATACCAATATCCTGCTGGAGGCCAGCAATGGAGGAAAATCTGAGATTTATGTATTGAAATATAATTATAGCCAAGCTGTAGAGAAAATTAATCAGGGATTTGAGACAACTCTTGCAGTTCCATATCCCAAAGGCTTTAACGGAAACAGCACATTCAAAGCATACAAGTTTAACAGACAGGCAGACGGCACATATAAGGGCGTTGAATTGCCTGCGATCATAACGGACAAGGGCCTGGAGGTATCTCAGAGTGCGTCTATAATTGCAGATGCAGCCAGGGCGGCAGAGGAGGCCAAGGCGGCAGAGGAAGCCAGGGCGGCAGAGGAGGCTAAGGCGGCAGAGGAAGCCAGGGCGGCAGAGGAGGCCAAAGCGGCAGAGGAGGCTAAGACGGCAGAGGAAGCCGATGAAAAGTCTAATACGGTAACATTGTATTTTATGACGGGTTCTTCTATCGATGATCCGGGAGAAGTATTCGCACAGTTTGAGGTGCCGAAAAATGCAAGAGGCAATCAGGTGACTTTAAAGAAAACAATTAATACTCTCAAAGAAGTTCCGCAGAAGGAAGGCGCTTCCTTTTCTCACTGGCAGGAAAGAAGCTTGAAGGATACTTCCAAAATGGGCAACCGCATTTATGGTACGATCTGGATTAATGAATCCGACCAGTATTTATATGCTCAATATAAATAATCTGGCATAACAGACATTATGTAAGTAATTATCCACAGAAATATTTGCATTCTCCTGCAAAGATTTCTGTGGATTTTTCTTGAAACTTTCAGATAATCTGTGGTAATAAATAAATTATGCGAATGTGTGCCTGAGATGCGGTGGGAATCGGTCTGGCCGTCCAATAAAAATTTCACATAAATATGCGTCTGGACTAGCCTTTGTCCCGGAGATTTGATACAATAGATAAAAATGTATTTGTCCGGCGGAGGCTGGTTTTGCTGTCCGGCAGATGGAAATTATAGAGCAGAGGGAGACGATATATTATGAAAATTGCAATGGGAAACGACCACTCGGCACTTGAACTGAAGAACATAATCAAGGAGTTTGTGGAGAGCAAAGGGCATGAGGTGATAGACCTTGGAACCAATTCAACGGAGAGCTGCGATTACCCTATCTATGGGGAGAAGGTGGGACGCGCCGTGGCTTCCGGCGAGGCGGATCTGGGAATCGCCATTTGCGGAACCGGCCTTGGGATCTCCCTTGCCGCCAATAAGGTAAAAGGCGTCCGCGCCTGTGTCTGCAGCGAGCCCTACACCGCCAAGCTGTCCAGACTCCACAACAACGCCAATGTGCTGGCGTTCGGCGCAAGGGTAGTAGGCAGTGAGCTGGCTAAAATGATTGTGGAAACCTGGCTGGACGCCCAATTTGAGGGCGAGAGGCATGCACGCAGGGTGCAGATGATTATGGATATTGAGAATTCCTGAGTTTTTCCTTTTTCACGAATCATTGGAATCAGACTGGATTTCTGGCAAAGTGAACGGTAATATTTAAGCGGAGGACAGGACATTCGGCGGCGGATGCCCTGTTTTTATTTGGAGAACTGTGTCCGGACAGGAGGTGCAGAGAGGAAAATATTTGGTTGTTTTCACGATGAAAGCCTTGTGCCGGTCCATGCCCTGATTTATAATCAGGCAGGAAGGAAATTCCTGCGTTTAGCAGGAGGAGGCTGCCGTCAGAGGCGGACGGGGAAAGGAAAACAGATGGAAAATGAGGGGATAGACCGGGAGAAAAATTTCTTTGTGCCTGATTTTGCGGGATGATTTTTTGTCAGCTGTGCACAGATTTATGAGGCGTACGATGATCAGATTCGTGTGCGGATGGCGGAAAATCAGCCCAAAGGCAGGTGCAGGAAAGATTTCCGGCGTACATTTATATATACAAGGAGGGATAAGGTATGAAATGCAGGTATTGTAATGCAGAGTTAAAGGAGCACAGTAAATTTTGCCCAAAATGCGGCAGGGCGGTAGAGGAGGATAAGCCCGGAGAAAAGGCCTTATCATTGGAATCATTGTATTGATTCTGATTTTTGTGGTGGGATTAGGAGCGGGGGACTGATATATTACAAGGTGGTAAGACAGAGAAGCGGGCAGGAGGAGGCGCTGTCTGAAAAAGACCGGCCCGGTAAGTATGATGATGAGGAGCCGGAAGAGGAATCCTCTGAGGAGGACATGCCTGAGGCAGAACCTGAGACTCCGGCAGCAACAGAAGGGCGGACACTGCCTACAATGGCTGCCACGGAGCCCTACACGGAAGCGGCCGCCCAGGCGGAGGTTCCGGGAGAGCACCGCTATGAGATTGTTTTGCTGGACTGTACCTGGACGGAAGCCTTTGAGCAGGCCAAAGCCAGAGGCGGTTATCTGGCGCAGATCGGAAGCCCGGAGGAATTTAATTATGTTTGTTCTAATGTGTTGAATACGGAGAGCAGCCGCAAACTGAAGCTGTGGATTGGGGGAGCCCGTACAGCCGGTTCATACGAATACCACTGGGCCAACACGGACGGCACCTATGGGCAGGAGATACTAAACAGCGGAGACTTTCAGAGCCTGTGGATGACAGGTGAGCCGAGTTTTAGAGACGACAGCATCAATCAGGAGGAACATTATATGAATATGTTTTTCTATACCAGAGAAAACAGGTGGGTTTGGAACGACGTGCCTGACGATATAATCGCAGTGGTAAACAGCTACAAGGGCTCTGTGGGCTATCTGTGCGAATATGACCAGTAGCCCGTTCTTTCAGCCGGCGGACGGCGGGACGAAGGCCCCGCCGCCCCGTTATTCAGATGCTTTTCCGGCAATTTCCCTTTCGTCAGAGTTTCCCCCGCATAATTGAGATAAAATGGCGCACAGCTTCTTGATATCAAGAGGCTTTCTGACGTGAGCGTCCATCCCGGCCGCCAGCACCGCAGAGACGTCCTCGGCAAATGCATTGGCCGTCGTTGCGATGATGGGGATTTGCTGTGCGTCGGCCCGCCCGCAGGCCCGGATTTGCCTTGCAGCTTCGCAGCCGTCCATGACGGGCATCTGAACGTCCATCAAAATAGCGTCAAAGCCGCCTGGCTCCGTCTGCAAATATCGTTCCACTGCGATCTGGCCGTTCTCCGCCTGTTCCACCACGGCCCCGTTCATCTCCAGCAGCGTGGCTGCAATTTCCATATTCAGCGCGTTGTCCTCTGCCAGCAGAAGCCGTTTCCCTGCAGAGAGGTTCCCTCTGTGATCTCATCTATCCTGGACATACCGAAGGCGCCGTTGGTGACGCTGACCAGCACGTTATAAAGAGATGACTGGAACAGCGGCTTTGTAATAAAGGCGTTTACCCCGGCCTCTCGGGCCTCATCCTCAATTTCAGACCAGTCGTAAGCTGAAATGATAATGATAGGGGTATCCCGGCCAACTTCTTTGCGGATGCGCCGGGCCGTCTCCACACCGTCGATATCCGGCATTTTCCAATCGATCAGGCAGACGTCAAACTCACAGCCCTCCGCATGGGCCGAAACGGCCCTGTCAACGGCCTCTGTGCCGCTGAGGACCCACTCTGCGTGTATCTTCATTCGTTCCAGCAGAAGAGCCGTGTGTTCGCACACGTCCCGGGAGTCATCCGCCACAAGAACCTTCAGCGCCTCCAGGCATCCTTCCTGGATGGGCTGCAGATCCAGGTCGCTCTGTTCAAAAGGCAGCTCTAGGGTGAAGGTGGTGCCCTCGTCGGGCTTGCTTCTGACGTCAATGTAACCGCCCATGAGGGACACCAGATTTTGGGTGATGGACATACCCAGACCCGTTCCTCCATACTTTTGGGCGATGGAGCGTCCGCCTGCTCAAAGGGCGTATAGAGGCGGCTCAGCGCATCCTCATCCATTCCGATCCCGGTGTCCGACACAACAAAGCGGATCCAGCTTTTCCCGCTGCGGGAGGCAGGTGCGTGACCTCCAGACTGACTTCTCCGCCCTGGGGCGTAAATTTGATGGCGTTGGAGAGCAGATTCAGCAGAATCTGATTCAGGCGCAGGGTATCCCCAAGATAAGTGGTGTGTTCTGAAAAACCGGCGGTTTTTTCCGTGAATTTCACACCTTTGACGCTGGCCTGTGGGTAGACCACGGAAACAAAGTTATTGAGGAACTGATACAGCTCAAAAGGTTCCCTGGTAAGTTTGACGCGGTTGCTTTCAATGCGGGACATATCCAGCACGTCGTTGATCAGCATCAAAAGATGCTTGGAGGAATAGCCAATCTTCTCCAGACAGTCCTCCAACCGGTTCCGGTCGCCGATAGAAGCTGCGGCAATGGTGGTCATGCCGATGATGGCGTTCATGGGCGTACGGATTTCGTGGCTCATGCGGGAGAGAAAGTCTTTTTTGCATTATTAGCGTTTTGGGCGCTGATCAGCGCATCCTGCAGCGCCTGGGCGGCCCTGCGCTCCTCTGTGCGGTCGGTCAGGGTAAGGATGTATTTCTGGTCCCCATATTCGTCGGTGCGGTAGGAGCGGAGCTGGAGCCACCGCGGCTCTGCAAAGCGGGGATGCCGGTACTCGATGGTGGTGTCCAGTGTGGAAGCAGTCTCGGAGCACAGCCCTTTGCATACATATTCAACGGTTTCCTGGTTCATGTGCTCATAGATTAACTTCCGGTTCTCCTGTAAGCTGGCGGGGGAAAGGCCCAGCACCCCTTCGGCGCTGCCGGAGACAAAATCACACCGCTCCGGGGAATTCCCGAAAATCATAAAGGCCTCATCCACGGTATCCGAGAGAATCATAAATTGTCGGTTTTTTTCATAGAGCCGGCGGCCCATCCGCCGGATTGTAAACTGGAAGAAGAACAGGCCCAGCGTCATGGCAGTGATAATCACAAAGGACCATGTCAGGGAGGACTTGCCCAAATAATCCGCAGAGATAAAAATATTCTGCTGGGTATTCCGCACAAAGGCAAGAATCCGCTGGGCGTTCTCCTCAAACTGATCATAAAGGGGGTATAGGTGTTCTTCTTCATAGGCGGCGATCCGATCCGTTGTGGAATCCGGCAGCGCCGCAAAATCCAGAAGCTTCTCCTGGGCGTCCTGAATCTCCTGAAAAACAAGCCACAGCGATTCCGTGTCCTCCCCGGGGCCCAGGTACAGGCTGTCGATCTCTTCAAGGAGCGCTTCCATTCCCAGATACAGCTGATCCAGCGCAGTCCGTACCTTATCCACATCCTCAGGCCGGTTGTAGGATTGCAGACGTTCTGTGCGCAGCCGCATCAGCGCCAAATCGGTTTTAACGTCGCTGATGTCTCCGTTTACAGTAAATGGGTGTTCCGTAATCAGCTTGATTTGGGAGGTGAGTTTTGTGGTGCTTAAAAGTGTAACAAACAAAAAAAGAAAGAGCAGGATAAGCAGGGAAAACATGCCTATTGACGTGACTCTTTTCATTACCGTATCTTCCTGGATTGCCTTTGATTTCTTCATCATTATTTTTATCCGTCTGTTTTTCCTGTGGCCGCTTACAGGTTACTTTTTATAGCAAGTATAGCAAAAAAAGCTGAAAATAGCAACAGCGGGAGGATATTTGTAGCCATCGGAGGGGTTAACTGCTATACTTATAAAAAGTATAAAAAGGGAAAAGAAAAGAGGAGCATAAAAAGTGGAGAAAAGAGGGCGTTCAAGGAGAAAAAAGAGCCATGCCGGACATGGAGGAAGAAGGGGGATTTTGGGGGCTGTGCTGGTTTTGGCCGCAGCGCTGTCAGGAGCAGGCGCCTGCTATATGGGAGGCGGGCTTGCCGTTCGGGATGAGGCCGCAGGAGAGGGGCAGGATATGGTTTCTGCCGTTAAAAACCATGGCGTAAAGTCAGAAGGATTGTCGGTTGAGGAGGGGAGGGCCCGGCCTATTTGAAGGCGCGGGGAACAGAGGAAGCAGATGAAAGCAGCCGGGGAGATGGGGAGAACGCCTTGGAGGATGAACTCACCAGGATTTTGGCGGCAATGACGATAGAGGAAAAAGCGGCCCAACTGTTTATAGTGACGCCCGAGGCTCTCACAGGGGTTGGAACGGTGACGGAGGCAGGAACGGTTACCTTAGAGGCATTAAAGGCACGTCCGGTAGGAGGGCTGATTTATTTCAGGAACAACCTTCTTTCACCTGTACAGGTGAAGGAATTGACGGAGAATACCCGCCGGTACGGGGAAGAGTCGGGAAAACTGCCCCTCATTCTGTCAGTGGATGAGGAGGGAGGAAAAGTGACGCGAATCGGGGGCAGGGAGGAGTTTGACGTTGCTGTATTTCCTGATATGGCCCGGATTGGGGCGGAGGGGGATCCAAAGAAAGCCTATGAAACCGGAGCGGCCATAGGCTCCTATTTGAAAGCCTATGGCTTTACAATGGACTTTGCCCCAGATGCAGATGTTCTGACGAATAAAGATAATCAGGTAATTGGCAGCCGTTCCTTCGGCAGGGATCCGGAAGTGGTGTGGGCTATGTCCAGCCAGGTGGCCAGGGGCTTAAAAGATCAGGGAATACAGCCGGTGTATAAGCATTTTCCCGGACATGGAGCGACGCTGGGGGATACCCATGAAGGGTTTGCCTATACGGACAAATCTCTGGATAAATTGATGGAATCGGAGTTGGTCCCTTTTATAAGGGCTTCGGAGAATCATGAAGAGTGTATTATGGCGGCCCATATTGCAGCGCCCCAGATTACAGGGACGAGACGCCGGCCTCGCTGTCACATATGCTTTTAACCGGTGTTTTGAGGGAGAAATTGGGCTATGATGGAGTTATCGTGACGGATGCGATGAATATGGGCGCAATCCAAAATCTGTATTCTTCCGGGCAGGCGGCCGTCATGGCAGTGGAGGCAGGCGCGGATCTGGTTTTGATGCCGGCGGATTTTGATGCAGCTTATCAGGCTGTTCTGGAGGCAGTGGAGGATGGAAGGATAACACAGGAACGCCTGGACCAGTCGGTGCGCCGGATTGGCAGGATGAAGCTTAGACAGAAGGCGATGTGGGAAAGCAGCCGGATGAACTGATTTGCCAAAGGCCGGAGCCGTACTCCCCTTTAGCGGGGAATACAGGCTCCGGCCTTACGGAAACTTATGGAGTGAAATACCTGCCATTAGTAATTCTCACTTTACGTTCAAAATAGGCTTTTGGATGAGCGCAGCATGGACATACCTCTGGCGCCTGGCTGCTTCATGGATATAGCCGCAGTTTCTGCACTTCCATCCTAACGGAGCCGCATCCTTAAAGGTTTTGTCGTTCTTAAGGCTCTCTAACAGCTTATTATAGCGTCTCTCATGGGCGGCCTCAACCTTGGCAACCAGTTCAAATTTAACTGCGAGAGCTTCAAAACCTTCCTCACGCGCTTCACGCGCCATGCGGGCGTACATATCGGTCCACTCATAGTTTTCACCTGCGGCTGCATCGGCCAGATTTTCCTCTGGTGTTCCCAGCCCATGGAATTCTTTGAACCACATTTTCGCATGCTCTTTCTCCTGGTCTGCAGTCTCCAGATATAAAGCAGCCATCTGTTCAAATCCGGCTTTCTTAGCCACAGATGCATAGTAAGTGTACTTGTTGCGCGCCTCAGACTCTCCGGCAAATGCCGCCTTTAAGTTCTGTTCAGTCTTTGTTCCTGCGTATTTTGATGCCATAATCTTACCTCAACTTTCTCATTGGTATTTTTTATTCCCGCGCAGCCCGCAGCCGTATCATAGGGCCAGCCGCTGCAGCAGGGGCCAAATACCCCGCTGTTTAGGGCGGGGTATTTGACAAGCTGCCAGGGTGTGTTTGAAAATTCATTCCCACCGCAGGTGCGTCATATAGTTACTCCAAATTCAGGTTACGCAGCCCGCTACGCCCTTTCATTGGGGATTAATCTTCTGCAATATGCCACGCACAGCTGACGGAAAGCAATTTTCAAACACACCCCAGAGTTAATTGTATTCTATTTTTCCAGGATATTCAACCGGAATTTTCCAAAATTTAACCGAAGTATCTTGCCAGGAGGCCTTCAAATGCCTTTCCGTGACGAGCCTCATCCTTAGCCATCTCATGAACCGTATC
>BBZN01000032.1 GCA_001304855.1 Clostridia bacterium UC5.1-1D2
ACCTTTGAACATAAATGTATGATTGCGCGAGTGGCTCAGTGGTGGAGTATCGCCTTGCCAAGGCGAGGGTCGCGGGTTCGAATCCCGTCTCGCGCTCTATAATAGTGGAAGACTTATATGGTAAAGCCTTCCGCTATTTTTTGTTTGGCAAATTTCTTTACAGAAGCCGCCTGTTAAGCTTGTACAAATTGATGGGCCCTATTAGTCTAAATGCGTTAGAAAAATATGATTTGTCATACAGTTTTTTTGCATTTTTAGAAAAAAAAATTCAAAAAATGCTCCACAAACGGCGGAAAATAACGTCCTGGCACGTTTCGGACAACATCTACTATACAATTATAACTGTTGACAAAATATCGACATATGTTACAATAGATGAAAGGTTTTATTGTCCTTTTGTAAAAAAAATGGAGGTTAACTATGAGAAAAATTATTAGCATCTTGCTGGCAGCTACTATGGCTTCCGCCCTTGTGGCCTGCGGCAACACAAACACCACCCCAACTGAGAGCAAGGCTCCTGAGGCGCAGACTTCTGCTGCACAGGCTTCAGGCGAGGAGAATTCTGAGGAACCGACTGCTGAGGCAGGCGAAGCCAGCGATTTCCACATCGGTATTGTCACCGGTTCTGTTTCCCAGTCCGAGGATGACAGACGAGGCGCTGAGGCATTTCAGGCTGAGTACGGCGAGGATATGGTCAAGCTTGCCATCTATCCCGATAACTTTACGGAGGAGCTTGAGACTACCATCCAGACAATCGTAAATCTGTCCGACGATCCTCTGATGAAGGCAATTATTGTTAATCAGTCTGTTCCGGGAACAACTGAGGCTTTCCGTAAGATTAAAGAAAGCCGTCCTGACATTATCTGTATTGCAGGTGAGGGTCATGAGGATCTGCCTGAGATCGGCAGCGCTGCCGATCTGGTGTGCAACAATGACTTCGTAGCCCGCGGCTATTTGATTATCCGCACTGCTCATGAGTTGGGCTGCGACACCTTCGTTCATATTTCTTTCCCACGTCATATGGCTTACGAGACTATGAGCCGCCGTGTGGCAGTTATGAAGGAAGCCTGCAAGGAATTTGGCATGGAGTTTGTTCTGGAGACCGCTCCCGACCCAACATCTGACGTTGGCGTTGCAGGCGCTCAGGCATACATTCTTGAGAAGGTTCCGGAGTGGGTTGAGAAATACGGCGAGAATGCTGCCTACTTCTGTACTAATGACGCGCATACCGAGCCACTGCTTAAGCAGCTGCTTGAGTACGGCGGTTACTTTATTGAGGCTGACCTTCCTTCCCCGCTTATGGGATATCCGGGAGCTCTTGGTATCGACCTGACCGCTGAGGCGGGCGACTTTGATAAGATTCTTGCCAAGGTTGAGTCTACCATCGTTGAAAAGGGCGGCGCCGATCACTTCGGCACATGGGCATATTCCTATGGTTATACAACATCCGCAGGTCTTGCACAGCATGCGATGAACGTTCTCAATGGTGAGAGCGAGCTTGACGATATCGACGATATTTCAAAGGCATACCAGAAATACTCACCTAAGGCTGAGTGGAACGGTTCTAACTACACGAATGTAGAGACAGGCGTTAAATTGGACAATGTATTCCTGATTTACCAGGATACCTATATTATGGGCGATCCGGGACATTTCATGGGATCCACACAGATCGAAGTACCTGAGAAGTATTTTACCATTAAGTAAGACGCTTTCTAATAATAACAAATTTGGATAACAGTGGGGGAGTCACTCTCCTCCTGCTGTTTTTAGGTGGGGCATAACGATGACAAATAACAACACTCCCTTGTTGGAGATGCGAAATATCAAGAAGGATTTCTTCGGCAATCAGGTCCTGACCGATATCAATTTTTCTTTGAAAGCCGGCGAGGTTCTTGGCCTTGTAGGTGAAAACGGCGCTGGAAAAAGCACCCTGATGAAGCTTCTTTTTGGCATGGACGTAATAAGAGAAACCGGCGGTTATGGCGGAGATGTCCTGATTAACGGCGAGAAGGTCAGCTTCTCGACGCCATTTGACGCGCTGAATGCGGGGATCGGTATGGTACACCAGGAGTTTTCATTAATCCCGGGCTTTACAGCTACAGAGAATATCCTGCTCAACCGCGAACCGAAGAAAACGAATATAATTTCAGAAATTTTTGGAGACAGATTAAACACTCTTAACTATAAAGAAATGTCCGAACGCTCACTTCAGGCTATCGATAAAATGGGCGTTAAGATTGACGCGGATATGGTTATCAGCGATATGCCGTTGGGCACAAGCAGTTCACGGAGATTGCACGCGAGCTCAGCAAAGATCAGCTGAAATTGCTGATTCTTGATGAGCCCACAGCCGTTCTAACTGAAAAGGAGGCGGAAGCTCTTCTGGAATCCATACGCAACATGTCGGCCAAAGGCATTGCTGTTATTTTTATTACCCATCGTCTCCATGAGATATTGACGGTCTGTGATAAAGTGGTAATCATGCGTGACGGCTATGTTGTAAAGGATGTGCCTGCGAAAGAAACGGATGTTGCGGATATTACGAAGTGGATGGTTGGAAGAAATATCCAGACTTCCGCCAGAGCGGATATCCGGATTGATCCCAACTCCAAGACCATTATGTCTATCCGCAATCTATGGGTGGACATGCCCGGAGAGACGGTGCGCAATGTCAATCTTGACATCAAGGAAGGCGAGATTCTGGGAATCGGCGGACTGGCAGGGCAGGGCAAACTGGGTATTCCCAACGATTATGGGTCTGTACAGCGCAGGCGGTACGGTGGAATTTGACGGAAAGGAGATTCCTCTCAATAGTCCCAGAAAATGTCTGGACGCTTCCCTTGCCTTTGTTTCCGAGGACAGAAGAGATGTGGGCTTGCTTCTTGACGAGACGCTGGAGTGGAATGTTGCTTTTAGCGCCATGCAGATTCAGGACAAGTTCCTTAAGAAATATTTAGGAGGCCTGGTGTCATGGAGAGATGAGAAGGCAATCCGCGAAGTAACCCAGAAATACATTGATGAACTAATGATTAAATGCACCAGTTCCCAGCAAAAGGCCAAGGAGCTTTCCGGAGGAAACCAGCAGAAGGTATGCCTTGCAAAAGCTTTTGCTCTGGAGCCCAGATTCCTGTTTGTATCCGAACCCACACGAGGTATTGATGTCGGCGCTAAGTCACTGGTACTGGAGGCTCTTAAGAAGTTTAACAAAGAGCATGGTGTAACAGTTGTCATGATTTCGTCCGAGCTTGAGGAATTGCGGACGACCTGTGACCGCATCGCCATTGTTTCGGGAGGTAAGATTGCTGGAATCCTGCCGGCGACCGATTCTTCAGAAGAATTCGGCCTGCTCATGGTCAGCCAGGTTAAATAAAGGGGAGACAGCATGGGAAATATAGAAAATAAAACAACCAATTTTGGAAATAAGTCGGAATTCAAGAAACTCGTTGACAACTTTGGCCTGCCCAGATTGATTATCGCCGGATTCCTTCTGGTACTCTTCATTCTGGCGCCTTTTGTGGGAGCCGATCTCCCGACGCAGATAACGAATACAATCAACCGTTTCAGCTGGAACGCGGTTATGGTGTTGGCAATGGTGCCAATGGTGCATTCCGGCTGCGGTTTGAACTTTGGACTTCCTCTGGCATAATCTCAGGTCTTTTGGGAGCTACGCTGTCCATACAGTTTGGCTTTACGGGAGCCATGAGCTTTGTCATGGCAATTCTGATTGCCACGCCCTTTGCTCTGATATTTGGCGGCGGTTACGGCTGGCTGCTGAATAAAATCAAGGGCGGTGAGATGATGATCGCCACCTATGTGGGCTTTTCATCCGTGTCCTTTATGTGTATGATGTGGCTTCTGCTGCCTTATAGCAGTCCTACGATGGTATGGGGCCTTTCCGGTAAGGGACTTCGTACGACAATCTCTCTGGAAGGTTTTTACGACAAGGTGCTTGCCAACTTCATGCAGATTAATATAGGACATTTTTCAATCCCTGTAGGCACCCTCCTGTTCTTTGGAGTTCTGGCTTTCTTAATGTGGGCCTTTCTCCACACAAAGACAGGTACGGCTATGACTGCAGTGGGCTCTAATCCGAACTTTGCCCGGGCATCCGGTATTGATATTGACAAGACAAGAATGCTCTCCGTTATTATGTCCACCTGGCTTGCCGCAGTCGGTATTCTGGTATATGAGCAGGGCTTCGGTTTTATCCAGCTTTATATGGCGCCCTTCTATATGGCGCTTCCGGCAGTGTCTGCAATCCTCATCGGAGGAGCTTCAGTCAACAAGGCATCCATTACTAACGTTATCATCGGTACATTCCTGTTCCAGGGTATTGTAACCATGACCCCAACGGTAATGAATTCCATGATTCATATGGATATGAGCGAGGTTATCCGTATCGTTGTTTCAAACGGTATGATTCTTTACGCTTTGACCAGAAAGACGGAGGGATCAAAATGAGTAAAAAACGGAAAAATAGCGGCGACGATTTCATTCTGGAACTAGCCCGGGATAATTATGTGCCGCTGATGTTTGTCATTATCTGCACCGTCTGCATCCCGGTATCCGGATTTTCTCCGGCGTACCTGATTAACGAGATTGTTACCAGACTGGGAAGGAACGCCTTCCTAATCCTCAGCCTTCTGATTCCCATTATGGCGGGAATGGGCCTCAACTTCGGTATGACGCTGGGCGCCATGGCTGGTCAGATTGGCCTGATTTTTGCAGCCGACTGGCAGATATGGGGAATCCCGGGTATGATCCTCGCCATGATTATTTCTATACCCATCTCTGTTCTCCTGGGGCTTCTTTGCGGAAAGCTGCTGAATATGGCCAAGGGCAGAGAGATGGTCACCAGTTATATTATAAGCTTTTTTATGAATGGTCTGTATCAGCTTGTGGTGCTGTATATGATGGGTTCGGTTATTCCCATTATCCACTCCTCCATAAAGCTGCCCAGAGGATATGGCGTCCGTAATACAGTCAGCCTCCTGAACATGAGACAGTCGCTGGACAACCTTCTTGCCGTCCGTATCGGCGGCGTCAAGATTCCTGTGCTGACCCTTATCGTTATCGGCCTGCTTTGTCTGTTCATTATATGGTTCCGCAGGACGAAACTGGGGCAGGACATGCGGGCTGTGGGCCAGGACATGAATGTGGCGGGCGATGCAGGCATCAAAGTGGAGAGAACCAGAATTATCGCCATTGTAATGTCCACAGTCTTTGCCGGTATAGGCATGGTCATCTATCTGCAGAATATGGGTAACATTTCTACCTACAGCTCCCATACCCAGATAGGTATGTTCTGTATCGCTGCGCTGCTGGTAGGAGGAGCTTCTGTTGATAAGGCTTCCATCGGCAACGTATTTCTGGGAGTTATCCTGTTCCATCTGATGTTTATTCTGGCGCCCACTGCAGGCGCAAAGATTACGGGTGATTCCATGATCGGTGAATATTTCCGTGTATTCATCTCCTATGGAGTTATAACGGTCGCTCTTATTATGTATGAAACGAAAAAACGGAGAGCCAAGGGTAGGCTGGTCATCAGCTTGAACTTGATCAGAGCGAGGAGGGGGAGAATTGAAAAACAAACGTACCATTCTTTTTAGGGTGGGAGCAATCTTACTTCTGCTCATCATTGCAGGTATCATGATGGTAATCGGCCGCGGACATACGGTATATATAGACAATAAATCTCTGGATTACAACGGCCAGACCTATTCCACCCCCTATAAGGTAGTGGTGTATGTGGACGGTGAACAGGTGGCAAAGCTTAGGGACAAAGAGCGTGGCATGGCAACCTGTATTGGACAAAAATTCACCATGAGCCTTGAGATTACCCAGGAAAAAGGGGGGAATGAGGAGACGACCACCGTATCTCTGAATCTGCCCTATCACATGGACGGTATAGCCATCAATCTGCCGGCCTATCTGGCAGGGCTGCCCGAAGAGGTATATCTTTCAGAGTTCAGGATTGAACCGGAAGTGCCGGAAGAGACGGAAGAGTCCAGTGATGAAAACTCCTTAGGAGAATTTGAATTGGGAGACATTTAAACATAATTTTACTTTGGCCGGCAGGTGGCAATAAACTTGCCGGCTATTTGTGACTCATTTGGATAAAAAGGAACAGGCTTCCGCCTTTTAGTCTGCTTGTCATATCAGGAAAAATATACTATAATAGGCGAAATGGACTGTTTAGTCAATTAAAGAAGGAAAGTAAAAGGATGGGCGGATTAGAGAGATGACTGGATTAGGAACGATTGTAAACATGGCGGCAATTATAGCAGGATGCTGTGCAGGACTTATGATAAAGGGGGGCCTGCCCAGGCGGATACAGGATACCATATCAAATGCAGTGGGGCTTTGCGTGGTGTTTACAGGCGTTACAGGCGCTTTAAAAGGGCTTATGAGTGTAAGCGGTACCGGCTTTGAGACAAGAGATTCCCTGGTGACGGTGATCTGCATGGTAGCAGCGCCGCCATGGGGGGAATGGATCAATGTGGAGTACAGGCTGGAACAGCTGGGGGAGTGGTGCAGGAAAAAGGTGCCCGGGGCTCAGGCGTCGGGCACCTTCACAGAGGCATTTGTAAGCAGTTCCCTGCTGTTTTGTGTGGGCGCTATGGCAATTGTAGGCTCTCTGGAGGACGGACTCAGCCACAGCTATAATACGCTGTTTACAAAGGCAGTGATGGATGGGGTGCTCTCTATTGTGTTTACCGCAGCCCTGGGAATCGGAACCCTGTTTTCTATCTTCCCGGTAGGCATTTACCAGGGAAGTATTACCCTCTTGGCGGGGGTAGTTAAACCCTATCTTTCCGATTTGATGGTGGGGAGAATTTCCTGTATTGGATCTGTTTTGATATTCGGCCTGGGATTGAATCTGGTGGTGGGAAGTAAGATTAAGATAGGGAATCTGCTTCCGGCTGTGTTTATGCCGGTGATTGTGTGTCTGCTGGGTTTTTAGTGAATGGAATATAGAGTGTGAGGAGAATGAATCATGGAATTTGCAAAGAGGATGGATCGCTTTGGAGAGGGGATCTTTTCAAAGCTGGCAGAGCTCAAGAAGGAGAAGATTTCAAAGGGAGAGGAGGTAATTGATCTAAGCATCGGAGCTCCCAACATACCGCCGGCGCCTCACATAAGGGAGGCGTTGTGCCGCGGAGCTGCCAAACCGGAGAATTATGTCTATGCGATCAGCGACAGGAAGGAACTGCTTGAAGCAGCGGCCCGGTGGTACGAAAGACGCTACAATGTAAAGCTGGATCCCGGCACTGAAATCTGTTCGCTCTTAGGATCTCAGGAGGGACTGTCACATATTGCCTTTACCATAGCCGATGAGGGGGACGTGGTTCTGGTTCCTGATCCCTGTTATCCTGTATTCGGAGACGGACCACAGATAGCGGGGGCCAGCCTTTATTACATGCCTCAGAAGAAGGAGCACGATTATGTTATCCAGCTGGAGGAGATCCCTGAGGATGTGGCAAGAAAAGCAAAGCTGATGGTGGTGTCCTACCCCAACAACCCGACGGCCGCCATGGCTCCGGATTCTTTCTATGAGGAACTGATTGTATTTGCAAAAAATATAATATCATTGTTCTTCATGATAACGCATATAGTGAGCTTGTGTTCGACGGAAGAACCTGGGGCAGTTTTCTGCGGTTTCCCGGAGCAAAGGAGGTGGGAGTGGAATTTAACTCCCTCTCTAAACCTATGGACTGGCCGGTGCGAGAGTCGGATTCTGCCTGGGCAGCCAGGAGGTAGTTTCTAAGCTGAAGCTTTTGAAATCCAACATGGATTACGGCATGTTTCTGCCTATACAGGAGGCCGCAATCGCAGCCATCACCGGAGATCAGAGCTGTGTAAGGACTACCATGAAGGCTTATGAGAAGCGGAGAAATATAATGTGCGACGGCTTTACCTCCATTGGCTGGAAGATGGACCGCCCCCCTGCAACTATGTTTGTGTGGGCAGCGATTCCCGAGAATTACGTCAGCTCCGAGAAATTTGCCATGGATATGGTGGAGAAAGCAGGCGTGCTTGTGACTCCGGGCAGCGCCTTTGGGCCCTCCGGAGAGGGATTTGTGCGTCTGGCTCTTGTTCAGGATGAGGAGGCGCTCCACAAGGCCATTAAAGCTGTCAAGGAGAGCTATATCCTTCCTGAACAGGTTACAGATGGGAGGAATGGGAGATAAACAGGCGGGGATGCCGGTTCAGGCAGGCTGGCAGGATGACGAAACAAACAGAAGGAGCAGCCGGGTATTTTAACCGGTGGCATTTGATACTGATAATCTATGTGTGCATTATATACGGAAATTCTCTCACACCGGCTGTTATCTCCTCGAAAGAAAGCGGGTTTGTACTTGGGCAGCTTAAGGCATTTTTGGAAATGGCAGCCTTGGACAGCAGGTGGCTTACGGAGCATATCGTGAGGAAAACGGCTCATTTCGCAGAGTATGCAGGTTTGGGCGTTCTCCTGGCGCTGAGCTTTAAAACCTGGACCGGGTCTGTAAAATACGGACTACGGACAGCCTTGGAGCTGGCCTTTGTGATCCCCTTTGCAGATGAGACGATCCAGCTCTTTGTGCCCGGGCGGTCAGGCAGGTGGATGACGTCTGGCTGGATGTGAGCGGCGCTTTTTTCGGACTGATAATCATGACTTGTCTGATGAAAATGTTCGGAAAAGGGAAGAATAGGTTTAAAGAAAGGAATCACAGGTGAAGGGTGAATGAATGTTGCGGTATGGCTGGCCTACGACGGCACGCGGTATGACGGATGGCAGAAGCAGGGGAATACGGACAGGACGGTTCAGGGGAAACTGGAAGCTGTATTGGAGCGTTTTTCCGGCCAGCCTGTGGAGGTTCACGGTTCCGGACGGACAGACGCCGGGGTTCATGCCAGAGGCCAGGTGGCAAATTTTCATCTGGAAAAGAAGCAGGAACCGCTGAGGTGATGGAGTATTTGAACCGGTATCTGCCTGAGGATATCTCAGTCTGGAAGGCCCGGGAGGCGCCCGAAAGATTCCACAGCCGTCTCAATGCCCTCAGAAAGACCTACCGCTATCAGATTGAGATGGGGCTTAAGAAGGATGTGTTTGAGAGACATTATTATTATGGGCTGGGACAGATGCTGGATATAGAACGGATGAAAGCTGCATCCGCGCTGCTGACAGGCACCCACGACTACAGAAGCTTCTGCGGCAACCGAAAGATGAAAAAATCCACAGTGCGGACAATCGAAGCTATCAGCTTTACCTGTCCTGGAGATTCCAGACTCCATATTTTATATACAGGCAGCGGGTTTTTGCAGCAGATGGTGCGAATACTGACAGGAACTCTCATCGAAGTGGGGCTGGGCAGGCGCAAGCCGGAGGAAATGACATGGATTCTGGAGTCCATGGACCGTCAGGCGGCAGGTTTTACGGCCCCCTCTGAGGGATTGTTTTTGGAACAGGTAGAATACGGGGATTTGATATGACAGATTTTTTAGTAAAACAGTTTATAAAAAATTTTGAGAGAACAGATGATGTACAGGTGAGGACTGCTTACGGCACGCTCAGCAGCCTGGTGGGGATCTGCTGTAATTTTCTGCTCTTTGGATCCAAGCTGTTTATTGGAATTCTGGTGAACAGTATTTCCGTTATGGCAGATGCCTTTAACAACTTGTCAGATATGGCCTCCGCTGTTATCGGGCTTGTGGGCGCCAAGATGGCTGAAAAGCCTGCGGACGATGATCACCCTTTGGCCACGGCCGAATTGAGTATATAGCGGCCTTTGTGGTGGCATTCCTGGTTATCCAGGTTGGTTTCTCTCTTTTTAAGACATCTGTGGGAAAGGTGTTCCATCCTGAGGAGATGACCTTCAGGTGGATCTCCATAGTGGTTTTGCTCCTGTCTGTGGGTGTGAAGCTGTGGCTTTGTCTCTTTAACAAAAAGCTGGGGAAACGCATTAATTCAAAAGTGATGCTGGCTACCTCTGCAGATGCAATGGGAGATGTGGCCACTACGTCGGCCACCATATTTTCCATCGGGGTATATGGCGTTCTGGGATATAATGTGGACGGCATTGTGGGACTGGTTGTCTCCGTGGTGGTAATGGCTGCAGGCCTGAACATTGCAAAGGATACCCTTGCCCCCTTATTGGGAGGGCATCGACCCTGAGGTCTATGAACGGATCACAAATTTTGTGGAGAGCTTTGAAGGAATTGTGGGAACCCACGATCTGATCGTACATAATTACGGTCCCTCCAGAAGTATGGCTTCCATTCACGCAGAAGTTCCTAACGACTGCAATGTGGAGATCACACACGAAGTAATAGACCGCATAGAGCGGGAAGCAATGAGACGCTTTAATCTTCTTCTGGTGATCCATATGGATCCTGTGGAAACTCACGATGAGCGGGTGGTGGAGTTTAAGGAGATGGTCACGGATGTTCTTATGAATGTGGACAGCCGTCTGAGCTTTCACGATTTCAGGATGGTGGACGGGATTGAGCGAATCAATCTGATTTTTGATTTGGTTGTACCAAGGGAATATAAGCAGACGGTTCTGGGCAAACTGAAGGCAAGGATTAGCGACGAGGTGAGAAAGAGGGACATCCGGTGTGTCTGCGTCATTACCATAGAGAACAGCTTTATTTCCAGCGGGGGATGAATCGGCTGTCTTTTCAAAATGTGACGCCTTCAGCCTGAAAATATTTCTCACACGCTCAGATCCGGGTAAGGGGGAAGCGGGATGTCACAGGAAGAAATGCTTCAGAAAATGGGCGCAGGGGACCGGGAAGCTTTCAGAGAGTTTTACCAGGAGACGGCCCGGTCGGTTTACAGTTTTATCCTGTCCCTGACAAAAAGCCCAACGGAGGCAGAGGATTTGATGCAGGAAACCTATCTGAGCGTATGGACCAAAGCGGATTCCTATGTGCCCCAGGGAAAGCCCTTGGCCTGGGTCTTTACCATTGCAAGAAATCTTTGCTATATGCGGTTTAGAGAACAGCGGCAGAGGTCGGACGTGGCCTGGAGGATCTGGAAGGCAGAGAGGAAGGAAGGGTCTGTGATTCCCTGGAACAGGCGGCGGACAGAAAAGTTCTGCTGGATGCCCTGAGTAAGATAAGCCGTGAAGAACGGCAGATTGTGCTTCTCCACGCAGCAGCCGGAATGAAGCACAGGGAGGTGGCCGAGGCTCTGGAAATGCCTTTGGCTACGGAGCTCTCCAAGTATAACCGTTCCATGAAGAAGCTGCAAACCATTCTCCAGTGCAGGTAGGGGCAGGAAAAAATGGAAAATTAATAAAAAACCCCTTGACGAAAACCTGTTTCTATATTATAATCATTTTCGTTGTGTTGATGGCTATCGCCAAATGGTAAGGCAACGGACTCTGACTCCGTCATTTCAAGGTTCAAATCCTTGTAGCCCAGTGAGTAAAAAAAGAGCTTGCAGAATTGTGTTCTGCAGGCTTTTTTTGTTTCTGCAAAATGGCATATCTGCTATATCACTTCCACTAATGAAAATAACACTTGACAAATTATACAGGCACCTGTATAATTTGTTTGCAAGGTACCTGTATAAAAAGAAAGGGAGGATTTAATTGATGGAAAATAAATACGAAGAACTTTATGAAAAGCTGTCCCACCTGCAGTGGCTTCTGGGGCGGCGCCACATGAGAAATCATTTTGAACATGGTCCTTTTGCAGATCCCACAAGAGGGCAGGGACGGGTTTTGGCTATGCTGAAGCTGCAGCCGGAAATCACCACCAGGGATTTGTCTTATCTGCTGGGCATCCGTCAGCAGTCTCTCAACGAATTGCTGAACAAACTGGAGAAGTCGGAATATGTGCGCCGTGAGCCATCTGAGGCGGACAAGCGGGTAATGATGGTGAAACTGACGGAGAAGGGTAAAGCCGGGCAGCAGGAGCGTCCGGATTATTCGGGAATATTTGACTGCCTCAGCCCGGAAGAGCAGGAGACGTTCGGGGACTATCTTGACAGGGTGATCACGGAGCTGGAGGCCCAGCTGGGGACGGAGGCGGATGAGGAGGAGATAGAGAACTGGATTGAGTCTGCGCGCTCCCGGATGGGCAGCGATATGTTTGAACGTATGATGTCCAGAGGAGGCAGATTTGGCCTCCACGGCCACGGACCGGCAGAGCCTGGTTTTCACGGCAGGTTCAGTCCTGGGGGACGGGGGCCCGGTCCGGAAGAAATACCTGGGGCAAAAGGGCCGGAGCGTAGTCATGAGGGCCCCTTCCGGGCAGATGTCCCCATAACCGCCACAGAAAGCATCACGAAGGCCCTCACAATCACCATCTTGTCGGAGGCTCCAGGGGATTCTGATGAGGAGTGAAATCAGCCTGATTTGCCAAAAAAACTGAAAAAAGTGCTTGAACTAAATACCACATTATGGGTATAATAAATTCCGCAGCTGTCATTCAAGAGATTCAGCTGCGGATAAACATCATATTGGCTATCGCCAAATGGTAAGGCAACGGACTCTGACTCCGTCATTTCAAGGTTCGAATCCTTGTAGCCCAGCTTTTCCAATCCCCCAGATTCAGGTCTGGGGGATTTTTTTAAATTCTTCTTTCATTATTTCCACAAAATCTTTCAAAGCAGGATGAGTTCCCAATTTTTTATAGTAAAGTCCGAAGGAGAGGGAAGGGAGGCCTTCCACAGGGATATAACATAATTCCGGGTCACGGACAGGTATAATATCAGGCAGAATGGAAAAGCCAAGTCCTGCCTTTATTAATGTGAGGGCGCAGGTCTGGTTATCGCAGAAATACAGTTCTTTTAAGGGTCTGGCGCCGATAATGGAGGCGGTGAGGGAGGACAGGGCAGGAGTGGAATGGTGGGGGTCGCAGATTATCATAGATCCCGCCTTCAAATCCTTCTGGGACAGCGCCTTTTTTGCGGCCAGCGGGTGAGACGGGGTGGCAACGCACACGGAGGGGGCTCTGGTGAGGGGAACGAAAGAGCCGGCCTTTTTTTCATGGTTTCCTCCAGAAAACCGAACATTACGTGGAGAGATTCCTCCTGAAGACGGCTCTGAAGAACCTGATAAGGCAGAAGCCTGATATTCGGGTGGACCCGGGGATGCCGCTCTGTCAGCAGCTTCAGAGGCGCTGGTATAAGGCCGTAGACGAGCGGACCGGCACAGCCGATATGTAAGGGCAGAGGCTTCTCTCCATCCCGGCTGGACAGGCGGGCTTTGGCTGCGTGAGTCATGGACAGGATATCCCTGGCGTCCCCCAGAAAGCTGAATCCGGCCTCCGTCAGCTCCACAGACCGGGTGGTGCGCTGGAACAGCTTTGCGTCCAACTCATTTTCCAGGGTATTAATCTGGTGGGTTACGGCAGGCTGGGTTACGTGAAGCCCTTCGGCCGCCCGGGCGAAATTCAGGGATTCGGCCACTGCCAGAAAACACTCAATTTGGTTCGTATTCATAGAAATTCTCCTTTGGCAGCTTGTAGAATAAGCATATTTAATATTATTAATAAAAGTTATTTATTAATAATAACCTTTTTTGAATTCACTTTCAAGAGGAAAAGTAGTAAAACAAATACGTGAAGATAATTCGCAGGTTAACAATTCAGACGTTAACAAGCAGGGGGAGCCCGGGAGGAATTCATATGGCGGCGTTAAAAAAAGACAATGTTATGCGGCTGCTGAAGCAGTTGAATCTGACGGTGGAGATGATGGTCAATCATATGTTTGTCCACAATGATCTGACCGCTTCTCAGTGTGATGTTCTCAGCTGCCTCATGGACCATGGGAAGAGCGCCGTGTCGGCTACGCTCATACACAGGGAGCTGGGGTTGTCCAGGGCAGCCGTATCCGCCCTGCTGAAACGCCTGAAGGTGAAGGGATACCTGGTATTTGAGACGGCGCCTCACGATGACCGCCAAAAACTGATCCTTCTGACAGATAAGGCGAGAAGGATAGAGCAGGAGATGGATGAAAAAGCAGAGGTGATAAAGGGTTGTCTGTACCGGGGGTTTTCAAAAGAGGAGCAGGAGGCGCTGGAGGGGATGATAAGGCGCATGCTCTGCAATTTAAAAGCAGAGCAGAGAAGTTTATAAGAGAGAATACAGGTCTGGAGCAAAGCCTGCTGGAATGTGCGGCGCACAGATGGCAGAGAGCAATTAAAAAGGGGCTTTGGATCGGACAGGAATGAAAACCGGAAATGGAGGTTCATATGGTAATAACACTATTAAATCAAGTAAAACAATACAGAAAGGTATCCTTGCTGACGCCGCTTTTCACAGCCCTGGAGGTATTGATGGAGGTATTAATACCTTTCGTCACAGCCGGGCTTATGGACCAGGGAATCCAGGCGGGAAATCTGGGAAAAGTATACCAGTACGGCGTTTTGATGCTGGCGCTGGCTGCGTTCAGTCTGATGTTCGGTATTCTTGCAGGGACTTTTGCAGCGGAGGCGTCCTCAGGCTTTGCCTGTAATCTCAGGGACGGAATGTACCGCAATATCCAGACCTTTTCTTTTTCCAATATCGACAAATACAGCACTGCAGGCCTGGTTACCCGTATGACCACAGACGTGACAAATGTACAGAACTCTTATCAGATGATATTGAGGATAGCTGTGAGGGCGCCCTTATGCTGGTTTGCAGCATGATTATGTGCGTGCTGATTAATGCCAGACTGAGCCTGATCTTCCTCGCCGCCATTGTAGTTCTTTCGGCTGTGCTGATACTGGTTATCCGGTATGCCACCGGGATTTTCGATGTGGTTTTTAAAAAGTATGATGACTTAAATGCCGGCGTCCAGGAAAATGTATCAGCCATCCGGGTTGTGAAGGCATTTGTCAGGGAAGATTATGAGAACGCCAAATTCAGGGAGGCCGCGGGGAACCTGTACAGCCTTTTTGTGAAAGCAGAACGTATTCTGGCGTTCAACAATCCGGCTATGATGCTGGTGGTATATGGCTGTATTATCGCTCTCTCCTGGTTCGGCGCCCATTTTGTGGTGGGAGGCAGCCTGACTACAGGACAGCTGACTTCAATGTTCAGCTATGTAATGTCTATTTTGATGTCTCTTATGATGCTGTCCATGGTCTTTGTGATGATGTCAATGAGCGTTGCCAGCGGGCGGAGAATTGCCCAGGTACTTACAGAGGAACCGGATATGACAAATCCATCGGATCCGGTTACGGAGATCCCGGACGGAAGCATCGATTTTAATCATGTAAACTTTTCTTACGGAGAGGGAGAAGGACAGGGGGAGGAGACGCAGGATACACTGAGGGATATCGACCTTCATATCCGGTCAGGCGAAACCATCGGAATTATCGGCGGCACAGGCTGTGGTAAGTCCAGTCTGGTAAATTTAATCAGCCGCCTCTATGACGTCACGGAAGGCTCCGTATATGTGGGCGGGAGAAATGTGAAAGCGTATGACATGGAGGCCCTCAGGAACCAGGTGGCCGTGGTTTTGCAGAAGAATGTTCTCTTTTCCGGCACAATACTGGAAAACCTGAGATGGGGAAAGGAGGAGGCGTCTGAGGCGGAGTGCGTGGCTGCCTGTGTTCAGGCCTGTGCAGACGAGTTTATCCGCCAGCTTCCCGAAGGCTATCATACCTATATAGAGCAGGGGGGAACCAATGTGTCGGGAGGCCAGAAGCAGAGGCTCTGCATTGCAAGGGCGCTTTTGAAAAAGCCTAAAATATTAATTCTGGATGATTCCACCAGCGCAGTGGATACAGCCACGGATGGAAAGATAAGAAAGGCCTTTGCAGCCGGTCTTCCGGGTACGACAAAACTGATCATTGCCCAGCGTATCTCCTCGGTTCAGGATGCAGACAGGATTCTGGTTATGGACGACGGAAAGATTAACGGAATAGGGACCCATGAAGAATTGTTAAAAAGCAATGGGATCTACCGGGAAATCTATGAGACTCAGAGGAAGGGCTCAGGGGATTTCGATGAGAGCTAGAGCGTGTGTGAACATTGCTTTCTGACAGCTGTGCGTCACGCTTTGCGGGAGATTTGGCCCCGATGAAGGATGCCTGGACCCCTATGGGGCCCGGATTTAATCTTAGGTAAAGTGTAAGGCGCAGCTCTGGAACGTGTTTTAGAAACAGCCTGTAGAGCAGGAGAAAGGAAGATAGTAAAGATGACAAATATGAGAAATAAAAACAGAGGCGGCGTATCTGCGGCTGAGAGTAACCCGCTGCGAATCCTGGGCCGCCTTTTGGGATATATGATGAAATATTACAAGGTCCCGTTCTGCCTGGTGGCGGTCTGCATTCTGGCGGCTGCAGGCTGTTCCCTGAGAGGAATTCTTTTCATGCGGCAGCTTGTGGATGATTTTATCCTGCCTCTTATCAGCGCAGGAACTCCCGACTTCGGACCTTTAAAACAGGTGCTGCTCAGTATGGCCGCTACCTATACCCTTGGCGTGATCTGTGCTTACGCCTACAACCGGATGATGGTGAACGTCAGCCAGGGAACCATGATGAAATTGAGAACGGAACTGTTTACACATATGGAATCTCTGCCTATCCGCTACTTTGACGCCAACGCCCACGGCGATATTATGTCCGTATATACCAATGATGTGGACACACTCCGCCAGCTGATAAGCCAAAGCATTCCCCAGGTATTAAATTCGGCGGTGACGGTAATGCTGACGTTCTTCGGCATGGTGGCCCTGAACCTGCCTCTGACCGTTGTGACAGTGGTAATGACAGGGGTAATGATCCTTGTATCCAGCCGCCTGAGCCGCCTTTCAGGAAATATTTGCGGAGCAGCAGAAATATCTGGGAAGGGTGAACGGCTATATAGAAGAAATGATGGAAGGGCAGAAGGTGGTGAAAGTGTTCTGCCATGAGGAACAGAGCGTGGAAACTTTCAGCTTGCTCAACGGGGAGCTGCGGGACAGCGCCAACCAGGCCAACCGCTTTGCCAATGTCCTGATGCCTGTGATTTCCAACCTGGGCAATATCAGCTATGTGCTCTGTGCCATCGCAGGAGCGGTTATGGCACTTAATGGGTATGCGGGGCTGACTCTGGGAACGCTGGTGTCATTTCTGACTTTGAATAAGAGTTTTACCCAGCCTGTGACCAGATAAGCCAGCAGGTCAACAGCATTGTGATGGCTGTAGCAGGGGCGGAACGTGTGTTTGAGCTGCTGGATGAAAAACCTGAGGAAGATCAGGGGTATGTGGAGCTTGTAAATGTAAGGGAAGCTGCGGATGGTTCCCTTTCGGAGAGCAGGGACAGAACCGGAATCTGGGCGTGGCGCCATCCCCATCAGGCGGAGGGTACAGTGACTTATACAAAGCTGGAGGGGGATGTGACCTTCCATGGAGTGGATTTCGGCTATGACGGCAGGAACATGGTGCTCCATGATATCAAAATGTTTGCAACCCCGGGGCAGAAGATCGCCTTTGTGGGGAGCACAGGAGCAGGAAAGACGACGATTACCAACCTGATTAACAGGTTCTACGATATCCAGGACGGAAAGATCCGCTATGACGGCATCAATATTAATAAGATAAAGAAGGCTGACCTGCGGCGTTCTCTGGGAATTGTACTTCAGGATACCCACCTGTTTACAGGTACAGTCCTGGAGAATATCAGGTACGGGCGTCTGGACGCCACAGATGAGGAGTGCATTGCTGCTGCGAAGCTGGCAAATGCAGACGGATTTATCCGCCATCTGCCTGAGGGATACCACACCATGCTTACCGGGGACGGCGGCAATTTAAGCCAGGGACAGAGGCAGCTTCTGGCTATAGCCAGAGCCGCAGCGGCGGATCCTCCCGTATTGATCCTGGATGAGGCCACCTCCTCAATCGATACCAGAACTGAGAAGCTGGTGCAGCAGGGGATGGATCGGCTCATGAAGGGAAGAACAACATTTGTAATTGCCCACAGGCTTTCCACCATACAGAATTCAGATTGTATCATGGTGCTGGAAAAGGGAAGTATTATTGAGAGAGGGAATCATGAACAGCTGATGGCGGAGAGAGGAAAGTACTATCAGCTGTATACCGGGAATTTTGAGGAGGAAGGGGCGGCTGCCTCATAGATAAGTCCTCTGCTTTTTTACTTGTATTTAACAGCCGGTTTATGATAAAATAAACATCAGCAGCGGAAGGCAGGGAAAAAGAGGTAAATATGTATACATTTAACAGCAGAGTCCGGTACAGTGAGACGGACGAGACCGGACGGCTTTCGGTGACGGGAATTATCAATTACATGCAGGACTGCAGCACCTTTCAGTCGGAGGACGCCCAGGTAGGCGTAAGATATCTTGGAAAGAACCACAAAGCCTGGCTTTTGTCCTCCTGGCAGATTAAGATAGACCGGTATCCCAGGCTGGGAGAACGCCTGATAGTGGGGACCTGGCCCTATTCCTTAAAGAATATACGGTTACCGGAACTTCGTTTTAAGAGACGAAACAGGAAGCGATTTTGTGAGGGCGGGTTCCGTCTGGTTTCTCTATGATACGGAGAAAAATATGCCGCTGCGGGTACAGCCGGAGGACACTGCGCCTTACGGCGCGGAGGAGCCAAAGCTGATTCTCAGCCCGGCTCCCAAAAAAATTCCCCTTCCGGATTGCTATGACACAGGTGAGCCTGTAGTGGTATCCAGACACCACATTGACACCAATCATCATGTCAACAATGCACAGTATGTGGATATAGCCAGGGAATCCATCCCTACCGGGCTTAAAATAATAGAAATCCGGGCGGACTATAAGAAAGCCGCGCTGCTGGGAGATGTGATTATACCCCGTGTCAGCTGCGGGGATCAGGGAGAGAAGCAGGTGTGGACGGTTGTGCTTTCAGGCGACGGGGGAGAGATATATGCAGTGGTATGGCTGCAGACAGAGAAACGGTGACGAAAGACCAGAGGGAGAATAAAATGATTGAATTAGGAAAAGTACAGGAGCTGGAAATCTTAAGGACAAAGGAATTCGGCGTATACGTAGGCGAGAAGGCAGGGGATGAGGCTTCGGTTCTCCTGCCTAAAAAGCAAGTGCCTCCGGGCGCCTCAATTGGAGATAAGGTGACCGTATTTATCTACAAGGACTCCTCCGACCGCCTCATAGCCACCACGGGCACTCCTAAGCTTCAGGTAGGCGAGACGGCCCTGCTGGAGGTGAAGGATGTGGCCAAAATCGGGGCGTTTCTGGATATGGGGCTGGAGAAGGATTTGCTGCTTCCCTTCAAGGAACAGACTCATCCTGTGAAAAAGGGAGAGCGCTGTCTGGTTACTCTCTATGTGGACAAGAGCAGCCGCCTGGCCGCCACCATGCGGGTTTATTCCCACATGAGCAATGAGTCGCCCTATAAGGCGGAGGACTGGGTAACTGGAACGATCTATGAGATCAATGATAACATCGGCGCATTTGTTGCGGTAGACCACAAGTATTACGGTCTGATTCCAAAGCGTGAGCTCTACGGCAAGTTCCGGGAGGGGGACACGGTTCAGGCCCGGGTCACAAGAGTCAGGGAGGACGGAAAGCTGGATCTGTGCGTCCGGGAGCGGGCGCATGTGCAGATGGGAACGGACGCTGACATGGTTATGAAGGTCATCGATGAGTTTGACGGCGTTCTTCCCTTCAACGACAGGGCAAACCCGGAGGTTATCACCCGTGAATTCAAGATGAGCAAAAATGCGTTTAAGAGGGCCGTAGGCCGTCTTTTAAAAGAAGGTAAAATCCGGATTACAGAGAAAACCATTGAAAAAATATAATGGATGCAGATGATACATACTGTATGCAGACCAAGGCTCAGAGCGTGCTTGAAAATTCGGCCGGGCCTTAAACAGTATCAAAAGGGCAGTCCCATGTATGGAGGCTGTCCTTTTGCGGTATAATCCACATAGGCAGTAAACGGTGCGGATAAGGCAGGAAGGAGCAGGTATATGATAAAGAGAACCCCCATTGTGGAATACGGCTGTATTCTGGCAGGCACGCTTCTGATCGGAATTGCAATCAAAAATATATACGACCCGGTAAGTATGGTAACAGGCGGAGTCTCAGGTATTGCCATTATCATAAAAGAACTCTGGGGCGTTCCTCTGTGGCTAACCAACACCCTATTGAATATTCCGCTGTTTACGGCAGCCGTGTTTGTGATGGGCTGGAAATTTATCAAGCGTACCCTCTTTGCCACAGTGATGCTGTCCGTGTCCCTGTATGTGCTGCCGGAAGCCTCATTTTTAGGGCAGGATCTTCTTCTGGCTGCTCTGTTCGGAGGGATATTAAGCGGCGCGGGCATGGCTGGTGCTTTTAGCCAACTGCACCACAGGCGGCACAGATATGCTGGCTGCCTGATACAGAAGAAGTATAAGTATTATACCCTGGCCCAGATTATACAGGTTCTGGACGGCCTGATTGTGCTGGCAGGGGCTTCCGTGTTCGGCATTCCCATCGCTCTCTATGCGCTGATCGCCATTTTTTGCGTCGCAAAGGTTACGGACGGCATCATTGAGGGGCTTAAGTTTTCCAAGCAGGCCTATATCATCTCCGATCATTTTCAGGAGATAGCAGACGCCATTATGGAGCGGATGGGCAGAGGCGTTACCAGCCTGGAGGCCAGAGGCATGTACTCCAACCAGGAGAAAAAATGCTGTTCTGCGTGGTTTCCAGAAAGGAAATCGTGACTTTGAGGGAGATCGTGTCTGAGTTTGACAGAGACGCCTTTGTGATTGTAAGCGACGCCAGAGAGGTTTTTGGGGAAGGTTTTATCGAACATTAGGCGCTCTTCAGGGCAGATTAACATAATTAACAAAATTTTTACGGTAATTATTGGAATACTTTGTGATTTACAGCACTTTTTTTTTTTCGTATACAAATTAGCTAAATCCTAAAAAAGTATTTTGTTTATTTACAATATGGATTCTGCATATGGTTTCATGTATTATAATAGCAGTTACTTAGGGAGGCATTCACTGGAAGGAACCACAGTGAAATGCTGTATTCTATTACATGATCACCATATTGCATATAGCGTATTTTAGGAGGAAAAGACAGGATGGCCAGTTTATCACTGAAGAATGTAACTAAGAAATATCCGAACGGTTTCGTTGCAGTTAAGGACTTCAATCTGGAAATTGAGGATAAGGAATTTATCATTTTCGTAGGCCCTTCCGGATGCGGTAAGTCAACCACCCTCCGTATGATAGCAGGCCTGGAGGATATCTCTTCCGGCGAACTCTCCATCGATGATAAAGTTGTTAATGACGTAGAACCAAAGGACAGAGACATAGCCATGGTGTTCCAGAACTACGCCCTGTATCCCCATATGTCCGTATATGACAACATGGCATTCGGACTGAAATTAAGAAAGGTGCCCAAGGAAGAAATTGACCAGAAGGTCCGCAATGCGGCAAAGATTCTTGACCTGGAGCATCTGTTGGACCGTAAGCCGAAGGCGCTTTCAGGCGGCCAGAGGCAGCGTGTTGCAATGGGACGTGCGATTGTGCGCAGCCCCAAGGTATTCTTGATGGACGAGCCGCTGTCCAACCTGGATGCAAAGCTGAGAGGCCAGATGCGTGTGGAGATTTCCAAGCTCCACCAGAGGTTGGAAACCACCATTATCTATGTAACTCATGACCAGACAGAGGCCATGACGCTTGGTACAAGAATCGTAGTTATGAAGGACGGCGTTATCCAGCAGGTGGACACACCTCAGAACCTGTACCACAGGCCATGCAACAAGTTCGTGGCGGGATTTATCGGAGCTCCCCAGATGAATATGATCGACGCTGTGGTGGGCAAGGACGGCGCAGATGTTACGCTGACCTTCGGAGATCACACCATCGCCCTTCCCGAAGGCAAGGCAAAGAAGCTGGAGGAAGCCGGTTATGTTGGAAAGACCGTTACTCTGGCATCCGCCCCGAGGATCTTCACGATGAGGAGTCCTTCCTGGCTATGTCTCCAAAGAGTGTGTTTGACGCCACCATCCGTGTATATGAGATGCTTGGCTCCGAGGTTCTTCTGTACTTTGACGTAGTGGACGCCAGCTTTACCGCAAAGGTAAATCCCCGCACTACGGCAAGACCTGGAGACACCATCAAGCTGGCTATGGATTTGGAGAAGATTCACATTTTTGACAAGGAAACGGAACTGGTAATATTGAACTGATGAGAGGCTGTGTTTTCCTAAAGTATATATGAAATTGTATACTTGTGTTTAGAAAAACTTAGTAAAAAGAAAGCAGGAGAGGTTACAACTCTCTTGCTTTTTTTGGAATTTTGCATTAAAATATGAAAATAGGGATATTAGTTACTCCGAATACGTTGAAAAGGAGAATATAAAATGATTTCAAATCAGATACTTCAGACTACATTGGATGGGTTGAAGGCAATTACCAGAATTGATTTAGGTATTTGTGATACAGAAGGAAAAGTATTGGCTTCCACATTTACAGATGCAGAGGAATCGGAGAGTTCGATTCTGGTGTTCGTGGATTCCCCGGCCGACAGCCAGGTAATCCAGGGATATCAGTTTTTTAAGGTGTTTGACGAGCACCAGTTGGAGTACATCCTCCTTGCGAAGGGGGCAAGCGATGATGTCTATATGGTAGGAAAGCTGGCAGCATTCCAGATTCAGAATCTTCTGGTGGCCTACAAGGAGCGCTTTGATAAGGACAACTTTATTAAAAACCTTCTTTTGGATAACCTGCTGTTAGTGGACATCTATAACAGAGCCAAGAAGCTCCACATTGATACAGATGTGAAACGGGTGGTATATATCATCGAAACCCACAATGAGAAGGATGTCAATGCACTGGAGACTGTGAGAAGCCTGTTTGCCGCCAAGACAAAGGACTTTATCACAGCTGTGGATGAAAAGAATATTATCCTTGTGAAGGAGGTCCGCCAGGGGGAAACCTACGGCGAGCTGGACAAGACTGCCAACACGATTCTGGATATGCTGAACACCGAGGCAATGACAAAGGTACGGGTATCCTACGGAACCATTATCAATGACATTAAAGAAGTTTCACGTTCTTATAAGGAAGCCAAGATGGCTCTGGACGTAGGCAAGATTTTCTATGCCAGCAAGAACGTGATCGCATACAACAACCTGGGCATTGGACGCCTGATTTATCAGCTGCCCATCCCTCTGTGCAAGATGTTCATCAGAGAAGTGTTTGACGGCAAGTCTCCGGACGACTTTGATGAGGAGACGCTGACTACCATCAATAAATTTTTCGAGAACAGTCTGAATGTATCCGAGACTTCCAGACAGCTGTATATCCACCGCAATACCCTGGTATACCGCCTGGATAAGCTTCAAAAGAGCACAGGTCTGGATCTTCGTATTTTTGAGGATGCCATTACGTTCAAGATTGCACTGATGGTTGCCAAGTATATGAAGTACATGGAAAGCCTGGACTATTAAACCGGAGTAACAGATGATAGAGATTAGCAATGTATATAAGACCTACGAGACAGGCAACAAGGCGGTGCGGGGCATTAACCTCACTGTTGGGGGACGGGGAATTTGTATTCATCGTAGGAAGAAGCGGTTCCGGCAAAAGCACCCTTATGAAGTTGCTTTTAAAAGAGCTGGAGCCTACAAAGGGCCGTATTATAGTGAATGATATGGACCTGGGAAGAATGCCCAGAAGGTATATTCCCAAATACCGGAGAAGATTAGGCGTGGTCTTTCAGGATTTCAGACTCCTGAAAGACCGCACTGTGTTTGAGAACGTAGCGTTTGCCCAGCGGGTAATCGGCGTCCCCTCCCGGATGATCCGGGAGACGGTGCCTGAAATGCTGAGGCTGGTGGGATTGTCCTCCAAGTATAAGGCGTATCCCCAGCAGCTTTCCGGCGGCGAGCAGCAGAGGGTAGCCATAGCCAGAGCTCTGATCAATAACCCGGAGGTTCTTCTTGCAGACGAGCCCACAGGAAATCTGGACAGCTTCAACGCTCATGAGATTATGAAGCTGCTGGAGGAGATCAACGGCAGGGGAACCACGGTGATTGTGGTGACACATAGCCAGGAGATGGTGGATGAGATGCATAAGCGGGTTATCACCATGGAACGGGGGGAGATTATCAGAGATACAGGCGGACCCATCGGTCTTCCGGAAAGGCGCAGTTTTAAGCGATGAGAATCAGTACATTTTGGTATTGCCTGAAACAGGGCGTAGTGAATATATGCAGAAATATTTTATTTTCGCTGGCTTCTATAGCGACTATTTCTGCGTGTATTTTTTTGTTTTGTCTTTTTTTGCCCTGGTAGCGAATGTTCAGAATGTGGCAAAGACAGCGGAGACTACAGTGGGAATCACCGTGTTTTTTGAGGAAGATTTACCGGAGGAAACGCTTTTGGAGACGGGACGGATCATTGGGGGCTGGCCTGAGGTAAAGGAGACGCGGTTTATATCAGCAGCAGAGGCGTGGGAAAACTTTAAACAGAACTATTTTGAGGGAATGGAGGAACTGGCGGAAGGGTTTGCAGATGACAATCCTCTGGCTGGTTCCGCCTCCTATGAGATATTTTTAAAAAATATTGAGGATCAGGAGATGGTGGCAGAGCGTCTCCAGTCTATGGAGGGGGTGCGGAGAGTCCGGTATTCCAGCGCCGTGGTGGCAGGTTTTACCAGCGCCGGAAAAATGCTGGGCGCACTGTCAGCAGTTATAATCGGCGTGCTGCTGTCGGTTGCGGTGTTCCTCATCAGCAATACTATCTCTGTGGCTGCTGCTTTCAGACGGCGGGAAAATGAAATTATGCGGTTTATCGGGGCATCAGGCTATATGATCCGGGCTCCTTTTGTTGTGGAAGGCGTGCTGCTGGGCGCCGTCGGAGCCGCGGTTCCTTTGGCAGGAATGTATTTGCTGTACCAGGAGGCAGTTGTCTATGTGAATGAGAGATACCAGATATTGACGGGAATGTTTCAGCCCATCGCCCTGGATGTGGTGTTCCCCTATATGGCTGTGGCAGCCGGAATTCTGGGCGTGGGTATCGGATTCTTCGTCAGCTTCTTTACCATTCACCGTCATCTGAAGGTGTAGGAAGGAGGAGGCCGTGAAACGATCAGGAAGATTCAGAACAAGGTTTGCAGCTCTGGCAGGAGGTCTGCTCCTGGGAGGAGGGGCTGTATTTTCCTCCTATGCCACCAGCGTTGAGATTGAGGACGCCAAGAAACAGGTGTCCGCCCTGGAAGCGGAGAAAAAGAAGGTGGAAGGCGCCTTAAGCCAGCTGGAGAGTTTAAAGGCTGACACTGCTGCCTATGTAAAGGCGTTGGATGAAAATCTGGCTGAGCTGGCCGGAGAGCTGGAACAGCTGGAGATACAGATAGGGAGAAGGAGAGCCAGATTGAAACGGCCCAGGCCCAGCTGGAGGAAGCCAGGGCTGTGGAATCCGGGCAGTATAGCGCTATGAAGCTGCGGATAAAATACATGTACGAGAACGGCGAGACCAGTTTTGCGGAGCTGATTATGGATTCAGGAAGCATCTCGGAGCTGCTGAACCGGGCAGAATATGTAAGCCAGATTGCAGAGTATGACAGAAAAAAGCTTCATGAATACGGAGAGATAAAAGATGAGGTAGCAGCCAAAGAACAGGCTTTAAACCTGGAGCATGACAGCCTTCTGGCCCTTCAGGAGACCACCAGGGCCAAACAGCAGTCGGTGGAACAGCTGATGTCCTCCAAGCAGGCGGAGCTGAAGGCGGTCCAGACAAAGATAGACAGCGCCCAGAGCGAACTGGATCAGTATGCGGCAGATATCAAAGCCCAGGAAGATCAGATGAAGCGGATCGAGGCCGAGATGAAGCGGCGGGAGGAGGAAGCAAGGAAAAAGGCCCAGGAAGCAGGAAAAACGTATACGGTATCAAATTTAGGGAATATTAGTTTTAAGTGGCCCTGTCCTTCCAGCAGCCGTATAACCTCTAATTTTGGCGACAGGGAGTCGCCCACAGAAGGCGCCTCCTCCAACCACAAGGGGATGGATATCGGGGCGGCCACAGGGGCGGACATTATTGCAGCAGCAGACGGCCAGGTAGTGATCTCTACATACAGCTATTCGGCTGGAAATTATATTATGATTGACCATGGCGGAGGGGTGAGCACTGTATATATGCACTGTTCCCAGCTGCTGGTCAGCGAGGGAGCAAAGGTAACCCAGGGACAGGTAATAGCAAAGGTTGGTTCTACCGGTTATTCTACGGGATCCCACCTGCATTTCGGAATCCGTTCAGGGGGAAGCTATGTGAATCCCAGAAATTATGTAAGCCCGTAATATTTGCAGGATGAATTGAGAAAGCCTGTCATATAGTTTAAGATAACAGGAACGGACAGATAGGAGACAGAAGTTGGAAAATCGCGATTTTAATCAACAAGAGAATATGAACCAGGAAATGAATCCCGGCGGACAGCATGTGGACCGCCAGGGCAGCGGAAAGAACCGTTTCTGGAGCGGAGTGCTGGCAGGCGCCCTTGTTACAGCCTTTGTAGGCTGATCGTAGTGGGAATGTCGGCTGGCATATACCTCTTTGGCATGAGGGTGATGCGCAGTCAGCCCAGATTCCAGCCGGAGGATGGCGCGGTATCCATTACGGACGGCAGGGAGCAGAGTCAGGGCGGGCTGGATTACGACAAGGTCACCGCAAAGATGACGCTTATTGAAAATATCGTAGGGCAGACCTTTCTGTACGACGAGGACGCAGAGGCTGTGGAGGACTATATTTACCGGGGGATGATGGCAGGACTGTCCGACCCTTACTCCGTCTATTACTCAGCTACGGATTACAAGTCAATGATGGACACCACCCAGGGAGAGTACTCCGGTATCGGAGCAATGATAAGCCAGAACAGGACCACGGGCCTGTGCACCATTGTAAAGGTGTTTGAGGGTTCACCTGCTCTTGAGGCCGGGATGCAGCCTGGAGATGTGATTTATAAGGTGGAGGACACGCTGGTGGCCGGAGAAAGTCTGGAGGTGCTTGTAAATAATTTTATCAAAGGCAAGGAAGGGACTCCTGTAAATATCACCGTGTACCGCTCGGACAAAGACGAATATGCGGAACTGACCATGAACCGCCGGAAAATCGAAAGTTCCTACCGTAGAACACAGAATGCTGGAGGACAGCATCGGATATATAGCAGTCAGCGAATTTGACGCCATCACAGTGAAGCAGTTTCAGGAAGCCGTGGATGAGTTGTCAAACGGCGGCATGAAGGGCCTTATAATTGATTTGAGAAACAATCCGGGGGGACTTCTGGACGGAGCCGTTAAGATGGTGGATTACCTGCTGCCTGACAATATTACCAGATATGACAAGGGAGACGGAAAGACCCTTATCGTCTATACTGCAGATAAAAATGAGAAGGGCGATGTGTTTACCGCATCGGACAAACATCAGGTGGATCTTCCCATGGTAATTTTGATTAACGGAGATTCTGCCAGCGCTTCGGAGGTGTTTACCGGGGCCATGAAGGATTACAACCGGGCCACTGTGGTTGGAACTACCAGCTATGGAAAGGGAATCGTTCAGAACCTGATACCTTTGGGGGACGGTTCCGCCATTAAGCTGACCACTGCCCATTACTATACTCCAAGCGGATTTGACCTTCACGGAAAAGGAATTGAACCGGATGTGGAAGTGGATTTAAGTGAAGAACTGAAAACCCAGGCTGTGGTGAAGCCTGAGGAGGATAACCAGATACGGAAGGCGGTTGAGGTTATGAATGGTAAGATAAAGTGATTCCAGGGCGGCGGGGCCTTGGGGGAGCAGGTGAAAAATAACCGGAGCTTATGGGAAGAAGGATACTTTTTGGAGTGTCCTTTTTTTTGGTCAGGCGCCTTTCTTTAAAGGGCGGGCCTTGTCCTGTTCTGGGAAATGGAGCCGCAGCCTGATGTTCCGGGCGGGCCTTGTCCTGTTCTGGGAAACAGAGCCGCAGCCTGATGTTCCGGGTGAGTCTTGTCCTGTTCTGGGAAACAGAGCCGCAGCCTGGCGCTCCTGGCGTCCTTGGCGCGGGGCCGGATGCATGAAACAGGGTTTGAATATGAAAACATAGGCGCAAAAAGAAAGAACGCACGTTCCTTTTGCGCCTATACTTTTTATACGGTCTATGTTATAATTTTTAAATGAAGCATCATAATTAAAATATGGAAAATATGTTTACCGGCATAGGTTGACCGGATCGCCAAGGAGGTAAAGATACACGATGGAGTTCAAATTACATTCGGAATGCCAGCCCACCACCGAAGGAAGCCCTTGTCAAGGGCTTTAAAGAAGGCAACCAGGGGGCAGCCCGTTGAAAACCATTTGGACTAGGAGATTTAGGAAGGACTAGAAGAATATGAGCTTTGGAAAGAATGTACCAGTGCGCAAATGCTGATAGAATTGAGGGGATAAAATGATAATTAGTGTTAGCAGAAGAACTGATATACCTTCATATTATTCGGAATGGTTTTATAACAGAATTCATGAAAACTATGTTTTGGTGAGAAACCCCGTGAATATACGCCAGATAAGCAAGATAAATTTATCTCCGAATATAGTGGACGGAATTGTGTTTTGGACTAAGAACCCAACTCCCATGATAGAGCGATTAAATGAATTGGAGAAGTACACATACTATTTTCAGTTTACATTAACTCCTTATGGGGAAGATATAGAACCTAATTTGCCTTCCAAAAAAAGAGTTATTATTCCAAAATTCATTGAATTATCTAATAAAATTGGTGCAGAACGATTGATTTGGCGATATGACCCTATTCTGTTAAGCCAGGAATATACAGTGCAAAACCATATCCAATATTTTGAGACACTTGCAAAAATATTGAAAGGCTGCACTAAGAAATGTATTATCAGCTTTATTGATATGTATAGAAACACCACAAACAATGCAAAAAAATCGGAATTAAAAACAATTAAACGTGAGGATATGATAAGAATTGCGGAAGCATTTTCTGAAATTGCAAAAAGATATGGTATGGAGTTATGTACCTGTTCAGAAAGTATCAATCTAAGTCAATATGGGATTACACATGCTCATTGTATCGATAAAGATTTGTTTGAGCGTCTTATACAGTGTAAGCTAAAGTTAGACAAAGATCCGAATCAAAGGAAGGAATGTGGATGCGCAGCAAGTATTGATATAGGTGCATATAATTCATGCAAGAATATGTGCAGATATTGCTATGCCAATTATAATGCTGATATAGTAAATAAGAATTATAACCGCCACAATCCAAAGTCCCCTGTGCTGTTTGGAGAAATTGGTGAAGGCGATAAAATAACAGAAAGAAAGATGGTTTCATTGAAAGATGAACAAATAAGCCTGTTTTAAAAATGGAAATATTTCAGGCGCATTTTTTATTGGAAACCAAGGAGGTAAAACACATTATGGAGTTCAAGTTGCACAGTGAATATCAGCCCACCGGCGACCAGCCCCAGGCCATCGAGCAGCTGGTTGCGGGCTTTAAAGAAGGCAACCAATTTGAGACTTTACTGGGGGTTACAGGCTCCGGCAAGACCTTCACTATGGCCAACGTTATACAGCAGTTACAGAAGCCGACCCTCATCATCGCCCACAATAAGACGCTGGCCGCCCAGCTCTACGGCGAGTTTAAGGAGTTTTTTCCGGAGAATGCGGTGGAGTATTTCGTCTCCTACTACGACTACTACCAGCCAGAAGCTACGTTCCTTCCTCCGACACCTACATTGAGAAGGACTCCGCCATCAACGACGAGATCGACAAGCTCCGCCACTCCGCCACTGCGGCCCTTTCTGAGCGGCAGGATGTGATTATTGTGGCTTCCGTATCCTGTATCTATGGTTTGGGAAGTCCCATCGATTATCAGGAGATGGTCATCTCCCTGAGACCGGGAATGATCAAGGACCGGGACGAGGTGATCCATAAGCTGATCGATATCCAGTATGACCGCAACGATATGGACTTTAAGAGAGGGACCTTCCGTGTGCGGGGGGATGTGCTGGAGGTATACCCCGCTTATTCCGACGGAGAAGCTTACCGTATTGAATTTTTTGGGGATGAGGTGGACCGTATCGCTGAGATTGATACCGTAACCGGGGAGATCAAATCACAGCTGGGGCATATCGCTGTCTTTCCGGCCTCCCACTATGTAGTTCCCAAAGAAAAATGCTGGAGGCCACAGAGCATATATTGGAGGAAATGAAGGAGCGGGTAGCCTTTTTTAAGAGCGAGGATAAGCTTCTGGAAGCCCAGAGGATTGCAGAGCGGACTAATTTTGACGTGGAGATGATGCGGGAGACAGGCTTTTGTTCCGGTATTGAGAATTATTCCAGGCACCTGACCGGATCGCTGGCCGGGGAGCCGCCCTGCACATTAATCGACTATTTTCCGGAGGATTTTCTGATTATAGTGGACGAGTCCATATCACCCTGCCTCAGGTAAGAGGTATGTATGCAGGAGATCGTTCCAGAAAAACCACCCTGGTGGATTACGGCTTCCGCCTTCCCTCCGCCCTGGATAACCGCCCTCTAAACTTTGGCGAGTTTGAAGAAAAAATCAGCCAGATGCTCTTTGTGTCCGCCACCCCATCTGTCTATGAGCAGGACCATGAGCTGATGCGGGTGGAGCAGATTATCCGTCCTACAGGACTTTTGGACCCGGAGGTTTCTGTGCGGCCGGTGGAGGGACAGATCGACGATCTGATTTCTGAGGTCAATAAGGAGGTTGCGGCTCACCATAAAGTACTGATTACCACCCTTACCAAACGGATGGCCGAGGATTTGACAGACTACATGCGCGAGGTGGGGATTCGGGTAAAGTATCTCCACTCGGATATCGATACATTGGAGAGAGCCCAGATTATCAGGGACATGCGCCTGGATGTGTTCGACGTCCTGGTGGGTATCAACCTTTTGAGAGAGGGCCTGGATATACCGGAAATTACCCTGGTAGCCATTTTGGATGCGGACAAGGAGGGCTTCCTCCGTTCAGAAACCTCCCTGATACAGACCATTGGACGTGCTGCCAGAAACTCGGAGGGTCATGTCATCATGTATGCGGATCGTATTACGGATTCCATGAGAGTGGCTATTGAGGAGACAAACCGCCGCCGGAAGATTCAGCAGGAATACAATGAAGAACACGGAATTACTCCTACCACTATTAAAAAAGCAGTCCGCGATCTGATAGCTATTTCCAAGGCGGTTGAGGCCGATGATAAGCAGTTTAAAAAAGATCCGGAGTCCATGGATGAAAAGGAACTTAAGAAGCTTGCCAGGGAGCTGGAGAAGAAAATGCATCAGGCTGCAGCGGAGCTCAATTTTGAGGAGGCGGCAAGACTTCGTGACCGTATGGTGGAAATTAAGAAAATGCTTCTGGATATGGAATAAAATATAGATTTGTGACTCTTATGTAGTAAAAATGTAATATTCTTTTAAGGAATAAGAAATTGTACAATAGTAATCTTTTTATTATAATAAAGACAGGAAATTATTGGTATCAGTATTTTATTTATTGACAGGAGGAGATAAGATGAGAAAAAGACAGTGGCTGTGCCTTGCGCTGGCTGCGGCGATGGCTTTGGGCGCCAGCTTTCCTGCCCTTGCAGCAGATACTAAAATTGATACGGTGAAGCTTAAATTTTCATATGACAAAGCGCCCGAGAGCGGAGATGATATTGGGGATATAAGCGTCACTGCCGGCGGAAGCGGTTACTATGTCGAATCTGCCGAGTACACCAATGCGAGGATCAGGATACGTGGACTGTGGGAGATGTGCCGAAAGTAAAAGTGGAATTATCAGCAGAGGACGGATACCGCTTTTCCTACACTTCCAAAAGCCATTTTTCATTATCGGGATGTAATGCAGAGTTTAAAAAGGCCACAATCAGCGATGGCGGCAATTACATTGAAGTGTACGCAGAGTTAAAGCGAATCGGCGGAAAGCTGGAGGGAGCTTCAGAGCTGGAATGGGAGGGAACCACTGCTTACTGGGGTGAAATTGAAGGCGCTAAGAGCTATGATGTGAAGCTGATGCGCGATGAGAAAACAGTTACAACCGTGGAGACGACAGGAACCTCCTACAACTTTGCCGGATATTTCAACAGGGAGGGAGACTATACCTTCCGCGTAAGAGCATTGCCAGTTATAACAGCAAGGCGGGAGAGTGGTCGGAAGATTCCGATTCCATCTATATCGACCAGGAAGATCTGGGAAGATATTCCGGCTCCGGCCGCTGGATGCAGAATCAGAACGGATGGTGGTATGGATATGATACCGGGGGATATCCCGCATCCTGCTGGAAACAGATTGACGGAGCATGGTATTACTTTAACAGCTCAGGCTATATGCTGACCGGCTGGCAGAAGCTGGATGGAACATGGTACTATCTGCATCCCAACGGGTGATGGCTACAGGCTGGAACCTGATTAACGGAGTGTGGTACTATATGAACGGCAGCGGCGAGATGCAGACCGGCTGGCAGAATATCAGCGGACGAAGCTACTATCTGAACAACAGCGGCGCAATGCTGACCGGCTGGCAGCGGCTCAACGGCAGATGGTACTACCTGGATGGCAGCGGTGCAATGGTCACCGGCTGGCAGGCCTTAGACGGAAAGTGGTATTATTTTGGTTCCGACGGCACAATGTACGCCAATACCACTACGCCCGACGGCAGGTATGTGGACGGCTCCGGAGCTGGATTCAGTAAATACAGACTTGAGGTGAGCGCAGAATATAGAGACGTAAGCGGAGGAGTGTTATCTCCTCCGTTTTTTGCTGCCTTAACACCCCCTGGCATGGTTGAAAATAATTAGGTAGTCTGGACAAACTCTTTTTGTTGACAATTGATCTCATTAAGCATACAATAAGTATGGTTTGAAGTAGATTACAGGAGGATACGGGCAGAGATGCTGAGATTAAATGAGTGTGTTGTCGGCGGCCACTATGTGGTTGACAGCGTTCAGGTGGACGAGAGTATCACCAGAAGGCTGGAAGCCTGGGCGTAAATGAAGGGACGCCGGTTAATATATTAAATAAAAAAGGAAGCGGCAGCGTTATTATCAAGGTACGAGGAACCAGGCTGGCTCTGGGGAAACGCTTGTCGGAAGGAATTACTGTCAGAGAGGAGAGTCGGGCATGAGCGGTGAAGTAAAAGGCAGCGGCAATGCCTCCTACGGCAGTATTACCTTAGGGCATCAGAGAGGAAGGGAGTCTGTCAGGCAGAGAAGAGGGGAAGAGCACAGCTTTGACAACAGGCCCATCACAGTGGGATTTGTGGGTAATCCAAACTGCGGTAAGACAACGTTGTTTAATGCGTTTACCGGAGCCAATCTCAAAGTGGCCAACTGGCCCGGCGTTACTGTGGAGCGTGTGGAGGGTGCCACTAACTACAAAGGAAGGCCTATAAAGGTCATCGACCTTCCCGGTATCTACAGCCTTACCTCTTATACAATCGAGGAAAAGGTAACCCGCAAATGCATTGAGGACGGAGAGGTTGATGTTATTATAAATGTGGTGGATGCCTCCTCGCTGGAGAGGAACCTATATCTCACCATGCAGCTTATAGAACTTAAAAAACCGGTTATCCTGGCTCTCAACATGATGGATATTGTGGAGGAGCGGGGCATGGAGATCGATATGCACCGCCTGCCTGAGATGCTGGGAGGGATTCCGGTGGTGCCGGTATCTGCCAGGAAGCGCACAGGGCTGGATGTGCTGATGCATGCAGTTGTCCATCACTACGAGGAGGGCCCTCAGGGGGTGGTGATCCACTACAGTTCTGAGGTGGAGGAGAAAATAGGGGCCGTTGAGGGCGCACTTGGAAGAAAGTACGGACAGATGGATAATATGCGCTGGCATGCAATCAAGTTTCTGGAATTTGATCAGGTGGTGGTCAGCGACCATCCTTTGGACCAGGTGGAACGCATTCTGCCCAGGAATTATGAAAAGCAGATTATCAATGAAAAATACGAGTACATAGAAGAGGTAATCGGGGAGTGCCTGTTTAATAAAGATACAAAGGCAGCCACCACCGACAAGGTGGATCGGCTTATGACCCACCCTGTCTGGGGGATTCCGGTGTTTCTGGGAATCATGGCCCTGGTCTTTTTCTTCACCTTCACAGTAGGGGACTTTCTCAAAGGCTACTTTCAGATGGGGCTTGATCTGCTGTCGGAGGGGACGCTGGCGTTCCTTACCGGTGTACATGCTTCCCAGTGGATTACATCCCTGATTGTTGATGGGATCATTGCAGGCGTGGGAGGAATTCTCACGTTCCTGCCCAATATTTTTATATTGTTTCTGGCGCTGGCTTTTCTGGAAGACAGCGGTTATATGGCCCGTGTGGCCTATGTAATGAATGAAACCATGGGCATGGTGGGGCTGTCGGGTAAGGCGTTCCTTCCCATGCTTCTGGGATTTGGCTGTACCGTACCGGCAGTGATGGCTACCAGGGCCTTAGAGAGCGTAAAGGACAGGCGCAGAACCATCCTAATCACTCCATTTATGTCCTGCTCCGCAAGGCTTCCCATCTATGTGCTGTTTGCGGATATGTTTTTCCAGACAGGGCGCTGCTGGTAGCCTATTCCCTGTATCTTATCGGATTGTTTGTGGCTATCCTTGTAGCCTTTGTGGTTCATTTCCATGACAGGAACCGGCAGAAGGGGAATTCACTCCTTATAGAGCTTCCTGAATACAAGACTCCCAATGCCCGCACAGTGGCCATCTATGTGTGGGATAAGGTAAAGGACTATCTGTCAAAAGCGGGAACCACCATATTTATAGCGTCCATCGTCCTGTGGTTTGTTATGAACCTGGGGCCGCAGGGGTTTGTCTCCGATGTGTCCCAGAGCTTTGCAGCCATCGTAGGGCACAGTCTGGTGCCAATCCTCCGCCCTGCGGGGCTGGATCAGTGGCAGGTTGCGGTGGCTCTTATATCGGGACTCTCTGCAAAAGAGGTGGTTGTGTCCAGCTTCAGTGTGCTGTATGGCATCAATAACATAAATTCCGGCGCGGGATGGCCGGCCTGTCAGGCATTCTGGCTGAGGCGGGCTTCAGCGGGATAAATGCCTATGGGCTGATGGTTTTCTGCTTATTATACTCACCCTGTATTGCAGCGGTAGCCACCATTAAGCGCGAAACCGGTTCCTGGAAATGGACCCTGGGTCTGGTTTTGTTCCAGCTGGCAGTGGCCTGGCTTGGGGCGGTGACGGTATTCCAGCTGGGCAGTCTGATATTCGGGTAGGTTCGTGCCCGGGCGGGATGCAGCCGCGGGCCGATGACTGCCGGAATACGTCCGGGGTAAGACAAGGCCCCCTTAGGAACGCACCTGCACAAGCCCGGCAGGAAGGCGCATGGGACCGCCTTATCTGCGTCGGAAGCCATGGAGATGGAATCCAGGCGTTTGGAGTAGAGATAAACCTCATTGGAGAGCCGATCCACCTCAGGGACTTCCGTCTCATTTATATGAGTCACCAGGCGGCCCATTTCTTCATAGGAGATATCTCCTGTATCAGGGAGAAGCAAAACTTCGTGGATACTGGAGGGCAGGATAATTAAATCCTGTCCGACCATAGCTGCGAAGTTTTTTATTATATCTCCATAGAGAAGGCACCCTGCTCCGTTGACGCCTGAGGTGTTAGTGAGAATGAAGAAGGGCGCAGCTTCATAGTCCTCTGTTTCATCTTCCGGATTGCCGAGAAGGGAGGCCATACTTTTGAGTGTGGGAGGAAGAAGTTTGGGAGTATTTGAAAATGCCTGCTCCCTTAAATCCTCTGGAGAAATATTCCAGATATTCAGATGTTCATTGTGAATCAGCGCAGTTATAACTCCGCTGTGGTCCTCGCTTATGCAGACATAAAATACAAGGGCCAGGTCCAGCCAGTTTATATGGGGCGTTTTTTTCAAAAGATTTCTGTTTGCCTCGGCATGGATAAGTTTAAAAGCAATGCGGTTTCTGACGTCGCTGTAGGAGGCAAGTGATTGGAGATTTATACCTGACGGCATCCGGCTGCTGTTATACAGGAACAAAAGCTCCCCCACAATATCTTCCAAAGGCATACCCGCCCGGAAATGTTCATAGCAGGTGTTCAGGTAGATGGCAGGGGCAATATTGGAATCCCCCTTCATAATGCACAGGCTGTCCAGCACAAGCCCGTTGTTTTTGGGAATTTTCCGCAGGGACAGTTCATATCCCGGCCCCAGGGCACATTCCATGTGTTCCTTAACAGTGGTCAAAAATTGTTCGTATACCATATGTATACCCCCTTAAATAATATTTATGTAACTATAAAGTTTCATACCTGGTTTTGTCTCATGATTAAGGGGAACTGAAAAAGGAACCGCCTTAGAATGTATGAGATAGTGGATGATGTTTGAATAACATCGGATAATCACAGATTACCCTATGGAGGGAGATTTGTCAATAGACAGGAGGGGGATTTTTGAAGAACACCCAGAGTATTTCTTTTACGTTGACAAATCATTGCATTGCAATTAGACTTTATTTATAGCATTTTGCTTGCAATTATAATGGATGGAGGTTGTTGTATGATTAAACTGACAAAAGAACTCTGCCTTCAGGCTCTGTACGGAGGCCTGCTTCTCGGGGGCGGGGGAGGCGGCAGCATTCAGATGGGACTGGATGCCGTGGAGGAAGCCTTCCGGCATACAGGCGAGTTGACGATGATGGACGTTTCGGAGCTGGACAAAGAGGATATAATGGTAACTGTATCCATGGTAGGTGCGCCTTCCGCTAAAGACACCTGTGTCACGATCAATCATTGGAAAACTCTTTTAAAGAACTTTGAGGAGAACAGCGGAACGAAGATTTCAGGATTTATCACTTGTGAGAACGGAGGCGTTTCCACCTCCAACGGCTGGGTTATTTCTGCGATTACGGGAGTTCCAATGGTTGATGCGCCCTGCAACGGACGCGCCCATCCTACAGGGGGCATGGGCAGCATGGGCCTGAACAGGCGTCAGGATTATGTGACGGTTCAGTCTGCCTGCGGGGGAAAAGGAGAGCGGTACGTGGAGACGGTTGCAAAGGGCAGCCTGACAGCTGCAAACCATCTGGTACGCCAGACTGCAGTGGCTGCAGGAGGCCTGTGCTGTGTGCTCCGTAACCCGGTAACTGCCGAATATGCTTCCGCCCATGGAGCGGTAGGCGCTATCGCCCAGGCTCTGGCGATTGGTAAGGGATATATGGAGCACAAGGGAGACGTGGAGGGAATTCTGGATTTTCTCAGGAGAGAATACGATGCAGAGGTTATCTGCAGGGGGACTACCTGTGACTATACTCTTTGTATGGACGGCGGCTACGACGTGGGCTCTCTGCATGTGAAGTCGGGAGACGATGATTACGAGCTTACATACTGGAATGAGTATATGACTATGGAGCGGAACGGAGAGCGTCTGGGAACGTTCCCTGACCTGCTGTGCACCCTTGATGCAGCCACTGGACTGGCACTTTCCAGTGCGGAGATCGATGAGAACATGGATGTTATTATGATTAAAATACCTAAGAACCGGTTGATTTTAGGAGCCGGTATGTATCAGAGAGAGCTGCTGAAGGAAGTGGAGGAGATTCTGAAGAAAGAATTGATCTCCTACAATGAAGAGCTCTTTGTATAAGTGAAATGTAAGGGAAAGGGGAAATTACCCGGACAGAGCGGAAAAGAACCTGGAAACAGGTTTTAAACGAAACAGGCCTGAGAAATGAATGCAAATGCAGGGCGCAGTCAATTTCTCAGGCCTGTTTCGTTTTGCAGGCGCCTCCAGATATAGTTCTACATACAGTCTACAAGCTTGTCCACTGCATCGCTCAGCATCTGGTAGAATCCCTCCTCATCGGAGGTGGTTTTTCCCTTGCCGCAGTGGATAATCTCCGCCAGTTCTTTCAGGCCCTGGTTTCCGGGCTGTTCTTCCAGCATCAGGCGGCAGAGCCGTTCCGACGCCTCCGCCATCCGCAGGGGGCCGTATATTCGGGGCTCTCCTCTGAGGCCTGCGGCGCTGGTTATCATGTAAACTAGAAGTTCAAAGCATTCAGTTTGATTCATTCCTATCCTCCCATTGGTTATAATGTAGTATTTCTTCCATCGGCCGCACACGGCGGGGACGGGGGGAGCCTCCGGGTAGCCCAGGGAGATGAGAATCTCGATGCGGTAATGGGAAGGCAGGTTCAGGAGTTTCCTCACTGCAGTGTCGTTGTAGGATTTGACGGCGCAGGCGCCAAGTCCCAAATCCACAGCTTTCAGTAAAATGTTTTCTGCTGCCATGGCTGCGTCCATCATACATCCGTAAATTTCCGAGTTAGGGGAACCATGGGCCAGAGCGTAATCCATGTCAGAGCAGACGGCCAGGATTACTGGCGGCTTGCCGCTGAGGCCGGGGCTGAACAGATCCACTTTTTTCACCAGCTGGGGATCGGTCAGCAGGAAAAACTGCCAGGCCTGAAGGTTGCTGGCGCTGGGGGCCAACGCTCCGGCCTGCACAAGCTCTAAGAGGAGGTGGTGAGGCACCGGTCTTTGAGCAAATGCACGAATGCTGCGCCGCTGTCTGATAACATCTGATAGTTCCATAGATTGTGATTGCTCCTTTCTTTTGTAAGAATTATCTTGTGATTTTTCTATATTGTACTATAATGATACTAAAATTACAAAGGAGATGCAGCCTGCTGCACAAAAATATGAATTACTTTTTTATTATCCTTCCAAAACTCGTAAGCTTTTTCCTGCTGATACTTATGGGATATGCGGTGTCCAGATTTGGAATTGTGACGGAAGAAAGCCTTTCGTCTCTTTCGGGCCTTCTGATTAAGCTGATTCTGCCTGTCTGGTTATATCCCTGCTCTGTGAGAATCAAACTACTTTTAAAGATCTGCTGGACTATCACAGGATTATACTGTGGCAGTTGGCGGCGTACATATTGATGGCGTTGGCAGGAATTCTCAGCAGCCGTATGATGGGGCAGCAGCGGCTGAGGGCCAATGTTCACAGGGATGTATAGTAGGTGGTAACTTCGGGTTTGTAGTGATTCCTCTGGCGATGGCGCTGTTTCCTGACGCTTCGGGAAGGCAGTATATTCCCATCTGCATGGCGGTGGATACCACAGTCGTGTGGACCTTGGGGCTGTTTCTGTTTACCAGGGGCAGGGAAGGGACTTTGAGAACCATAGGGAAAAAGCTGTTTAATCCTATTTTGGTTTCGATTGCGGCTTCCCTGACATTGAATTCCCTGCATATCAGGCTTTCAGAGACGGTGAGCTGCGTGGTGGATATGGTGGGGGACGTCAGCTACAGCATGGGGCTCATTTATCTGGGGTGCGCCATCTGCTTCTTAAAGCGGCCTACTGCGGCTTCCCTGGGGCAGGCGTCCTGTATTGTGGCTGTTAAGATGCTCCTCCTTCCGGTGCTGGTCTACGGCCTCTCGGGGGCGTTTCTGCCTGAGACGGAGAGACTGATGCTGATGCTCATTGTGGCGGCTCCGTCTATGACAACTGCCAGTATGATATCCAGACAGTACCGGCTGGATGAGGACTATGCATCTACGGCTGTGTTCATCTCTACAATGTGCTGTATGGTAACTATTCCTCTGGATTTTTTTCTGATATCCCTGGCATAAACCCCTTAACAGGAATAAAAATACCGCCGGCCCTCCCCGTAATGGAGTGAGCCAGACGGCATTTTTACATCTGTGCCATACAGATGCCCGGATTATTTCTTTTTGGCCAGTCCCAGGGTGGCGGTAAAGAAGCTGTAAACCGCAGCTCCGGCCAGCGCGCCTGCACCCAGGATGTTGAGGATTCTCTCGTTCTCCTTGTTGCGTTTAACAGCTACCAGTCGGATAATAAGACCAACGATAATGGTGACGCCGTTCATGATAGTGCCTACCAGAAGGCCGGTTGCAAAAAGTATGCCAATCTGACGGTTGCCGCCGATTAACTGAATGATGGCTCCGGGAATCGCCCAGATAAGCAGCCATTTGGCCACATCTGCATTTGCGCCTGCGTCAATGGTGGTTGCAAAGGTCTTGCTTACCGGTGCGAATAAGCCCTGGTCAAAATACTTGTTTGCAAGAAAAGCCACCATACAGAAAGCGATCACAAAGGAAATCATTTCGCAGTAGTACTGCTGTTTTCTTCCCTCTTTCTCCAGCTCCGGATAAGCGCCTGAGCCTCTTAAAATATAACCGCATTTTAAGTCGTAGGCCATATCGGAGAAAGCAGGACCTGTGGCGGAGGTGTAACCTACCAGCACAGCCAGAGCCATGGGAGGGAAACCTAAAAGCATGCCTACCAGGAGGAAGATCAGGGCGGTTGCAAAGCCCGGGAACCACCCGGAGTACATTGCTGAGATACCTACAATCAGTTCCGAGGAGATAGCAGCAAATGCAGCAAAAATCAGCCATAAAACCAAGCTTATGATATTCATGTCGCTTACGATGCCGCAGATAACAGCCAGGAGGATAGCGCCCACAAAGTAGGCCACATAACCCCAGCCAAGGGTTTTCTTTAAGGTCTTCATGCTGCTGGTGAATTTGCCTGCAGCCGTGTCCGAGTTGTCGCTTTTCTTAAACAGCATGCGCGCGCACTGAAGAAGGGAAACTGCGCCTGCGCCGATCATTACGCCGTGAGGCATATAGTTGATCATGGCGTAATCACTGTATACGAAGTCAGGTCCCAGAAGGTTGGAAACCAGAGTCGCGCTGTGGCCGAAAAGTGATACTGCAAAGCCATTGGTTTTCAAAACTCCGATTACGATGGAACCTACGCCCAGAGCCAGCATTGCAAAGAAATCGCCGAACCAGGATACGCCCAGAAGATCGGTGGGAATTCCTGCAATTTTGCCGACCCAGCCGATAGCAATACCGACGATGAGAAGGAACGCCTTCCGGCCTTTTTCTACTACGGCCAGAATGGATTCGGCGGCGGCCACTCCGGGAGGCCATGCGCCCTCGGCCGGATACATCTCGGAATCAAAGGTATGATAGAGGATGGTGGCGTCGATACAGGTAGCCAGAAATACGCCGATTAACATAGGGAACATTAATTCGGGACGTCCCATTACAACCGGGATGCCGATGGGAAGAATCAGACAGTTGGCAGCCGAAAAGGTGGCGCCGGAGATAGCAGTCTGAATCAGGTTCTGCCTATGTACGCTGCGGTATTTTTTTAAAAATGCAATTGGTATGCGGGAAATCAAAATTGCAAATAAAGCGCCTACGATAGAGGTGTTGGGTGTTACGCCTGTCCTTACGATTAGTTCCAGCCCGATGATTGCGCCCAGGGTACACATAACGATGTTTAGAATCAGCACTGCCGGTTCAAAGGCCTTGGGATGCTCAGATGCAGGAATAATCAGTTCCTGTGGGATTTTTTCTTTTTCCATAAATCCACGCTCCTTTGTTAATTATTGTCAGAAAATAAACAAAGATGGCCGCATTTGATGTGGACCACCCCATGTTTATTAAGATTCTATACATAAAATTAAGAAATGTCAAATAAAAATAAAGATTTTATAAAGATCATGTGATGAAAATGTTGATTTAGGTTCATAAACCATTTATAATCCTCAATAGGCGGATAAATTGAGACGCAAATATACGTAATCGGAGGTAAAAAATGTTAATCAAACAGGTGATTGAGGCATTTGACGTACTTGACAGCAGCACTGTAACAGGCAGAGATGTTGAGAATTATTTAAGAGGCATTAAGGCGGATGCCAATATTGAAGTATATGAGTTAAAAGGACCTAAGGGCAGCACAGACATGGTAAAGGTGCGGATTCCGGGAACCAGAGGCAAAGCCTCCGGCGGGGATGCGCCTACCATCGGTCTTTTAGGGCGTCTGGGCGGAATCGGCGCCCGGCCGGAGATGATTGGATTTGTATCAGACGGGGATGGCGCGCTGGCGGCAATCGCGCTGGCGGCCAAGCTTTTGGATATGCAGACAAAGGGAGATTTTCTGGAGGGCGACGTGTTCATTTCTACACAGATTTGTCCTCATGCTCCCACGGCTCCCCATAAGCCCGTACCTTTTATGGGCTCTCCCGTGGAGATGTCCCAGGTTAACAAGGAGGAGGTTTCTCCTGAACTGGATGCGATTCTGTCAGTGGACACCACCAAGGCAACCGTGTGATTAACACCAGAGGTTTTGCAATCTCCCCCACTGTAAAAGAGGGATACATCCTGAAAACTTCCGAGGATCTGCTGGAGCAGATGCAGATTACCACAGGCCGTCTGCCTTATGTGTTCCCTCTGGCCACTCAGGACATTACTCCTTACGGCAACAATGTGCACCACCTCAACAGCATTCTTCAGCCGGCCACGGCCACCAACGCACCGGTTGTGGGCGTGGCCCTTACTACAGAAGTGATGGTGCCGGGCTGCGCCACCGGAGCCAGCCATTTCGCCGACGTGGAGGAGGCGGCCAGATTTATGCTGGAGGTTGCCAAGTATTTTACCAAGGGAGATTTGAAATTCTATGATGAGGAGGAGTACCAGCTCCTCAAAAAGCTTTACGGTCCCATGAATCATCTGCAGACCCTGGGAAAGACGGAGTAGGCAGGCTTACAGAGCCTGTATGGGCAAGGAGGGGAAGGCGCATCCTGAATATGGATATGCCGCAAGGCGGCCCGGATTTAAGGGGAGGGCCGGCCCCACTGCTGCGCTGTACAGGCCCGGAATATATGCCGGGAGGAAATTGCCATGAAAATAGGCGCAATCACCATCGGTCAGGCGCCCAGAACCGATGTGACAGCTGATATAATGGATATATTTAACGGTAAGGTAACTTTGCTTCAAAGAGGCGGTCTGGACGGCCTTACCAAGGAGGATATTGCGGCGTTTGCCCCTGAAGAAGGGGACTACGTGCTGGTGTCCAGACTGACGGACGGAAGCTCCGTGACCTTTGCGGAGCGTCATATACTGCCCAGGCTTCAGGCGTGTATAGACGAGCTGGAGAAGGAAGGGGCGCGGCTGATTATGTTTTTCTGTACCGGAGATTTCCCGGACAGCCTTACATCCCGGGCGCCTCTCATCTATCCCTGCAATATATTGAATCAGGTGGCCCCTCTTCTTACGAAGAAGTCCAGCATTGTTACTGTGACTCCTTCGCCGCTTCAGGTGGAGCAGTGCGAGAAGAAATGGTCCGGGTTTGTGAGCAGGGTAAAAGCGGTGCCTGCATCGCCTTACGGTCCCTGGGAGGATTTGGAGCGGGCGGCAAAAGAGATTAAAGATATGGATGCAGACCTGGTTATTCTGGATTGTATCGGATTCACCCAGGAGATGAAAAATATGTTTGCCAGGGAGACGGGTAAACTGGTGGTGCTTCCCAGAACCCTGCTTGCCAGAGTGATTTCCGAACTTACGGATGTGGAATAGGAACAGGTTATGACGGTACTGTAAAAGTGTGGAAACAGAAATGGAACAGGAGCGCAAACAATGAATTTAGTTGAGATTTCTAAAAATATACTGACGTCCTGCCTTGCTGCCAAGCCGGGTGAGGAGGTATATATTGTCACAGACGATTCAAGGGTGGAGATAGGCCAGGCTCTCTATGAGGGAGCGAAGGAGCTGGGCTGTGAGGCTATGGTAACGGTTATGAAGGAGCGCCAGTTAAGCGGGCAGGAGCCTCCGAAAGCGATTGCAGAGGCCATGAAGGCCGCGGATATTGTTATCTGCCCCACAGCCAAGTCCCTGACGCACACCAACGCCAGAATCAACGCTGCTAAAGCAGGAACCCGTGTAGCCACCATGCCGGGAATCACAAAGGAGATGTTCGGGACAGGCGCAATGACGGCCGATTACGGACAGGTTGAGAAGCTGACTGCCAGGATTACGGAGATGCTGACTAAATGCAGAACTGCCAGGATAGAGAAGGAAGGCTGTGTGCTGACCTGAATCTGGAAGGCAGAAAGGGGATTCCAAGTCCGGGCGTGTACCGGCTTCCCGGACAGTGCGGCAACCTGCCGTCAGGGGAGGCGTATATCGCTCCTGTGGAGGACGGCGTCAACGGCGAGATGATAATCGACGGTTCCATGGTGGGAATTGGCAAGCTGGAGTCCCCGCTTCGGGTGGTAATCAGAGACGGCAGGCTTCAAAGCGTCTCGGGAGAAAAAAGTGAAAAACTGGATATTCTTCTGGCCAATGAGCGCAATGCCACAGTAGGCGAGCTGGGGATCGGAACCAATGAGACTGCCATCCTGAACGGTGTGATTCTGGAGGATGAAAAGGTCTACGGCACAGTCCACATTGCATTTGGAACCAACACCTCCTTTGGGGGAGTGAACAAGGCGGACTGCCATATGGACGGGATTATTCTGGAGCCCACTTTGTATTTTGACGATGTGATGATTATTGATAAAGGCAGGTTTGTAGTTTAGAGTGTGCTGAAAAATCAGCGCCTTATTCTGGGAAAAAGTACTTTGGGCTGCCTTCTGGGCGGGAACAAATTTTCAGCAGAGCAGGCAGGCAAGCGGGCATAGGCATTTTTCAGACACGTTCTGGAAATGGGAGCCGGGATGCAGTAACCACCCGGCACTGCGGGCTGGAGGGCAAGGCAAATGGAGAAGAAATTTACGGTGGGAGTCATCCGCGTTCTCACCTCAGAGGATCAGAACTTTGTGGATTTACACGGCAGAATCATAGAGGAGCATTTTCCCGGTATTAAGTGTATATCAAAATGCATTCCAGACCAGCCGGAGGGAATTCACAGCCATGAACTGGAGCAGATTGCCATACCGAAGATTGTGGAAACGGCCAAATCCTTTGAGAAAGTGGATATGATTATTGTAAGCTGTGCCGACGATCCGGGGGTGGCGGAGATACAAAAGGCCATTCCCGGGATACCCGTCACAGGGGGCGGTGAGGCTACGGCGGCGCTGGCTGCCAAATACGGTGGGAAGATAGCCATTCTGGGAATTGTGGATTATGCGCCGAAAGCGTATCTGAGGATGATTCCGGACAAGATTATTACCGTGGGAAAGCCTGAGGGCGTGGACAGCACCCTGGATCTAATGACAGCTGAGGGCAGGGAGAGCTGCCTGAGAAAAGCCAGGGAGATTAAAGAAATGGGTGCGGAGGTCATCGCATTGGGCTGCACCGGATTAACCACCATCGGAATCGCCGGGGACATTGAGCGGGAGACGGGAATTCCGGTGATTGATCCTGTACTGGCGGAAGGCCTTTTCGCTTATTTTGAATCAATAAGGAAACAGTGAAAAAGAAAAGGGCATACCCCGATAGTTGTGGGATATGTCCTTAACTGCGTAAGCTTTTATACGTAACCCAGGAGTCCCGGCAGCCATAGGACAAGCATAGGAATGTAGGAAACCGGCGCCAATACGATGAAGATGGCGGGAATGAATTTTCAGACACGCTCTGGAGTGCGGCAGTAGAAATGATAAGGAGAGAGGTATGAGAATATATATCGTCGATGCATTTACTGATAAGCAGTTTCGCGGAAATCAGGCCGGAGTTGTAATCCTTGGAGAAAATGAGGATTTTCCGGAGGAAACATTTATGAAAGAGCTGGCCGCTGAACTGAAGCACTCGGAGACTGCCTATGTAAAGTCCACAGGTGAGCATGTTTTTTCCATACGCTATTTTACGCCGGAGACGGAGGTGGAGCTGTGCGGACATGCCACCATATCTGCATTTACAGTCATGCGGGATACAAATGATATAGGGCTGGGGGAATATATAGCAGATACGTTGGCAGGTAAACTAAATATTACAGTAGAAAGTCAGCTGATATGGATGGACATGGCAAAGCCAAGGCACATATGTGATATTCCCGCCGGGGAGGCGGAAAACCTGTATGATGCCTGCGGCTCTGGCTTTCAGGATGCCCTGCTGTTAAAACCAGCCGTTGTCAACACAGGGCTCAGTGATATACTCTTGCCTGTGGCTGATTTGAAGTCCCTGAGCAGTGCAGAAATAGATGATAAAAAAGTCGGCATGCTTTCACAAAAATACCAGGCAGCGGGCATCCACATGTTTTGCCTCGGCCGGACAGAAGGCGTTACTGCCTGCTGCAGAAATTTTGCCCCGCTGTTGGGAATACCGGAGGAACCGGCGACGGGAACCTCCAATGGAGCGTTAACATATTATCTGAGGCAGAATGGCGTGATTTGCGACGGAGCGGTGAACACCTTTCTTCAGGGACAGTTCATGGGCAGAGAATCACGGATTTTCACTAAAATTGAGGGGGAGCGCATAAGAGTGGGAGGCAGCGGACGGATTAGCCTTGAATGCAATCTGTATCATCCAATATAAAAGAACCCAAAAAGAAGGGGGAGTGCAGAATAATCACAGGCAGAATTATAAAATGTTTACTTATGATGCGGATTTGGAAAAGGCTAAAGGTGTGGTTGGATACATGGAATGATGTATATACACAAGATCCGTGAACCGGGTGACAGATACAGGAATATTCCGGGTACATTAAGAGAAGCCAGGATGTGCACCGGGGAAGGATGGTAACGGCGTGTTTGGGAAGAGTCATAAGGAGAACCGATATATGGAAGCGCTTCGGAACGGGCTGGCGGAGGCAGAAGAGAGGCTGGAAGAAAAAGATGAATCTTTTCTGCACAACGCATACCGCGTCATTGCCTCCGGGGATCCGGAACTGGTGATGCGGGGCGGACAGGCCGTGGGCAGGCTGCTGAAAGACTATAACATGCAGAAACTGATCCGGCTTAGCGAAACCTTCCGGCAATGTACCTCCATGGAGTGGTTTTTAGATTGGAGCGATGTGCAGCCGGGGAAGATTAAAAAATGGTTTATATCTGAGGATGACTACAGATACGTTTTGATTTTGGGCACCTTTCATCCCAACGGGTATTTTCGGGAAAAATGTCTCTGTGCGATGGAGAACTGTGATGAATCTCTTCCCTTTATTATTCTCAGGATGAATGACTGGGTGGGAAACATCCGCCGCCGCGCGGCAGACATGGCCTTGGGCAAAATTCCCGGATGCCCGGTGGAGGAGCTTTTTTACGCTGTCCAGGCCATGGATAAAATCAGAGGTGCGGGAAGAAGAGCGTATGCCGATTTGATACAGGCGGAAGAACTTTTAGAGAAGCGGCTGGAGCAGGAGGCCGGGAATCTCTCTGTAGAAGAAATCCCGGATTTTGAGTTTGGAGTCAGAAAAAGTATTTACCGTTATCTCTTTTCAAAAAGAATACTGAAACGGGATCAGGCGGACAGGCTTCTGTCCGGCGAGAAGAACCGCTTCTGCCAATCGGTTATTATATCGGGAATTCTGGATCATTACGGCTGTTCTGCGGAACAGTCAGAAAAATACCTTTACCACAAACACAGCTGCGTCCGCCGGAAAGCATTGGAGTATCAGTACGGCATAATAAAAAATGCCTGGCCCGGGCTGGAGGATTTTCTTTTAGATACCTCCGCAGGGATCCGGGAGTTTACGGTATTTGTTCTGGAACGCTATAAACAGTTTGATGTACTGGGATTTTATCTGGCTCATTTGAAGGATGAAAATCCTGTGGTGCCTGTCCTGGAGACAGGACGCAGAGGAAGCAGAGAGCATGAGCAGCTTATCAGGCCGTTTCTGAGCCATCCAAGGGGAAAGGTGGTCAGCAGCGCAGTCAGTGCAATTGGAGCGCTGGCGGGAAGGGAGGCTGCCGATATTTACTGGCTGAGTCTCTTTGACCACAGGGCTTCTGTGGCTAAGGCAGCTTATTGTTCTGCTGTAAAAACAGTATTTCTTATGGAGCCGGTACTTTGTTTGAGGCGATCCGCAGCGGCGGCTTCCCCTGGACAAAACGCTATCTGGTGTATCTGCTTATAAAGGAGCCCTGCTGGGAGCGCATACCCTACTTGCTTCCTCTCTATGTGGATGAAGGCTTAGGAGATCTGCGTGATAAAATATTGCAGGGTCTGGGGGGAAGGAGTCTTTACTGCAGAATAACGGCTGCCCAGGGGCAGGCTGTTATACAGGCGCTGGAGCGTACGGTGAGAGCCTGCCCCGGAATCTGGTTAAAGAAATCCGATTTGATTTGAAATTTGTGGCGGAACGTTAGGAAGGGGCGGAATGGGGG
>BBZN01000033.1 GCA_001304855.1 Clostridia bacterium UC5.1-1D2
CTTATTTATGTTAGTAAAGATTCCTGCACATTTGCGTGCAATACATTTGACTGTTTTTAGACGCCGGGCTTTGCTATGATGAAACCATAAAGAAGGCGGAAAGGAAAGGTGATTGGTTATGAAAGCAGGAGTGGTACACGCAAAAAATGATATCCGTTTCGAGGAAATTGGTACTCCGAAACCGGGAAAAGGGCAGGTAAAGATTAAGGTGAAATACACCGGTATCTGCGGCTCGGATGTGCCGAGGGTAAACGGGGATGCCTGCCACTTTTTTCCTAATGTGCTGGGACACGAATTCTCAGGCACAGTGGCAGAGACAGGTGAAGAGGTGACGTCCTTAAAACCGGGTGACCGGGTAGCGGGAGTGCCCTTAGTCCCCTGCATGGAATGTGAGGATTGTCTGAGGGGAGACTATTCCCTCTGCAAGCATTACAGCTTCATCGGCTCCAGAGAGTTCGGCAGTTTTGCGGAGTATGTGGTGGTTCCGGAAAAGAACGCGGTGCCTTTTGGAGAGGAAGTCAGTTTTGAACAGGGAGCGTTTTTTGAACCGGCCACCGTGGCGCTTCATGGCCTGAACCGTCTGAACTATCAGGGCGGCAAAACGGTAGCAATCTTAGGCGGAGGCACCATCGGTCTGTTCACAATGCAGTGGGCAAAAATCTTTGGGGCATTAAAAGTCGTAGTCTTTGATATCACGCCGGAACGTCTGGATCTGGCAATGCGGCTGGGAGCCGATGCCGTGGTGAATACAGGAGAGGCCGATTATCTTGAAAGGGCAAAGGAACTGACGGCAGGAAAGGGCTACGACTATGTATACGAGACAGCCGGAAATACGGTAACGATTAAAATGGCATTCCAGCTTGCCGCGAATAAAGCCGGGGTCTGCATGATTGGAACCCCAACAAGAGAGCTTAGCTTCAGCGTAGACGAGTGGGAGAACATGAACCGCAAGGAGTTCACGCTGACCGGCTCCTGGATGTCCTACAGCGCTCCCTTTCCAGGGAAGGAATGGGAGCTCACAGCCCACTATTTTCAGACTGGACAGCTTAAATTCCATGAATCGCTGATATTTAAGAAAGTACCGCTGGCAAAAATCGGGGAGGCGTTTGAACTGTATAAGACGCCGGGAGCTGTCAAGGGAAAGATACTGGTTGACAGTGAAGGTGAGGAGGGGCAGGCATGATTATCACACTCACACTGAACGCTGCGGTTGACAAGGCATATCAGATTGCCGGAAGGGTTCAGCCCGGAACGGTGATGCGGGTTACTGCCTGCAGGAACACGGCGGGAGGAAAAGGATTGAATGTGGCGCGGGTCGTAAAGCTCTGCGGCGAGGAGGTCATGCCGTCCGGGCTGGCGGGAGGGCATACCGGAGAGCTTTTGGAGCAGCTTACTTACCGGGACGGCCTGACGGGAAGGTTCGTCCATATCAGCGCCGAGACAAGGTGCTGCATCAATATTCTGGACGCAGACCACCGGTCTACTGAATTTCTGGAGCCTGGCGAAGAGGTAAGTGAACCGGAGATGGAACGTTTCCTGAAAGAGTTTGAAAAAATCTGTATGGATGCCAATGTGGTTACCATGTCGGGAAGTGTTCCGAAGGGAGTAAAAAAGGATATTTATAAAGAACTGACGGGAAAGCTGAAGAGCTGGGGGAAAAAGGTGATTCTTGACACCAGCGGAGAATTTTTAAAGGAAGGCATTGAAGCTGCGCCGGATATGATAAAGCCAAATCAGGAAGAGTTGGGGATGCTGATTGGGAGGCCGGTAAACACCCTGGAAGATGCCGGAAAGGCGGCAATGGAACTGCATCAGGCCGGGATTGGGCAGGTAGTAGTTTCACTGGGGAAGGATGGGGCTCTTATGGTATGCAGACAAGGCGTTTACCGGGGCTATCCTCCGAAGATACCGGCGGTTAATACAGTTGGCTGCGGTGATTCCATGGTGGCCGCGTTTGCGGTGGCGATGGAGAGGGACTATGGGCCGGAGGAGAGTCTGAAATATGCGGTGGCTGTATCAGCGGCCAATGCCCTCAACCATAAGACCGGATATTTTGAGCAGGAAGAATTTGAGAAGATTTATCCCTGTGTGAGAATAGAGAAACTGGCGGAATAGGAAGGAGAACGTAAGATGTCATTAACAACAACAAAAAAGATGCTTGAGGACGCTCAGAAGGGACGCTATGCAGTAGGCGCGTTCAACGTGGAGAATATGGAAATGGTAATGGCGGTCATTGAGGCCGCAGAGGAATTGAATGCGCCTGTGATTATGCAGACAACGCCTTCCACGGTTAAGTATGCCGGGATGGATTTTTACCTTGCCAATGTGAAAGCGGCGGCTGATCACGCAAAAGTGCCGGTAGCCCTTCATCTGGATCACGGCTCCAGCTTTGACCTTGCCATGCAGGCCCTTCGTACCGGCTATACCTCCATCATGATTGACGGTTCCCATGAGAGCTTTGAGGATAACATAACAGTCACCAGGCGGTAGTCCAGGCCTGCGCGCCGTCCGGTATTCCGGTGGAGGCGGAGCTTGGAAAGGTAGGCGGAAAAGAAGACGATCTGGACGGCGGCCAGGGGGATGGATATACCAATCCGGAACAGGCCAGGGAATTCGTGGAGCGTACAGGAGCAACCTCCCTGGCGATTGCCATTGGAACGGCCCACGGTTTATATAAGGGAGAGCCGAAACTGGATCAGGAGCGTTTGTCGGAAATCCGTCAGGTAGTTTCTGTCCCGCTGGTTCTTCATGGAGCTTCCGGCGTACCGGATGAAGCGGTGCGCGAAGCCATAGGCAGGGGAATCTGCAAAGTGAATTATGCCACAGAGCTTCGGATTGCGTACAGTGACGGCGTTAAGGAAGTCCTGAACAAGAACCCGGAAACCATTGATCCGAAAAGTACGGAGCAGCGGGTAAGGAGCGGGTGAAAGCCTTTGTGGTGGAAAAAATGAAAAACTGCGGCTGCGACGGAAAGGCAGTATAAACGGGAGATTATTTATGAAATGGACGCTGCGTAATTATTTTGTCAATATGGAAGTCTCCTCTTTGGGAGGCGCATTGTCTTCCATCATAGACAGGGACGGAATCGAATATCTCTGGCAGGGGGACGCAAGGTATTGGAGCGGTCAGGCCCCGGTGCTGTTTCCCATATGCGGGAGTTTAAGAGATGATCAGGCACAGTTTCAGAACGGCGGTAAGACAGCTATGCCGCGGCATGGTATTGTGAGGAAAAAGAATTTACCTGCGATTTCTGTGGGGAGGACCGGATTCAGTTTTCAATCAAGAGTGATGAGGCGATGCTGCAGCAGTTTCCATACAAATTCACCCTTACAATTTCCTACCGCCTGAGTGGCAAAACCATTGAAGTACGGTATACGGTAGTGAACGAGGATGAGAAAGATATGCCATTTTTCATTGGGGGACATCCGGGGTTTTGCTGTCCGCTGCTGCCTGACGAATCCTTCGGGGAGTATCAGATTGAATTTGAAAAGGAAGAAAACCTGTCGGTTCCGGAAGCGGTTACAAAGACAGGACTGATTAACATCGGAAACAGAAAACCATTGCTGAACCGGGAAAAGGTGCTTCCGCTGAAACACAGCCTGTTTTATGAGGATGCTCTGATTCTTGATGAGCTTACGTCACGGAAGGTTCGGTTATGCCATAAGAGCAGCAAAAGGGGAGTTGAGATAGAATTTTCAGATTTTCCATATCTGATTCTATGGTCTACGGAAAATGACGGACCCTTTGTGGCAATCGAGCCGTGGAGCGGATTATCTACCTGTGAAGATGAGGATGATGTGTTTGAACATAAGAGGAATGTTCAGATTGTCAGGCCGGGGGAGATGAAACAGCTTGCATTTACAATAGGGATATTGTAGAAGAAAAAGACCTGGGGAGCAGGTCTTTTTCCGCATGACAGGTAGACGGTTATGACCATAAGAGAGAAGGTTATCCCCCTTGCGCTTCGTCTGCAGTCACCATATACTCTCTCGGCGACATATGAAAACACTCCCGAAATGCCTTATAGAAATTGCTGCTGTTGCTGTATCCCAGCATCAGGGCGATCTCCTCGATGGGAAGATTTGTACCCTTTAAAAGAATCAGGGCCCGGTCCATGCGCTGCTCCAGCAGAATTTCGGAAAAAGACTTTCCAATCTCCCGTCGCAGCAGGGAGGAGATATAGTTGGGGTGATAGGAAAACCGCTTTGCGATGTCCTTCAAGGTGACGGTGTCAAAATGCTCCCCCATGAACTGGACAATCCGCTCTGACAGGCGGTCGGGCTCCTCCGTCTTGTTGGTGTTGGCATATTGCCGGGCAACCTGCATCAGGAAGGAGAGCGCCAAAGGCTTTAAGATGTCCTGGGTATCCTCTTTCTTATTGGCGTACTCGATGACCATGATTTCCAGCAATGCCCGTATATTGCAGTCATCCTCAATCCGGAAGTGGATAAACTCGTCGGAAAACTCATTGGTGGACGGATCAAGCAAAAAATGAAAGAGCCTGGAGTTGGCGGAAAGCATGGGCAGGAAGGCCCGGAAAAAGGAATCTTTCCGTATAAGGATGCCGATAATCGTTGTTTCCTGGTCATCATGGATGCAGAGCGCATGGCCGGCAAAGGGCTGGCCCGCATACAATTCCCCTTCCCGGATGGTAATCCGGTGGTCATATTTGTAGCTGAGGGAATCGTACTGTCCCTGGTAGGTATAATTGAAATAGAAAAAATCATGGCGGTGGAACAGCTCCTGGCGTCCGCCGCTTTGGTGTACAAGCACGAGGATTTCCTCGTCCTCCGGCCCCGGCCAGCAAAACATTTTTTCCGCCTGGCTCCCTACCGGGAAATCATGGTAGGTCCAATCTAAGGTTAAAAATTGCTCCCACAGCGTTTCGATGGCGGAGCAAAGCAGCTTATTTCCCATAACATTCTTCTTTCTGAAATCAAATTTCTGAACTTAAACTTAAACAAATCACAAAAATTTTCTGTTCTCTGAGAACAGCATACCATAAAACATTAGAATTTGCCATATGGAATGTTAAGATTTAGCGCTGAAAGATAGGGAAAACCCGATAAAATAGAAAAAGAGGCAGAAAAAGAAAGGAGGAAGCAATGTGAAAAAGAGAATGATCCCATTTCTGCTTGCAGGTACGCTTCTGTGCGGCCTGACAGCCTGCGCCAGGACAGAAGCGCACCTGCAAGCAGAAGCCGTCGTGGGGACCATCGTTTACACGGAACCGGACAATGAACAGAACCGGAATATGCTGACGGATGTGACGGCAGAATATGTGGCAGATACGGCCCGACAGCTGTAGCGGGAATGGCCTCCACAGAGTCAACTGGAGAAAACGGAATGAAACAGACGAGAAAATGAACTGGGCGCATTATCACCGGAAGCCGCGCTGGAATATATGAAAAATACGCCGAATCTGGTGATTGTGGATGTGGCGGCTGTCAGGTGGTACAATGAGGAGCATTTTGAACACGCAATTACCATTCCAATTGAGGAGTTAGACAGCGGGGAAGAGGACGCCCGGTATATGGAAATACCTTCGGGACAACCGGTACTGCTCCATTGCCGCAGAGGCATGATTGTGCCAGGAGCTTACAGGCGTGTGCTGGAGCTTCGGCCGGATATCTCCGAAATTTCCTACATAGACGGTACGCCGCTTTTTGCCGAATATAATGAATGGCTGGCGGCCCAGCCAGGAAAGTAGCGACTAGGCCAGCAAAACAGCAGGAAGGCGAAAACAATGGCTTTGGATATGTACGACATGCCCAAACTCGGATTGGGCTGATGCGGGAAGCATCTGAAAAATCAGGCCAATAACGTGATGAAAAATGGAAAGGAAAAGAAGATTAACAAATATGGAACCAAAAACATCAGGCAGGAACAAGGCCTTTTACCAAAAGCTGTTTTCGCTTGTACTGCCTATCGCATTCCAGCAGTTCATGCTGGCGGCGGTCAGCGCTTCGGATGCGCTTATGCTGGGCTTTGTCAACCAGGATTCCCTTTCGGCGGTGTCCTTAGCCGGGCAGGTCACCTTTGTGTTCAACTTATTTATGGGCGGGCTTACCATGGGAACCAGCATCTTGACGGCGCAGTATTATGGAAAAGGCGATACGCGTTCCATTGAGAAGATCTTTGCGTATGTAACGAAGGTGTCTGCCGTGATTTCGGCTGTTTTTTTGCAGCGGCTCTGTTTGCCCCGGAACTTTTAATGAGGATCTTTACGTCTGAAACCCGGTTGATCGCAGGCGGGAGCGTGTATCTTCGCATTGTGGCGGTGTCCTACTTATTTACGGGCATTTCCCAGATCTATCTGTGTATTTTGAAGAACACCGGGTACGCCATGAAGAGCATGGTGATTGGGTCAAGCTCCGTAGCTATCAATATTTTCCTAAATGCTGCACTGATCTTTGGCCTGCTGTTCTTCCCGAAGATGGGCATAGCAGGCGCTGCACTGGCCACCTCTATATCCAAGCTGATTGAAATGCTTTGGGCCTATGTGGAATCCCTGCGGGAAAGACATGTGCGTTTACGTGTGAAATACTGCTTTGACACGGATAAACTGCTGGTGGCTGACTACTGGAAATACACGGTTCCCATGCTGGGGGATTATCTGGTATGGGGCGTAGGCTTTACCATGTATTCTGTGATCATGGGGCATTTAGGCAGCGATGCGGTTGCTGCCAACTCCATTGCCAATATTGTGAAAAACCTGATTGTCAGCTTCTGCACCGGCTTGCCAACGGCGGCGGAATCATCGTAGGCAATGAGCTTGGCATGGGGCAGTTAGAGCGGGCGAAGAAATATGGAGGCCTGCTCTGGAAGATGGCGATCATCGGGGGCGCTGCGTCAGGCGTGCTCCTGATGGCATTATCCCCTCTCATTTTAAAGGTAACTGCGCTAAGCCCTATTGCCACAGGGTACTTAAAATGGATGCTGCTGTTTTGCGCCTGCTATATGGTTGCCAAGGCCATCAATATGACAACCATAGCCGGAATCTTTCCCGCCGGGGGAGATTCCAAATTCGGCCTTATCTGTGATGCGGTCACGATGTGGGTTTTTGCAGTACCAATCGGATTCTTTGCTGCGTTTTACTTAAACCTTCCGGTTGTGGTTGTATTCTTAATCATTAATCTGGATGAGGTAGTAAAGCTGCCTGCCGCCGTGATCCATTACCGGAAATATGGATGGCTTAAGAACCTTACGAGGGAAACACCGGAGTGAACTCATCTGGGATATGAAAACGAGGAGGGGAATTATGCATAAAATCATAACCATCGGCCGTGAATTTGGGAGCGGAGGCCGTGAACTGGGGAGGCGTATTGCGGATACGCTGGGGATTGCCTATTACGATCAGGAAATCATAACGGAACTTGCAAAGAGGACGAATCGGACGGAAGAATACATATGGCAGGTTGAAGAAAGCAGCCTGGTCCCATTGCTGCCGATTACCACCGGAAGAACCTTCTCCTCCCAGTTCTATCTGGCGATGGAGCTAACCGCCGGATATGCGCTGATTTTCGTGGCGGAGTAATCGGAATATTTTTGTTCCGTCAAAGGAGTGCCGGACAGTCCGCCTTCGATCCAAAATCTAGTGGTAGCGGGCGTCCTCCCTTTGGAGGAACGTAGTATAGACTAACTTCTGGTTTTGACAATGCAACGTTTCCTCAAGGCGGCTCTTATCCGTGTCTGTTTCTGATGGGGAGTTTGTTTGCCCATTGTGCCGCCCAGGTTTTCCCACCACATGGTCAGGGAGAACCCGCGTTTTATTCGGCTCCGGTCAGTTAGACCATCTGCATGAGCAGCAGCTTCCAGGAAAAAAGGCGCTGATCATCATCTCCAACGGACAGTCCGCCAAGAAATACGGCTATCTGGAACGGGTGGAGAAGGAGCTGGCGAAGGCAGGCGTGGAATACGCATTATTTGACCAGGTGCGCCCAAACCCGACCAGGGAAAACGTCATGGACGGAGCAAAGGCGGTAAAGGCAAATGGTTGTGATTTTGTGGTGGCTCTGGGCGGCGGTTCCGTAATGGACTGCGCAAAGTGCATTGCCTGATGGCAACGAACCCGGGGGATATCTGGGATTATTCCCTGAGTAAAAACGGCGGCAAAAAGAACGCTGAATTTGACGCGATCCCCATCGTTGCTATCACCACTTCTGCAGGAACCGGCAGTGAGGTGGATATTGCCGCAGTTATCTCTGACGATGAAGGAAAGGAGAAAACCGGCATTTTCTTCCCGTCCATGTTCCCGACCCTCTCCATCGTGGATGCGGGGCTGATGATGAGCGTACCGCCGAAATTCACCGCTTACCAGGGGATGGATGCATTCTTCCACGCATCGGAAAGCGTCATCAACAAGAATGAGGACCATGGGAGATGTTTGCATTAAAGGCCATTGAGCACGTGATGGGAAGTTTCCATGAGGATCTGGTACATGGGGCGGGCCTGATCATGACCGCCCACGCTTACTATGATTTCTTTGCGGAGCGGAAAGCAGCAGAGGAGCCGATGATAAAGATGGCCAGGGCCATGGGTGTGGAACATCCCGCTTCCTCTGTCCGATGAGGATTACCTGGAAATCCATGAAAAGTCATTTCGCTAAAGGATTTAAGGACAGGATATTGAAAGGTCGGGGTGAATCATCATGAAAGTATTACTAATCAATGGAAGTCCCCATGAGAAAGGCTGCACATATACGGCGTTGGAAAGGGTTACGGGAGCGCTGGAGCAACATGGCATGGATGCTGAAAAATATCCAAAACGGCGGCCAGCCTCTGCTGGAAGTGGAACCGTGGCAGCCAACGCATTTTATCCGGTAAATCGCCGCCTGCAACCATTGTCCTGATTACGGACTTAAACCAGTAGCTGCCTGCCTGTAGGAGGCGCTTTCCCAAGCTATGTGGGTGGAATGCTTACAGCAGTGATTACCACATCGGGGCTGAACCATGGCAAGGATCACGAGGCCGTGATTCGCGCATTATGCCTGATGCAGAAAAAGGATATGCCGATTTATACCGGGATTATGGTATAGGGATGAAAAGAAGCGGATAGAGGAGTGACGAAAATTATGACAGAGCTGGAAAAATTAAAGGCAGGACTGGAGTACTGTTTTTTCGATGAAGAGGTGGAACTGAGCAAGAAGCGGGCAGTGGTAGGTTGCGACAGATTCAGCAGGGTGGATCCACTGGATTTTAAAAAGCAGACAGAGGTCCTTAAGGAGCTGTTTGGCTCCACAGGAGAACGGGTATCGGTTCAGTTGGGATTTAACTGTGATAATGGGAAAAACATTCATGTGGGCGAGGAATTTTCCGCTAACTACAATGTGACGATTCTGGATATTGCACCGGTTCATATCGGAGATTACTGCATGATCGGCCCCAACGTGCTGATCACAACCGTAGGCCATCCCCATTCGCCGATGAAGCGCCGTAACAAGATTGCCCAGCATGGCCGGTGAAGATTGGTGACGATGTATGGATTGGAGGAAACGCCATCATCCTGCCGGGGGTTACCATCGGCAATAATGTGATCGTGGCGGCAGGCGCCGTGGTGACGAAGGACGTGCCGGACAACTGTGTTGTGGGCGGCATTCCCGCAAAAAAGATCAAGGATCTGGAAAATGATGTGATATAGCAGGAATTCCGGAGGTAAAGGGTATGGGCAGTGAGGGGCATAGAAGGCAGATTACCTCTCCGGAGGAGCTGGAAAAATTGGTGGAGGACTTTGGGTTCCTCCCCTTTTTCCAGAGTGAATTTGAGGATTTTTCCGTTGAGGAATATACGCCGATGGAATATTGGTTTGCAGATGACAGGGACGGCCCGTGGCAGTGGAAGGGTGCGGTTATCCGGAATAAACGCTGCGCCTACGGAAAGTTTTTCAGAGGAAAAGCAGGATTCATCAGCATGGAATGGCTGCCGGACTTCTTGAATTATCGGCGGGACGGCTATGATTTTGACGCCCGCTACGAGGACGGACTGGCGTCTCGCAAGGATAAGGAAATCTATGAAACAGTACTGGAAAACGGCTCCCTGCTGACAAGGGACTTAAAGCGGCTCTGTGGCTATGGCAAGCGGGGAAAGAAGGGGTTTGATACAATTATCATTCGCCTGCAGATGCAGACATATCTGAGCGTGTCAGATTTCGAGTACTTATGTTGAATTGCAGATTGTGACATCAGTGGTGACACAATTTAAACAAAAGGCTTAATTACTGGAAATAGTGGTTGGGCTTTTTATGTAGTTGGAAGAATATATACAGAAAAAACACATGAGAAAAGTGCACGAGAATATATGCTTAAAAAGCATATGAAGATATTCAATATGAGTATTTGATATTGCTAATATCATAAACTATAATCAAATAGTGAGCGGTGATAATGATAGGAGAATATAAGACGGATCCGTTCATTACACGAAACGGTGCACACTCACAAGGGAGTAGTTCAGATTTTCAAGAAAGTCTGTAATTACATATAAATAAAAAGGAAGGATGAATCGGATGAGAAAGAACTTGAAGAGAGTTGCGGCAGGAGCAATCGTGCTTACGATACTGGTGAGTACAGGCTGCTCTGAACAAAACAGCGGGCAAACCACAGCGGCACAGCCAACAGCGGTGCAGGCAACAGAGGCGGAACCGGCAGAGGAAACAGAGCCGGAAGCTGAGGAGGCGTCTGTTACAGACTCCACCGGACATGGGGCAGGAACCATAAATTATGGAGCCATGGAGGGCATCTCCATTCAGGCGGAGTCCATTGAACTCACGGAGGAATGGGACAAGGTTTTTCCGCTCAGTGAGGAGGTAAATCACAGGAAGGTGACATTTGTCAATCATTTTGGCAATACGCTGGCTGCCGATCTTTATGAGCCAAAGGAATATACAGGCAGACTTCCGGCCATAGCCGTAAGCGGCCCGTTTGGCGCTGTGAAAGAACAGAGTTCCGGCCTTTATGCGCAGGAGATGGCCAAGAGAGGCTTCCTTGCCATTGCCTTTGATCCGTCCTACACGGGAGAAAGCGGCGGATATCCCAGGTATTTCAATTCGCCGGACATCAACGTTGAGGATTACCAGGCGGCGGTTGATTTCCTTTCCGTACAGGATAACGTGGATCCGGAACAGATTGGCATCATTGGCATCTGCGGCTGGGGCGGAATGGCGCTGCAGACTGCGGCGCTGGATACCAGAGTGAAAGCGACTGCGGCTATGACCATGTATGATATGAGCCGGAATACCGCACTGGGATATTTTGATTCCATTGATGAGGATGGAAGATATGAGGCACGTGTTGCTTATAATAATCAGAGAACTGCAGATTATGAAAATGGGACGTATACCCTGGGCGGCGGTCTGCCGGAAGAAGCGCCGGAGGATGCCCCCCAGTACGTGAAGGACTATGTTGCCTATTATAAGACCGACCGTGGTTATCACCCCCGTTCCGTGAATTCAAATAATGGCTGGTCCGCCACTGCCGGAGGTTCTCTGATGAACATGCGGCTGTTTGAGTATGCTCCTGAAATCCGAAGCGCGGTTCTGCTTGTGCATGGAGAAGAAGCGCATTCCCTGATGTACAGCCAGGACGCATATGAGCTTCTTCAGGGTGACAATAAGGAATTCATGGTAATACCGGGAGCAAATCACACGGATCTGTACGATCAGATGGATGTGATTCCCTTTGATAAATTAGAGAGTTTCTTTGGGGAAGCTTTTCGGTAAATCATCTGCAGAGCGAAGCGCCATCCGGGAGGTTCGTCCTGTAAGGTTTCAGAAGCAGAAAAATTTGTGTAGTATGCGTTATAAGAGCAGCACAGGAAAGGACTGGAATGAAATTTAAAATACATATCATGACATTTGTGGCGGCAGTTGGGCTGACGGCGGCACTGGCTGGAGTGGCAGGAGCAGCAACTGCGGCTGCGGCCACAACCACAGCCGCCGCTCCGGCGGCAGACCAGGCTGCGATATCGCAGTTGGAAGTGCGGTTTGGGGATAACGGGGCGGGCGTTTACCATGAAGCTGGAGAACAATGATACCGCTGCAGCCATCAAAAGGCATGTGGGCACCGCAGACTGGAGACTTCCGATTTACCACTACGACGATTATGAGGACTGGGAAGTGATGCAGTATTACGACATCCCCAGCCGTTATGAGATTCCAGGGCGTGGGGAGACGGTGACATCGGAAAAAGCAGGCGAGGTGTATTACTCAGAACCAAACCGGATTATCCTGTTTTATCAGGATGGGGAAGTAAACGGCGAATATATAAAGATTGGAACCATTGAGGACACGGAGGAATTCCGGGAGGCGGTAGAAAGTAATCCGGTGCTGGAAGGCTGGGGCAACAAAATTATCCTGATTAACAGCATAGATAATTCCGTTGAGAAAGGAGGGGAGTCTGAGCATCTGAAAACTGCCGTGAACCAGGCGTTGGCTGAGCTTGGCGGATCGGGTGAGCCGGCGAAGATAGTCTGTCTGAACTGGGAATAATTAACAACGAGGAGGATGACATGAAAAACAGAATGAGAACAAAGCACATTGCCGCCATCCTTGCGGCAGCAATTGGAATCAGCGGCGTTTTGGCCGGCTGCGGAAATTCCGGAAGCCGGCCAACCGATGCAGCGGCGGAGCAAAGGGCTGCGTCAGAAATGAATACTGGGGAACAGGAGGAAACCAGTACCCCGGAACAGGAAGAAAGCAGCAGCGAGGAGGAAATTGTGAATACGTCTATGAATCCTGCACTGGCAATGCGTGTGGCGCCGGAAGATGAATATTATATTTTTGATCTCAGTGAGAATGTAACCAGAACCCATGTATATTATCAGAACCGTTATGGAATCGAACTGGCAGGGGATCTGTATGTGGCAAAGGATGCGGATTTGAGCCGGAAATATCCGGCGCTGGTAATCGGACCGCCCTTTGGCGGCGTGAAGGAGCAGGGGCCCGGCGTCTATGCCAACCAGCTGGCCCAGAGGGGATTTGTTGTACTGGCCTTTGATCCCTCCTACCACGGCTACAGCGGCGGGCAGCCCCGGCTGGTGGGATCCACCGATATCTATGCAGAGGATTTCAGCGCAGGCGTGGACTATCTCGGACTTCTGGATTACGTGGACCGCGAACAGATTGGAGCGATTGGAATCTGCGGCAGCGGCGGATTCGCCCTTTCTGCGGCAGCCCAGGATTCCCGTATAAAAGCCGTTGCAGCCAGCGTTATGTATGATATCAGCAGCATGGGAAACAGCGCCACCGGCGAGGCGAGGGCCCGGCAGCTGGAAGAATTGAGCCGGCAGAGATGGGTGGATGCTGAAAATGGATTTCCCCAGTTCCGGAACAATTACCCGGATGCCCCGGTAGACCAGGTTCCGGCGGAGATGACCGGAAATAATGCAGAATTTTACAGCTTTTATGCCACAAAAAGAGGCTGGCATCCCAACGCGTTGGCAGGGGTTACAACGACCTCCATGCTTTCTCTTATGAATTTCCCGTCGCTGTCACATATCAATGAGATTGCGCCGCGCCCAATCTTGTTTATTGTAGGCGAAAATGCGCATTCGGCTGCTTTCAGTGAGACGGCCTATGAGGCGGCAGGCGAGCCCAAAGAGATCTATGTCGTCCCCGATGCCATTCATATCGATCTGTACGACGATGTTGAAAAGATTCCCTTCGATAAGCTGGAGGATTTCTTTAGGACAGCCTTGGAGGCCTGATTTTGACCTGCCCGGATACCAATAGGGATATTATGATTCCAATAGAAAAAGGGAGACTGGATATTGTATGCACCACAGAATAAAGAGAAGTCTGCGGATCCGGGCAGGTATTGACGCAGCCGTCAATGTGAGGAAGCTGGAGGACGGCTTCTACTATATGGAGTATAACGAAGATTATGGCTTTGATCGCTTCCTGGAACAGGGAGGAGCGGCCCCGGATCTGGAGGTGGCTGAGTTTGTGGGTAAGGACTTGTTCAAGGGACTGGTATATCCCCGGTTTTTAGGCGGAAGTTTCGGCCGCAGCACATTGTTGGCAAGAAGCCTGAAGGCGGGATAATGTACGGCAGAAATTTCGATTGGATGAAATGCACGTCTATGGTAGTAAAATCAACGCCGGAAAACAGCTATGCTTCTGTTTCCACTGTGAATATGGACTTCTTAAGCCTGGGAATGGAATACAACCCGGAAGGGACGCTTTCAAAAATTATATCAGCGGCTGCCCTGTACGCCCCTATGGACGGGATTAACGAAAAAGGACTTTGCGTGGCTGTTCTCATGATAAACGATTCTGCGGTTACCGAACAGGACAGGGAGAAACCGGATCTTACCACCACAACAGCGGTCCGGCTTCTTCTGGACAAGGCCGCCGATGTAGACCAGGCGGTTGCACTGCTGGAACAGTATGATATGCATTCTTCTGCGGGTATGATGCTTCATTTCGCATTATCGGATTCCGGCGGCCGTTCCGTGGCTGTGGAATATGTGGACAATGAGATGGCGGTGGTTGAAACTCCGGTAGTGACAAATTTTTATCTGGCTCCCGGAGAAAAGTTCGGGATTGGAACCGGGCAGTCCCACACCCGGTACGATATGCTGATGGAACGTCTGGCAGAGCAGCCGGCTATGGACATGGACGGGCTGCGGGATGCCATGAGCAGTGTCAGCAAAAACAATTTCGGAGAATTTGCTTCCACAGAATGGACCATTGTGTACAGCCAGGACAGCGGGGAGATCCGGTATTATCACCGGGAAAACTATGAGAACTACTATTCATTTTCAGTAACGCCAAATGCCAGACAGAGAGAGTAAAGGACGAGGAATATGCTGGAGAATTATTTTATAAAGGGACTGGTGATCGGAATTGTATTCGGCGTTCCCGCCGGAGCGGTAGGCGTGCTGTCCGTAAAGCGGGCGCTGACCCGGGGGAGCGTTTGCAGGGCTGATGACGGGAATGGGTTCCTCAGCGGCGGATGTATTTTATGCGTGGGTAGGTATATTTGGAATTACCATGGTTTCGGATTTCCTGCTGAAACATCAAAGAATCATCTGTACGGCGGGCTGTCTTATGGTAGCCGCAATCGGAATCCGAACGCTCAGGAAAAAAGAAGGGAAGTATCACGGTCCATCTGTTTTGGAAGGAAAAGCAATGGCGGGTCATGGGAAACAGCCCCGGCACATAATCTCCTGTTTCCTGTCGTCCTTTATAATTGCAATCGCCAATCCGGCAGCGATTCTATCCTTTATGGTGGTATTTTCCATGTTTCAGATCGAAGGCACTGAAACAGCGGGGGAAAATGTGCGTCTGATCTTCGGGATTTTCTGCGGAACCTGTCTCTGGTGGTTGGCAATTGCTGTAATTGTAAGCCTCCTCCGAAGGCGGATAACGGAGGATTTCTACTTAAAATTGAACCAGGTATTTGGTTTTTCTTATGGTTTTTATTCGGTTTCGTCATAGGCGTTAGAGGGTGTCTGCTTAGATAGGAACATTCCTTCGCAGTTGCCGTATGAAACAAATGTTGGAAAAGGAATTCCGCAATTTTTATACCGGTGATTTATAAAGAAATGGAAAAAAACATAACGGCGGCCATTCCTGCAGCAACCATAAGACATGGGAGACAGGAGCGCCAGGCGGCAGAAGCCGGAAGAATTTTTAGTAAAGAGAGGTTAAGCCAATGAAAGGAATGAAGCCAATCTGCAGTTTACTCTGCATCCTGACAGCGGTCATTTCATTGACGGCATGCGCCGCCGGGCAGACAGGCGGCGTTGGCGGGCCCGGCCATGGATCTGGAAATGAGAAAGGGACAGAGGAATCAGCTGCCTGGGAGCCGGAGGCTTCAGAAAGCGGGAACAGGGACTTAGAAGAGACGGCTTCAGAGGAGAGTGACGCAATGAGAATGAATGTGCAGGCAGGCGGACGCAGGTTTACGGCAACTTTGGAGAATAATCCGGCAGCAGATTCCTTTGTTCAGATGATGGAGAAGGAACCTGTTGTGATTCAGATGAGGGACTACTCCGGATTTGAAAAGGTTGGTTCCCTTGGAATTAGTCTGCCCGCCAGCAACCGTGAGATTACTGCAGGTTCAGGAGATATCGTTTTATATAACGGAAGTCAGATTGTTATATTTTATGGCTCAAATTCATGGAGCTATACGAGACTGGGGAAAATAGACGACTTATCCGGCTGGACGGAGGCGCTTGGAAGCGGCGATGTGACGGTCACATTTTCCCTGGAGAGGTGACATCAATGAAATTAAGAGAGCTATGCCAGGATTCATTTGGGCATAGCTTCTTTGCGCACATGAAAAAATTTTGAACGATCACCTATAGGTGGCTGTGAAATGCCTCCTGTATCTTGCTTAAAAAGCGGTCCGCAGCCCCGGAAAACACCTGATACTTCTTCCACACGATATCCAGGTGGGCCTCCAGCTTCGGCTTCAGCGGGCGAAAACATAAATTGCTGTCCTGGGAGGTGTTCACCAGTTTGTCCAGACAAAAAGCATATCCCAATCCCTCGTCCACCATGAGAGAAGCATTGTATACCAGGTTGTAAGTGGCCACGATATTCAGCTTGTCAAAGTCTTTTTTGAGCCATCCGGAAAATTCATTGCTTACGGTGGACTGTCGGGAGGTGATGATGGGAAGATTCCAGATATCCTCCGGACGTATAAAATCGCGGGAGGCAAGAGGGCTGTCCCTGCGCATCAAAAGCCCCCAGGTATCTTTGGCTGGCAGCCGGATATAGTCATATTTTTTCATATCAGCCGGTTCTATCAGGATTCCGAAATCAAGGAGCCCCTTATCCAGCCGTTCCGTCACGTCATCCGCGTTTCCGCTGAACAGATGATAGCGGATATTGGGGCAGGATGTTTGCAGATCCGTGGCAATTCTGGCGATTAAACGCATGGCGTCTGTTTCTCCGCCGCCGATGTAAATATCCCCGCTTACCACCTCGTCCGGCGCCATCAGTTCAGCCTCTGTCTTATCCACCAGGTCAAGAATCTCCGCAGCCCGCTTGCGCAAAGCATCCCTTCTTCTGTCAAAGTAATCTTTCGGTTCCCGCGAATTAATAGTTTTTTGCCGATTTCCTCTTCTAAATCCATCAACTGCCTGGATAAAGTGGGCTGTGTCATGTGGAGGGACTCTGCGGCCCCTGATATGCTTTCTTCTCTGGTAACAGCCATAAAATATCTTAAAACACGTATGTCCAATCGGACACCTCCATTCTGCTTCGTTCATTTCTGCGGGCAAAACCCCAAGGGGGCACGCCCACCAAATCCCTTTGCCGGGTACAGGGGGGCGTGGCCATGTCCCCGGCCGCACACGAATTTAAGCAATGTACGCGCCGGGTACGCCTCATAAATTTGTGCACAGCTGACAAAAAATCATCTCGCAAAATCAGGCGCAAAGAGATTCCCAGCGTACATCTTGCTGCGGGGCATTTGGCTTCCATTTCTTGTTGGCTCCTTAATATGTCTATTATATATAAGAAACGATATGCCTGTCAAGTATGGCATTGTATTTAATATAAGTATTTGATATGAAGCTGGGATGGTATTACAATGAAGATACCAATAAGAAACGGGGGAGAACGCAATGAATGAAAGTATAATGGGAACAACGCCGGTGCCCCGGCTCATCATAAAGACATCCATTCCTCTGATTATATCGCTGCTGGTAAACAATCTTTATAATCTTGTGGACAGTATCTTTGTTTCACGGGTCAGTGAAGACGCGCTGACCGGAATTTCGCTTGCGGCGCCGCTGCAGCTGATTATGATTGCCCTTGGATGCGGGCTGGCTGTAGGGTTAAACGCTATGGTGTCCAAAGCAATGGGGGAGAAAAAGCCGGAAGAAGTGAAAAAAACCACGTCAGCGGCAATCGTCATGGCCTTCGGGGCCTATGGGATCAATGTGATTGTCTGCTTACTGGCAGTAAAACCGTATTTTGCCTGGCAGGCCGGCGGGAATGATGCAATCGCCCGGTATGGAATTTCATATATCCGGATCTGCATGCTCTTTTCCTTCGGACAGATGATTCAGTGGGTATTTGACCGCTTGTTAATCGCCACGGGAAAATCCACACTCTTCCTCGCGACGCTTGGGACTGCGTCCATGGTAAATGTAATTTTAGATCCGATTCTGATATTCGGGTATTTTGGCTTTCCGGCCATGGGGACGGCAGGGGCAGCCGTTGCCACGGTTACGGGCCAGCTGGCTGGCGGGCTTTTGGGAATCTATTTAAACATAAAAAGAAATAAAGAGATACCCATTCAATTTACGCTGCATATTTACAAAAAGTATGTGCTGAATATCTTAAAGGTCGGAATACCAACGGCTATTATGCAGGGAATCATGTCGGTTATGGGAATATTTATCAATACGATTTTGTACCAGTTTTCATCAACTGCGGTGGCTATCTACGGTATCCTGCTGAAAGTGCAGAATCTGGCGCAGATTGGCGTTCAGGGTATGAATAATGGTTTGATTCCCATTATTGCATATAACTATGGGGCTGGAAAGGAAAGGAGGCTTCATGAAACCATCCGCTGCGCGTTTCTTTATGCGGTTATCATGATGACAGCAATCCTTATTGTCCTTGAATTTATACCGGAACAGATTCTGACGCTGTTTGACGCGTCGGAGCAGATGATGAGGCTTGGCATTCCGGCAGTCAGGATTATGTCCGTCAGTTTCTTTATTTCCTCTGCCGGCATCCTGTTTTCAGCCATTTTCCAGGGGTTTGGGAACGGGAGTTACAGTATGTATCTTGCCTTTATGCGGCAGGTGATTTTATTGATTCCGATTCTTCTGATTGGGGCTTTTATAGGGAATATCACGGTAATCTGGGCCGGATTTGCCATAGCGGAAGCATTGTCGGTTCCCTTTGGGATCTGGTTATACAAGAAAATAAAGCACAATACAATGGCTGCCATATCGGAGCGGATGGCAGAGGCCGTGTAAGCGGATGAAAGGAGAAAGATAAGGGTTGAAGAAGTTAAAACGAATCAGTGCTCTCGCTATGATAATCTTTGGATTATTCACGCACATAACCGTTTTTGCAGGTGAATGGAGAACGGTTGCGGGACAGAAGGGGACGAGATGAAGGTATGAGAAGGAGGGTGGCGCTTACGAAGCCAACGGCTGGTTCTGGCTGGACGGAAACAGGGACGGCATATGGGAGCGCTACTATTTTGACGATGACGGCTGGCTGCTTACCGATACGGTAACGCCGGATGGTTATAGGGTTAACCGGGATGGAGCATGGACGGTGCAGGTGACGTTCCGCCTTCCTGCACAATGAGGATATCCTATAGATTCTGCCAAAATTCCTACAAAGCAAAACGCAATGTTTAAACCGACGCAAGGAAGGAAAAGAGGTGGTAATGTGTCAGAATACAGGGAGGGCGCCAGGGCTTCTTCGGAGCAGAGGAAGGCTGTATTTAAACCGGCAGTGATTCAAAACCTTGAGGATGCGGGTTGTGATAAACAGACAGTAGAACAATTTATAAAACTGGAAAAAGCCGGAGAAAAACAGGGTCAGCTGCGGCTGCTGGAAAGGCATAGAAGAAGCCTCCTGGACAATGTCCACAAAAAACAGAAACAAATTGACTGCTTGGATTATCTGGTCTATCAGATGAAGAAAGGGAGAGAAAATGAGTAAAAAAGTTCTGGTTCTATCTACCAGCACGTATGGGCGGAAACTCTGAAACGCTGGCAGATGCATTTATAAAAGGGACGGAAGAAGCCGGCAGCAGCGCGAAAAAGATATGCCTTTATGATAAGAAAATTGAATTCTGTAAAGGCTGCCTGGCCTGCCAGTCTACAGAAAAATGCGTCCTCCGCGATGACACAGAAGAAATAATAGCACAGATGAAGGCGGCGGACGTCCTGGTATTTGCTACGCCGGTTTATTTTTATGAGATGTCGGGGCAGATGAAAACGCTCTTGGACCGTACCAATCCCCTGTTCCCGTCAGAGTACAGGTTCCGTGATATTTATCTTCTGGCAGCCTCGGCAGATGAGGAACCGGCTTCTATGGATGGAGCCGTGAAAGGCCTGGAGGGATGGATCCGCTGCTTTGAACAGGCGCGTTTATCCGGCGTTGTGCGGGGGACCGGGGCCGACAAAAAAGGAGAAATCAGTAAATGTACGGCGGCATTGTCGACCGCTTACGAGATGGGAAAACATATTTAAGAGATTTTAAGGAGGAACAGGCAAAATGAAACAGATAAGACAGGAATACTTAACAGGAGAGCGGGCATTATTCCAGGGCAGAGATTTAAAAATTTACGATACAACCTTTGCAGACGGAGAGTCGCCGTTAAAGGAAAGCCGGAATATCGAGCTTTACAACAGCATGTTTAAATGGAAATATCCCTTATGGTACAGCCGCGATATCAAACTAACCGGCTGCGTGCTGTTTGAGATGGGGCGCGCCGGAATCTGGTATACGGAAAATATTTCCATGAAAAACTGTATTGTGGAGGCTCCGAAGAATTTCCGCCGTACAAAAGGGATTAAGCTTGAGCAGGTAACCATGCCAAATGCGGGCGAGACACTCTGGAACTGCGACCAGATTCAAATGAACCAGGTTTCTGCCAGAGGCGACTATTTTGCGATGAACAGCAGCAACATTTATATCGATGGGTTTGAACTGGTTGGGAATTACTCCTTTGACGGAGTGAAAAATGCTGAGATCCGCCATGCCAGGCTGCTTTCCAAAGATGCGTTCTGGAACAGTGAAAATGTTACGGTCTATGATTCATTTATCTCCGGCGAATACCTGGGCTGGAATGCGAAAAACCTGACGCTGATTAACTGCACGATTGAAAGCAGCCAGGGGATGTGCTACATTGACAATCTGGTGATGAAAACCTGCAGGCTTTTAAATACAACCCTGGCCTTTGAATATTCTACTGTGGATGTGGAGGTGACAAATACTATTGACAGTGTGATGAACTATAAGCGGCAGGATTCAGGCGGGAAAAATCAAAGAGCTCATTATGGACGCCTCCAAGGTTGATGCTGCGAAAACAGTGATACAGACGGATGGGAACTTAAAGGAGGCGGTATAGGATGCCGTATCATTTTGATAAACTGACACAGCGCCGGGGTACCGGCTCTATGAAATGGGACGTCCCGGAGGGCGAGCTTCCCATGTGGGTGGCGGATATGGATTTTGAAACGGCCCCGGAGATTACAGAGGCAATCAAAAAACGGGCGGAGCATGGAATCTTCGGCTATACCGCCGCAGGGCCGGACTGGAGAGAAGCAATCGCCGGCTGGTGGGAAAGACGCCATGGATTCAGGATGGAAAGAGACTGGCTGGTATTTACGACCGGGGTGGTTTGCGCCGTCTCCAGCGCGGTCAGGAAGCTTACGACAGTTGGAGAAAATGTGCTGGTGCAGACGCCTGTCTACAACATCTTTTTTAACTCAATCCGCAATAACGGCCGCAATGTCCTGGAAAACAGGCTCTTATATGAGAGGGGAATCTATGGGATCGACTGGGCGGACCTGGAGAAGAAGCTGTCAGATCCTCAGACAACACTGATGATTCTCTGCAATCCTCACAATCCCACGGGAATGATTTGGACCAGAGAGGAGCTGAGACGGATTGGAGAGCTTTGCGCAGCCAGCCATGTGCGGGTAATATCGGATGAAATACACTGCGATTTGACAGATCCGGGATATGATTACATCCCATTTGCATCGGTATCAAAAGAATGCGCACAAAACAGCGTCACCTGCCTTGCCCCCACAAAGACGTTTAATTTAGCCGGACTTCAGACTGCGGCCGTTATGGTTCCAAATGACGAGCTGCGTCACAAAATAGAGCGGGGCCTGAACACGGACGAGGTGGCGGAACCCAATGTATTTGCCGTGGAAGGGGCCATTGCTGCGTTTGCCAAGGGGGATGGGTGGCTTGATTCCTCCGGGAATATGTGGCTGAGAACAAAGAGGCAGTGAGGAACTTTTTAGATGCAGAGCTGCCGGAGGTATCCCTGGTTTCATCCCATGCCACCTACCTTCTCTGGCTGGACTGCCGAAAAATAGCGGGAGATACGTCGGAGCTATGCCGGTATTTGAGGAGCGAGACAGGTCTTTATCTGTCGGCGGGCAGTATATATGGTGGAAATGGAGGAGCGTTCCTGCGAATGAACATAGCTTGCCCAAGAACACGTTTGCTTGATGGTCTGGAGCGTCTGAGAGCGGGAATTAAGTCCTACGGGAATCATGGAGACTAGGGCCTGTTTGAAAATTCCTTCCAGCCGTCTGCACCGCATATTTGGGCTGAATTCAGGCATAGCCCGCTGTGCGCCCCTTCCTCTGGTCCAAATCTCCCGCAAAGTGGAACGCACAGCCCGCGGCAAGCATTTTTTTAGCACGCCCTGTGCAATTTTCACAAATCTTCCCCCGCCATTTTAGCGAAAACAGAGAAACCACGTTAGAGGCGGAAAAACCCCATTGACTTCCATCCCCACCCATGCTACGATTATCCCGTAAAATAACAGGATAGCGACTGTGCAAACAAGCTAAACCTATATACAGAAATATTTCTGAAAGCTGGCCACTTTACTCATCGGCGCTTTTGGTCTTATTTGTGTATATAGGTTTTTTATACCCGGTACTCTGCCGAATATCCGAAAGGAGAAATCAAATGCGGATTCACAAGATTCTCAACAATAATGTAGCGGTGATTCTAAACGGACAGGGGCAGGAAAAAATTGTCATGGGAAGAGGCATTTGCTACAAAAAAAGACCTGGCGATGAAATCCTGCCGGAGGTAATCGACAAGACCTTCTTTCTCCCCGGAGAAGAGGCGAACAGTAAATTCCAGGTACTGATTCAGGATATCCCCCTGGAGCACATTGTCATCGGCGAGAGAATTATCACCGAGGCCATAACCCGCCTGGGCAGAAATCTAAACGATATGATCTATATTTCCCTCATCGACCACGTACACACTTCCATTGTCCGTTTCCTGGAAGGCGTTACCGTGAAGAATGTCCTGCTGTGGGAAATCAGGAGATTTTATAAAGACGAATTTCAACTGGGCCTGTGGGCGTTGGAGCAGATTAAAGAAACCTGCAAGGTGGAGCTCCCGGCGGACGAGGCCGGCTTTATCGCCCTTCATCTTGCCAACGCCCAGATGGACCAGACCGTTATGAATAATATGTATGAGATTACCCGCATCATGCAGGAGATTGTCAACATTGTTAAATACTACTTCCATGTGGACTTCGACGAGGACGACGTATACTATTACCGCTTCATCACCCACATTAAGTTTTTCGCCCAGCGGCTTATTCAGAACAAAACCTACCAGGATGACGACAGCGACGACCTGCTGGAGGTTATCCGGGGCAAATATCAAAACGCCTACCGCTGCGTAGAAAAATCAGTGATTTTATTGAAAAGAAATACAAATATAACTTGTCAAAGAAGAGCAGCTCTATCTGACCATACATATAGACCGTGTGATTTACAAGAGAAAAAAATCGGCCTGCGGCAGAGCAGAATGACAGATAGAGATTGTCAATACAGTACGGATGCCGGGATGGTGACATTAAGTTGGCCAAACCTTCATTAATATAAAACATTTTATAAATATGGAGGAAAGAAAATGGGCAAGTATGAAAATCTGGCAAGAGACATTGTCAAACACGTAGGCGGCAGGGAAAATGTAGTCAGCCTCACACACTGCATCACAAGGCTTCGGTTCAAACTGAAAGATGAGAGCAAGGGGAACGATGAAATTCTGAAAAATATGGATGGAGTCGTGACGGTCATGAAAAGCGGGGGCCAGTACCAGGTGGTCATCGGCAACCACGTGCCGGAGGTGTACGCAGAGGTCATGCCCCTGCTGGGCCTGGAGGAAGGCGGCGCAGACAGAGAAAATGAGGGCCCGTCAGGCAGCCTCTTCAACCGGGCGATTGACGTCATCTCAGGCATTTTTCAGCCGATCTTGGGTATCATGGCGGCCTGCGGTATGGTAAAGGGGCTTAATGCCCTGTTTGCGGCCTTTTCCTTCTACCCTGATACCTGTGGAGCTTATCTGGTGTTAAATGCCATCGGGGACGGCTTATTCCACTTTTTACCCCTGTTTCTCGGCTATACAGCAGCCAAGAAGTTTAATTTAAAACCTATGCTGGGGCTGGTAATCGGCGCGATCATGTGTTACCCAACGGTCCAGGGCAGCGCCCTTTCCGCAGGAGGAGAACTTCTATATACCCTTTTCCGGGGCACTATGTTTGAATCCGGCGTTTATACGGATTTCTTCGGAATTCCCATGATTGCCATGGACTACACCGGTACGGTTATCCCGGTTATCTTTGTGGTATATTTTGCATCCAAATGTGAGAAGTTCTTTAACAAATTTGTACCGGATCTGGTAAAGTTCTTCTTTGTTCCAATGCTGACGCTCCTGGCAGCTATTCCTGCCGGTTTTCTGATAATCGGCCCCCTGGCCGCTTTTGGTTCCGCCATTATTGCCGAAGGCGTTATGACCGTACGGAGCTTCAGCCCCATGCTGGCGGGAGCCATTGTTGGATTGACCTGGCAGATACTTGTAATATTCGGTCTGCACTGGGGGTTCATTCCAGTGTATATCAACAACATTATGACCAATGGCTATGACAACGTGATGATGCCCTTTTTGCCTGTACCTTCGCAACCTCCGCAGTCGTGCTGGCGATTTTCTTTAAGACCAGGAACAGGCAGTTAAAGGAGATGGCCTTTCCTAACTTTGTTTCCGGTATTTTCGGCGTGACGGAACCGGCTATTTACGGCATTTTGCTGCCGTTAAAAAAGCCGTTTGTGATCAGCTGTATCGCCGGATGCATCGGCGGCGGTTTCTACGGAGCGTTTAACTTCCGAAAGTTTATGATGGGCGGCATGGGAATCTTTGAATTTCCCGCGATGATTGAGCCCGACGGCAGTATAAATAACCTGATTGTGGCCGTTGCCGGCGTTGTGATAACTATGGTGATTGCATTTGCGGCCACCATGATTTTCTACAGGGAGGACGAGGCTGAAAAAGCCATTGGCAGGAGGATGCATCAAAGCCAGAGACAGGTGAAAGCAGCTTTGCGGATACGAAAGAAGCGCCGGTTACCGGCGACAGGGAGAAAAACCCTATTTTCCGGCAGATAGAAATTGCCAGTCCCATAAAGGGGGCTGTTATCCCACAGGAGAACATGAAGGACGACGCATTTGCTTCAGGAGTGCTTGGCAAGGGCGCGGCCATACTACCGGAGGAGGGAAGGGTTTATGCTCCCGCAGACGGGGAAGTGACCGTTCTCTTTCCTACCCTCCACGCCATCGCCATCAAGACAGAGGAAGGTGCGGAACTTCTGATCCATGTAGGTATGGATACGGTGCAGCTGAACGGCGAAGGCTTCCAGGCCATGGTTTCCCAGGGCGACCATGTGGAGAAGGGCCAGCTGCTGCTCACCTTTGATAAAGAACTTATTGAAAGCCGCGGTTACAGCCTGGAAACCCCAGTCTTAATAGCCAATTCCGACAGCTATCTTGACGTGGTGGAGACTGCTGCGCCTCAGGTGGTTCCGGGAGAAACACTGTTGAAAATATTAAAATAAGAGGTGAAAATAATGGGATTTCCAAGTAATTTCCTATGGGGCGGCGCAACTGCCGCCAACCAGTGTGAAGGCGGCATGTTTGAGGGCCAAAGAGGATTGGCCAATGTAGATGTGTGTCCGGCAGGGGCGGACAGAAGCGCTGTCATAAGCGGCCGCCTGCCGATGCTTGCCATGGATGGGAACCACACCTATCCGGCTGCCACAGGTGTGGATATGTACCACCACTATAAAGAGGATATCCGGCTGTTTGCCGAGATGGGATTTGGGGTTTACCGGCTGAGCATCGCCTGGACACGGATTTTTCCAAAGGGGGACGAGGAGGAACCCAACGAAGAAGGCCTGAGATTCTATGAACAGCTGTTTCAGGAATGTAAAAAATATGGAATTGAGCCGCTGGTGACTATCTGTCATTTTGATTGCCCTGTTGGCTGATCAGAAAAATCGGAGGCTGGAGAAGCAGGCAGATGATTCACCATTACTTGCGGCTGTGCCGGGCCCTGTTTACCCGCTACAGGATTATGTGACTTACTGGCTGACCTTTAACGAAATCAACATGATACTCCACGCCCCTTTCATGGGGGCGGGAATCGTGTTCCGGGAAGGGGAAGACGAAAATAAGATAAAATACCAGGCAGCCCACCATGAACTGGTAGCAAGCGCCCTGGCAACCAGGATGGCCCATGAAATCAACGGGAACAACAAAGTGGGCTGTATGTTTGCAGCCGGCAGCGTGTATCCTTATTCCTGTAACCCTATGGATGTCTGGGAGGCATTACAGACAGAGCAGGAAAATTATTTTTTCGTGGATGTCCAGGCAAGGGGATATTATCCGTCCTATGCAGTGGCCCGCCTTCAAACGAAGAATTGCCTCCCTGCAATGGCGCCTGAAGATGGGGAAGTTTTGAGAAACCATACGGTGGATTTTATTTCCTTTTCCTACTATAACAGCCGCTGTGTGGCCGCCCCCGGAAGCGGCCGGCAGGAGGCGGAAGGTAATCTTTTCCGCTCGGTGAAAAATCCGTACCTGACCTTCAGCGACTGGGGATGGCCCATCGACCCCCTGGGCCTGCGCATTACTTTGAATCAGGTATACGACCGCTATCAAAAACCTACGTTCCTTGTGGAAAATGGGTTCGGCGCCGTAGATGAACCGGACGGGACAGGTTACGTAGAGGACGATTACAGAATCGATTACCTCCGGGAGCACATCCGGGCCATGAAGGCCGCTGTGGAGGAGGACGGAGTGGATTTGATGGGGTATACCTCCTGGGGATGCATTGATTTGGTCAGCGCCTCTTCCGGGGAAATGAAAAAGCGGTATGGATTTATCTATGTGGATAAGCAGGATGACGGCAGCGGCACCTACGCCCGCACCCCAAAGAAGTCCTTTTACTGGTATCAGAAGGTGATAAGAAGTAATGGGGAGGAATTAGATTAATCATCGTGCAGAAGCGGCGGAACAAGATTGACATGATGTCAGAATACAAATATAATCCTGTTATTGACACTGTGTCAGTTTGCGCCGGGTATTGATCCTGCAGAATTGTGACCGGGAAGCAGAGGGAAGCAATGAACCGGGCAAGCTGAACCTGTAACAAAGAAGCCATTGGGCGCAGGATGAAGGGAGAGGGGCGCCGCTATCCTGTTTGCGGCGTCTCTGCTTTTGGCAGATCCTGTTCACGGCAGCGGCGGACATCGGACGCGCCAAAGGGAGGAGCGGTTAAATGAAACCAGGAAATTGATAAAATACTTCTTCCCTTAAAGCAGATTCCGGGATGGCATAGAAAAAGAGTATCTTGCAGGAGTTGGCAGAAAATGAATATACATGGAGGATTTCCCAAGACAAATGAATGGGAAAAAATTAAAAAACTTTATTTTAAGGTATTTCCCCAAGAAGAGAGATTGGATTTTGAACTGTTAAAGGCTAAGGCGGCAGAGGGGAAAGGAAGCATCCTTACGCTTTTTGACGATGACCATGATTTGAAGGGAATGATATATTATTCTCAATATAAAAAAATCATATATATCTTTTATGTTGGCATTGATCCAGAATGCCAGTCAAAAGGATACGGACAGATGATGCTGGACCATATATTAAAACAATTTGGCGATTCTAAGATAATTTTACTAATCGAAGAATTGGACGCCAATGCCCATAATATTGCTCAAAGAATCAGACGTAAAAACTTTTATTTAAGAAATGGTTTTGCGGACAGCGGACAACTGGCGGAAACCCTGGGGCTGAAATTTGAACTGCTGCACTGCCAAAGGCTTGCTGCTGATATTGAAGATTATAAAGAAATAAAAAATATTTTTATAGTTCGTCCCCGGAGCCCTCTCTTTCAGCGCCCTCCGCCAACCCCGCCGCAAAAAACAGCTAAAGGGAGTGGGCGGCAAAATATGGAAAGATCCTCTCACCGGACAAGGGATTCCGCCATATGGTGTTAAGAGGTGACAAATATGACAACTACATGCCAGTTTAGTAATAATACCAGTGTTTATCTGGGCCAGTTTCAACGGATTCTCAGTGAGATGATCCGTAATATGACGTCTGTCACAATGACGGACAGCATTTCAGGCAGCTTCATCACGCAGATGATCCCCCATCACAGGGCTGCCATTGAAATGTCCGGGAATCTGCTTAAGTATACGGTAAACGTTCCTTTGCAGAATATTGCGCTGAACATTATAGCGTCTCAGCAGAAAAGCATTGAAAACATGACAAAAGCATATCCCATATGCAGGTACTGTATTAACTCTTCCACGGAAATTGCATGCTACAAGAAAGAAAATGATGCAATTTTAAATACCATGTTTTGTGAGATGAAATCGGCCTGCTCAGATAACAGCATTGACGCGGATTTTATGCGTGAGATGATTCCCCACCACAGAGGGGCCGTCCGTATGTCGGAAAACGCCCTCCGCTATCCTCTCTGCCCGGAACTGGTTCCTCTTCTGGAGGCCATTATAATATCTCAAAAAGAAGGGATCAGGCAGATGCAGCAGCTCCTGCGGCAGATTGGGTGTTAAAAACAGAATAGAGCGCAGGTGAAATTCAGGACAGAGCATGAGGACGCGGTCACACAGGGACTCATGCTCTTTATTATCAGTAAAATTGTAACAGTTCAGACTGCGGGAATGGAGCCATAAAAGGCTTCGGGGATTGTGAAATCCATTGTAAGGGAGTACAATAAGAGAAGCCGGTTATTCCGGACACGCCATATGAGGTACGGAGACAAATAGGTGGGATTAAGTGAGCAGAAACGGAGACCATATGATACGTTACACAGAGAAGGAAATGGAATATATTTCAGAGAAGAGCGATGTGATGAGGGCGCTTGTGGAGAGGTTCGGATACTTGGAGACGGGGACGGAGGAGGATATTTTTTCGTCCCTGGTGACAAGTATTGTGGGCCAGATGCTGTCCAATAAGGTGGCAAACATAATCGTGGGCAGGCTAAAGGATATGCTGGGAGAGCTGACCCCTGAAACGGTACTGGCCCGGGATGCCGACGCCATAAAAAGCTGCGGCATATCAGGGAGAAAAGCTGAGTATATTATGGATCTGGCCCGGGGCGTCCGGGAAGGCCGGTATGAGTTTTCAAATCTGGAACAGCAGACGGACCAGGAAGTGATTAAGTACCTCATGCAGATAAGAGGAGTGGGCCGCTGGACCGCCGAGATGATTGCTGAATTTACAATGGGATGCCTGGATATTTTCAGCTATGATGATGTGGCCCTTCAGAACGGAATAAAAAAGGCCCATGGATATAAGACTTTAAGCAGGCGGCGGTTTGAAGGGCTGAGAAAAAAATACACGCCCTGCTGTTCAGTGGCGTCACTGTATTATTATGCATTAAATGATGAGAAATAGCAGTTTACGGCAGTTGCAACGGAATCAGGGAACTAAAAGAAAATTTAAGGAGGAAATTACAATGATGCGCGATCCGGAACAGACAATTGGAAAGCTGATTGACAAAAGCAATCTGACCATTATCTCATATATGGACGACGGGGGCTTTCCCGTCAGCCGGGCGATGCTTGCCCCCAGAGAGCGGGAGGGAATAAAGGTATTCTGGTTCACCACCAACACATCGTCCAGGAAGATAAGCTGCTACAAAAAGAACCCGAAGGCCAGCGTTTATTTTGTTGACAAACGGTTTTTCCGGGGCGTATGCTTGACCGGGACGATGGAAATTCTGGAGACGCGGGAGGCAAAGGAACGGATTTGGCGGGAGGGAGATACCATGTACTACAAAGAGGGAGTCACGGACCCGGATTATTGTGTTCTGAGATTTACCGCGGAAAGAGGGCGTTATTACAGTAATTTTTCCTCCCAGGATTTTGATATTCTATAATGCCCCGCCGTGTTTAAAAAGCGCTGCCGGAGATTGCTTTTTCAGAATTAAGTGGTAGGATAAAGCATATCGAGTTAAGAGCAGCTGGTGCTGTTGTCCGTTGTTCGGATGACAGGTAAAAGGGAAACAGGTGTGAGTCCTGTGCGATCTCGTCACTGTAAGCCAGGAGCATATAACCTTCGTTTTACACGGTCACTGGTCCCTGCGGGAACTGGGAAGGCGGTTATATGTGTGGACAGGCAAGTCAGGAAACCTGCCGGCTGTTGGTACAGGAATATAATTCCAGATCACGAGTAATTGGTCGTGCCGGTTTGCGGTGAAGAAAGCCGCAGATTTCTGACTCAAACGGTGACATGAAAGTCTCGCAGACGAAACGGTTTTCCCGGGAGCAATATGCGAAATGATCTGCATACTGCCCTTGGACATATGCTGCCGGTTTGAGAAAGTTTGGGTTTGGATATTTTTATTTCTGTCCTTTTATAAACCGATAGGGTGTTAAAAAAGGAGGAAAAGAAGATGAAGATGAAAAAACTGACAGTATTATTTGCACTGGCGGCTCTGTCTGCAGCCATGACCGCAGGATGCTCGGGCAAAGAGACAGAGCGCGCGGCGGGAACCCCCGGGGATTCCACAGAAGCGGAGGCATCAGAGGCAGGGGAGGATGCTGAGACAACAGCCTTGGAGACTCCGGAGGAGGACGAAGAGAATTACGATACAGGCGACGCATCTCTGGACAATACCAGAAACAGCGACGGTATTGGGGAGAACGAGCTTTTGGCAGTCAGTTTCGGCACCAGCTACAATGACAACAGGCGTCTTACGGTGGGAGCCATTGAGGAGGCTTTGGAAAAGGCGTTTCCCGACTATTCCGTCAGGAGAGGTTTTACCAGCCAGATTATCATTGACCATGTGAAAGCCAGAGACAATGTGACCATTGACAATGTAGCGGAAGCCTGGACCGGGCGGTGGACAACGGGGTTAAGAACCTTGTAATCCAGCCCACCCATCTGATGAACGGACTGGAGTACAATGACCTCATAACGGAGGCGGCGGAGTATTCCGGCTCCTTTGAAAAGGTGGCGGTTGGAGAACCGCTGCTCACCTCCGACGACGATTTCAGAGCTGTTATTAAGGCTGTCACAGAGGCGACGGCCCGGTACGACGACGGTGACACGGCTATCTGCTTTATGGGCCATGGCACTGAAGCCCAGTCCAACCAGGTATATGCAAAGATGCAGGATATGATGAAGGAAGCCGGATATAAGCACTACTACGTAGGGACGGTGGAGGCGGAGCCACTGTGGAGGATGTTCTGGCGTTGGTTAAGGAAGGCAGCTATAAAAAGGTGGTCTTGCAGCCCTTGATGATTGTGGCCGGGGACCATGCAAATAACGATATGGCAGGAGACGGGGAGGGAACCTGGAAGACGGCCTTCGAGGAAGCCGGATATGAGGTAACCTGCCTTGTACGGGGACTGGGAGAGCTTGAAGCAGTTCAGCAGCTCTTTGTGGAGCATGCGCAGGCAGCCATGGACAGTTTAAACCAATAATTACAGAAAGAAGGGGCGGTCGGAAGTCGTATGCGGATCGCCCCTTTTAAGGCGAGGCATATATGAAAATACAAAGAAAGATAGTATATCCTGTAATTCTGGCTGTCATACTGCTGACTGCGGGATGCGGCGTTTGGACTCCCCCGGGCGGCGCGGTTTCGGCTTCGGCAGAGACGCCTGACGGGGAAAGAGAATTTGAAGCGGAGCCGGAAGCGGCGGGCGCAGAGTCAGCGGAAAGCGCCGCTCCTTCAGAAGATTCCCGGGAGAGCCGTATTGCAGGCCGGGAAGAGACTGCGGCTCAGATGAATGTGCTGGAGGATGGAATGACCCCGGTATATGGGGCGGAGCTGAAGGACGGCGTTTATTCCGTAAAGGTGGATTCCAGCTCCGGCATGTTCCGGATCACCGACTGCCGCCTCACTGTCAGAGAGGGGGCAATGAATGCGGTTATGACCATGGGAGGAACGGGGGTATCTGAAGCTGTATATGGGAACCGGCAGGGAGGCGGCAAATGCCTCTGAGGACGATTACATTCCCTATGTGGAGACTGCCCGGGGGGAACATACATACCAGGTTCCTGTAGAAGCCCTGGATATGGGAATCCATTGCGCCGCATTCAGCAAAAACAAAGAGAAATGGTACGACAGGTTCTGGTATTCCGCTCTGATTCCCTGCCGTTAGAAGCATTTGCAGAGGGTAAAATTGTGACTGCGCAGGATCTGAATCTGGAGGACGGGCAGTATACGGCAGAGGTGAGTTTAGGCGGCGGATCCGGCAGAGCCGGTGTGGAATCCCCCGCCAGGCTCCGGGTGGAGAATGGAAATGTCTTTGTAACAATAGTCTGGGGCAGTTCCAATTACGATTATATGAAGGTGGGGGAAGAGCGGTACGAGCTGATGGGAACAGAGGGAAGCTCCACCTTTGAGATACCCGTTGCAGGATTCGACTGGAAAATCCCGGTGATTGCAGATACCATTGCCATGAGCCAGCCACATGAGATCAGCTACACCCTGACGTTGGATTCCTCAACTCTGGAGAAGGTACAATGATGAGGGGGACACGTTTCACAATCTCCATGGCTGCCCTGCTTCTCATATCCGGCCTTTGGAGCTGCGCCTCCCCGGGAACGGGCAAAGGCGGCGCAGAACGTGCTGCGGCGGAACAGTCCGGCACAGAAGCCCGGGATTTAGAGGGGCTCACGCCCCAGGGGGCCGGGGCAAGCGGAAGGGGATCGGAAACAGGGCTGAAGGCGGTAAGCTGGATGGACATGAAAAGCGATCATTCCATGGAGCTGCGGTACGCCAATCAGTTTTCCGTGGATTATTATGAAAATGGCTGCAGAATGATAACAATTAAAGAAAACGGGCGTTTTCTCACTGTTCCCGAAGAGGGGGAGGTTCCACAGGGTCTGCCGGAGGATGTGACCGTTGTGAGGCAGCCCCTGGCCAATATTTATCTGGCGGCAACCTCCGCCATGGATCTGTTCCGCAGCCTGGGAAGCGTGGACCGGATTACGCTCTCCGGTACGGACCAGGAAGGCTGGCACATAGAGGAGGCAAAGACTGCCCTGGAAGAAGGGCGTATGTCCTATGCAGGAAAATACAACGCCCCGGACTATGAACTGATTCTGTCCAAATCCTGTGATTTGGCTGTTGAGTCTACCATGATCTATCATTCGCCTGAGGTGAAGGAACAGCTTGAAACGCTGGGGATTCCCGTTCTTGTGGAGCGCTCCAGCTATGAAAGCCATCCCCTGGGCAGAATGGAGTGGATTAAACTCTACGGCGTTCTCCTGGAAGAGAGGATATGGCCGAAGCCTGTTTTGAAAATGAGATGAAGAATCTGGAGGGAATTCTTGAGCAGGAGCCCACAGGTAAAACGGCGGCATTTTTTTACATCAGTTCCAACGGATATGTGAATGTAAGGAAATCCGGGGATTATGTGGCTAAAATGATTGAGATGGCGGGAGGCGCCTATGTCCCCCATAATCTTGCAGAGGGTGAAAACGCCCTGTCCACCATGAATATGCAGATGGAATCCTTCTATTGGGCGGCCAGGGAGGCCGATTTTATTATATATAACAGCGCCATTGACGGCGGGCTGAAATCCCTGGATGAACTTCTGGAGAAAAGCGGGCTTCTGGCAGATTTTAAGGCTGTGAAGGACGGGAATGTCTGGTGTACGGAACAGAATCTGTTCCAGGAAACCATGGGGCTGGGGAATATGATTCTGGATATTCACAGAATGCTCACAGAGGAGGATCCGGGTGAGATGACATATTTGTACAGACTTCGGTAACCGTCAGTCTCTTTTAAATACAGGGCGGCTGTTTTAGCGGTTTAACCGGTAAGGCGCCTGCACAGGGCCCTGGCATTCCTGTTTCCGCCAAAAGAGCAGGCATGGACGATTCAATGGGAAGCCGAAAAGGGCCCCTCAGGTGATGAGGAGGCGATTTATGGTAAAAAAGATGTATGCCAGATACGGCATTTCCTTTGCCCTCCTGGGGGCGCTGCTGTGTCTGCTGTTTATATGGAACGTAAATTCCGGCAGCGTCCGCCTGTCCCTTCAGGAGATCGCCGGGATAATCTTCAGGAGAACCGGGCAGGACACGGCATACCATATTATCTGGGATATACGCCTGCCCCGTATTCTGGCGGCTGTGATACTGGGCGGCGCATTGTCTGTGTCCGGTTTTCTTTTGCAGACCTTTTTTGCAAACCCCATTGCAGGGCCTTTCGTTCTGGGGGTTTCCTCGGGAGCCAGGCTGATGGTATCATTGGTTATGGTTGCTCTTTTGGGAAAAGGAATTTCCATCAGTTCCGGGGCCATGATCCTGGCTGCCTTTGCAGGCGCTATGATATCCATGGGGGTTGTGCTCCTGATTTCAGGAACGGTTAAAAATATGTCCATGCTGGTGATATGCGGAGTGATGATAAGCTATATATGCTCTGCAGCCACGGATTTTGTGGTTACTTTTGCAGACGACGCAAACATCGTAAACCTTCACAACTGGTCTATGGGCAGCTTTTCGGGAATATCTTGGGAGAATGTGGGCGTTATGACCCTTGTGTCCCTGACGGGATTGCTGCTGGCAGTTCTCATGGCAAAGCCATTGGCGCCTACCAGATGGGGGAAGTCTACGCCCAGAATATGGGGGTCAATATTATCAGGCTTCGGGTGGCTTGATTCTTCTGTCCAGTATTCTGTCCGCCTGCGTTACCGCCTTTGCAGGGCCTGTCTCCTTTGTAGGGATTGCAGTCCCCCATTTGATAAAGCGGATGTTTAAGACGGCCAGGCCCCTTCTGGCGATACCGGGGTGCTTTTTGGGCGGAGGGGTGTTTTGTCTGTTTAGCGATCTCGTTGCAAGAACCATGTTCTCGCCCACAGAACTGAGCATCAGCTCTGTCACGGCTGTATTTGGGGCTCCGGTTGTTATATATATGATGGTCAACAGCAGAAAGAGTCTATAGCAGTAATCCAGGAGGAAAAATGGCGGCGGAGGATTATATTTTCACAGATAAAATAACCGTGGGGTACGGAAAAATCCCCCTCATTAAAGAGATCGAGATCCATGTGAAGCGGGGGGAGATTGTAACGCTTATCGGGCCTAACGGAGCGGGAAAATCTACTATTTTGAAAAGCGTCATCCGGCAGCTGGGACTCCTTGGGGGAGCTGTCTATCTGGACGGCCTGCCCATGGGAAATATGACGGAGAAGCAGATAGCCAGAAGAATGTCGGTGCTGATGACTGAACGGATACGCCCGGAGCTTATGACCTGCCGGGATGTGGTGGAAACCGGGCGCTATCCTATACCGGGAGGATGGGGATTCTCACGGGGGAGGACAGGAGAAAGATCCGGGAGGCAATGGAGCTGGTTCACTGCCTGGAGCTTGCACAGAAGGATTTTACGGAGATCAGCGACGGCCAAAAGCAGAGAGTTCTGCTGGCCCGGGCGGTGTGCCAGGAGCCGGAAGCAATTGTACTGGATGAACCTACCTCCTTTCTGGATATCCGCCATAAGCTGGAACTGCTGACTATTTTAAAGGATTTGGTAAAGAAAAAAAGAGTGGCTGTGCTTATGTCACTCCATGAGCTGGATTTGGCCCAGAAACTTTCGGATTATATTGTATGCGTAAAAGACAATTTAATTGAGCGCTGCGGCACGCCTGAGGAAATATTTAATTCCGCTTATATTACAAAGCTCTATGGGATTACCAGGGGAAGCTATCAGGCGGAGATGGGCTGCCTGGAGATGGAGGCGGTAAAAGGGCGTCCTGAGGTATTTGTCATCGGAGGAAACGGAAGGGGAATTCCTGTTTACCGGAGGCTGCAGAGAAAGGGAATTCCCTTTGCAGCCGGAATTCTTCATGAAAATGATTTGGATTATCCCGTAGCCAGAGCGCTGGCTGCAGCACTGGTGTCAGAGGCCCCCTTTGAACCCATCGGCCGGGACGCCTATGAGCGCGCGGCTTCCCTGTTAAACGCATGCAGCCGGGTTATCTGCTGCCTGAATGAATTTGGAACTATGAATGAGGGAAACCGGCGTCTGGCAGAGCTGGGAAAGGATAAAATGAGCTTCCGTGAATTGTAAAGGGAGGCCCGGAGGCAGGGGAATCCCCGTTAAAAGATGAGGTCTATGATCTGGGCCTGCCCAGACGTCTCCTCAGGATAACAGCCAGGCAGTACAGGGCCGTAACCGTCACACATACGGCTGCCATAAGGACTGCATATTCCATGAATTTTGTTCTGTCATGCTCATAGGCCCTGTTTAAAAAGGGTATGCCCAGGACAATTGCAAAGTACCAGAATACAGGCGGTATGCATTTCCAGAGAAGTCCTGAATAAGATGGGAGCGGCTGTGGGGCGTTATTGGCTTCTCCGGGTTTTTCGGATCTTTGGGATACAGACCGGGAGATGAGCTCCGCAATTTGATACAGCGTGAACAGGGCCGTAAAGTAAACGGAAATGCCAATGAGCGTGTGAAGCCTCTCCGGCGTCAGCGGGCCCCTGTGAATCTCCGGCCTGCCTGCGTAAAGGGGAAGGTAGATGGACACGATAATCCGCAGCCCGTTGACAAAAATGGTGAATAAATAGGAAATTCCAAGGCTGAAGGCCACCCAGGCCAGGCCTTTTTTGTTGTCTCCATGCGGTGTACGAAGGAGAAGATAAGGGCTGCAACAGCAATCATCATAAACTGAACGCCGGAGCAGGAGGAGGCAATGATAAAGCGGAAATTGTAATTGATGTAACCTACATCTGTCTCGTATTCAAAGGGGATGCCGCTTAAATGCCTGACCCACCAGGCTGTGGGGGTCAGGATCCATTTAAGCTCATTGGCTCCGGCTCTGCTGTAAAAGTATTTCATACCCAATATAAGGGCAAATCCAAGAAGATAATAGATCCAGCATCCTTTTAGAATGGCCGGGGCTTTTTTGAATGTCATGATAGATACCTCTTAATCGTTACAGGCGTTTCTTTTTAGAGGACCGGGCGGCTCCCATGATCATAACAACTGCGGCAAGGGGGATTAATATAAGGACGCCAGGTTCCGAACCGATGGTATAGCCGCTTCCCACTGCAAAGTTAGATACATTTTTAGGAAGAGGCAGGGGCTGATCTACATCCAGGCTGTTTCCATCGGGGTTGCGTACTTCCTCCATCACTGCAATGAAGGAGGTATATGGAGTCATCATACTGTACTTGAGGCCGATTTCCGTAACCTCTTTCTTTACTGCGTCTTCATCCTCATTCGGATTGTAATCTGTAAGGTTCTCAACCTTGGTGCGCGCCCACAGATAGCCGATGGTTTCGCTGGAGTCCGGAATAGAAGCCTCTGCAACCTGGATATCCTGGGTGAAATCCTGCCCTGTTCCCGTTTTACCTGTAATTTTTATCGTTCCGTCGGGCTCGCCGCGCCATTTTCCGAACAGAACCACCGGACGCTGGGCAAACAGGTGGGCAGAACCTCCGGCGCCACATCATAGGTTTCAAAGCCGTTATAGGCCACTTTAATGTCACTTAAAAGGGGCGCTTCTATATAGGTGCGGAAACGCTTTGCCGTGGCTGCGGCATCGTCGGAGTCAGTCACCACAAAGGCTTCGCCCTGGCCCACTTTGGCAATCCCGTCTACCAGATAGCGGTTGACGGAATCCCCGATACCGAAGGAAAAGAAGCTGGTGTCTGAAAGGTTTTTGCTCACAATATCAAATATTTCTTTTTCACCGGAGAGATAACCGTCCGTGATGGTAATGATACTCCGGGAAACATCTGGGTTGCGGGGGATTGCCAGGGCCTTCCTGAGCGCCGGAGCCATCTCCGTTCCGCCGCCGCCCTCCTCCCGGTCGATGTAATCGAAGGCCTTTTGGATATTTTCAGCGGAGGCAGGTATTGATTGGGCCGACATCTGCATTGATTCCTCTGAGAACAGTATCAGGTTAAAGCTGTCCGTATCCCGGAGATTTGAAACCAGATCCTTAATGAGAGCCTTGGCTGTATCCAGAGGATAGCCGTACATGGAACCGGACACATCGAGGACAAAAATGTACTCCCGGGGCGGAATATCATCGGCCTTATATCGCTCAGGGGGCTGTATCATCAGCATAAAGAAGTTTTCGTCCTGGCCTTTATTCAGCATCAGCCCGTGTTTATGGCGGATCCCGTCAGCTTGTAATCCAGTACAAAATCCCGGTCGCCGGCGAAATCGCCGGGGTTTGAAAGGGAGATCCCGAAAGCGGATTCATGTTCCTTTGCCACCTTTATGTCGTGGGACTTGCAGGAGATATCTGTGATGGGAACGCCGGTGGAAAGCCTGACCTCAATGTCGTAGGTCCCTTAGGGGCGGCGCCTTCTTCCAGGTAGGGAGAGGCCACAAACTCATTGGAGCCGCCCCGGGAATCTTCAGAGGGGCTCATATACCGGGGGCCTGCCACTGTGGGAAAAACAAACTGGTAAACGCCCTCTGTTGAAAGGATCATCTCCGTATAGTGGAGTTCAATGATAACCGTATCGCCGGGCATAATGTTTGCCACATTCATGGAGAACACGTTGGGGCGCTGCTGTTCCAGGAGAGATGCGCTCTTCCCCTCGCTTTTGGCCTCCTCGAATTCTTCTTTGGCCTCCTCCTTCTCCTTGATTTTGGCGGTAATCTTCCGACTGCCTATCTGCATAGTCATTCCGTGGACGCTGACCCTGGTGGAAGCAGGAAAGACATAGCTGGCGTTAATAGGGGTTTGCCCTTCGTTGGCATAAGTCTGGGTCACATAGGTGTCCGCGATGACACCGTTGATATCAGTGGACACCTTTGTCCCCTTTAAAGGGAAACTGTCGGTACTGCCGTCTGTCCCCTCCACAAAGAAGTAGGGCGACAGGGTTTTGTCGGGGTCGCTGCTGCCGGGTTCCTCCCCGAAGGCCGCCGCCGGGTGAGCAATGATAATAAGTAGTGCGAATAGTACACAAAGCCATTTCTTTTTCCGTTTCATCTCATACACCTCATTTGTTTTTGTTTGCCTTGGAGAGCGTACAGGAATTACTGTCTCCGGCAGAGCATTCCCGCAGGTAATGTTCCTACTGTATAAATTACAATACCCAGGCATCAAAAGAGCATCAAAGATGCATCATTTTTGCATCATGGAGAAATTTAATATGAAAATTTCTGGTAATTATCAGGTATATTTAGGGGACGTCTCTTGGCAAAGGAGGGATTTTGTGAAATATCGACAAAAATATTGAGAAATAATTTGCTATATTTGCGATTGATAACAGAATCATATTATGATATTTTATACTTATAGTTTACAAAATAAAACTATAGTTTAATAAATTGCAATTTATTGATAAAAAATCAAATTACGAATTAGCGTTTAGCCGAAGCTGTTGATTTCCTTGCTGAAATATGGTAATTTAAAAGAAAAAGTGAGGAGATAGATGATGAAGGAGAAATCACAGTCCTATAATATTAGTTCAGTTGAAAATGCATGCCACATTTTAGACTGCTTTTTGACCATGGGGAATGAACTGTCCTCTGTGGCTGTCCAGAAGGAACTGGGAATCAGCGCAAATATGGCGTTTCGTACTTTGACTACGCTGCAGAACTGCGGCTATCTGCATTACAACCCGGAAACTGAAAAATACAGGATTTCATTGAAGGTTCTTCCACTGTGCAACAATGTAATTAATTCCATGCAAATCAGAAGGATCGCTCTTCCGATTCTCCAGGCTGTCCATGACAGCCACCCGCAGCTGAATATCAACATGGCTGCAATTGAGGGCGGCGAGGTGTTTTCCATTCACCGGTTCAACGGAGTGGGCCTGTCTCATTTTGAGTTCGATCCCGGCACCCGGCTGAAGGCCCATGCCACGGCGGTGGGGAAGATTCTTTTATCGGGACTGGAAGATGAGGAGATTGACAGAATTTTAGAAAAAAGCGGAATGAAAGCATACACAGACAAATCCATTACAGATAAAAAAGCGCTCATGGAAGAAATACAGGAAATCCGCCAAAAGAAAATTGCATGGTGTAGGGAAGAACATATTGAACATGTGAACGGTGTTGCGGCGCCTATTTATAATGCTGCAGGGGAAATTGCCGCAAGCGTTTCGCTGGGATGTTTTGACAGCGTGGTAAGCCTTGAGGAACTGGAGCGGCTGGTGCCTGAGCTTAAAAATACGGCGGACAGCATCTCCTACGCGGCCGGTTTCTCCCAGGCGTCCACCGGTTGAACAAAGGCCTGCCGTCCATCCTATATGGGGACTCCCGAACCTGCAAAACCGGCAGGAGGAGCAATGAGAGATTACCTTGTAAAAGGAATTAGCGGTTTTTTAAAGGAAGGTACTGGGGGGAGTTCATGGAACGCCATCTGGTGCGCAGAGAGGGGGAGGAAGTGTATCACGCCCACCTCTATGTGGACACATGTATCCACCCGGATTCCATGTACGCCATACTTCCGGCCTATTTTGAGTCTATCGGAAGGCCTCTGGACAGAAGCATGCACGCCCAGTCTCCGAGGAGCAGGCTGGGCTGCATCCATGGAATCCATCCTGTGGGCTGCCCCCACTGGGAGTTTATCTTCCGCTATAATAAGGAGACGGTCCTGGAGCGATGCCAAAGGATGCGCCCGAGGCGGAGCAGGGACAGAATATGCTTTCGTGGGACAGGGCGTGTATGAATGAATTTGTAAAGGGAATACCTTTTAAAGTGGTGGGCCCCAGGGAGGAGGCGGAAATCAAAGATTATTTTCGCTCCTGGCACTGGAAAAAGACGTTGCAGTATGTGGAGGATTACAGGGTAACCCATGTCCATCCCAACTTTGAGATCAGCTTTGATCCCAAAATTCTGGAGCTTTATGCGGTTGCGGCCATGAAGGAAATCGGCTGGACGGTGGAACGGGCAGTGCCCTGCGTCTATGACCTGGAGGGACTCATACGTAAAAAAATCTTCCTCCCGGCGATCCTATGAGGCCTGCAAGTATATGGGGAAAGTATGCTTTACCCTGGGCCATCCTGAAAAAATGTACGATTTTGCCTGGCTTTTCAATCCAGACGTGACCATCCGGCCGGCAACAAGGGCCTGGATTTCAGATACGCCGGGATTTGATGTATTTTACAAGGATAATTATGACGAAGTGATTGCCGGTTTCCCCTACATCAAGTTGACCGGGGAGGAGGAACAGGCGGTGATCAGGACATTTTACCAGAATAACGTATTTGCGAAAGGGAATTAAGGAGAACAGGAGGGTATTTGTTATGAGAGCGAACACGGCGATTGTTATGGGGCTGGTGCTGGGAATGGCTGCTTTGACAGGCTGCGGGGGGAAGGCAAATGTGCAGGAGCAGCCTGTAACTGCCGGGGCCGCGTCTGCGGCAGGCAGCGAATCGCCCCGGGAAGATTCTGCAAAGGAGGAGGGCATTTCCTACCCTGAGAAATCCATTCAGATTATAGTGCCTGCTAAGGCAGGAGGGGACACGGACACGGCGGCCCGTCTGTTTATCAGTCATTTGGAACAGGAACTGGGCGTGCCCGTAGTGGTGGTAAATGTTACAGGAGCAAGCGGCACAATCGGAATGAACCAGGTATATGATGCGGATCCGGACGGATATACGGTGGCTTTTTTTAACCCGGAGGCTTTTCTGCCCAAGGCATTTGGCGTTTCGGATTTAGGGGTTTCAGATTTTAAGATAGCGGGTATCGGAGTATTCGACTCCACTCTGGTATTTGCCACTAGAAAGGATTCGCCTTACCGGACGTTGGAGGATCTGGTTCAGGCGGCAAAGGAGAGCCCGGGAACGATCGAACTGCCTGCCATGCAGCCGGGAGGATTTTCCTATGCCAATGCTTTGATTCTGGAGAAGGCCCTGGGCGCAGACTTTAATCTGACGGATATTGAGAGCAACGGTGAGAAAATTGTCCAGCTTCTGGCAGGTAAAATTGATATTATGGGCAACCAGTACGGCCTCATAAAAGACTATGTGGAAAATGGAGACTTCATCCCCCTCTGTATTATGAATGACGAGAGAAATGAGCTTCTCCCTGAAATTCCTACCTTAAAGGAACAGGGATATGATATCGGGCTCAGTGTGGATAAATACTTCTTCTTTGCCATGCCTAGAGACACGGATCAGGGGATTGTGGACAAGTTTTCTGCAGCGCTGGAGCGTGTGGTGGCCAATCCGGACTATGTGAAGGCGGCAAAGGCAAATTATACTACCCCCGTCTATATGAATTCTGCGGATGCCACCGCCTATCTGCTGGAGCAGGAAAAAGGATATGGGGAACTGGCGGCGCTTATGGACTAAGGACCGGAGGGGCGGACATGGGAAGGTTTTCGGGGGAAATATAAAAATGTAGGTATTGGAATTGTTACGGTTATATTGGGGGCGGCGGGTTACGCCTCCTCCTTCCATATCAGGGATGTGTCCGAGGGCGTGAGCGCATCTGTGGTTCCACGGTTATGCGCAGTGATTCTCATGATACTGGGCCTTCTGCTGGGGGGCTCACCTTTTCTAAAAAAGGGGGGCTGCCCCGGTGAGACGGAGGGGGAGAAAGGCCCCCCTGAGGTAAAAAGCGTTGGGACTGTGTCAATTCTGGCAGTATTCATCGTGTACGCGGCAGCATTAAAAGGAGCAGGATATCTGATTGCCACGCCTGTTTTTATGTTTTTGCTGATGATGATTCTGTGCCCGGCGCAGGAGCGCAGGCCCGGCCGGTTTCTCTTAATTTCTGTATTGGTTACAGCTGTCATATACGGCGTTTTTGTGCTGGGATTTCAGGTTCAGCTTCCCGCCGGTATTCTGAAATAGGAGGATGACTATGTGGGATTTATTGTTGGCGGGATGCGGGGATATTCTGAATCCCCAGGTCCTTGGGATCATGGTAGTGGGAACGGTGTTCGGCATCATCGGAGGAGCCACCCCGGGTATCTCCGGGGCTATGACTCTGGCGCTGTTTCTGCAATATCCTTTGGATTTGACGCGGTTACTTCCCTGGCTCTCATGATATCCCTTTATGTGGGCAGCATGTCGGGGGGATTGATTTCAGCTATTCTTCTGAAGATTCCGGGGACGCCTGCGGCCATGGCCACAACCCTGGACGGAGTGCCTATGGCGGAAAAGGGGCAGGCAGGAAGGGCATTGGGGATCGGTATTGTGTTCTCATTTATCGGAGGGCTTGTGAGCATTGTGATGCTGGTAATTATGGCTCCCCTTCTGGCTAAGGTGACCTTGCAGTTCAGCTATTACGAATATTTCGCAGTGGGGATATTTGCCCTGACCATTATCTCGGCAGTGGGAAGCAAATCAGTGCTTAAAAGCCTTATAGGGGCCGTTCTCGGGTTTTTATCTCTTTTGTGGGCGTGGGTTCTATCAGCCCTTCCCCGGTATACCTTTGGGGTGAGGGATCTTAGGGGCGGGTTTAATATCCTGACGGTTATGATTGGTTTCTATGCTGTGACACAGCTGCTTCATGCAGGAGGGAAGGCGGGGCGGGAGGGAGGCAGGACCTTACCGATTTAAAATGAAGGGATTCGGCTTTTCACTGAGGGAGCTGAAGGCGCAGGCCGGAAATACGGCGCTGTCGGCCCTTATGGGCGTAGGGATCGGCATTCTGCCCGGCCTTGGAGGGAGCGTGTCCAACCTGGCCGCCTACGCGGCTGTAAAGAAGCGGTCCAAATATCCCGAGAAGTTTGGAACCGGAATTATGGATGGTATTGTGGCTTCTGAGACTTCCAACAACGCCACGGTGGGAGGCGCTTTAATCCCCCTGCTGACGCTCGGCATTCCCGGCGACAATACCACTGCCATTCTTCTGGCCGCCTTTATGATACACGGAATTACACCCGGGCCCCTGCTGTTTGAAAAGGAGGCGCGGCTGGTGTACAGTGTGTTTGCCGCTGCCTTTCTGGCCCATTTTCTCATGCTGATAGTTGAGTATTTTGGAATCAGGGTGTTTGTAAAGATCCTGTCGGTCAAGACCTATATCCTTCTTCCGGTTGTGGCGGCGCTCTGCGCGGTTGGCGCTTATACGGTAAATAACAGGCTTTTTGACGTATGGTGTATTATTGGCTTCGGCATACTGGGGTACGTGCTGGATAAACTGGATTTTTCCCTGGCTACCGTAATATTGGGAATGATACTGGGCCCGATTATAGAGCTTAACTACTGCCGCGGAATGCAGAGAAGCCTGGGCAGCTTTATTCCCTTTCTTACATCTCCCATATCAGGCGCGATTCTGGCTGTGACCGCCTGATAATGATTGGGTCTGTTGTGCAGACCTTTCGGGCAGGAACCGGGAAAGCGCAGTGAGATATCCGGGGGCTGACCCTGTATTTTGTGAAAGCTTTTAGAAAAGACAGGTAAAAGGAGAACAATTATGGAACGATTGACAAAGGAGCAGATTGCTGAATTAGAGAAGTATGATACGCCTACGGTCTGTAATGCACTGGAAACCTTTCAATGCAGAAGCCGCGTGGAGGGATATATGAGGCCGGGAATGATACTCAGGACGCCTGCAGGCAAGCCTATGGTGGGGTACGCGGCCACAGCGAAGGTGGGGGGAAGGTTTCCGAGAGAGGACGCCCGGGAAAAGCTGATGGAATATTACAGCCATGTGAGAGAGATGGGCGATCCTACAGTTGCAGTTATCCAGGACAACGACAAGGAGTCTGCCGCAGCTTTCTGGGGAGAGGTGCAGGCTACGGTACATATGTCCCTGGGCTGTGTGGGAACCATTATGGACGGCGGCGTCAGAGATATAAAAGAAGCGGGAGAATTAGGATTTCAGTTCTTTTCCACAGAAATTGCGGTGGCCCATGGTTATACCCATGTGGAGGAGGTGGGCGTTCCGGTTTCCATTCTGGGGCTGGACATTTATCCCGGCGATCTAATTCATGGGGATTGCCATGGGGTGGCGGTGATTCCCCATGAGGCGGCCCCCAGACTGGCCCGGGCCTGTGAAAAGATTGCCCATGCGGAGCTTCCTATGCTGGAACCCTGCAGACAGGCGATAAAGGAAGGGAGAAAGCCTGCCATAGAGGAATTGAGCGAATGGCGGACCGCCATGGAAAAAGCCAGGAGCGCGACTTGAACATGATTTAAAGAAAACAGCGTATACTATTCAGTAAAATTGAATGGTATGCGCTTATTTTTGCGGAAAGGTGGAAATAGATATGAAATTTGATGCAGTTTACTATGAACCGGCCAGCCTCACCTATCCTCTGGGAAGGATGCTTAGGGAAAACTTTGGAGAACTGCCATGGATCCCGATTGAGAGCCACAATTCCATAAAAGAAATGCAGGAAAAGCCCAATTCCGAGTTTGGAAAGATGAAGCGGAATCTGATTATCGGGATACGAAAGACGCACAAATATGTGGAAAATCATAAAGTATCCGACTTTCTGGCGCCATACACCTCCTCCGGCTGCACAGCTATGTGCCTTTACTGCTACCTGGTATGCAATTATAATAAATGCGCCTACCTGCGGCTGTTTGTCAACCGGGAGCAAATGCTGGACAGGCTGATCAAACGGGGAAAGGAGAGCGGGAAGCCTCTTACCTTTGAAATTGGAAGCAACAGCGACCTGGTGCTGGAGAATACCGTCACGGGAAATTTGGAGTATACAATAAACAGGTTTGGTGAGGAAGGGGTGGGGAAGCTGACATTTCCCACAAAATTTAATATGGTAGAGCCCCTTTTGAATCTGGAGCACAGAGGGAAGGTGATTTTCCGAATGAGCGTGAATCCTCAGCCCATTATACAAAAGATAGAATTGGGAACTTCCGGTCTGAAGCAGAGGATAGAGGCGGTAAACCGCATGTGCGAGGCAGGATATCCCTGCGGGCTTCTCATCGCTCCGGTGATATTGGTGGAGGGATGGCGGGATCTGTACAGAGGACTTTTGGAGGAGCTCAAAGCCGGGCTCAGTGGGAAGATGAAAAAGAGATGTTTCTTGAAATTATTCTGATGACGTATTCCTATGTCCACAGGGCCATTAACAGCGAGGCGTTTCCCTATGCCCCGGATCTGTACGACAAGGAGCGCATGACCGGCCGGGGGAGAGGCAGGTATTGCTACAGGGAGGAGTCCAGAGAGGAGGCGGAACTGTTTCTCAGGGAGGAGATTAAGAGGGTTTTGGGAGAGACGCCTATACTTTATATTAGCTAAAGGAAAATTGTTTTCACCTTCTGTCCTTTTTTTGCATAGGCTGTAACATAGCCCTTTGTTGGGGCCGGGCCGGAGTGTGATGGAACATTATTTTGCCGGTTGAGGGCGCGCACCGTGGGAGAACCGTACCAGATGAAGGGCGTATGGTGGTCTGCACAACCTGAATTCTGGCGGATATAACGCGATTTAGAGCCTGCAGGAGGCAGGTATAAATGTTCCGGCACACTTGGCACAATGTGTAAAGAAGGAAAAATGTATGGCGACAATAAGCTTATGTATGATTGTTAAAAATGAGGAGGAGGTCCTGGGACGCTGCCTGGCCTCTGTCAGGGATCTGGTAGATGAAATTATTATTGTGGATACAGGTTCTGAGGACAGGACAAAGGAGATTGCTTCTGAGTTTACAGACCGTATTTACTCTTTTCAGTGGGAGGATGACTTTTCAGCAGCCAGAAACTATGCTTTTTCTAAAGCGTCTAAGGACTTTTGCATGTGGCTGGATGCAGACGATGTGATGGAGGAGAAGGACAGGGAACGGTTTTTGGCATTAAGGAGGGAACTTACGCCGGAGACGGACATTGTGATGATGCGGTATAATACTGCGTTTGATGATGATGGAAAACCGTCTTTCTGGTATTACAGGGAGCGGCTGATCCGAAACGATCAGACACATTTTTGGCAGGGGGCGGTGCATGAGGTTATTACTCCCAGGGGAGGATTCTCTATTGGGACGCTGCGGTTTCACACCGGAAGCTTCACGGCAGAGATCCGGACCGTAATCTGAATATATACAGGAAAATGCTCTCCCAGGGAGCGGCGCTGAGTGCGCGGGAAAATTATTATTATGCCAGAGAGCTCTATTATCATGAAATGTATGAGGAAGCGCTGGAGATTTTCGGAAGATTCCTGGAGCTTCCGGAGGGATGGATTGAAAACAAAATTGAAGCGTGTACGATGATGGCTAAATGCTGTTATAAGATCGGAAAACGTTTTTCTGCTTTACAGGCACTTTTGAAAAGTCTGGAATATGATGTCCCCAGGGCAGAGGTATGCTGTGATGTGGGAAATCATTTTATAGAATCCGGCCGGTATGAAATTGCAGTGTTCTGGTTTGAGACGGCCCTCAAATGTAAGCGGGATTTCAAAAGAGGCGGATTCATACTTCCTGATTGTTATGACTATATACCTGCCATTCAGCTGTGCGTCTGCTGCGATAAGCTGGGGAGGTACGAGGAGGCGAAAAGATATAACCATAAGGCTGGGATGATAAAACCCGGCTCTGCGGCTTATTTGTATAACAAGGCATATTTTGAAAAGAAAGAGAGTGGAGCGTAGCTCCGGGAGAACCTCTTTTGGACAACAGCATACTATGTATTAGCAGTCTATTCTGCGAATCAAAAAGGATGTGAAAATATGAAATTGTAATAATAACAGCGGAAGAGAGAATGAAGGGTGGTATGGGGATGGGTGCTGCCGGATGCCCTGGTGCCAATACGGCGGCCCATGTTCTTTTGCTGCCGCGGTCCAAGGGGACCTCAGGGATGTCCCGGCCCGGTGGGCCCGCGGGGATGCCCTGGTCCGGCAGGCCCTGCAGGAGCGACGGGTAATACAGGCCCGACAGGAGCCACGGGAGTTGCAGGAATTACAGGAGCGACGGGTCCGACAGGAGCAACGGGAGCCGCAGGAGTTGCAGGAGCGACGGGTCCGACGG
>BBZN01000034.1 GCA_001304855.1 Clostridia bacterium UC5.1-1D2
CTTTTAAGCTTCGGGCAGGAGCCTGGAGCGTGTCTGAAAATTGCTTTCTGACATCTGCGCGTCGCACTTTGTGGCAGATTTGGCCCCGATGAGGGAGGCGCAGCGGGCTGCGCTCACTGAATGGAGCCAAATATGCCGGGTCTTGACACGGCGTGCAGATGGCGGCGGGAATGAATGTTCCGACACGCTCCGCCTGCCTGCAGTCTGTTCTGTCTGTTATTATATCAGAATGTATGTTCGATTGCAAGGATTGATGTATAAATGGTGTTTTTTCAGAATAGGATAAAATAAAAGGCAAAAAGGCGGCGCTGCCATGAAACGATGGATTTGTTCAGCAGTATTAGCAGTTTCCCTGATCCTGGGCCCCGCAGAAGCGGCAGGCGGGGAGCTTAACATAGATAAGGGATGGGGAGCGCAGGCGGAGACCGGCTCTGCCTGCCGGGCGCAGAACCGTCCGCAGTCTCCGCGGAATCCGGCGATGGGGCGGAAGGGGACTTCCTCAAGCTCTATGCCCAGTCCGCTGTGCTTATGGACGGCAGTACAGGCCGGGTCCTCTACGGCAAAGGGCAGGATATCATCCGCCCTATGGCCAGCACCACAAAGATTATGACGTGTATCCTGGCCCTGGAGCTGGGAGGGTTGGACGACAAGGTCACTGCCTCCTCCTATGCGGCTTCACAGCCCAAAGTCCATCTGGGAGTGCGCTCAGGCGAGGAATACCGGCTGGAGGATTTGCTCTATGCCTGATGCTGGAGTCTTACAATGACGCAGCCGTCATGATTGCCGAGCACATAGGAGGGAGTACGGAGGAATTTGCAGCGCTTATGAACCAGAAGGCCAGGAGCCTGGGTTGTGAAAACACCTATTTTATAACTCCTAACGGCCTGGACGGAGCGGGGAAGGATCAGGAGGGCAAAGAACGCATTCATTCCACCACAGCTACGGATCTGGCCCAGATCATGCGTTACTGCGTCACCCAGTCGCCGAAAAAGGATGAATTCCTTAAGATAACACAGACCCAGAACCACTATTTCACTGACCTGGCGGGAAAGCGCAGTTATAACTGCTGCAATCACAATGCAATGCTTACCATGATGGAGGGGGTGCTCTCCGGCAAGACAGGATTTACAGGAGGAGCCGGGTATTCCTATGTGGGAGCCATGGAAAATGAAGGGAGAACCTACATTATTGCTCTTTTAGGCTGCGGCTGGCCGCCCCACAAAACTTACAAATGGACAGACGCCAGAAAGCTGTACAACTATGGCCTGGAAAATTTCCGGATGCGGGATGTATTTCAGGAGGAAAACCTGGGAGAAATTCCGGTTACGGGAGGATTGTGCTGGGAGGAAGGAGGCCAGAGGGGTATGACCGGCCTCTCTCTGGGATTAAAACCGGAGGAGATGCACCTGCCTCTCCTGCTGAAGGAGGATGAAGCTGTGCAGATCACAAAGCGCATTCCCGCCGTCCTTAAAGCGCCTGTGCGGAAGGGACAGCAGGTGGGCTCCATCGATTATACCTGGGCGGACGGCTTATCAGGCGATACCCGGTCTATGCAAAGGAGGGGGTGGAAGCCATGACATTTTCACGGGCTGTACGCCATATTATAATAATTTTTTGGGAGATGGAAAGAACTGCCATAAAATTTAAACTTTTCTTACAAATCGGATCATTGTATGAAGAATCCCCCGTTTTTGTTGACATATGACAGCTTTTGTCATTATAATAGGAGTAATGTCAAAAATAGAAAATCATTCCTTTTCTGGATATGATGAAAATACGGGAGATATGTACATATATGAAGGGAAAAAAGTATAGAAGGGCGCTGGCGCTTGTGCTGGGCCTGATGCTGGCGGTGGAAACACCGGCGTCGTTTTCCACACATTTTAAGATATTTGATTCTTATGCATATATAGGGGCGGCCACGGTCAAGGCCACTTCACTGAATGTCCGCAGCGGAGCCGGAACCGGCTTCGCTGCAGTGGGCAGACTGGCAGCAGGAGCTGCCATAACCGTGGTCGGAGAGCAGACCGGAACGGACGGAAAAACATGGTATCAGATTCAGTACGCAGGGAGCAACGGGGCAGTGAACACAGGATACGTATCCTCTGCTTATGTGCGGCTTCCTGTTTCTTACACGCCAGATGCGGACTTTGAAGCATATCTGACTTCACAGGGATTCCCGGAAAGCTATAAGAACGGTTTACGCCAGCTCCATGTCCAGTACCCTAACTGGGTATTTAAGGCCAAGAATACCGGGTTGGACTGGAATACCGTAATTGAAAATGAAAGCCTGCTGGGCCGCAACCTGGTGGCCACGGGCAGCGTATCTTCATGGAAATCCGTGGAATCAGGAGCCTACAACTGGGATAACAGCACCTGGACGGGGCTGGACGGGAGCAACTGGGTGGCGGCCTCCACCGATATAATCCGGTATTACATGGATCCCAGGAACTTCCTGGACGAGACTTATGTGTTCCAGTTTCTGTCCCATGAATATGACGGCAGTACACAGACGAGGGAGGGGCTTAACGGGCTTGTGGCCGGCACCTTTCTGTCGGGGACAACCAGTTCTACGGGAACCGGAGGCAGCGATTTTCAGGGGGAGGCAGCAGTTCGGGCGGACCGGGAGGCGGACCGGGCGCAGGCGTTGCAGGGCCGGGAGGAAGTTCCGGCTCAAGGGCGAATTCTACCTATGACGACAGCCAGCATGGACCGGGAGTGTCGGGGACGGCAGGCAGCGGCAGTTCCGGCAGTCCGGGAACGGAGGAGAGCAGTTCGGGCGGCCCACAGGGAAATTCCGGGGAAGTGAGCCTGGAAGGGCCTCACGCTTCTATAACGCCCAGAGAGAGGAATCTGGTGGCTTCCAGCGTAAGCCTGGAGGGGCCGGGAAGCGGTGCGGAACAAAGCCTGGAGGGCCCACGGCAGTTACAGGCGCAGGCGGGAGTAACGGAGGGGAAGGAAATCCAGGAGGCGGCGCCTCGCCTTACATCGACATTATAATGAACGCAGGGGCCCAGTCGGGAGTAAGCCCCTATGTCCTGGCAGCCATGATTCTCCAGGAGCAGGGCAATAACGGTACAAGTCCCCTCATATCCGGAAGTTATTCAGGGTATGAAGGTTACTATAACTTTTTCAATGTGGAGGCATACCAGTCCGGATCCATGTCGGCTATTGAGATGGGGCTGCGCTACGCCTCCCAGTCCGGCAGCTATGGCCGTCCCTGGAACACGGTGGAGAAGTCCATCCGGGGCGGAGCCCAGAATTACGGCGATAATTATGTGAAAGCAGGGCAGAATACCTTCTATCTGAAGAAGTTTAACGTCCAGGGTGCAAACCTGTACAAGCATCAGTATATGAGCAATATCCAGGGAGCGGCCTCGGAGCTGCAAAGCTCGCCCAGGCTTACACTGCGGATCTTAAAAATTCGGCGCTGGAATTTCACATTCCTGTGTATTCCAATATGCCTGAACAGGCTTGCGTGGCTCCTACCGGAGACGGAAGCCCCAACAACAAGCTTTCAGGCCTGGGAGTGGAGGGCTTCAGCCTTACTCCGTCCTTTAATAAGGACACTCAGGAATATAATCTGATTGTAGACACTTCTGTAACCAGCCTTTCGGTTTATGGTACGGCTTTTGACTCCAATGCATCTGTGGAGGAACAGGCTCTGTGGCAGTGCCGGGCAACGGTATGGATATCATTGTTACCGTTACAGCCAGAATGGAAGTACGCGCAATTATACCATTCATATAGCCGTCCAGGCAGGAGGCGCCGTTCCGGGAAGCGCAACTGCGCCCGTTGACGGAGGCGGAAGCAGCGGCGGAGGCGGCGCGGGACCGGGAGGTTCGGGAGGTCCGGGCAGCCCTGGCGACAGCAGCGGAAGCGGGCCCGGAGGAAGCAATATCACCATTGTGGAGGTTCAGTCCTGACAGGCAGTTACGGGAAACATTACGATCAGAAAGTGGGAGTTCATATGATAAAACGAATGAGACGCAGGGCCGCAGCAGCTGCGGCGGCCTTTGTGATGCTGATGACCATATCCGCCGGCGCCTTTACGGCATGGGCGGCCAACGGAAGAATCGCTTTTTCCGACCCCTCCGCAACGGTGGGCGGTCAGGTGAGCGTAAATATGAAGGTAACCAGCAGTGAGAATCTGGAAAGCGTCAACGTGATGCTGGCCTACGACGCCAATGTGCTGGAGTTTGTAAGCGGCACCAATGCGGAGGGGGACGCCGGGGCTGTCCGCGTCCGTGGGGACGGAGGAACGCCCAACACCAAGACGCTGGCCTTCACCCTTAAGTTCAATGCACGAACAGCGGGAACCAGCAAAATCACAGTTACCAGCCAGGAGGTGTATGATTCCAACTCCCAGCTGGTGACGGTGGATCAGGTGGGCAGCTCCACCGTGACGGTGGGGGCGCTCCAGACCGCATCAAAGGATGCCACCCTTCAATCCCTTCAGGTATCTCCCGGAACTTTGACGCCTCAGTTTTCGCCGGATGTGGACACCTACTCCGTAACGGTGGGGACAGATGTGGAGAAGCTGATTGTCACTGCAAAAAGCACAGATGATAACGCCACCAATGTAGTATCCGGCTATGAAGATCTGCAGATGGGCGAGAACCGGGTGACCTGCAAGGTTACGGCCCAGGACGGAGAGACCACGAAGGAATATGTCATTGTGGTTACGAAGGCCGAGGGAGGCGCCAGTGCGGAGGGGTCGGGTCTGGCTACCGGCGTTAAGATGAAGATATCCAAGCGCGAGATTACGGTTCTGGAGCCGGATGAATCTGTAAAGATACCGGAAGGCTTTAAGGAGAGTATTATCAATATTGATGATAACAACAAAGTGCGCGGCTGGGTATGGGGCGGCGAGACGGAGCACCAGTATTGTATTGTCTACGGTATGAACGAGGCGGGAGAGACGAATTTCTACCGTTACGACATGAAAGATACGGAGCGGACCATTCAGCGTTACTTTGAGGATCCGGCCGTCCAGAGCATGGTATCCAAGGCTGATTACGACCAGCTGGCAGACACCTATGACAAACTTTGTGATGATTATAAGATGTTCCAGATATTCCTGGTTGCAGCCATTCTTATTGCAGTAGGCCTGTTGGTTCTGGTGCTGGTGGTTGTGCTGAGAAAAAAGGATAACGGTACAGGCGGCCGGGGCAGGGCCATCCCGGGGGAACGCCGGGGCAGGAGAGCGCCTGCAGACGGCTCCGGGGATCTGCCGGATCAGGAAGATGATTACGACAGCGAAGAACCGTATCAGGATGAATATGAGGATGACTTCTACGAAGAAGATGTCTATGAGGATGAGGACGGGGCTGAGGGCGAATACCAGGATGGCTCCGGGGACGACGGCTATTATGATCAGGGGGAAGATGAATACCGGCAGGAGTATGAGCCGGGACAGAGGAACCCTGTACCCTCAGGCAGCTCCAGGGACTCCGCAAGGGAATTGAGGGAACACCGGGAGGCCGCCTGCACAAGCGTACCTGCACGTCCTGTCCAGGCTCGTCCTGAGATTAAACCTCCTGTAAAAACACCGGAGCCGGACAGAAGAAAACCGGAGCCTGTGCCTGAGGATGACGAAGATGATTTTGAAATCTTTGATCTGTAATCCGCTGGGGGCCCTTTATCTGGCGCAGGTCTTTGGCAGCCGGAAGCCATGACGGGGGAAAGGGTGTCCGGCACATAGTGGTTTTAATATTCAGGACAGCCGTCTGCAGCAGCAGGCGGCTGTCTTTTGCCAACCAGTAAAGAACCGTATCCTGAAAATCCTGCCGGAAACCACCGGTTATAGACGTTGCAGCCGGAAGAAAGATCTGGTAGAATAAAGCAATGGAGCGCCCCTAACGCTTCAATTTACCTATGAGAGAGAGAATGCATATATGAAGCTGACAGAACTCAGATGTACTGCCTGCAACGGCACTTTAAAACTGGATGAGAAAAATCCCAATATGGCAGTGTGTGAATACTGCAAGTCCCGCTATGTGCTGGAGGACGAGGGAAGCGGTAATGTAAGGCTGGCAGAGGAACCGATGAAGAGGAACTATGTGCCGGTTTACAACCCGGCTCCTAAAAGGCGGGAAGATCCTACGGATGGAAAGGGGGAGCCGCCCTGGCGGCCGGATGTATTCTGCTGATGGCATCTGCGCTTATTATCAATATTCAAAAGGATTTAGTCCGGGATACCCGCAGGCCAGCCGCCGCCTCCTTCGCCTATGAAACAGATACAGGAACGGGAGAGCCGGAAGGGAAGAAGGAAGCCCTGACCGGCATATTTGGAGATATGGCGGCCGCAGTTTCAGGCAAGCCTGCAGACAGCCTCAGCGATGAGGAGCTGGCGGCTTTTAAATGGCTGGAATACAGATATTCCGGCGATTACATCATGGTGGGATACAGCTTTGATGATCCGGGAGAAGATCCACAGGCTTTCCTCACGTGGCTGGAGTTTCCCCGTGACAATGCAGATTTGAATATGAAAGCTCTGACGCGCTTTCACGGTCTTAAAGCCCTGAATGTGGCAAATTACCTGAATCCCCAGGAGATCGAGGGGCTGGAACTGGAATCTCTGGGCTGTTACAGCGAAACTCCTGCTGAGGTGGCGGCAGGCCTGGAGAATCCGGGCGGGCTGAAGTCGCTGTCCATAACCGGCGGGCTCAGAAGCCTGGAGGGGCTCGGTGAATTTTCCGGACTGGAGCGGCTGGAGGTGGGAGGTTCTTACCTTACGGATATTAAGCCTCTGGCTAATATGAAATCCCTTAAGTCCCTTACCCTCACCTACTGCCATGAGGTTACGGATTTTTCGGTGCTCTATGTGATGGATGGGCTGGAGGAATTGTCCGTGGAGTCGGAGGGAATCCGCGATATCGGTTTTGTGAAAAACATGCCGTCTCTCAGGTCCTTTGCCCTGTCCCGCGGGGAACTGCTGAATCTGGATCCTCTGGAGGGAGCCCCCGCCCTTACGTCCCTGACCATTGAATCCTGCGGTGAGCTGAAGGACATGAACTCCGTATCCGGTCTGACGGGGCTGGAATCTCTGTCCCTGGAAGTTCCCTACGGCTGCGAAAAGCCGGATCTGAGAGGCCTTACAAATCTTAGGACGCTGGATCTATCCGGCATGGATACGGTTGGGTATCTGCCGGGCATGACTGCTCTTGAAAAGCTTTCCCTGAAGCGTGTGACCATTGACTCCCCGGCTTCCTTCAGTGGGCTTGGAACCTGAGACATCTGAAATGTTCCTACATATCCTCCGATACCAGCTGGAATTTTGTTACCTCTGTCCCGGCCCTGGAGATAGTGGAACTCACGGGCGTGGCCACCTATAAGGATATATCCGGCCTGTTTGGAATGCCCGCCTTAAAGGAATTGTATTTAAACGGCGTGGAGTGTGAACTGGATTTCTCAAAACTGACTCCCAGCCAGACGCTGGAGCGCCTTGAGATGGACGGAATGAAGCTGTACAAAAACGTTCAGATCAGCGGAGGAGGAGGAATCGTGTATGTGGATTATGACAAAGTTAATTTGAACGAACATCTGGATTTTCTGGCGAACTATCCCGGGCTTAAGAGCCTGAGCCTGGCGGATAACCAGCTCACCGGCCTGGAATTTGTTTCCGGCCTTATGAATCTGGAGAGGCTGGACATAAGCGGCAATTACGTGACGGATTTAAAACCCCTGACGGCTCTTGAGAAGCTGAACGTTCTGGAATGCAAAGGAAATCCGGTGGAAAATTACCGGGTTCTGGGTGAAAATGTAACGATAATACAGTAGATTGGCGGCAGGCTCTGCCTGCGGCGCCCTTCAGGCAGGCCTTTTCTTGTATCCCAAATAATACAGTGACAATTGGGGTAAAATGTAGTATACTTCTAATCGAAACGATATATTGATTATATTTTAACGAATTCTTGGTGAAAGGAAGGCCAATATGTACTGTGTGAAAAAATGAATGAACAGCTGTTTTGGGTCGGGGGAACGGACCGCAGGCTGGCTCTGTTTGAAAATGCGTACCCGATTCCCAAAGGTATTTCCTATAATGCATATCTTCTCACAGATGAGAAAACGGTGCTTTTCGATACGGTGGACCGGGCGATTGCCGAACAATTTTTTGAAAATATAGAATCTATTCTAAAGGGCCGTCCTTTGGATTATGTTGTGGTGAACCACATGGAGCCGGATCACTGTGCCACGCTGGGGGAAATTGTCCTCAGGTATCCCAATGTGAAAATTGTCTGCAATGCAAAGACGGTGCCTATTATCAAGCAGTTTTACAATTTTGACATCGATTCCAGGACTGTGATTGTTAAGGAAAATGATACCTTCTCCTCCGGGGAACATACATTCACTTTCCTCATGGCCCCCATGGTCCACTGGCCGGAGGTTATGGTGACCTACGACATGAAGGATAAGGTCCTCTTTTCCGCAGACGCCTTCGGAACCTTCGGAGCCATGAACGGCAATCTCTTTGCAGACGAGCTTCAGTTTGAGAGGGACTGGCTGGATGATTCCAGACGGTATTATACCAATATTGTAGGGAAATACGGGCCTTCTGTGCAGACGCTGCTGAAGAAAGTTTCCACCCTTGATATCCAGGTTCTCTGCCCTCTCCACGGCCCTGTGTGGCGCAGAAACATCCAGTGGTATATGGACAAATATAAGACTTGGAGCAGTTATGAACCGGAGGAAAGGGCTTTGATGATCGCCTATGGTTCCATATACGGCAATACGGAAAATGCAGCCAATATTCTCGCCGGTCTGCTGGGAGACAGGGGAGTGAAGGGCATCGCTATGTATGACGTTTCCGCCACCCATCCCTCCGTCATCCTTTCCGAGGCGTTTCGCTGCAGCCATCTTGTATTTGCGTCGGCAACTTACAACGGAGGTATTTTCAGCAATATGGAGCATTTGCTGATGGATATGAAAGCCCACAGCCTCCAGAACAGGACTGTGGCAATTATAGAAAACGGTTCCTGGGGCGTAATGTCAGGAAAACAGATGCGGGAGCTCCTCGGCTCCATGAAGAATATGACAATTCTGGAGAATACGGTGACTCTTAAGTCCTCGCTGAAGGAGCCGCAGATGGCGGAACTGGAGGCATTGGCAGATCAGATTGCGGCTTCCATGGCATAGAATATGTTTGAATATTCATACGCCGCCCGCTGCGCGCCTTTTATTAAGCAGCGTCCTGGCTATTAAAAAACAGAAAAAGTAAGCAGGCTGAGTGAGAAGTGTTGCAGCCGGCTTATTTTTTCTGCTTTATCTGTATTATAATACAGGAATTACATGTATCATATAGAATATTTTATTGTATTTTTCCAGATGCTGTAGTAAAATAGTAGAAAATCAGGGGTACTTCTTTCAGTCGGAATTACCCTTTATGAGTTTTATCAATTGTCTGATAATGGGAAGTAAAGACTGGGCTTCCAGGTTGCTGCAGTTTTGAAGCTCCCACAGCAGCTGCTGCTTATAATCGTCGGACATCTCAGATACCGGATAGAAGATGCGGTCGGCCGGAATACGCAACGTGGTAACTAAAGGATAGAGAACCTCGAATTTTGGGTTCCCGCGGAAATTTTCAATATTGATTATGGTACGGACATCAATGCCCAGCTTTTCTGCTAATGCAGCCTGGGACAATCCCTGTTCTTCACGGGCTTTGCGGATGACCGTACCTAATGTTTTAACGTAATCATGCATTGTGATTCACCTCAATACTAGTGTACACTACAGATTATATATTATGAATTACTATGGAATACAGATATTCAATGAATCAAAATACATGCAGCAAAGATACATAGGGTAAGGAAAGGGACAGGCTTGCAGATGGAGAGTAAGTTCATTGGGACGGGCAATGGGGACCGGGAACGGGGGGGAATTTGCCGGGTGAAGGAAGAGGAGTATAATTTGTTGAAACAGATTGTGGCGCAATTTGTGTATAAAAGCTGTGATTACCTGATTTGTCTGGACGGAGCCAGAGGTACTTACACCACATTTTTACGGAAGGAAGGCCTTATGTCCACGCCTCCGGCGGAAAGTGAGGATTACCAGGCGGAGATAAAAAAATGCGTGGAAGCGTATGTGGAGCCTGAGGATCGGGAATATGTGCTCCGGGAGACGGATCTTTACCGGGTATTGAAGGCCCTTGACCAGAAAGGCGTTCACACATTTACTTACGGCGTCAGACTGCCGGAGGGAGGGTATGAAAGAAAATGCCTGAAATATGTATATTACGACCACAGCCGCAAACTGGTTCTTTTTTTGAGGACGGATATTACGGAAGAGTATATGGAACAGAGACGTCAGAATGAGCGGCTGCTGACCGCCCTTGAGAATGCCAGAACCGATTCTCTTACAGGCTCTGCAACCGCCAGGAGATTAGGCGGCAGGTAGATCTGCTGCTGGAGCAGGGCAGGGGGGAGGCTTCCGTATTGTTCTTTATAGATCTGGATAATTTTAAACAGGTTAATGACACTCTGGGACACTACCAGGGGGACAGGGTATTGCGCCGGGTGGCAGAGGTATTCCGGGAGACTCTGGGGGATGCGGGGGTCATCGGAAGAGTGGGGGGAGATGAGTTTGTGGCGTTTCTTGGGGGAATCGGACGCCCGGGGAGGCGGCCCGGTGGGCCGGCCGCCTGTGCGGTTCCGTATCCGGCATAGGGGATTTGAGCGTAGGAGAGCTGAACATTTCCTGCAGTATAGGCGGCGCGGTATCTCCTGAGGACGGGGAGGATTACAACACGCTCTTTGTGAAAGCCGACATGGCCGTCTATGATGCCAAAGCCCGTGGGAAAAACCGGTATGCCTTTTATTCCCAGGATTTAAAAACAGACAGGCATCAGGGGTCTGTTTGAGCCTTTCTTCCCGCCCCGCTGACGGAAAGCAGATTTCGGCCACGCGCCCTGGGGCATACCTGAATATTTTATTTTTCCGCCGGTCTTTTTAAAGAACTTCGATTTTATAAGTTTTTAGCCAGAAGTTAATTTGAAGGATGTAGCCAGCATCTGGGGCCCTGCCATCAGCTGTCCGTACCAGGGCTTTCCGTAGTCCGAGGGGCTGGTGAGGAACTGTTCCAGTTTCCTTTTGTCCAGAAAATCCATCACAGGGCAGGAACTGTCGCCGATCATTTCACGGACCCGGTTCACAAGAAGAGTTTCGTAAGCCGTATCGTAGGTTTTGGGATAAGGACTTGCGCCGGAACAGAATTTCCTCCGGCACAAGTCCTTTTCCCGACTGGCGCAGAAGGTTTTTCACCACCCCGTCCCTGGTTTTCATATCCCAGGGCACATTCCACACATACTCCATAATCCTGTGGTCTGCAAAGGGCACCCGGCTTCCAGGCCGGAGTACATGCTGGTGCGGTCCATGCGGTTCAATAAAGTCTGCATAAACCAGCGCAGGTTCAGGTAGGCGATCTCCCTGCGGCGGGCCTCTTCAGGGGTGTCCTCAGCCAGTCTTGGGGTTTCTGCCACTGAGCGTTCATAAGCATTTCTCACATAATCATCCATATCCAGATATTCCAGAAAGCTGTCTTTGAGGAGCGCTTTTCGGGTATCCAGATTCATGGTCCAGGGGAAGGTGCGGGCCTTGAAGCATTCCTTTTTGTGGAACCAGGGGTATCCTCCGAATATTTCATCTGCGCATTCTCCTGTGAGGGCCACCTTATTATGTTCTTTGACCATGGAGCAGAACTGAAGCATGGAGGAGTCGATATCCCCCATGGCAGGCAGATCATGGGCCAGCACAGAGTCGTACAGCCGGTCGGCCTGGGTCAGGTTTCCGCATTCCAGATAGTGGTGGTCGGAGTCCAGATACCGGACCATCCTGTCTACGAAGGGACGATCCTGGGACGGCTGGAAGGAGTTGGCTTTGAAAAATTTGTCATTGTCCACAAAGTCAAAGGAAAAGGTGGTGAGGCGTCTGCCCTGTTTTTCAGTTCCCCGGCACAGATGGCAGATACCAGGCTGGAATCTACGCCCCCTGAGAGAAAGGTGCAGATGGGCACGTCGGAAACCATCTGCCTTGTCACTGCGTCTTTTACGAGAAAGGCCGTCTTTTCAATGGTTTTCCCGTAGCTGTCCCGGTGGGGCAGGCTTTCCAGCTTCCAGTAACTTTTTTGGAGAAAACCCTCCTGTGAGCAGATTATAAAATGCCCCGGAAGAAGCTCTTCCATGCCCTTTAGCACACCGCTGCCGCAGGTCCTGGCAGGCCCGATGGAAAAATCTCGTTGAGCCCGTCTCTGTCCAGCCGGGGTTTCACGCCGGGATAGGCCAGAATTCCCTTGAGTTCGGAAGCAAAAATAAGTTCCTCTCCCCTTATGGTATAAAAGAGGGGCTTTACTCCGGCCCGGTCACGAAAGAGGCAGAGGCGTTTTCTGGCCGTATCCATGATGGCAAAGGCAAAGATTCCGTTGAGGCGTTTTACAAAGTCAGGTCCGAATTCCATGTAGCCGGTAAGAATCACTTCCGTGTCGCTGGAGGTCTGGAAGGAATGTCCCCGGTTTATGAGTTCCTGGCGGAGTTCTTCCGTATTGTAAATCTCTCCGTTGTAGACGATGGAAAAGGTTTGGCCCGCCCCTGATTTTACCATGGGCTGCCTTCCTCCTGTAAGGTCGATGACAGACAGGCGGGCGTGGGACAGCCCTCCGTGTTCTCCCAGCCACAGGCCGGAATCATCGGGCCCCCGGTGGTTTAGAACCCGGGCCATAGATGACAGGATTTCTTCGTAATGGTGGTTGGTTTTGAGATAATGGTCAAAGGGATTATAAAAACCTGCAATTCCGCACATATATAAGGTTCCTCCTTGTTATTAGCACACAGGGACTTAAGGTTCCTTCCCCGTGTGCGGCACTATTATCCTGCTCTTCAGATTAAAGAAGGAAGCAGGCTGCGATAAAGGTACATACAAAGCCCAGGCATACGGCACAAGGTTTTTGCGGGCCAGGTCCAGAGGGCTTACATTGCAGATGGCAGCCACAGGGATCAGACCCCAGGGTACGATGGTGCCGCCGCCTACAAAGACAGCCGTTATCTGACCAAGAGCAGCCATCACAGGGACGGAGGCCCCGGTTGCAGACCCGAAGGTCTTTGCCAGGGAGCCGGTGAGAGGCAGGCCGGAAAAGCCGGAGCCGTCCAGCCCTGTAAGCTTCCCACCGCCATCTGGATGAAGGCCGCCATATATTTGTTCAGAGGGGCGTTGTGCGCCAGCCACAGGCCCAGTCGCTCATTATGCCCTGGGAAGAAACTCCTTCCCCCATAATTGTGGAGATTCCTTCTCCTCCTAAAAAGAAAAAGGCGCCGATTATAATAACCGGGGCAAAGATGCGCATAGCAAAAAGAAAACCATCTGTCACATATCCGGTTACCTTTTCCAGGGAGTCCTTTCCAAAACCCAGAAAAGCGCCCAGGCACATGAGTATCAGGCTGTTCCGGACACCATGCTGGTGGCGTCCCCGCCTTTTAAGTCGAAGGCCAGCATCAGTACAATATCTCCTGTAAAGGCCAGAGGCGTCAGGATTGCCATAGCCATGGCGGCGCCGGGGTTCTGCGGCGACGGACCTTTTGCCACATCCCCCTGAATGGACAGGCGTATGCCTTTGGCGTTCATTTCGCCTCTGTTTAACAGATATGCGGCCAGGACGGTAACAATGCCCATAATCCAGAAGAGAGGCCGGCCCTGACGGAGAATATCCGTGGCGCCGATACCTGCCGCAGCAGCAGACACGGCAGGTGCGCCCTGAATTACAACATCATAGCTGAGGGCAAATCCGTGGCCGAAGAGGTTCATAGCCATGGCTGCAGTCAGGGGATTCAAACCTGCTTTTACGGCCAGGGGAAGCATAATGGCGCCCACCAGAGCAACGGAAGGGGAAGGCCAGAGAAACAGGGAAAAGAGAAACATGGTCAGGCCCAGGAGCCACCATGTAAGGGAGGGAGTCTTCATAACTCTGGACATGGGAACCATCATCAGATAGTCGCTGCCCAAATCCTTTAACGCCCTGGAAAGGGCCGTCACAAGGGCAATGGTTGCCATCACCTCCATAAATTCCCTGCCTGCATAGAGAATGGCGTTAAACACAGTCATAATACCGCCTGTAAGAGAGCCCAGGCCTATAAGACCCAGAAGAAAAAGAAAAGCGATGCACACAGCCGGCGTATCCCTGCGCATAACCATGACGGTCAGAATGACTATAACGCCTATGAGATAAACGTAGTGCAGGGGAGTCAGCGCTACTGTGGATTCAATCATATGAAATACTCCTGTCTTTTGAGAATATAATTTATACTATGAAAAAAATCCCGGGCCGTGAGATATTCTTTTCAGATATGATTTAGAAAAATCTGGTGAAAATTAGGGGTTGATTTTAACTCAGGATGCTGGTATGCTTGATACGGATATAAAATTAACAAGGAAAGGAAGTGAACCAGAGTGGAAGGTCGAAGTCGTAAGATGGAAGCAGACAATTATCATAAGCGTATGGTGGTGGGAGCTTTGTGCGCGGCTGTGGCCTCCCTTTGCTTTCACTGCCGTTAACAATAGACTGTAATTAAGATACGTTTATGATGATAGCCATGGATTACATGAAGTATGGGAATACTGTGTAATTATGGCTATTTTGTGTGCTGCTTTCATGGATAAGTACCCTTCATGAAAGGAAAAACATGCAGGAGAATTTTAACTTAAAGGAACTTATGGATCTGCTGGACAGCAGGCAGTTCCGGCTTTTAAAGGAAAAGCTGGGAGAGATGAACGAGGTGGATATCGCCTCCTTCATCGAGGAGCTGGACTCCGAGGGTACGGTAGTGGTTTACCGGATGCTTTCCAAGGAGCTGGCAAGCGATGTGTTCGCCTGCCTGCCTGTGGAAAAGCAGGAGCATATTATCAACAGCATTACCGACAATGAGCTGAGCGCCATTGTCAACGACCTGTTTGTGGACGATGCGGTGGATATGCTGGAGGAGCTCCCGGCCAATGTGGTTAAGCGTGTGCTTAAAAATTCCACCCCCGGCACCCGCAAGCTGATTAACCAGTTTCTCCAGTACCCGGAGAACAGCGCGGGAAGCATTATGACGGCGGAGTATGTGGGGCTTAAAAAGACAATGACGGTGGAGGAGGCCTTTGCCTATATACGCAAACATGGCGTGGACAAGGAGACGATTTACACCTGCTATGTTATGGACGCCAAGCGGACCCTGGAGGGGGTGGTGACGGTGAAGGAGCTTCTGATGCACCTACGGGGAAATTATCGGCAATATAATGGACACTCATGTGATTAAGGCGGTAACCACCGACGACCAGGAGGAGGTGGCGGAGGGCTTCCGCAAGTACGACCTTCTGAGCCTTCCCGTGGTGGATCATGAGGACCGTCTGGTGGGAATCGTAACAGTGGACGACGTGGTGGATGTTATGGAGCAGGAGGCCACGGAGGATTTTGAGAAGATGGCGGCCATGATTCCAAGTGAGAAGCCCTATTTGAAGACGGGTGTATTTGCACTGGCCAAAAACCGTCTGGCCTGGCTGCTGATCCTTATGATCAGCAGTATGATTACAGGGGGGATACTGGCCAGGTATGAGACTGCCTTTGCGGTGATCCCCCTCCTTGTGACCTTTATCCCCATGCTCACGGACACAGGGGGCAATGCAGGCAGCCAGAGCAGCACTATGATTATCCGCGGTATGGCTGTGGGAGAGATTGAACCGTCGGATCTGTTCCGGGTTGTATGGAAGGAACTGAGGGTGGGGATGATCGTGGGCATTCTTCTGGGGCTGGTTAATTATGTCCGCCTTTTGTTCCTTTATCCCGGACAGGAGATGCTGTGCCTGACGGTTGTGCTGAGCCTGCTGGCTACCGTTATCGTCGCCAAGACCATCGGCTGTATCCTGCCCATAGCAGCGCAGGTATTCCATATGGATCCTGCGATTATGGCGGCGCCGCTGATTACCACCATAGTGGATGCGGTGAGTCTGGTACTGTACTTCCAGCTGGCATGCAGGCTGCTGGAGCTCAATGGCGTGTGAAAGGGAGATTCGTTATGGAGAAGGATTGGAGAAGCCTGATTCTCATGGGGAGGCCGGGGGACGGCGCATGGGATACGTGGATAAGGGGCAGCTAACACTGGGGGGCAGGACATTTTTGGACCGGATAAAGGAGGAGCTTCGGCCCCTGGGCCTGCCCTGTGTGATCTCCACGGCAGACGGGGAGGATACCACAGGCGGTAAGGACGGGATTGTCCGTGTAAAGGACATACCCAGGATGCCCGACGGCGGCGGCATAGGCCCCATGGGAGGAATCTGGTCCTGCTTCCGGCAGACCGGAGCCGGGGGATTCTTTGTAGTCTCCTGTGATATGCCCTTATTCCGCAGGAACATGTTCCAGGCTCTGATGAACCGCATAGGGCCTGAGCATGACGCGGTTCTCTGGAGAACCAGAGACGGCCGGATCCATCCTGTGTGCGGTTATTATTCCCAATCCTGTATGCCGGGGCTTACGGGGGCTATCGAGGAGGGGAATTACCGTATGATGGAATTTCTCTCTGAACTCAACTGTCTGGTGGTGGACACGGCTGCGGAACATATTCCGGATACCTGGTTTACCAATGTAAATTCCCCGGAAATTCTTGAGAAACTTCAGACTTCCGGGACGCCTGTAATAGCCGTCAGCGGAAGGAAAGATACGGGAAAGACCACCCTCCTGGAAGGACTGGTGAAAACTCTGTCCTCAGCAGGCATACGGACGGCGGTTATCAAACATGACGGACATGACTTTGACGCCGACGTACCGGGTACGGACAGCCGCCGCATGAAGGAAGCCGGAGCCTGTGGAACCGTAGTGTACTCCGGTACGAAATTCTCCATGGTGAAGGATGCCGCCGGGCTGGAGGCCGGAGACTTTTTTCCTGTTTTCCCGAGGCGGATCTGATCCTTCTGGAGGGACAGAAAATTCCGGCTATCTGAAACTGGAGACTGTAAGGCAGGAGATATCAACGGTTCCCGTGTGCAGGCCGGATACTGTGCTGGCCTACGTGTCGGACGGGGAAGTGGATCAGAGCGGGCGGAGTGGGACAGGGGGCGCTCCTTCAAAAGCAGTTTACAGGTATGAAGAGCTGGACAAACTTGCAGAATTGATTGTGGGGGTTATGGATGGACATTTTTGAGGTTTCGGACATACTGAAAGCGGCCGGTCCTGGAAGCCGTTCGGAGATACTGGCCTTTGCGTATTTTAAGCGGTATGAAAAGGGGCAGCACGTATTTTTCGACAAGGAAGACAACAACTGCCTTTATATTCTGGCTGAAGGAATGGCCTCCCTCTACAAGCTGAATCCCCTGGGGGAGAAGAAGGTTATATTTGCATTCGGTCCCGGTAATCTGCTGAATGAGGTCATGTTCCAGAACCTTCCCGCCTCCGTCAACTGCGAAGTCCGGGAAGACTCCCTGGTGATGGTTATGCCCAGGGAGCGGTTTCTCTATGTGATGGAGAAGGACGGCGCCCTTGCCAGAGCGGTGATGGATTCTATGGCCCTTCGGATCCGCCGTCTTTACAGACAGCTGAAAAATACCACCAACGCCCTCAGCGGTGAGAAGCGTCTTGCAGCCAAGCTTTTTAAGCTGGCCAAGGACAACGGTGTGAAAACAGACAGAGGGACGCTCATCGATATGAGCCTGAGCATCACCTATCTGGCCGATATGCTGGGCTCCAAGCGGGAAACCGTATCCAGACAGGTAAAACATCTGACGGAGCTGCAATTGATTTCTATCGAAAAAAACAGAATTTATGTCCGGGATACCGGAGAATTGAGCAATTATTTTAAAACAGCCGTGATGTAAATCACGGCTGTTTTTGTGCAACCCTGCTATACTATATATAGTTAAAAAATTAACAAAAGCAGAGGAGCGTACCGATATGGGATATCTATTGCAGAGAGAGGGAATACAGCGGCTGATTGAGACATTAAGCCGGGATTACGTCCTTCTGGGCCCTGTGAAGATGAAGGGAGAAGGCATGTATTCGGACACGGACGTGGTCCGGTACGGTGAACTGAAGCAGTGGGAGGATTTGGAATGGGATGTGAAATCCCACTATTCCTTTAAGGAGGCCCTCCTTCCAATCACCCAGATTCTTTTTATTTTACGGAGGAACAGGTGAAGGAAGCGGATGCAGAGCGCAGAAAGCCGGCGGTTTTATTTATGCGCAGCTGCGACGTACACGCAATGAAACGGCTGGATGAGATATATCTGAAGAACCGCTTCCAGGACGGCTACTATAAACGTCTGAGGGAGCAGGTGTACATCGTTCTCATGGGGTGCAGGGACAGCTGTGAAAGCGGTTTCTGCGTTTCTATGGGAACCAACTGTACGGAGGATTACCACTGGAGCCTCAATGTGAGGCAGGAGGGGAAAGCTGTTGAGATAGACAGCAGGTGGGCTGTGCTGGATGAACTGCTGGAAGCCTGGGAGGAAACGGAAGTGACAGTCAAAGAGGTGACGCCGGATAAGGCTGCGGAAAATCCGGTAAAGGTAGTTCTTCCACAAAACTGCGGCCCCCAGCTTGTAAAGGCAGATTTCTGGAAGGAATACGACAGCCGCTGCATCGCCTGCGGCCGCTGTAATTTTGTCTGTCCCACCTGCGCCTGCTTTACCATGCAGGACATTTTTTACCAGGACAACGGCAGAGCCGGGGAGCGCAGAAGAGTTCACGCTTCCTGCATGGTGGACGGGTATACCGATGTGGCAGGAGGCGGTTCCTGCCGCAAGGCCAACGGGGAGAGGATGCGGTTTAAGGTCCTTCACAAAATTTCTGATTTCAACAAGCAGTTCGGGTACCAGATGTGCGTGGGATGCGGACGGTGCGACGACATTTGTCCGGAATACATATCGTTTTCAGCCTGTGTAAACCGCATTTCAGATATGGAAAAGGAGGTGTAAGAGGATGAATGTAAACGAGTACGCCCCATTTTTATCAGAGATTCTGCGTGTGAAAAAGCACACAGAGATAGAGTATACCTTCTCTATGAGCTACAAAGGCCAGGTGAAGCCGGGACAGTTTTTGAGGTTTCCATTCCCAGGTTTGGGGAGGCCCCCATCTCTGTCAGCGGCATAGGGGAGGACTATGTGGATTTGACCATCCGGCGGGTGGGAAAGGTTACGGACGAGGTCTTTGAGCGGTATGTGGGCGATAAGCTGTTCATCGCGGTCCCTATGGCAACGGCTTTGACCTGGAGGGCTATAAGGGCAGCGAGCTGGTGGTTATAGCAGGGGGAACGGGAGTTTCGCCTGTGAGAGGCGTAATTGAGTATTTTGCCCGACACCAGGAGGAACGGCTGTCCATGACCTTGATTGCAGGATTTAAAAGTCCTGAGGACGTGCTGTTTGAGGAGGACTTCAAACGCTGGAATGAGAGGATGAACCTGATCCTCACGGTAGACGGCGCAGAGGAAGGGTATGAAGGCAGGGTGGGCTTGTGACGCGCTACATACCGGAACTGGAGCTTGCAGACGTTTCCAGGGCTAAGGCAGTGGTGGTAGGCCCCCCAGCCATGATGCGGTTTGCCGTAAAAGGGCTTCTGGACCGGGGATTCGGGGAAGAAAATATATGGGTGTCCTATGAGCGCAAGATGTGCTGCGGCATCGGAAAATGCGGACATTGCCGGATCGGCGACAAATATGTATGTGTGGACGGACCCGTGTTCCCCTACACAACGGGAAAGAATCTTTTGGATTAGGAGGCGGCAAAGGTGGATGTAAATACAAAGAAACTGAAGAAGAATGCATTCCGGGTCACGAAAGAGCGGGGGATGACCGCAGTGAGAGTGAGGGTTCCGGGAGGCCATCTTGACGCCCGGTATCTGGCCGTTATCCAGGATATTGCAGGGACCTACGGCAACGGCTCCGTCCATATGACGGTGCGTCAGGGCTTTGAGATTCCGGGGATACGCTACGAGGATATGGAGAAGGTCAATGAGCTGCTGCAGCCTGTAATCCAGGGGATGGGCATCAACCAGCCGGAACCGGGAAAGGGATACTCTGCCTCAGGCACCCGCAATATCTCAGCCTGTGTGGGTAACAAGGTCTGTCCCTATGCCTGTTACGATACCAGCGGGTTTACGTTTAAGATTGAGAAGGCGGTGTTTCCCGACGACCTGCACGTGAAGGTGGCGCTCACCGGATGCCCCAACGACTGCGCCAAGGTGAGAATGCATGATTTTGGAATCATGGGAATGACCCGGCCGGAATACCGCTCCGACCGCTGCATCAGCTGCGGCGCCTGCCAGAGGGCCTGCCAAAAGAAATCGGCAGACGCCCTTGAGATGGTCAACTACAGGATAAGGCGGAATCATGAGAAGTGCATCGGCTGCGGCGAGTGCGTGATTCCAGTGCCCCACCAGGGCCTGGGTTCGCAGCGAGAAGAAATATTACAGGCTGACCCTCCTTGGGAGAACGGGGAAAAAGAATCCAAGACTGGGAGAGGATTTTATAAAATGGGCCGACGAGGAGAGCATTTTAAAAATAATCACAAATACCTATGAGTACGTGCGGGCGTATATCGATCCGGAAGCGCCTGGAGGCAAGGAGCATATTGGCTATATTGTGGACAGAACCGGCTTTGAAGAGTTTAAGAAATGGGCGTTAAAGGATGTGGAGCTTCCGGAAACAGCGGAGGTTCAACACAGGATTTACTGGAGCGGAGTGAAATACTAATTAGGAGGGACAATAGGATGAAAATTGTACAATCAACCTGCAACTACTGTGCCCTGGACTGCAATATGGATTTTTACGTGGAGAACGACAGAATCGTCAAGGTGCTTCCCACCAAGGGATATCCGGTCAACGACGGTTTCTGCTGTATCAAGGGCCTTTCCCTGGATAAGCAGCAGACGGTTGTGAAGTCTTCTCCATTGCCGAAAATCCGGCAGGCGGACGGGCAGATGAAGGAAGTTTCCTGGGAGGAGGGATTCTCTCATGTGGCTGATAAGCTGAAGGAGCTCCAGGCCAAATACGGGCAGGAGAGCGTGGCGGGCATCAGCACAGGGCAGCTGACTGTGGAGGAGTTTGCACTGTTCGGCCATGTGATGAGAAACTACCTGAAAACCAATGTGGACGGAAACACCCGGCTTTGCATGGCCACGGCGGTTGTAGCCCACAAGCAGAGCTACGGCTTCGACGCCCCGGGGTATACCCTGAAGGATTTGGAGCTTTCGGACACCATCATTTTCGTAGGCGCCAACCCTGTGGTGGCCCACCCCATTTTGTGGAAGCGGGTGAAGATGAATCAGGACCCGGATAGGAAGGTGATTGTCATTGACCCCAGAAAATCCGAAACTGCCATGAATGCGGATTACTGGTATCCGGTCAGGGGAAAAGGAGATTTGGTTCTTTTCTATACCCTGGCAAATGTGCTGATTGAGAAGGGGTATATTGACAGCTCCTACATTGAGGCCCACACGGAGAAGTTTGAGGAGTTTAAGGAATTTGTAAAGAAATTCACTCTGGAAGAGGCTTTGGAGAACACCGGGCTTTCCGGCGGACAGATTCTGGAGCTGGCAGAGCTGATACATAGAGGAAAGCGCGTCTCCTTCTGGTGGACCATGGGCGTGAATCAGGGGTACGAGGCGGTGCGCACAGCCCAGGCTATTATCAACCTCGCTCTCATGACAGGAAACATCGGACGGCCGGGAACAGGAGCCAACTCCATCACGGGACAGTGCAATGCCATGGGCTCCAGAGCCTACAGCAACACGGCTGTATTTTATGGGGGAGGAGATTTCACCAACCCTGCCAGAAGGGCCAGAATCGCAGAGGTTCTGGGTGTGGACGAGAGCAGGCTGGCGGAAAACCCACTGCTACCTACAATCAGATTATTGAGGGAATCAACGAGGGCAGAATCAAGGGCCTCTGGATCCTCTGTACCAATCCCCGCCACAGCTGGACTAACAACGAGACATTTGCCAGGGCGGTGAAGAAGCTGGAATTGTATGTGGTTCAGGATATCTACAACACCATCGAGAGCGCCGAGGACTGCACCGTGTTTTTCCCGGTGGTGCCCGGCATTAAAAAAGAGGGAACCTACATTAACCTGGAGCGTCGCCTTTCAGCTATGCGCCCCTGCCTTGCGCGCGGGGAGAATGAGATATCCGACTATGAAGCTATATTGGGTGTGGGAAAGGCCCTGGGAATGGGTGACATGCTTAAGGGCTGGGAGACTCCAAGAGACTGCTTTGAGCTGATGAAGCAATGTTCCAAAGGCATGCCCTGTGACATAACAGGCGTGACCTGGGAGGGGCTTGAAAATTCCAAAGGCATCCAGTGGCCTTTCCGCGAAGGAGAGGAGCTTGCGGAGGATCAGCGCAGGCTTTACGGGGACGGCAATTTCTTTACCCCCAGTAAAAGGCGCAGTTCATGTTTGAGGAGCCCAGAGAAAATCCCCTGCCCCTCACTGAGGAATATCCCTATATGCTTAACACGGGAAGGGGATCCGTGGGACAGTGGCACACACAGTCCCGCACCAGGGAGGTTCAGTTTATCGAGGATGCAGTTGCCAGGGAAGCATATCTTTATATGCATCCAGCAGACGCCCGGGCAAAGGGAATCTGTGAAAATGATAAGGTAATGGTACATTCCGCTAACGGTCAGGAAGCTGGTTTTTGTGTGAGAATTTCCGACCAGGTGGGAGAAGGCGAACTTTATGCGCCCATCCATTACATCGAGTGCAACAAGCTGACCCCATCCATCTACGATCCCTATTCCAAAGAGCCCTCCTACAAATCAACCCCTGTTTGGTTTGAAAAAGAGGATGGCCCAGGAGAAAAGACTTCGGAAAGGGGAGCGGATACTACGGGAAGCAAAGGAGGAAATGGGCATGTACAGGATTAAAATCGACAGAAGCCGCTGTATCGGCTGCCTGACCTGCGTTACGGCCTGCGTGGTCAGCCATGAGAGCAATGATGCCAGAAACCGGGTGGTGATTGACAGCCAGTCCAAATGCGCGCCGATATTCTGCCGCCACTGCGATAAACCGGAGTGCGTGTATACCTGTATGACGGGAGCCATGCACAAAAATACGGATACAGGCTTTATAGAATATGACAAGGGAAAATGCGCCAGCTGTTACATGTGCATTATGGCCTGTCCTACGGGGTATTAAAAAGCGACCACATAGAACACAAGGAAATTATGAAATGCGATATGTGTGTACACCGCACTGAGGACGGATCTCCCAAGCCCATGTGTGTGGAGATATGTCCCATGAGCGCAATTACACTGGAGGAGGTGGATGTATGAGATACGTGGTTATAGGAGCATCCGCAGCGGGACTTAACGGTGTCCGCCAGCTGAGAGCCCTTCAGCCGGACGCGGAGATTGTCCTTGTGTCAAAAGATAAAGATATCTACTCCCGCTGCATTCTTCATCACTACATGGGCGGCATACGGACAAAGAAGGAGCTTATGTTCGTAGAGGAGGACTTTGAGGACAGATACAGGGTGGAGTGGAGAAGAGGCGTTGCCTGTACAGGACTGGATATCCGCCGGAAACAGGTCTGTCTCTCCGACGGCGGCGGCGTCTCCTACGACAAAGTCCTTCTGGCTGCCGGCTCATGTACCTTCCTGCCTCCTGTGGAGGGCTTAAGAGAGGCAAAGGGGGTATACGGGTTTCGGAATATAGAGGATGCAGAAGCGATTATGGAGGCGGCAGCGGGCGCGTCCCATATAGTGGTGATGGGCGGAGGCCTTACGGGCCTGGACTGTGCGGCAGGTTTTCTCCATATGGGAAAAAACCGGCTCTGGTGGAAATGGCGGAGCGGCTTTTGGTAAAGCAGCTGGACCACAGGAGCGCTTCCGTTTACCAGAAGGCTATGGAGGAGAAGGGCGTGTCCTTCTATCTGGGCAGCAGCATTTTAAAAGTCTGCTGCAATGAGAAGGGAGCGGTTTCCTCTTTGATCCTCTCCGGCAAAGAGGAGATACCCTGCGACATGCTGGTGGTGACTGCAGGGGTGCGGTCTAATGTGGAATTCCTTAAGGACACGGGAGTGGAATGCGACGGCTGGGGACTTGTAATCGACCGGTACGGCCGGACCAATGTGCCTGACGTGTACGGAGCGGGAGATATTACAGGCCGTTCCCCAATCTGGCCTGCCGCCGTCAAACAGGGAATGGTGGCCGCCTCCAACATGGCAGGGGTAACCACAACGGAAGACACCTATTTTGCCAGCAAGTCCACCATGAATTTCCTGGGCATACCCACTATGTCCCTGGGGGTTCCGGTAAAGCCCGACGACAGCTATGAGGAGACGTTGGAGGATAAGGGGGAGCTATACCGGAAGGTGATTCACAAGGACGGAAAAATCTACGGAGCCATTCTCCAGGGGGATTTGTCCTACGGAGGCGTTTGACGCAGCTTATTGCCAAAAAGATAGATGTTTCAAAGGTGAAAAACCGCTGTTTGAAATTGACTACTCCGACTTTTTCCATACCAGGGAGAATTTTGAGTTCTACTATGAAGAGACGTAGAGGAGAAGCGATATGAAAGAGAAAATAAAAAATATGCCTATTCCTGTGGTTGCAACAATGCTGGGAGCAGCAACCCTGAGCAATATTTACCAGTCTTTGGGGTACGACTGGGTGCGCCATCTTACCATGTGGGCGTCCACCATCGTGCTGGCGTTTTATATCGGGAAGATAATCATGTATCCGGGCGTTGTGAAAAAGGAGTACAAAAACACGGTGCCTGCCAGCCTTTACGCAGGCGTCACCATGGTTACCATGATTCTGTGCAGTTACTACAAGGACTGGTTCCCCACAGCTGCCAGGTATGTTCTCATCGCCGCTGTCTGTATACACGCCCTGCATATACTGGCATTTCTCTTCAACAATGTGTTTCACGGAGTGAACCTGGATACCTTTGTGCCCAGCTGGTTTGTAACCTTTAACGGCATTATGGTGTCTACGGTGGTGGGGGCGGCCATGCTTCCCCCGATTATGGCAAAAGCGGTTCTGTTCTGGGGACTGGGCATTTACACAGTAACCATTCCCTTCATGGTTTGGAGGCTGGCGTCCAGAGAGGTGAAGGCTCCTGTATACCACACCCAGGCTATCGTGCTGGCGCCCTGCAGCCTCTGCCTTGCAAGCTACCTGAATCTGGCTCCTGAGCCAAGCCAGGCGGTGGTTTCCGTCCTGACCCTCTGTGTGCTGGCCTCCCTGTTATTTATTGTGGTGAAACTGCCCTCCTTTTTCTCCGTTCCTTTCTACCCGGGGTTCGCAGGCCTCACCTTCCCCATGGCCATCGGAATTGTGGCCTCCAACAAAGCCAGCGCCTATTTTGCAGGAGCAGGACAGGAGATGATCGGAACTGTTCTTAAGCAGATTGCGGGATTTCAGATATACCTCACCACCGCTATCATCGGTATGGTGCTGATGGGATTCTTCAAAATGCTGAAGGGAAGTAAATAGATGTATCAGTGATGAAGCCGGGAAGAATCAGCTTTGTTGAATCTTTCTGGCTTTTTGCGCATTGGCGGCTTCATATAAGAGCAATTATAGCAATATAATTTTAGAGAAATTTCAATGCCATTTGCCATTCTAAGTTATTTAATCGACAAAATTCTCCAAAAAATAACAACATTCTTTTAATTTATTCCTTTTTTCTTCAAAATTCAACCGAAGGTTTTACATAAACTCTGTTTAAACTGTAAAATGCACATGAAACAAGGTGATAATTGCTCTTATGAGAAGATGAAATTTGAATGAGTTTGTCAGAGGATTTACATAAAACAAAGGAGCAGGGAGACAAGATGGAGGTAAATTTAAAAGAGATTAATTATGTTTTGGAGGAACACAGGGATGACACAGAGCGAAAATATCTTACATTTTGGTCGGATAAGCAATTATTCGGAATTCGATTCTCAATGTGGTACAGATTGTGGGAATGCAGGATATAACGCCTGTCCCAAACTATCCTGAGTATGCCAGGGGAGTTATCAATATGAGGGGGAAGGTGATCCCTGTCATCGACTTTAGAATGCGGTTGGGAAGCGGCCTGCAGAGCTACAATGACCGAACCTGCATTATCGTAGTCAATATGCCCCGGGAATCGGAATACCTTGGATATATTGTGGACGGAGTGGAAGAAGTGGCGGAAATTTCAGAGGAACATATCGTAAAACCGCCCCACCTCGACGGAAAATTAAAGAGTACATATGTAGCCGGCATAGCCAGGCAGGAATGGGGGATGCAGGGAAGGAGAGAATGATTCTTTGCATCGACCCGGATAAAGTGATTGAGGAAGAGGAAAAAGAAGAAATTTATAAATTCTAATGAGGGTGGAAAATGAGATGAAGAACTTAAAGATTGCAAAAAAACTGGCTGTTTCCTATGTGATTATTTTAGTTTTACTTGTGGCAGGTACGCTTGTAAGTATCTCTAATTTACAGAGCTTCAGTTCCAAGATTGAAACCTTTTACAACGGGCCCTATACGGTAAAAGGCAGCGCCAACATAATCAATACAAATTTTGAGGCGATGCAGAAGTCTGTATTCAGGACAATTAGCAACTCAGACTTGGATATAAGCAGAGAAGCCATCAATGACGCTCAAAACGCTGCCGGGAATATACAGGAGCAGCTCACCGTCGTCACGGAAAATTTCCTTGGCGATCCGCAGATTGTAGCCAGGCTGCAGGCCCATCTGCAAAAGCTGGCTCCTATGCGCGCCAATGTTCTGGAATTAGCCCAGGAGAATAAAAACGCAGAGGCCGCCGCCTATATGGAGAGCAACAATATACCGGTGATCAAGGAGGCCCAGAAGGAGCTGGATACCTTGATCACGACGGCGGACCAAACGGGTGTGTCGCTGATTGAAGATCTGGAGTCCAGCGTCATAAAAGCCACTATAACCCTGTCGGCCCTTGGAATTGTCAGCGTTGCAATCAGTATTGTATTTGGCCTTTACATTACCAAAGGCATTACCAATCCGGTGAAAAACCTGGAGAATGCCGCAAAAGAGCTTGCAAAGGGTCAGTTGACGGCTGCAGATATTACATATACCTCAAAGGACGAGCTTGGCAGTCTTGCCGACAGTATGCGCACGCTGGTCAGCTTTTTAGTTGACGTAATCCATGACGAGTCCTACCTGCTCCATGAGATGGCGTCGGGAAATTTTGACGTGAGCAGCGGGGCGGAGGAAAGCTATGTAGGCGATTTCCAGGAAGTGTACCGTTCCATTCAACAGATTAACAGGAGCCTCAGCAACACCCTCCAGCAGATTAACGAGTCGTCGGAGCAGGTGGCGTCCGGCTCCGATCAGGTATCTTCCGGTGCACAGGCATTGTCCCAGGGAGCCACAGAGCAGGCGTCGTCCATTGAAGAGCTGGCAGCTTCCATCAACGAAGTTTCAGAACAGGTAAAAGGAACGGCGTCCTACGCAAAGGAAGCGGAGGAACAGACCAATGCGGCAGGAGACGAGATTTTAATTTGCAATCAGCAGATGAGCAATATGATTCAGGCGATGGAGGAAATCAGCAAAGCTTCCAGTGAGATTGGCAAGATAATCAAAACCATCGAGGATATTGCATTTCAAACCAACATCCTGGCCCTCAATGCGGCTGTGGAAGCAGCCAGAGCCGGAGAAGCCGGAAAGGGCTTTGCCGTGGTGGCAGATGAAGTGCGCAATCTTGCCAGCAAGTCGGCAGAAGCGTCCAAGGATACTTCCACATTAATCGAAGGGTCTATCAAAGCGGTACAAAACGGAACGGACCTGGCCAATACCACGGCTGATTCCCTGTTTAAGGTTGTGGAGAGCGCTAAAAATGTAACTAAGATCGTAGAGAAAATTGCAGATGCCGCCGACAGGCAGGCAAGCTCCGTTGTACAGATTACCCAGGGGATTGACCAGATTGCCAGCGTTATCCAGACCAATTCAGCCACTGCGGAGGAAAGCGCTGCAGCCAGCGAGGAGTTATCCGGCCAGGCGCAGATGCTTAAGGAATTGACGGGACGTTTCAAATTGAAGGTATTTAATGACATTGAATCGGTCAAAACTCAAGCTGTGGAGCTTAACAAATATAAACCGGTTCAGGAGATGAGCAGGACTGCTGAGGATAAGTATTAAAACGGCAGAACCGAAGGACTGAATCATTTAGCAGGTATACATATGCGGCCCCCCTTTCTGCGGGCCGCAATTTTAATGTCCTGCTGTTTGGGCTGCCTGTGCAGCTTCTACTTGACGAATTCACACTCTCTTGCTATAGTAATAACAACAAGTGTTATACAGCTTGTAGAACAAATATAACTTTCAATGCATTACAGAAACGAAAGATGGTGGGTATATGGTGTTAAAGATTGATTTCAACAGTGATGAAGCAATCTATATACAGCTGCGCAATCAGATTATCATGGGCATAGCTACGGATATGATACGGGAAGGGGACACATTGCCTTCCGTTCGTCAGATGGCTGATTATATCGGCATCAATATGCATACAGTAAATAAGGCATATTCCGTTCTGCGCCAGGAGGGCTTTGTGAAACTGGATCGCCGCAGAGGAGCGGTGGTGAGTTTGGATTATAATAAGATCCAGGCTATCAATGAGCTGAGCCGGAATCTGGATGTGGTGCTGGCCTGGGGCATTTGTAAACACATTACCAGGGATGAGGTTCATCAGCTGGTGGATGAGGTATATGACCGGTACACCAGAGGATGTATGGAAACAGAAGAAACTGAGGCAGATGAAGGCTGACACATTTAATGAATAAAAGCGGAGGATTCCTATGTTATGTGAAAATTGTAAGATTCGCGAAGCCAATATCAAATACACAGAGATAATAAACGGCATTAAAACAGAACACAATCTCTGCTCCCACTGTGCCAGGGAAATGGATTTTGGGCAGTATTCCGCCATCCTGGACGGCGAATTTCCTTTGGGAAGGCTTTTAAGCGGGCTTTTGGGACTGGAGGACGATGAGGAGGAGACGGATGTAAGAGGACGGGTGGTGTGTCCTACCTGCGGCACCAGCTTTGATGATTTTGTGGAGAACAGCCGCTTTGGCTGTCCCGACTGCTACGGCGTTTTCGACCTGTTCATCAGCGACAAGATGAAGCAGCTTCAGGGAAGCGAGAGCCACAAGGGCAAGCATCCCAAATTCAGGAGCGCCTTTGAAAAGCAGCATCCCGATGCTGCAGGGGAGGCTCAGGGCCAGGAGGGCGCAGAAGGACGGGCCGGGGAGGAGAACGGCGGGGAGAAGAATTCACAGGCGGCGCTCACCAACCGCCGTATCCGGGAACTGGAAGGAAAGCTTAAGGAGGCCGTAACCAGGGAAGACTATGAGGAGGCCGCCTCTCTGAGAGACCGGATAAAAGAATTAAAAAAGGAGGCCAGCGTCAATGAATAGATGGTTCGAGCGCATAGACAGCAAAAGCTCCAATATCGTGTACAGCCGTATACGCCTGGCCAGAAACTGGGATGAATATACATTTCCCTCCAGGATGACAAAGGATCAGTGCGGCGAGATGGTGAACCGCCTGAGGGAGGGCCTCAAGGACATGGGGGAACTGGACGGAAGGGAACATCAGTACAGACAGCTGGATGAAGTCCAGGAGCTGGAGAAGATGGCCCTGCGGGAGAGGAGAATCCTCAACCTGGCCGCTGTGAACAAGAAGGAGCCTGCCGGCCTTTTTCTATCCGAAGATGAGGGAAGCAGTCTGGTGCTGGGCGGGGACGACCATATCCGCATACAGCAGCTGGGGGCCGGCCTGTGCCTGGATGAGTTGTGGCAGAAAGCGGACGCCCAGGACGACTATGTGAATGAACGGTTCTCCTATGCTTTTGATGAGAAGTACGGATATCTCACCTCCTTCCCCACCAATGTGGGAACCGGATTAAGGGCCTGTGTGGTGCTTCACCTTCCAACCCTGTCCCTGGTGAGAAAGTTCCAGAGCATTGTGGCGGATATGAGCCGGTTCGGAACTACGATCAGGGGGCTTTACGGGGAGGGCGGCGACAATTACGGCGCCCTCTATGAGATATCCAACCAGCGGACCCTGGGACAATCGGAAAAGGAGATCATAGAGCTGGTGACAAAGGCGGCCGCACAGCTGAACAACCAGGAGATGCGCGTCAGGAGCGCAGCCCTTAACACCCAGCGGCTGGAACGTGAGGACGAGGCATATAAATCCTACGGGGTTTTGAAATATGCAAGAAAGATTGCAGAGAAGGACGCCAGAATTTTCCTGTCCCAGCTGATGGCGGGGGAGGAGGACGGCCTGATGAAATTTGACAAAAAATGCTCCCTTTACAGCCTGATTATCGGAATCAAACCGGCAAACCTGAACCTCTGGTCCAGGAGGCCTTTGGATAAGGGAGAGCTAGATGCAGTGAGGGCCGCTTATCTCAGACAGAACCTGCCTGAGATAGCAGGAGCGTAATACTTGTAAGGAGGACGAAACAATATGATGGAACGCTATACACCACAGGCCCAGGAAGCCCTGGGACTGGCAGTAGGGGTGGCAGAAACCTTGAACCACGGCTATGTGGGAACCGAGCATCTGCTCATCGGCCTATTGCAGGAGGGAACCGGCGTGGCAGCCAAGGTGCTGGAAGAAAACGGTGTTGAGGAGGACAGGGTTACCCAGCTGGTAAGCCAGCTTATCGCCCCAAATCCTGCGGTGCAGACCGCAGACCGCACTGCTTACACACCCAGGCGCGCCGTGTGATAGAGAACAGCTACCGGGAGGCTGTGCGGTTTAAGGCAGCCCAGATAGGAACAGAGCATATTCTGATTGCCATCCTGAGGGAGGGGGACTGCGTGGCAAGCCGCCTTCTCAATACAATCGGCGTCAATATCCAGAAGCTTTATATCGATCTTCTGGCAGCTATGGGCGAGGACGCCCCGGCTGTAAAAGACGACCTTCAGAATCAGAAAACAGGCAGGAGGGGCAACGCCACGCCCACGCTGGACAGCTACAGCCGTAATCTGACCCAGCTGGCCGCCGAGGGCCGCCTGGATCCGGTTATCGGACGGGAGCAGGAGATACAGCGCCTGATCCAGATTCTCAGCCGCCGCACGAAAAACAATCCATGCCTTATGGGAGAGCCGGGAGTGGGAAAACAGCTGTGGTGGAAGGACTGGCCCAGATGATTTCAGCCGGAAATGTTCCTGAAACCATTGCCGGAAAGCGGGTTATGACATTGGATCTGTCCGGTATGGTGGCAGGTTCCAAATACAGGGGAGAGTTTGAGGAGCGGATTAAGAAGGTGATCTCCGAGGTCATTGATTCAGGGGATGTGCTGTTGTTTATCGATGAGATTCATACCATTATCGGAGCCGGAGGCGCGGAAGGCGCCCTGGATGCATCCAACATTTTAAAACCGTCCCTTGCAAGAGGAGAGCTCCAGCTGATCGGGGCAACCACCATTAATGAGTACCGCAAGTATATTGAGAAGGACGCTGCGCTGGAGCGGAGGTTTCAGCCGGTTGTGGTGGATGAGCCTTCGGAGGATGAGTCTGTGGCTATCCTCAAAGGGCTGCGGAGCCGCTACGAAGAGCATCATAAGGTGGAAATCACAGATGACGCTCTGGAGGCTGCGGTGAAACTTTCCAGCCGCTATATCAACGACCGGTTCCTCCCGGATAAGGCCATCGATTTGATTGACGAGGCGTCCTCCCGGATAAGGCTTATAAATTACACCAAGCCGTCCAGAATAAAGGATTACGAGGCTGAGATAGAGGTTCTGGAGGGGCAGAAGGAGGAGGCCATCAAAAAGGAGGCCTATGAGAATGCCGGTGAGCTGAAAAAGAAACAGGAAAAACTTCGTGAGAAAATAAACCAGACTCTGGAGAAATGGCAGAAGGAGAAAGAAACCAGAAAGCTTATAGTCAGCGAGAATGAGATTGCCGATGTAGTGTCCGGCTGGACCAAGATTCCGGTGAAGAAGCTTGCAGAGGAAGAGTCGGAGCGTCTGAGAAATCTGGAAAGGATCCTTCATCAGCGGGTGGTGGGCCAGGAGGAGGCGGTAAACGCCATTGCAAAGGCCATCCGCAGGGGCCGGGTGGGGCTTAAGGATCCCAAGCGCCCTATCGGATCCTTCCTGTTTCTGGGGCCTACAGGCGTAGGCAAGACAGAGCTGTCAAAAGCCCTTGCGGAGGCCATGTTCGGCACAGAGAACGCCTTGATCAGGGTCACATGTCGGAATATATGGAAAAGCACAGCGTGTCCAAAATGATTGGTTCGCCTCCAGGCTATGTGGGATATGACGAGGGAGGACAGCTCAGCGAGAAGGTGCGCAGGAATCCCTATTCCGTAATTCTGTTTGACGAGATAGAGAAGGCCCATCCTGATGTGTTTAATATTTTCCTTCAGGTGCTGGACGACGGCCACATCACGGACGCCAGGGGCGTAAGATTGATTTTAAGAACACCATTATTATCATGACCTCCAACGCAGGGGCTCAGAACATCATATCACCCAAGCGCCTGGGCTTCGGAGTGGTGAGCGATGCAAAGGCGGATTACAATTTCATGAAGGAACGGGTTATGGATGAGGTGAAGCGCCTCTTTAAGCCGGAGTTTCTGAACCGTATCGACGAGGTTATCGTGTTCCACCAGCTTAACAGGGATCACATTAAAGGGATTGCAGATATTATGGTGGGAATCATTGCCGGAAGATGCAAGTCCAGCTGGGGATCGGGCTGACTGTAACCGACGAGGCCATGGAACATCTCATTGATAAGGGCTACGATGAAAAATACGGCGCAAGGCCTCTGAGAAGGACCATCCAGAATCTGGTGGAAGACCGGATGGCTGAGGAAATGCTGGATGGGCGCATCAAAGCCGGTTCTTCGGTGGAAGTGGGATACGACGGCGAAAAGCTGGTATTCCGCGTAAAGTCAAAGCGGACTTCCGGCACAAAAAGGACAGGGGGGAACAAGCCTGAGGCAGGTACAAAGGGAGGGGCAAAGGGGACTTCCAGAGGAAAAGCCGACAGCAAAAAGAAGGTAACAGCTGAAACAGAGTAAAATCTAAATATTTTTAACTGGTCATTTAGCTGGTAGTGTTGTATAATTTTTATGAAAGGCAGATGAGAACAAAAAGTATAATTATTTATTTCAATCAGCAGGAGGATAAGAAAATGCCGGTCATTGAGGAATTAATCTGCATCGAGCAGGATGGTACAATTAGTTTTGGCAATTATAAGTTAGGACAGAAGGCCAAGAAGTCCGATTTTGAATATCAGGGAGATATGTACAAGGTCAAGACCTACAATCAGATTACCAAACTGGAGCGCAACGACATGTTCGTTTACGAGTCTGTACCGGGAACTGCGGCAGAGCATTTTAAGGTTACGGACGAGGGTGTGGAATTTGCCGTGGAGGGCAGCCAGGATGCACAGATTACCGTCAGCTGGAGAATGACACAGACTACGAGGTTTATGTGAATGATATGGCTGTAGGCAGCATGATGACCAATATGAGCGGCAAGCTCAGCGTAAGCGTGGAGCTGGAAGAAGGCATAGCTGTTCAGGTAAAGGCAGTTAAAAGAATTTAAGTCCGGCAGCGTGTTTCTGAGGTCACGGGCCCGGAAGGCGGACTTGGGACAGGATGAGAATTGAGATTAAAAGGCTGGAAAATTTTCAGCCTTTTTCTATGGTTTTGTTCCGGGAGATGTGAACCGGAGGGGACCATGGGGATTTCAGGGAGGACGGCATGGCGAAAGGAAAGACAACCGCATTTTTCTGCAAGGAGTGCGGATACGAATCATCAAAATGGATGGGACAGTGTCCCGGGTGCAGAGCCTGGAATACGATGGTGGAGGAGCCGGTGGCAAAGACGCCAGGGGAGTGTCCATGGGACGCATGAGTGGGGAGGGCAGCCGGCGCAGAGAGCTGCAGCTGGTATCCAGGCGAAGCCCTCTCTTTTGTCCGAGATCGATATAGAGGAGCAGGATCGGATATCTACCGGGTTTAAGGAGCTGGACCGGGTGCTGGGCGACGGTATTGTGGCCGGTTCCCTGGTGCTGGTGGGAGGGGATCCAGGAATCGGAAAATCCACAATCCTTCTTCAGGTGTGCAGAAATCTGGCAGGGGCAGGACGGAAGGTGCTCTACATATCAGGTGAGGAGTCGCTGAAGCAGATTAAAATGCGTGCTAACCGCATAGGGACTGTGGAGGGAGATTTGAAGTTCCTGTGCGAGACAAGCCTGGAGCGGATTGAGCACGCCATAGATACGGAGGCGCCTCATATTGCAGTGATTGACTCCATTCAAACCATGTACAGGGAGGAGATAGGTTCCGCTCCCGGAAGTGTGAGCCAGGTGAGGGAATCCACAGGCATACTGATGCAGATTGCCAAGAGCAGGGGGATTGCCATCTTTGTTGTGGGCCATGTGACAAAGGAGGGGGTGGTGGCCGGCCCCAGAGTGCTGGAGCATATGGTAGACACGGTGCTCTATTTTGAAGGGGACAGAAACGCCTCATACCGCATTCTGCGAAGTGTAAAGAACCGTTTCGGATCTACCAATGAAATCGGGGTTTTTGAGATGCAGGAGCAGGGCTGGTGGAGGTGGAGAATCCTTCCGAGTACATGCTGGACGGCAGGCCGGAACAGGCCTCCGGCGCAGTAGTGTCCTGCTCATTGGAGGGAACCAGGCCGATCCTTTTGGAAGTTCAGGCCCTGGTTGCAGAGACGAATTTCGGCATGCCGCGCCGTACCGCCGCAGGAACGGACTATAACCGTGTGAACCTTCTGATGGCAGTGCTGGAAAAGCGGTGCCATTATGAGATGTCACGTTTTGACGCATATGTGAATATAGCAGGGGGCATGAAGATGAATGAACCGGCATTGGATCTGGCCATTGTCATGGCCCTTATGTCCAGCTACAAGGACAGGCCTGTGGATTCAAAGATGATGGTTTTTGGCGAGGTAGGACTTTCTGGCGAGGTCCGGGCAGTGTCCCAGGCCGACCAGAGGGTGAGCGAAGCCTGAAACTGGGTTTTACTTCCTGTGTGCTGCCCAAGGTGTGTATGGATAAAATGAAACCGGCAGAAGGGTTAAAGCTTATAGGGGTGTCCAATGTGAGGGAAGCCATTGGGATTTTATAGGACGGCCATCTTCTCCTGCTTTTTTATGTTGACACGAACATATGTTTGTGATACTATGTAAATACAGGAAACAAACATATGTTCTATTTGAATGCGTCCGGCTTTGGAATGGGCAGACAGCTGCGCTATACCGCAGATACTCTGCCCCGCAAAACCGGACAGACTGCAGCAGGAGGTGTACCATATGAAGATTACAAGGGACAGTTTACACGAAGTTATGTTTGAGAATCATGATGCCCGGCTGTTGATTGAGGACGTAGTAACCCACACCAGCGCCAATTTATATTACTACCACGGCATGGAGATAACCATGGAGAAAGCCCTGGATATCTGGTATAAAGCTATGGCTGCCGACGGGGAGGACAGGGAATACGGCGAGAATTACAGCCCAGGCTCATTGCTGAACTTTACCGGGGATAAAGACCTTCAGGTGGCATGTCCGTGACTATATTTTTCTCTCCGTTTAATTATGGAGATGTGTGAACAATTGAATTTATGGTGGCTCTTCTGGAGTTATGCCTTCTGTGGAAATGAGAGGGGAAAGAACACGGCTCTGCAGCGAGATTGTGACTGAAATCTTCCTACGTGTGAAGGGCTGCATGTGGATAGGGGGAAGCATATGAGTATAAAATCATACAGGGGTGAGAAAATTATTGCGGGGCTCACCGCGCGTCTGGAGCCGCCTGACACCCGGTATCCGGACAGTTTCTGTAAACTTATATTGACTAAGAGGCGTTTGTATATTTTGGAGGATAATTATAACGGTACATATAATACGCTTTTTGTCTTTTCTGTCCAAGGGATACAGAACATGCAGGCGCAGCTAAAAGGCTTAAAATATAATAGAACTGTGTTGGGCGAACTATTTACAAATGGTATTATGACGCTGTTTGGAGGAATTACTAATTTTTCAGGAAAAAAGAAAGAAGAGGATATCCGTTTCGTTATCACCTATGATGAGGGTATGGGGGAATATAAAAAATTATATTTTAAAGATCTGCAATCGAATTCCAGGCATCTCATTCAGTCTTATCTAAGGTTAAAGCAGTTAAGGGATCGCAGCAGGCGTATAGGATAGTTCCACATTTTTGTGAGCCATATGAAAGCCGTGATGACAGGAAGGCTGACTGTTATCAAGTGGAGCGCATATTATAAAGATATCAATTGCAGAAGCAATCATAAAAGAGTAAGTGTACTCTGATAGTAAAACTCAGAAAGAGACTGTGTTTTATTATTAGGGTACTTTTTTATAGTTTTACACAGAGTAAAGGCGCCCCTTAACCGGCTGATCCGATTCCTGAATTTGCGAAGAGGGAGGGCCATGCCGCGGCAAATTTTAAAAACGAGGAAATTGACTTGACAAAGCAGAGTATCCATGCTTTAATATCTATATGATGCATCATGCATTATACATAATGCACACAACAACAAGATGACCGAATCCCTTTGTGCAAGTCCTTCAAATAGATTGATAGGAGGGACAAGAGGACTGTGAGGCCCACACTTTACAAATGTCTTTCTGCCCCTTTGTCATAGTAAGTTTTAGATACAAAAAAGAGAGGAAGGAGAAAAAGTATGTTTACAAACGAGTATCAATGGCCATACTCCAACGAGTTCGGCAAGGAGGAGTCCGTCACCAGCGATATACTGGTGCTGGGCGGCGGCCTTGCCGGCTGCTTTGCCGCTATTTCTGCCGCCCAGAGGGGTAAGAAGGTAGTATTGGTGGAAAAAGGGGCCACAAAGCGGAGCGGTTCCGCCGGTACAGGCTTCGACCACTACGAATCTGCCTGTACCAATCCCTGCTCCCGGGTGACGCCTAAGGAGATCGCCGAGGCCTATGTGGATGAGCAGGATCACTATAGCAACGGCATTCTGCACTATATCGGCTGCCGTGAGAGCTATGACCGCTTGTTGGATCTGGAACGCTTTGGCGGTAAGATCCGGGATGTGGAGGATGAGTTTAAAGGGGCGGAGTTCCGGGATGACGAGACGAAATTTATGTTCGCCTACGACTACAAGAACCGCTATACACTCCGGGTATGGGGTTCCACCTTCAAGCCTGCGCTGTATAATGAGCTTAAAAGGCTGGGCGTCACGATTTATGACCGCACCGAGGCTACGGCGCTTCTGACGAAAATTGTGGACGGTAAAAAGCGGGGCACAGGGGCTATCGGCATGAACGTACATACCGGCAAGCTGATGGTATTCCAGGCAAAGGCCGTTATTCTTGCTATGTCCCGTCCGGCCAGGGTATGGCTTTTTAATTCGGATCTGGTGGGACTTTGTGAATTCCGGCCCACTCAATCCATCGGCAGCGGCCACGCTATGGGCTGGCGGGCAGGGGTGGAGTTTGCCATGATGGAGAAGTCTGTCAAGGGAGAATTTTCTGCCGCAGGACGCAGTTTCCCGCCATATGGAGCAGGCAACAATCACAATACCTGGTACGCCGCTACGCTGGTAGACGCAAGAGGTGTGGAAATACCCTATCTGGATCGGGACGGCAACGTATTGGAGACGGTTTCACAGCGGTACTATCCGGTGGAAGGACAAAAGTTTTTCCTGAAGGGCGGCGTCATTGACGAACCTAAATATGAATACCGCGGACCTGAAACCATGCCCTTCGACGAGCTGATGAAACGGGGATATCAACTGCCTTTCTACGCGGATCTGAGCCGTATGCCGGAGATGGAGCGGAAGGTTATCTGGGGTATGATGGTAGGCGAGGAGGGAAAGACCAAGATACCCATTCTCCAAAACTACACCAAGCGAGGCTTTGATCCCACCGAACATGCCCTCCAATGCTATGGCAGCGGCTGGCAGTCAGCTTCTTTCTGTCCCAGGAGCGGCAGCTTTTCGGCGCACCCGGAGGCATCATGCACGACTGGGATTTAAAGACCAATATCGATGGTATCTATGCTGCAGGCGATCAGCTTTTTGGCGCCGACTGCTGCGGCTATGCCTGTTCCACAGGGTACTATGCCGCACGAAAGGCCGTCCGGTATATTGAGAAGGCAGACCTTATATTGGCCGATCCTGCCGATGTGGCTGCAGAGAAGGAGAGGCTTTACGCGCCTATGTACCGCCAGGAGGGAGTGACATGGAAGGAACTGAATTTTGCCATCTCCAAGGCGATGCAGAACTATTGCGGAGGCATCAAATGCAAGGATCTGCTGACCGAGGGGCTGGATCTGCTTTCCAGCTATCGAAAGGAGATTGTTCCCCAGCTCTATTGCTTTAATCCCCATGATCTGATGCGGACCCACGAGGTGCTGGATATTCTGGATGTCTCTGAAATGATCCTGCAGGCCTGCCTTCTGCGGGAATCCAGTTCTAAGTCTCTCTGCTTCGAGCGGAGTGATTTTCCGGAGATGGATCCGGAGAAGGACAGAAGGTTCATCACTGTCCGCCAGGAAAATGGAAAGGCCGTGGGCGGTTCTGTGAAGCTGGATTATTTTGGCGATTTGGAAAAAGAGTATGAGAAGCGGAATCAGGATTATATTGCAGGAGGTGACATAAAATGAAAATGAATGAACTTCGGGCTGTGGTAAGCCCCTGCAGCGCTACTCCGCTGGTGTTTGACGAGAGCAAATGTATTGGCTGTAACAGCTGCGCTGATATCTGCCAGTGTGATATCATGTTACCCAATCCTGAAAAGGGAAAACACCCCATTGTTATGTATCCCGGAGAGTGCTGGTATTGCGGCGCCTGTGTAATGGTGTGTCCCGTCCCCGGCGCCATTGACATACAGCACCCTGTTATGAACCGGGCAAAATTCGTGCCGGTAAAGCCGGAGCCCCGGCCTGTCTCAAATACTTTGAATAGGGAGGTTCAGGAACATGAGTGACAAGAGAGAGATCACAAAGAAGATAGGTTTGTTTGGCTGTATAGCCACCGGAATTGGTGCGATCATTGGATCCGGTGTATTTGGAGCCCTTCCTGAGGCCATCAACAGCATAGGGGTTGCAGTGATACCAGCCTACCTGGCTGCTACCATCTATATTATCTGCAATATGTTTCCCAACGTGTACGCATCCTCTGTAATTCCTACTACAGGCAGCTTTTTCCTCTTTTCCACAAAGCTGATCCATCCGTTTTGCGGCCTTTGGATGACGCTTCAGGGAATGCTGCAGCCGGCCTTGATCGCTACCTTTGCCGTCCTGTTTGCCGATTATTTTGTATTGCTTTTTCCTGTTTTGGCTGCCTATAAGATTGCGGTTGGCGTTGTGGTGCTGATTGTCTTTGGAATCATCGCTTATATGGGTAATCATACGTTCGCTTCCGTAAGCTCCGTTATGGTAGTAGTTATGTTGACGGCTATCATCGTTTACATTATTCTGGGAGCGCCTTATATTGATACCAGCAGGCTGACCATCGGCGAGACATTCCGTTCCGGGGTTAATCTGACCGCTTTTTCTGCTGCGGTGGGTATGCTCTCATCCACGCTCTCAGGCGCAGGTTCCATATCGCAGATTGCTGACGATATGAAAAATCCGAGAAGAGATATACCTCTGACTCTGATTCTTGCTCCTGCCATTGTATGTGTTATCTATGTCCTGATGGCCGTTGTAACAATCGGTGTGATGCCTGACGGCGCGCTTACCAGCCTGGCTGATGTGGGCAGCATTTATATGGGCTCGGTACTCCTGAACTTTTTCATTGTGGGAGGGCCTATCTGCGGAATCCTCACCTCCATGGTTCCTGTGGTCATGCTGTCCTGTGCATTGATCCAGGTTTCCGCTGAAAACAGAGTATTTCCGGAAGCGGTGGCAAAAAGAACCGCTATGGCGTTTCGCCTGTTATTCTGGTTTTTGTAATGGGCTTTTCCATTTTTCTTGTTGCATCCGGAATCGGCTTCGGACAGCTGATGACGCTGTTTTCCTTCGTCAACACCCTGTGTGCCGTCCCCACCTGCCTTGTGCCGTTTTTCCTTAGCCGGAGATATCCCAACGCCTGCCGTCATGCCGGATTGAAGGTGAATGTTGGTTTAGTGTATATTCTGTCCGCTATAGCATTAGTAGTTTCCGCTTATCTGGCAGTCACCATGTTTATCGAACTGGCAGCAATGAGCCGTATGATTGTGGGCGTAGTTGTCCTGGTCACTGCGTTCTATTTCGTGGGGCGGGTTCAGTATGTGAAGTCAAAGGGCGGCGATCTGCTGCAGGAGCTGCGGGCTCCCTATCCTGACTGGGAGGCCCGGGAGGCTGCCTGCAAGGAGTGATATCCGTTTTCAGTTTTAAATTCAGGAGGATTACTGTGAATATTGAACAAGCCACCCGTTACTATTATGATTATCTCATTGAACTGCGCCGCCACTTCCATGCTCATCCAGAGGTCAGTGAACAAGAATATGAGACCAGCAAACGGATTAAGCAGGAACTGGACATTATGGGAATTCCCTGGCGTCCCTGCGGCCTGGACACCGGTGTTCTGGCGGAGATTCATGGCGGCCGTCCCGGCCGGACAACACTGCTTAGGGCCGATATGGATGCCCTGGCAGTCAGGGAGGAGACGGGACTTCCCTTTTCCAGCCAGGCGCCGGGGGTGATGCATGCCTGCGGACATGATTGCCACACAGCCTCACTCCTTACTGCAGCCCGAATTTTAAAGGATATGCAGGAGGAACTCTGCGGCACTGTACGCCTGGCGTTCCAGCCGGCGGAGGAGACTGCAGAAGGCGCAAAAGCTATGATTGGCCAGGGGGCGCTGGAAGGTGTTGACAGCTGCTTTGCCATCCATGTCTGGTCTGATATTGCTGCGGGAAAAGTTGGCCTGAATGTGGGCCCTCAAATGGCTGCGGCCGATATGTTTACAATTGACATTGAGGGCAAGGGAGGACACGGCTCTGCTCCCCATCAGGGAACAGACGCTGTCATTGCGGCATGCGCCATGGTAAACAATCTTCAGACTATTGTGAGCCGGGAAATTGCTCCTCTTACTCCTGCAGTTTTGACTGTGGGAAGGCTGGAGGCAGGGACGCGCTGCAATGTGATTGCAGAGCATGCCAGATTAGAGGGAACCACGCGGTATTTCACTCCTGATCTGATTCAAAGGTTTCCTGAGATGATGGAGCGGGTAGTTACCATGACGGCACAGACTTTCCGCGCCAAGCGTCTATGCGCTATCTACAGGTTATGCCGCCTGCAGTCAATGACAGCCAGGTGGCGCAGCTGGTTCTCAGAGCGGCTGAAACGATTCTTGGTCCCGGCGCAGCCGGTTCTGTTGAACCGGTGACTGCTGGAGAGGATTTCGCCTATTTTATGGAAAAGGTTCCTGGTGCGGTGGCTTTTGTGGGTGTTGGCGATCCAGCCTGCGGTGCGGTCTGGCCCCAGCATTCAGGTCGGTTTGTTGTAAACGAAGCCGCCCTGGTTAACAGCGTCAAGCTTTATGTTCAGGCGGCAATGGAATTAAATAAGAAATGATTTGAATGGAGGGCGCTTGCTGAATTGTGGCAGGCGCCCTCAGAATTTTCCGCTTTTCAGAATTGAAACCGTTTCTTAAAGGGTTCATTGGTTTGAACGATAATTATGACAAGGCGAAACAAAAGCAGTAATTATTCAGCGGCAATAAAGTAAGGAATGAAATAAGCTGTTTGACATTTCCAGACTCTGATATTAAAATGATAAAAACAGCTATGTGTTTGTCTGCTTTCGGGGATAAGGACGGAATCAGGAAGTATGGGGATCCGATGTATGGTTTATGGGAAAACCTTATGACCTTGGTGCGTTGGGAGCAGCATCGGACTTTTTAGGCAAATGGAAGAGGAAGTTGGCATAGTTTATGGGGAAGCGAAAGAGAGCGGGAATCAAAATTTTGATTTGATTTGAAAGGAGAAACGGAACATGACGACATCCAATATAAAGGCTGTTATCCAATGGGATATTCATAAAGTCTGGGAAACGGTATCAGCAGTTGAGCGTTATGATACGTGGAGAAGCGATGTGATCAAAACAGAATTTAAAGGTGAAAAACAGTTTACAGAATACATTAAAAATGGTTATTCAACTACGTTTACGGTTACTGTGGCTGAACCGAACAGACGCTGGGAGCTTGACGTGGAAAACAGCCATATAAAAGGACACTGGATGATTGTATTTGCGTCCAAAGGCAGTGAAACAGAGATCGATTTTACCGCGTGTGCAGCTGCGAAACAGCTTTCTACGAGACCGGTCGGTAAAAGTATATTTGAACAAACGTATTTGAAAAAGGTGCAGGCACAATTTATAACAGATTTAAAGAAAGCTGCCTGCTGTACATAATATGAAAACAAAAAATCAGCAATACAAGAGAGGAGATTCATTTGAATAAGCTTTTTATAATAGGGAACGGATTTGATATGGCCCATGGTTTACCTACAAGCTATAATGATTTTCGGGAATATTTAATAAAAGAATATCCCGATGCGGATGAGTATCATACTATGGCGCCTGGTTGCAGATTAGGTCATCACGGGGAGGAGGTATATGATAACGATGAAGTGGCAGGATATTTGTTAAATCTTATTTCCCGCGCCAATGGTGAAGATTGGCGGGATTTGGAATCTTCTCTTGGACAACTGGATTTTGACGATGACTTCGACGATTTGCCGGAGCAATTAGACAGGGACGGCGAAGTAAACTACTTTCACGGAGCTTACTTAAATGAGGATTTAGCTTCCCAGTTAGAAGGCTGCGTGCCTATGATACTGAATTATTTTTCTGACTGGATTAATACGGTTGACTTAAATATTGCAAAGCCAAAGCCGGCATTTTGTAAATTAATCGATAAAGATAAGGATTTATTTTTAAATTTTAATTACACGAAAACATTGGAAAAGGTATATAAAGCCAGAAATGTGTGTCATATACACGGGGTCCAGGGCGGTGAATTAATGTTGGGCCATGGAGAAGAAGATGACTTATACGGCGAAGATAAGTTCAGCCGGCACATAGGCAGCGAAGATGGTCTGGAACGTATCCACAGAATATTGCGCAAGGACACACAGCGTGCAATTAATCTGCACAGTGGTTTTTTCAAAAATATTGGAGTGCAGAATATTGAGGAGATATATTCTTACGGATTTTCCTTCAGCAATGTGGATTTAGTATATCTGGAAGAGATATTTAAATATATAAAAACTGAAAAATGTGACCTGGTATATACATAAGTATAACGAACCTGAATTGAAAAAAATAACAGTGCTTTTGAAGTCGTTGAATTTCAATGGTTTGGTTGATGTGTTTGATGTACCGTAATTAGGGGCGGAAAACCCCTTATGGATCTCTTGCTGTGAATTCCATAAGGGGCTCAAAGCTGGCAGATAGTTTACCGCCTTCAGCTTAATTCGTCTATTATTGCCTGGACATCATCAAGGCATCCGCCGCATGCATTCCCGGCGCCCGTAGCTTCCTGTACCTCTTCTAAGGTTTTTGCCCCGGACTCGATGGCATCCTTAATCATACCACGGGTGACGTCATTGCAAAAGCAAACTGTTTCATTGGGATCCATAAGACACACCTCCTAATAATGGTATTATGTGCGATTTGGATTAAGATATGTATGGAAAGTCAAATACATATCTTAAAAAATAATAGTTGACACTTTCAGAATGATATGGTATTATAACTGAGGTTTGAAAGAGCAATACTACTTAGGGGAATAGTTCAATGGTAGAGCAGCGGTCTCCAAAACCGTAGATGGGGGTTCGAGCCCCTCTTCCCCTGCTGACTATTTTAGCGAATAGCCCAACCCGAATGAAGCCAGAAAAGCCTTTATAGCAAAGGTTTTCTGGCTTTTTATTTTATTGCTTTCTTCAGCTATATTCCGGGCCGGTTTAATTCAATATCATGCTTACAACATCACCCGTTCTTTTAGGTTACTTTTCGGGTTACAACATATTCGCCAGTTTTTGTCTGAGCAATTATAAACTGGCTGTAAGAAGTTCCCGATGATTCATAAGATGTGGCGCTTGTTTCGCTCTCGGGTGTGTGTACGTTTGCTGAAATTTTAGTCAGTAAACAGACGCCGCGGCTGCCGGCAGTCCATTCTCCCCAGGGTTGTATTTTGAATTTATCGTCTGAACAGAAAGCAGAGAGATAGTTGACGGTTCCGTCTACGGTATACGGTGTTGAATTACTGATATGAACTTTAGAATAAGCCATATATTTACACATCCTTTCAAATTTTTGAAGCTTGTCAGGCTTCCAAAGTAGTATATGCTACGATTGGGAATGTGTGAAAATACCTGCCGGGCCGGGGGATGCCGGCTTCGGAATGTGAGTGAAAGCTCAGTAATATTATGGTATTATAGTCTGAATTTTGCTATAATATAGTTCCGGCAGACACAGATAATCGTTCCTGCCGGTTTATCGGAGGCGCACAGGGAAGCAGTTATGTTAAAATGAAGCCAGAAGGGCAATTAAAAAGGAGGAAATCAGATGGAACGGAAGGTAAAGAAGATATTTGAAGCCCAGGATAACATCCAGGCGGAGATGGTTTTGGAGGCGTTGCGCAACAACCAGATACCGGCTTATAAGAAGGGCGTAGGATCTGCCGATATCATGAACATCTATGGCGGCAATTCCTTCTACGGGGAGGATATATATGTTGCGGAGGAAGACAGCGCCAGGGCTGCCGAGGTTCTGCTGGGAATGGGACTGGAAGCTGCCGAATCCCGGTGAGGCGCCGGGGGGATGCTTTGCTCCGGTAGTTTGTGCGAAGTACGGGGCAAAGCAGCTCTCTGGGGAGAAGAACGAACCGTACCATTTATTTTTATCCCTTGAACTTTATTAAATAAAGCAAACATCTTGAATCTCTTCAAAATATCCCTTTCATGCCTAAATGAAACAACTATCTAAAAACACGATAATGGTTAACAAAAATAGATATAAGCGGACTGCGGCAATTTTATGGTATACTAGCTGCAACCATTTATGTGCGCATATGGAAAACATGTGTCCATTGCAAAAATACATGTATGGAATATCTACAGAGAGGTGACGATTATGAAAAAAGCAAAGAAAATGTTGGCTCTGGCCCTGGCTGCAGCGATGGCGGCAGGAGGCTTAAGCGCCTGCAGCTCAGGTTCCTCGTCAGGCGGTAAGGAGAGCGCAGGCAGCGCAGCTTCTGCCGACGGCTTACAGGCAGCCGAGGGCGGCTCAGTTTCTTCCAGGGATATCCTGAGAGTGGCTCTGACCAGTGAACCCCCGTCTTTATCAACCTGTGACCATGATTCCCTGATCTCGGTGGGAATGAACATGCTGACGTTCAATGGCCTGGTGCGCATTGACAATGCAACTCTGATGCCGGAGCTGGATCTGGCAAGCGAGTACACAGTGGAGAATGAAGTGGACTGGATCTTCAAGTTAAGAGAAGGCGTTAAATTCCACAACGGCGATGATTTTACCGCGGAGGATGTAGTTGCATCTCTGGAGTATGCCAAATCCATTCCGGCCTCCACTACATATACCAGCAATTTCAAGAGTATTGAGGCTGTTGACCCCTATACGGTAAAGATTACAACCAATGAACCCTACGCAGGACTTCTTTACGACCTTGGATACCATTTCAACTGGATCCTTCCCAAGGGACTCATTGAAAGCGGAAACGATTTCAACGAAAACCCCGTAGGCACAGGCCCATATAAGCTGGTGGAGTGGGTGTCCGGAACCAGCCTGACCTTTGTGGCTAACGAGGAATATTTCGATACGGAGCGGGCCGCCAGGATTAAGAATCTGGAGTTTACCATTATCCCTGAGGGGGTATCCAGAGCCATCGCCTTGGAGGCGGGAGAGGTTGACTTCGTGTGGGAGACTAACGGAGCGGATGCGGCCAGCCTGTTCAACAATGCGGATGTAAAAGTTGAGGAGGTGGAATCTGTTGACAATGTTATCCTGTTTATGAACAATGACATTGCGCCCTTTGACGATGTAAACTTCCGCCGGGCGATCGCCTGCGCCATCAACCGCCAGGATATTATTGACGGCGCCCTCAGCGGTTACGGTGTAGTAAATTACTCATCCATCTCTCAGGGGCTGTGGGGCTCCACCAACAAAGACCAGCTGGAATACAACCTGGATAAGGCCAAAGAGTACCTGGCAGCCTGGGGCGGAGATCCGGCATCTGTTAATTTCCCGATTCTGGTAACGAACGAGACCAGAGTTGCAGTTGCCACCATCATTCAGAGCAACCTGGCGGAGCTTGGCATCAGCGTACAGGTGGAATCCATGGATACGGCTACCTATTTTGAGAAGTGGGCCAGCGGCGACTACACAGGCCTTCTGGCTTCCTGGTCGCCTTCCAATGCGCTCACCTATGTACAGCGCTATGTGACAGACAGACGCAACCAGTACAAGGGTTCCTACAATAACCCCGACATGGACGCTATGATTCTGGATGCACAGAGCACACTGGATGACGATGCACGTATGGAGAAGATAGAGGAGATTGTTTCTACTGTAAATCAGGACGCACCTCAGATTTCATTGTTCCAGTCCGTATGGCTGAGAGCGCACGACGCGAAGCTTCAGGGCGTTGTACTCAGCGGAACCGGTTATACCTCCTACAATGAGATGTATTGGGCCGATTAAGCAAACAGCATTTTAAACACAGAAGGGGG
>BBZN01000035.1 GCA_001304855.1 Clostridia bacterium UC5.1-1D2
CGAGAGTGGTAAGGGCAGCGCCGACGCCGAAAGCGGAGAAGGCAGCGTGGAGAGCGGCGGTTCCGGCACAGAAACCGGTCAGGGCGGCGAAGGAGGCACAGAGGAATCTACGGAGGTCTCAGCCGAAAGCAGTCCTTCTGCGGAATCTGCGCCATCGGCGTCTGAGACAGTCCAGACTGCAAGTCCTTCCCAGCCGGAGGCGGTGAAAAAACGGAGCGTGCAACGGATACAGACCTGGTAGGACTGGGCGGATGCAGCACAGCCAAGGCCTACGTGACCACATTGAAGAAGCTCAAAGCTCTGGACGATGTAGATGGCTATAAGGTGACATACCAGATCAATCCCGGTGAAGGCGCATGTATTGTGGAGGGCGTCCGGGATGTGGCGGAGGGTGAAAGCCTGACGTTTGGTTTGGAGGTATTTGCCGGATACGCTGTAGAGAAAGTGCAGACAGGGACATAACCCTGGAGCCGGATTACACGGAGGAGCATATTCTGTGGTATACGGTAGAGAATGTGGAAGAGGAGCAGAAGATTGAGATTTCTCTTGCGGAGACTTCTCTCTATCCTCCTTTCCATCAGGTGCTTCATATGAAGGACGGTATGGATATTACCATATCTGCCAGGGAAGGCATTCTCCCTGCCGAGGTGACGGCTACAGCTGAAATCGTTACTTCCGAGAAGGAGGAGCTGGTTAAGACCGAGGCGGCGAAAGAGGGCCTCATAGTGATTGCAGCCCCCCTGTATGATATAAATCTGTGGCTGGACGGTGAGAAGCTGGAAAATGACAGCTGGAGCGGCAGCGGCTCGGTTCAGGTTAACTTTTCCGGCGCGCTTATGGAAAAATCACCAGAGACGCGGAACAGGTACAGGTAATGTGGGTCAAAGATGAGGATGAAACAGAGGCTCTGAACCTGTGGTTGAACCGATCCGGGGTACAGAAGTTGAAATGGAAAAGGGAGAAAGCTTAACCTCTCTGACCTGGAATGCAGGCCATTTCACCACATACGGACCTGTGGCTACAGGAGGTTCCAATGACGCCGGCAAAACCCTTTCCATAGAAGATTTAATGAATGAGGGGATGCCGGAGGTGCGGTTCCTGGATGAAAAGGGGCAGGAGCTGAAGGTGAAAATCACAGATAGCAAGGTGACGCTGGAAAACGGGGATCCGCTTCCAAGGAAACTTCAGTTCAGATACACCGTGGCCTACGCTCTGGCGAACAGCGGGGAGCAGCAGGTGCAGGAGTATGATATTAATAAAGGAGATAGGTTCACCTACCAGTATCCCCAGTGGCTCAAGGTAACTACCAAATCCTATGATGTTACCAGGGGGCTCACGGAAGTGATTGGAAAGGCTGTGATAGACAACGGCAGCCTGACCATTACCCTGACAAAAGATATGGGACGGCATTTCGCCGGAGATGCAGATGTGTTCGGCACTCTGGACTGGGATAACGTACAGGAGAACGAGAATGAAGTCGTCATTAAGATAGGGGACGTGGACTATACGCTGGTATTCCCTCCTGTGGAGACAGCGAAAACCTACAAGGCCACCATTAAAAAGAGTCATTCAGATGAGGCGTACACAGCGGACAGCGGGGCGGGAGACATCTTATATGATGCTGAAACCGGGCTTCCGTCAGCGGTGAGGTTCCATGTGGATATTGCAGCAGATGAGAAGAATTATGGGCCTCTGACAAATTTCTATATCGACGACAAGATGAGCACCAACTACGGCGGGAAGCTTCAGTTCGACACCGACAGAGGAGTTGTAATCACTTCTGACAACAAGAGCGGCGATGCTGATAATAAAGTAGCTGTTGCCCGCTTCGGAACGGCTTACAAGGGCGGTCCCAATGTGTATGTGAACTTTTTTGACGGGGAAGGAAACAAGGCCTCTCTGCTTCCGGGGCAGAAAATAAGCGTAGCTTACTGGGTAAAAATAGATTCAAAGCTGTGGGCTGAGGACTCCAGCATATCTGTGGGGAACGGATTTACAGCTTCCACCTCCATACAGTTCAACAATTCTGTGACCCTGAGGAATACGGAGAAAGCAGAGCCTTCTAACAAAGATACCTTCACGAAGGCTTTCCAGTGGTTTACGAAGAACGGCCAAATCGTAAATGAACTTCCCGGCGGACGAAGCAAACGGCCGTTAAGTATCAGGTGCTTGTAAACCCTGACCTGGTTGATATGCAGGGCTGGACAATCAATGACACATTGTCAGGAAAACAGGAATATGTGGGTCAGGTGTATGTATACGGCTACAGCAGCCAGAAGGATTATGCAGATAAGAAGGAACCTGTGTTTGAAGGCGCCTTTGAATTTAACAGCAAGACCAACTGGACCTACAGCCCGGGCAGCTTAAGCGGAGATACCGGAAAGCTGTACTATGTATTTGAGTATTACGCAACCCCCCAGGAGGCTGTGGGAGAAGATCTTCATAACAGGCTTGAGCTGACTGCACCCGGCTGGAGCGGTTCCGGTTCCGGCGCGGGCATTGGAGGGGATAACAGCGTTACAATCCGTTATAATACCTACACCCTGAAAAAAGAAAATCTCAGTTCAAAAATGGATGCTTCGGATCCTGAGAAGGTAAACGGCGCCATTGGCTGGGGCGGTGAATTTGGGGAGATCCAGTGGAAGTCCACCATTGAGGGATATAATAAGGGCAGCGAAGAGGGGGCTATGATTCCTTCGGGTTCTGTCTACACCGATTCCCTGAGCGTCAAAGAGTATGGAAAAAGCGGAGCCCTTGAAGGACTTCTCAAGTATCACACCTTTGACGGAGAGGGTGGAATGAAGCTGGTCATGGAGAGTAAAAGCGGTCCCGTTCCGGATTCGGCATATGAATTGGAGATGGGAGCCGACAACCGTTCATTTACCATTACGTTCCGGGAAGAATTGGAGGCCCCGGTAACATTGGCCTATTCCTCCTATGTAACCGATTTTCTGGAAATGACCTTTTCCACCAACCTGCGTTTTGTCAACACTGCAAAATTTGAGTTTGGGGATCATGTGGTAAGGGAGGCAAAAGCAGCCCAGCCCTATATCAGGTATGACTATATTAATAAAGAACTGACTCAGTCCAAGGGGGGAGTCCTCACCTGGAAGCTGAATATTAACGGGGGCGGCAGCAATTCGGGAAAAACCCCCATCGATTTAAAAGATTATCCTGTGGAGGTCTGGGAGAAAATTCCGGCCGGAACAGAGCTGCAGGAGATATCCCTGCTAAAGAATAATAAGGAAGTGACGCTGACAGAAGGAGACGAGTATTCACTTGAGCGCCAGGGCTCTCAGGCGGTAGCTGTAATTTCCCTCAATAAGGTGGCTCAAAACCATGGCGTCAGCCTCAGCAAAATGATGCGGATCATCGTCAGAACGAGGGTGACGGATTTAACGGCAAAAGAATTTACCAACAAGGCCCAGATGGTAATCGATGAAAAGCCGCTTCACGAGGCCATAGCGACTAAGGCCTACAATAATGATTTTATTACCAAGGGAATGGCTTATAATGCAAACACCGCCCCTCTGGCCCGCTATACGGTTACGGTCAATCCGGGAGGCGCGGATATCAGCAACCTCTATGGCGGTACTCTGACAGTGGAGGACTATCTGGGCTCCACAGCTATGTCCTATGTTCCTGAAAGCTTTACCGTGGTTCGCTCCGACAACGGAGAGCCTGTTACAGGCTGGGACATTGCAGTGTCCTCGACCTATTTCAGAATATCGGGACTGCCGGACGAAACGCCCCTTACTATAACTTACAATGTGGCGATATCCGGAAATGTGAATGCAGAGGTGAATACATCCAACTCCGCCACTCTCATATACGGAGACGGACAGAGAATCACTGCCAGTGTGTCCAAAAAGGTAGTTGTTCTGAAGCCTATGGCTACAGGAACCGGAGATCCCTATGTGATTATTGACAAGGTGGATCAGAACGGGAAGGCTTGAGGGGGCGGAGTTTACCGTGTACCCGGTGGTGAAAGAGGCGGGGAACTGGGAGATTGACAAGAATAATCCTGTGGGAACCTTCGCGCCGGCAAAAGGCGTGACAGGCAATGGAAACCGGGCCCAGGCAGAGATTCTGGGCATTGAAAAGGGTAAGATTTATTATCTGGAGGAGACGGTGGTCCCCGATACTTACAGCAAGGCTGAGGGAATGTACTTTGTCATTGCCGGGGACACGGATGTGGATATGCCTGAGGGCGCCCATGTTGCAGGAGTGGGCTATACCTTTATACTGGAAAATAAAAAGAACACCGGTAATCTTCAGATCAACAAAGTGGTAGAGGGCAAGAGCGGCCTTACAAAGACATTTTATTTTACAGTCTCAGGCGAGAACGGCTATTATTATAACGCCGACGGAAAGGGAACGCCGGATCAGACGGTCATAAGCGTTGATTATGTTTCCGAAAGCAGGATAACTATGTGCTGGCAGCCAATCTTCCTGTGGGTACCTATGAGGTCCGGGAGGTTGCGGACAGAAACGGGACGCCTGTAACCCAGGATAATTTTTACTATACGGTTAAAGCAGGGGCCGGCGATACAGACAGAGCCAGCGTGACCATTGAGAACGGGACTACAGAGCATATTACCTTTACGAACACCTACAATGCCCTGGGAGGCATCACTTTTGAGGGCGCAAAAACCATAGAAGGGCGCAGTCTGAGAGACGGTGAATTCCTCTTTGAAGTGTATGAAGGAAACACTCTGGTGGCAGAAGGCAGAAATACGGCGGAAGCTCCATCGTCTTTGACGAAATATCGTACAAAGAAACGGATTTGGGCCAGCACACATACACGGTGTCCGAGCGGCAGGGAAATACAGCCGGGATCACCTATGACCCCACTGTCTATACAGTTACAGTTCAGGTTACGGATGAAGGCGACAGAACCATCGGAGCATTTATAACGGGCATAAAAGGGCCGGATCAGACGGAGGGAAGTGAGATACGGTTCCACAATATTTACACTCCTGATACGCCGGATAGGCCCGACAGGCCCGACACTCCGAATACTCCACCAGGAGGAGGAAGCGGCGGAGGCGGAAGCTCCTCAGGGGGCGGAAGATATCAGCCGCCTGCAGGAGGACCGGGAATCACAACGGATATTACGCCGGAACCCGTACCGCTGGCTCCCCTTCCTGATATACCCCAGATAACGCTGCTGGAGGATGAAGTTCCTCTGGCCCCCCTTCCAAAGACGGGGGATCGGACGTCTCATCATTATGCCATTGCGGCGCTCCTTACTTCGCTGATGACAGGACTTTATCTGTCTATACGCAGGAGAAAGGAAGAGTAAAAAACAAGTTGCAGTATCCCTTGGAATTGTGTATAATTCAGGCAGTGACGTCATTTGCTGAGAAGGAGAATGGGATATGATATTTGATGAGAAGAAAAACCTGGAGTTTTACAAAAATTTAGGAATTAATGGAAGATATGCCAAGGCGGTGGACTTTTTGCTGAATACCGATCTTGAGGCGCTGGAGCCGGGCAAGTATGAGATTGACGGAAAAGACGTAGTTGCCAATGTGAGCGAGTACACGACCATTCCCTGGGAGGAGGCAAAGTACGAAGCCCACGAGGTGTTTACCGATATCCAGTATGTGATTCGGGGAAGCGAGATTATGACCTACGCCCCCACCCGCGAGATGACGGTAAAGACTCCCTACAATCCTGACAAGGACGTAGTGTTCTATGAGAACACCACGCCGGGGCTTCAGATGGCAGTGAAAGAAGGCCAGTATGTAATTTTCAATCCATGGGACGCCCACAAGCCAAAGGCAGCCAACGGCCAGCCTGCTTATATCAAAAAGGTTATTGTAAAGATTAAAGAGAACTAAGCGAAACAAAGGGGATGCTGCCAAATTAGCGTTAGCTAGTATGGCAGCATCCCCTTTGTTGCAGAGTATAGTTGCAATTTCGGGTAAATCTCTTGAAAAATGCCATCGTCCATGCTGCAATAAAGTAAATAAATAGACCATAGGCGGTGAGCTATGACGAAAGAAGATAAAAAAAATGCGTACCTGTATTGCAAGTTCAGAGATGAGCAGTTTGCCTTGTATGATGAGTATGCAAAGCGCAACGGTATGCTGATGAAAACCTGTTGGCAGTCAATACCCTCTTTTATGCAAAGAGCGGAATGACGCAGACAGTAAATTTAATCATTAAAAATCTTTTGGCAGAAAGCTATGTTACCGTTACCGAAGTGCCGGAAAACAAGCGGAACAAAATCGTGCAGATGACGGAAGCAGGGCGGGCGTACTGCGAAAAGGTCGTCCGCCACATCACATGGGCCGAGGATACAGCAATGTCTATGTTTACAGCGGAGGAAAGCATGGATACGTTGATGGAACTTTCAAAATTGGTTGGAAAACAACGAATTGCATGGAGATATGACCCTGTTCTGCTGACGGAGAAGTACAGGATTGCGCGGCACATGGAAACCTTTGGACGTACGGCAAAGCCTCCCATGAAGCGTTTTGTCAAGTGCTTTTTTGAGTTATTGACGAAAACTTTTATCAGCGCGGCGGCAGAGCCACCGTAAAACCTGCCGACAGCCGCCGTAGTAGTGCAGACGGTTTTGCCGTTAGAATGAAGCAGCCGAAAGCGGGGCAGGATTGTGAAATCCTCTTCCCCGTTTTCGGCGGCGAAATGCGGGCGGCAAAAATACAACTCGTCCCTTGACCGTCTGGATAGACAAAACGCACAAGGTTATCATTGATTTTTCAGTTTTTATGAGGTAAAATATATAAAAGCATAGAAGGTGTTTACAATGGAGATGTATTTCCAACAACTGTTTGAAGAACGGCAAGAGTTTAGACAAGCTATGGAATCAACTCCTGTTAGTGAAACTTATAGTTTGAATCTAACTAGGGCAAGCAGCGGATGGAAAGAAGGTACTGTTTATTGGTGGGGTGGCGGAAACACTAGTTTGCTCTCACTTACAAATGCAATGATTAGACATTATTATAGTAATGGTCAAATATCTAATATTACCGTTAAAGATTCGTATATGACAGGTATTGTTGGTGCAACATGGACACATAGGAGCGGGTTGGGTACTCCTCTTGGTGGAACGTCAGCAAAATTTTCGGTAACGGGAACATGGTTTATCGGATTGGACATTTGGGGATTCCCAGTTGGTGCTTCTTTTGATGAAACTCTCAATTCCCCTACCATAGAAATAACTGTCAACTAAAACATGTGAGGTATTATGATGAAAAATATTATATTGATAGTTGTAGGATTGATTGTTCTTATGGTGACCGTGATATGTCCATTTCCGATGATGTTAGGAATTTCTGGCATAGTGTGGAGAGTTATTATTGGTTTAGTAGGATGTTTTTCGCTTGTTTTAGGCATTTACAAAATATCAAGTAAAAAATAGATTTATATTAGTCCATAGAGGAAGTAAAGCGGCGGGGTTGTATTAACTATCCCCGCCGCTTTGCCGTATTGCAGTCGGCGGCAGGGGCAGCGTGTATTGTCCCGGCTGTCAGAAAAAATTAGACGAATAGAAAAATGATACCTTTCCGTTGCGTTTATTTGGAAGCTTCCAAAGCAGGTAACAATATACATCGCCAAATACTCCCCGGGAACCCATATGCCGTCCCGGCACACAGGCGGATTTAAAGGCGGCCTTAACTTATGGTTGCATTTTCATCATCAGCAGTTACAATAGAAATAACGTAACCTGCAAACCGGTAACAGCCTTTGTTGTAGGAGGGGACTCTATGCAGCTGACTTATTTGCATATACGCAATTTTAAATCAATACGGGATATGGAGCTTACAGAGATTGATATGGCTTTGATTCTTGTTGGAAAGAACAATACTGGAAAGACTTCCGTACTGGATGCCGTCTGTGCAGTCTGCGGCTGTTATGAGATACAGGAGAAGGATTTTAATGAGAAACGGCAGGCCATACGCATTGATGCGGCTTTTGCCATAGGGGAGAGTGACCTGGAGCTTTTCCGGTCTATGGGCAGAGTGAGCCAGTACCGGCGCCGGGACGTGTGGCTCAGGGCGTTTCATGAACGTCTCCCTTCTTTTAAGGACGGGATCCTCTCATTTACCCTCCATGTGAATCAGGACGGAAAAGTGCGCTATGAGGACGGATTCAAAAAAAACAACACCCATATCGTCCAGGCCCTTCCGCGCATATACCGCATCAATGCAGAGCGGGAGCTGAACCAGCTTCAGAGCGATATGCTGATGTTCCAGGAGGATGAGGAGCTGCGGCGTCTCCGTTCAGGCGCCTGCATGTTCGAGCGGGCAAAGGAATGCAACCACTGTTTTCAGTGTATCGGCCTCATCAACCGGAAAAAGCCGGAACAGCTCACCGTCTTTGAGACTGCCAGGCTGCTGGAGTATAAGATATACCAGCTGAATCTCAGCGGCTTTTCTGAGAAGGTGAATGAGTATTTCTTTAAGAACGGAGGCTATGAGGAGATTCAGTATACCTTAAAATGTGATGCGGATCAGCTCTTTGCCGTGGAGGTGACCGCATATAACCGCCAGAGGGGCAGCGTGAAGCCTGTGGAACTCATGGGGAAGGGCATGCGCAGCATCTATATGCTGTCCCTTCTGGAGGCTTATATCGGGGAACAAAGCCAGATACCCAGTATGATCGTGGTGGAGGATCCCGAGATATTCCTCCATCCTCAGCTTCAGAAAAGCTGCAGTGAAATTCTCTACCGCCTGTCCAAGAAAAATCAGGTTATCTTCAAGACCCACAGTCCGGATTTGTTGTTTAATTTCAGCATCCGGCAAATCCGTCAGGTGGTTTTGGATCCGGAGCGGTATTCCGTTGTCCGCAAAAATGCGGATATAGGCAGATTCTGGACGATTTGGGCTATGGGGCCAATGATATGCTGAATGTGAGCTTCGTGTTCATTGTGGAGGGAAAACAGGATAAAAGCAGACTTCCCCTGCTTCTGGAAAAGTACTACTCGGAGATATACGACCGGGAGGGAAACCTGTCCCGCATTTCCATAATTACAACCAACAGCTGCACCAACATTAAAACGTATGCAAACCTTAAGTACATGAACCAGGTTTACCTGCGCGACCAGTTTCTCATGATACGGGACGGAGACGGAAAGGACCCGGAGGAGCTGGCTTCCCAGCTCTGCAAGTATTATGACCAGCGAAATCTGGAGGATGTGGATCGGCTCCCGAAGGTGACCAGGAGAAATGTTCTGATTTTAAAATACTATTCCTTCGAGAATTATTTCCTTAACCCGAAGATCATGACGGCTCTGGGAATCGTAGAGGGGGAGGAGGCGTTTTACAGAACGCTCTATGAAAAATGGAAGGAGTATCTCTGCCGGCTCCGCAGCGGCCAGAGGCTGAGGGAGGTTATGGGGAGAGATTTCACTTCGCCTGCGGATATGAAGGAGCATATGGAGGAGATCCGGATCCATCTCCGGGGCCATAATCTCTTTGATCTTTTTTACGGCCCCTTTAAAGGGCGGGAACAGGAACTGCTGAAAGCCTATGTGGACATGGCTCCAAGGGAAGAATTTCGGGATATTTTGGAAGCCATCGACCGGTTTGTGTATTTTGACAGCCGCAAGAAGGATCGGTGAGCTGCAGCGGGAGGATGAGCGGCCATATTGTGAAGCAATGGAAAACAGAGAGGGCGTCCGGCATAACTGCGGAACGCCCTCTCTGTTTCAGATAGTATGGGGAAATGATATCATGTAAGGTTTACATGGACAGCCCTTTAAGCGGTATATGCTTCCTCCAGGGAAGGAGCTTCAGCATTTTTGCCCTTGCGCATCACGCATGTGTATACGAAGGTTCCAAGGCAGATCGCCGCAAAGATGAGGCCTGCCGGGTAAGCGATGGAGGTGGAGAGCTGGAAGCCTTCCTTGGCCATCAGTATGTAAGTGCAGGATACGGCGGACATAAAGGTTGCAGGGAGCGCTGTAATCCAGTACATACGTTTTCTGCGGAACAGATATACGCTTGCAGCCCACAGTGCGATCATAGCCAGCGTCTGGTTGCTCCAGGAGAAATATCTCCAGATAATCTGTACGTCAATCTGGGTGAGGACCGCGCCTACTCCCAGAAGGGGAACGGTGAGCATGATACGGTTCTTGATGGGCTTCTGGTCAAACTTGAACCAGTCGGACAAGGTCAGTCTCGCGCTTCTGTAAGCCGTGTCTGCAGAAGAAATAGGACAGGCGATAACACCGATCATGGCGATAACTGCGCCCACAGGTCCTAAAAGCGTAAAGCAGATTTCATAAACAACGGAGGACTGTCCGTTTCCCAGGGCTTCCACCAGACCTGCGGTGCCATTGTAGAAAGCAACGCCTGCAGCGGCCCAGATTAAAGCGATAATGCCTTCTGCAACCATGGCTCCGTAGAATACTCTGCGGCCGGCCTTCTCATTGGTAAGGCAGCGGGCCATAAGCGGAGACTGGGTTGCATGGAAACCGGAGATGGCGCCGCATGCTACGGAGATAAACATGGTGGGCCAGATGGGGGTAGCCTGAGGATGAAGGTTTGCAGGGTAATCTCAGGAATATAGTAACGTCCCTGGGAAGCGCCCAAAATGATGGCCCCGCCAACGCCCAATGCCATAACGATCAGGCAGATACCGAATACAGGATAAATCTTTCCGATAACTTTGTCGATTGGTACAAAGGTAGCGATAAAGTAATAAATTAAAACTACGGCCAGCCAGAATTTGGCATCCAGCACATTAGGGGTCAGCATTGCCAGCAGGTTAGCCGGGCCTGTGGAGAAGGTAACGCCTACCAGCACAAGAAGCACAACGGAGAACACACGCATTACCTGCTTCATGGCAGTGCCAGATAGGTGCCTGTAAGCTCTGATACGCTGGCTCCCTTATGTCTCATGGACATCATGCCTACCATATAGTCGTGAACGCCTCCTCCTAAGAGCGTTCCCAAGGTAATCCACAAGAATACGCTGGGTCCCCAGGCTGCGCCGGCCAGCGCGCCGAAGATGGGGCCTAAGCCTGCGATGTTCAAAAGCTGGATCAGGAAGATGCGGGGCGTACCCATAGGCACATAGTCGCTTCCGTCCGTCATGGTAAGTGCGGGGGGCTTTCTGTCATCCGGGCCGAACACCTTTTCAGCCACTTTACTGTACACTGCAAACCCCACGATCAAGATTGCCAAGCATACGAAAAAACTAATCATAAACCTACCTCCTTGTTGAAAAGTTTATAGAAAATTTATGTTTGATACAATTATATTTGAAATATGCACAAGAGAAAATAGTTTTTGCGTGAACTGTAAAGCTAAGTGCACAAACGTCAAAACTGGCTTCATAAACGGAACTGGAGGCGAAGGGCAGGGGGGATTTTTTTCGCCGGTTCCATGTATTATCGGCTGTCCGCTAATGTTTACAGATATTCCGCCGAAAATATAATTAGAGAGTGTTGAAACAATGTTTTTTATCGGCAGGCCGGGCGTCTGAACTTTGGACTCCCGGCCTGCTGATAAATGGTAGACAAGGAGGGATGCATATGTTAAGAAAAATGAAGCTGGCTCCCAAGCTGGCGGCGGTAATCGGAAGCGTCTTAACGGTGATTTTTATTGTTTTGATAATCATAACCATAGGGCTGTCCGGCAATAAAATATCCACGGCAACATATGACACTCTGAATGCAATTTCAGAATCCAATGCCCTGCAGATACAGAACATATTTTCTTCTGCAGAAAAGGTAGGGGAGGATATGCAGAGTTTTTTGGAACGGATCTATAAATATGCGGACAATCATCTCTCACAAATGATTCTTCCCACAGATCCTGCGGGAAAAGCGCGCTTTCAGAGCGCCATCTACGGAGTCACTCTGGCGCCCCTGAACTATGATATGGAGATGTATCTGCGGGAAACCGCCCGCAGCGCGGCCAAATCCAACGAGGATATCGCAGGGATTGGGGCTATGTTTGAGCCTTATAAATTTCAAATCGACATGGAGGATTACGGATTTTACGTGGAGGAGAGCAGGGCGGAGGAGGATGTGGTTCCCTACGGCGCTTATGCGGACTACTCACAGGAGGAGTATTACAAGGAGGCGTCAAAGGAGAAAAATCCGGTTATCACCAACGCCTATGACCACAATGGGACAAAGATGGTTTCCTATGCAGCCCCCATATTCCGCTATGGCGAATTTTATGGAGTGATAGTGGCCGACATCAAGGTTTCCCATTTCGATAAAGTCAATGCTTCCAATGAAAATTATCCCAGCCTGTATTCCACTATCTATGATTCCGCAGGAACGGTCATATATGACAGCGGGGATTTGGCTGATATCGGGAGAAATATAGCTGATTTTACGCCTGTTCAGAGTGAACTGGAGAAAATACGCTCCGGTATGGAGGCGGCTTCCCCCTTCCGGCTTGAAACCACCCGGGAAGACGGCCGGAAGGTGACCTGCTTTTTTTCGCCAATTCAGGCGGCAGGTGAAACCTGGTGGTCGCTCACGGCAGTGGACACAAAGGAAATCAATGCTGCCGCCGTGACAATGGCCGCCTGGATGGCAGCCATTTCGGCAGCTGCGCTTTTAGTGATTATACTTATAATTGTGCTGCTTCTCAGAAAAATGCTCAGTCCTGTGCAGGGGATTGTGGCAGCTGCGGAAAAAATTTCAGAAGGGGATTTGAATGTAAGAGTTCAGGCGGCTGCGGAGGATGAGATCGGCTTGCTGGCAAGGGCTTTTCAAAGGATGTCCGCCGGGCTGAAAACAATTGTGGAGGACGTGCAGTATCTGTTAGGTGAGATGGCTGAGGGGAATTTTGACGTGAAATCAAATGCAGATGGGGCCTATACCGGTGATTTTGAAAAATTCAGGACTTCCATAGATAAGCTTAACCAAATGCTTGGCAGTACTCTGTATCAGCTTAATGAGAGCGCCGGGCAGGTATCTTCAGGCGCCGGACAGGTGTCCTCAGGAGCCCAGACGCTGGCCCGGGGGCAACACAGCAGGCGTCCGCCGTGGAGCAGCTGTCTGTCACCATCAACCGGATCTCGGAGCAGCTGAGGGAAACAGCAGGCAACGCACAGTCGGCCCATGAACAGGCCGTCCACACAGGCGATACGGTGGCTGCCTGCAATGGACAGATGGAAGAAATGATCGCCGCCATGGACGAGATCGGCCGCCGTTCCTCAGAGATTGGGAAAATTATAAAGACCATTGAGGATATTGCTTTCCAGACCAATATCCTGGCTCTGAACGCCGCGGTGGAGGCCGCCAGGGCAGGAAACTCAGGAAAAGGTTTTGCTGTTGTGGCCGATGAAGTGCGCAACCTGGCAGGCAAGTCCGCAGAGGCGTCCAAGAACACTGCAGCCCTCATCCGGGGAACCATGGAAGCAGTGGAAAACGGGTCGAGGATCGCCGGAGATACGGCGGCGTCCCTTGTGATGGTTGTGGAGAAGACCCAGGCGGTGGCGGAGACTGTAGATAAGATAGCAGGCGCCTCAGGCAGACAGGCCGCCTCTGTTGGGGAGATTACTCAGGGGATTGAACAGATTTCCAGCGTAGTGCAGACCAATTCCGCCACTGCACAGGAAAGCGCTGCTGCCAGCCAGGAGCTGTCGGGACAGGCGCAGATGCTGAAGGAATTGGCGGGACGGTTCAGGCTGCCGGGAACGGGAGAAAGCAAAGAACACGGCAGCCCTCCCCCTGCCAGGCAGAACGGCGGATACAGAGAAAATCCGCCGGAATATGAGGACAAATATTAAAACAAACGGCCCAGGCGCCTTTCTTTTGGATTGGAAGGACAGGGGGAAACCTTTGCTCAGATTCCCAGCAGATGCCGCAGATGCTTAACCCTTTCCCTGCCCACAGGCAGAATGTTTTTTTCAAAGCCCTGCATCTTCAGGGCCAGGCTGTTGTTGGCCCAGGGAAACATTTCTGCAATATAATTTAAATTTACAAGGTAACTTTTATGAATCCGGCAGAAACCTTTGGAAGCCAGACGTTTCTCATATTCGCCCAGAAGCTGGTTCTCCGTGTAGTCTTTTGAGGTGGTGTGAATAATGCAGCTGCGTCCGGATGTCTCTATGTACACAATCTGATCAATGTCCAGCAGAATAAAGGTCCGGTTCACGTTGATGGCCAGACGGTTGGAGGCAAACCCTTCGGGGGATGCCTCCTCCTGGCTTTCACGGCCGGACTTTATCTGCTCCCCGGCCTCCTCCTGCAATTCTGTGTTTTCCGCCTCCCGAAGCGCCAGGTAGTCCCTGTGGCATTTTTCCAGTACCCGCCACAAGCGTTCCGGGTCAAAGGGCTTCAGGATATAGTTGTTCACGCCTAGTTCAAAGGCCCGCACTGCATATTGGGAATAGGCGGTGGCAAATACAATCTGGGCGTTGGGAAGGATCTTTTTGGCTGCTCCTGCCAGGGTTGTACCCTCCATATCATTTAAATTAATATCCACAAAAAGCAGATCAAAGGCCTGACTGCTGATACATTCCAGAGCGGCCAAACCGCTGTCGGCTTCCTGGATCAGGCTGTCAGGATACAGATCCAGAATTTGGTGAATCAGTTCTTTTCTTGCAGGGCGTTCATCGTCAATAACCAGTATTTTCATGACAAAATCTCCTTGTTCTCGTTACAGTCCACGGGCTGGCCGGAACCGGCAGGCACCAGGAACCATACCCTCGTGCCTTCGGAGGAGCTTTCTATCTTCAGCCCGTTCTCTTCACCGTAAATACTCTTTAAGCGTTTATGTACATTGGAAAGCCCTACGCCCGCTGCATCCTTGCCTGCGAACAGGTGTTCAATAATCTCCAGTGGAATGCCCGGCCCTTTGTCCATTACGGATATTTCCGCCATTTTTCCGCTGGTACGGGCGCTTATGGACACATGCCGGTTTCCCTTTTTGTCCGCCCCGTAACGGACCGCGTTTTCTACCAGAGGCTGGAGGATGAAAGAGGGAACCATACAGTCCAGCTCCTCCTCCACATATACATCTACCTGCAGTTTTTCCTCAAACCTGGCTTTTTCCAGCTCCAGATAACTGGTCACATGGTAGAGCTCCGTGTGGAGGCTCAGCATATACTGGTCGTTTTCAAGCGTCTGGCGGTAATAGGCGGAAAGTGTTAAAAGCAGTTCCCTGGCCCTGTCCGCATTGTCCCGGCACACGTAAGAGATGGTGTTCAGGGCATTATAGAGGAAATGAGGGTTTACCTGTGACTGCAGGGCTTTGAATTCGGCTTTTCTGCGAAGCTGCTTCTGGTAATCCAAATCCGAGAGTTCCAGCTGGGTGGAGAACAGCCTTGCCAGCTCTACAGCGAAATTCAGATTTACCTGGGAGGTATGCCAGTGCTTTTTTACCATCATGGTAAGGCTTCCCACTGGTTTATCCAGTTCGATGAGAGGGGCGGCCACAATAATATGATTCTTTAACACCGGATACAGGGGATCCGGTTTGTCTGCATGGGAGAAAATAGTGGGCTTCAAATCATTGATGGAGTCCAGGATAGGCTTCAGCACTGCCTCGCTTTTTAAAAGGTTAAAGCGTTCGTTGCCCTTGATCGCCAGTATTCCCCTGGTGTCTGTTATCATGACGGCGGCGCAGGGAGTGGAATTGTAGATAATTTCCGCAGTCTCCTCCATATCGGCGGCGCTGTAGAGGCCTTTTCTCAGGTGGGGCAGGCTTTGCTCCACAATTCCCAGGGCCAGGCGCATTTTCTCTGCAAATTGGCCGTCCTCCTCGATAAACACCATATTGAAGGTGCCAATGAATATAACCATGCCGATTGCGTTCATGATAATCATGGGAAAGGCGATGAGCTCCACCAGGGCTAAAGCTGCAGAGAATGGGCGGGAGATAAGAAGGATTATCACCATCTGCCCCACCTCGGCCAGGGCCGTAATAAGAAAGATTCCCATGCCGTCAAGCTTGCCTGCTTTAAACCGTTTGGAAAAGGCGGAGCCGATGAGGCCCTCCACAAACGTAGAGATGGCGCAGGAGACGGCAGTGAATCCGCCGATATCAAAGAGATACCGGTGGCACCCACCGATAATGGCGGCGCTATACCCACGTAAGGTCCCCCCAGTAGACCTGCAGCCAGAACTCCGATGACCCGCGTATTCACGATTGCCCCCTGAGCCCGCACTCCGGTGTAGGTGGAGATGATGCTTACAACGCCGAATATCACAGCCAGGGAAGCCCTGGAGCCAATTGCTGTGCTGCCTTCCAGCAGCATATTCCGGACAACCGGTATTTTGGTCAGCAGAGTTGCGATGAGCACCAGCAGACCGATATTTAACAGAAGGCTGAAGAACATGGTATTAGGCATAAAGACCTCCTTAAAAACTGTTTTCTCATACCAGTATATCAAAAAATTGGAAAATATGCAGTATTACTTTTAAAGACCTCTGTAAGGAATCTTAAGAAAAACTTTTATTGTCTTATTTGGTAATCTGTGGTAATCTTGTAACGAAGATAACTGTATTAGTGCAATTAATACAGACGGCTCCGTGAGGGAATAGACGTACTCTCGGAATCACGCCGGGAATCTCTAAATCAGCGCCAAAGCCAGGTGCAGGAGAGATTCCGGCGTACATAATAGAAAGAAAGGGGGAAGAAGGGATGATTGTACTGGATTACAGGGACCGGAGGCCATTGTATGAGCAGGTGGCAGAGCGGTTCCAGGAGTTGATGTTCAGGGAGATACTGCCCCAGGACGCCAAGCTCCCTTCGGTCCGCAGCCTTGCCACAGACCTGTCTATCAATCCCAATACCATCCAGCGGGCTTACCAGGAGCTGGAGCGACAGGGATATATATATTCTGTCAAGGGCAAAGGCAGCTTTGTGGCCGATAACAGCCGCATCAGGACAGCCATGCAGAGAGAGTGGAGAGAGCGGTTCACAGCTTCAGTGGCGGAGGGACTGCGGATGGGAGTGACAGAAGACGAGATGGAAGCTAATCAGACAGAAATGGCGCCAGCCTGTGACAGAAGGGGGAAAGAGCGATGATTGAAGCAGTAAACCTTACAAAACGCTTTGACGATATTGTGGCGGTGGATCATATCAATGCTGCCATAAAAGACGGCAGCGTGTTCGGCCTTATCGGCACCAACGGAGCCGGAAAGTCTACATTTTTAAGACTTGCCAGCGGAATCCTTAAGCCCGACGAGGCTGTATCACCATAGACGGACATGAGGTTTTTGAAAATGTCCCGGCTAAGAAGCGTTTTTTCTACATTTCAGATGAGCAGTATTTTTTCAGCAACACAACGCCGGGCGAGATGATGCACTATTATAAAAAGGTATATGAGAAGTTCGACGAGGATCGGTTTCACAAACTGATGAGCAGCTTTGGCCTGGACGAGAGACGGAAGATTCACACATTTTCAAAAGGTATGAAAAAGCAGGTGTCGGTTATCTGCGGCGTCTGCGCCAACACAGATTATCTGTTCTGTGATGAAACCTTTGACGGGCTGGATCCGGTGATGCGCCAGACTGTAAAAAGTATATTTGCGGCGGATATGGAGGATCGAAATTTAACGCCCATCATTGCCTCCCATAACCTCAGGGAGCTGGAGGATATATGCGACCATGTGGGGCTGCTCCACCGGGGAGGCATTCTCCTGTCCAGGGATCTGGATGATATGAAGCTGAATATCCATAAGATTCAGTGCGTGCTCCAGCCGGAGATGAAGCCGGCGGATCTGATTGCCCTTGATGTGGTGGGCGTGGAGGAGCGGGGCAGGCTCTGCACCTTGACGGTAAGGGGCGGCAGGGATGAGGTGGAGGCGGTTATGTCTACCTACAACCCGGTGTTCTTTGAATGCATTCCTCTGTCTCTGGAGGAAATTTTCATCAGTGAAACGGAGGTGGCCGGTTATGATATACGGAAACTTGTTCTCTAAACTCTTAAAGGAAGATTTAAAACGCCGCATATGGGCGGTGGCCCTGACCTTTCTGGCATTTTTCTTTTCGCTGCCCATCGGGCTGGCTCTTGCCATGGAGAATGCTGAGAATACCAATTACAGGATGTTTAATGACTACAGGCCGTTTATCAACGACGGTTCTATGCCGGACGCCCAGTTCAGAGAAAAGCTTCTCTCTCTGAGAACCGATGTGGTGATGAGCCAGGCAGGTTTTGGAAGCGGACTTGTGGCCTTTCTGCTGATAATGACTGCAGTGGTTATCGGCGTTTCCAGCTTCTCCTATCTCCATAACAGGCAGAAGGTGGATTTCTACCACAGTATTCCGGTGAGGAGAGAGGCGCTGTTTGGCAGCCAGTTTATGGGCGGCATCCTTATAGCCGGGCTGGCCTATGGGATCAACCTGCTCCTTCTGACTGTGGTGGCTCTGGCTTACGGAGTGCCCCTGGGAAATATTGCAGGGCCTCTGGCAGGAGGCTGGGCGCTGAATATGCTGTATTTTATGCTGATGTACGCCACAGTTGCAGTTGCCATGATGATGACCGGCCACATGGTGGTAGGAATTCTGGCAACAGGAATCTTCTTTTTCTTCCTGCCGGGGATTCTGTTCCTTCTCACGGCTTACTGTGAGACTTTCTTTGTAACTACAGCCAGGAATATGTGGAGCAACGAGTTTTCGCCTTTCTGGTGGGGGATCAAGTATCTTTCTCCCTTCAGCATATATATGGTGGCGCTTTCATGGAAACTTAAGGATCTGGGGCGCCATGTGCCGGAACTGTTCTGCTCAGTGGCGGCCCTCCTGGCCCTTATTCTTCTGGCCCTTCAGCTGTACCGGATAAGGCCCAGCGAGGCGGCCGGGAAAGCCATGGCATTTAAGCCCAGCAAGGCGCCCATACGGATGATCATGGTGATTGGTTTTGGACTGGCGGGAGGCATATTTTTCTGGGTTCTTCAGAGCAGGCTCAAATGGGGGCTTTTCGGCGTGATAGTCTCGGTGCTTCTGTCCCACTGTATTATAGAGATTATCTACCACTTTGATTTTAAGAAGCTTTTCGCCAATAAAATTCAGCTGGGGATCGGGCTGGCAGTTACGGTCCTTATCTTTCTCAGCTTCCGGTTCGACTGGTACGGCTATGACTCTTATATTCCGAAGGAGAGCAGCGTGGCCTCTGTGAGCCTGGATGTTGAGTCTGACCATGAGTGGAGCGATATTCAGGTTTTTGACAGGAATGAGGAGGGTGTTATCACCATAAGTTATCCGCCTGTGTACGAATATATAGAGGATAACATGAAGCTGACGGATATGAATGCGGTGATGGCGATTGTGCAGGAGAGCAGGGACCGGACTTTGGAAGGAAGGGAATTGAGACTGGAAGGCTACCGCGATATTCAGATGTATTCGCCGTCCTCATCCTCCTACTCGGTTATTGGCGGCGCAGACGGCCCCACCTCGGTTTTCTGGCAGGAAAGAGGAGAGAGAAAGGGAGCAGGAGAAATTTTTACTACGGTTACAGTCTGCTATGAGATGAAAGACGGCCGAAGGATACGCCGTGAGTATCAGACGATTCCCCTCAGCGCCGTTATGGATGCCTACAGTACCGTTTACAACAGCCAGGAGTATAAAACAGGCGTTTACAGCGTCTTTGGGCAGAATCCGGCAGAGGTATGCCAGGTGCTTTACAGGGAGGCGGAGAAAACCCTGAGCGCAGACGGCGGCAGAGGGACGGCGGAGGAGATTTTGTCCGCCTACCAGGCAGATCTGATGGAGCTGGCGGTGGAAGACCGGCTGAAAGAAGTGCCTGTGGGAAGAATCGGCTTTGTGACGGACAATGTGGTTAAGTATATGGAGCAGGAAGAGGAGGGAGAGCAGGCAGTCTATACCAGAGGCTACGGCAGGGATGGATATCAATACAAGATGCAGGGGGAACAGCCTTCTCCTGCCAACTATATCTATTTCTGGCCTGTGTATCCGTCCTTTACACGTACGAACCGGATTCTTGAAGAACAGGGCGTTGTGCCCGGAAGTTATTTTGCGCCTGAGAATGCAGATTCTGTAATTGTTAATGTGCAGCCTTATCTGTACAGGGACGACGGTTCTTACGGGGAATTGCTCAGGGGAGAGCGCTGGAGGAGCTTCAGCGGATGAATCCCTATTACAGGGAGGACGGCTATCTGGAGATTACGAAGCAGAGCGATATAAAAGTGATGATGCAGGCTATGGCCCAGGAAGATTGCTTCAACCTGAACTATCTGTACGACTCAGGGGAAGATTTTCTCAGAGGCATGAGCTGCAGCGTAATGTTTCAGGGAGGCCGTATCCAGGACTGCATTTTTACCGGCGAAAATGTGACGCCGGAGCTGATGAAACTGTTTAAAGGCATCTCGATTGAGGAAGGTGGAACAGAGACGAATATTGAGATACGCAGAAGGTCCGGGCAGTGAGCCCGGGCCTTCTGCGTGCAGGGAGACGATTGCAAACCCAAGGGTTTATGCAGATTTCCCCATGACGTTTCCCTTTGTAATTGAATCAGGGCCTTAGAGATCCCAAAATATAGGCTTCATTTGTTCAAAGGTACAGAACTGCCGGAAACCAAGTTTATTTAAGGCTTCCCTGACTTCTGTAAAATGATCTGCCAGATGTTGCGGCTCGTGGGAATCAGAGCCCATGGTCAGGATTGTTCCGCCAAGGAGGAGATATGTTTTTAAGATGGCTCCTGAAGGCGTCAAATCCCCCAGGCCGTAGCGGAAGGAGGAGGTGTTGACCTCAATGCCCTTGCCGTCGGCAATGACTTGACGAAGTATCTTTTCTATAATGTCCATCACAGCCTCATCGGGATAGCTGCCGTATTGGTCATAGCGTTTTATCATATCCAGATGGCCCAGAACGGAGTAATCCTTATAGGATGTTATCACCTGCAGAATGGCCTCGTAATAGGCCCTGTGGAATTCCTCCTGGCTTTTGCCCTGTTGAAAGTCGTAATTCCAGAATTCACGGTTACCGATCTGATGATTGCTCAGAATCACAAAATCAAAGGGGTAAGTCTGAAAATCCTTCTGGAACCGGGAGATATACTCCATCTGGACGCCGAATTCAATGCCGGCTCTTATGGTCAGCCTGTTCCCGTATCTTCCCTTCAGTTTATTGATTTCCTGAAAATACGCCTTATAGTCGCAATTTAAATCCCACTTGACCCCATAGTCCACATGTTCCGTAAAGGTGATTTCATCCAGGCCCAGCTCCAGGGCTTTGGTTACCATATCTTCCATGGGGCATTCTGAATCGTCGCTGTAGTAAGTGTGCACATGATAATCTACCAACATTCCCTTTGATCTTCCTTTCCTTCTGTTATAATTATGGCTGGCCAGTTTCCTTTGCCCAGTCCTCGATCATAGACCGGGCCTCAGGGTCCCATTCCCTGTCTTTATAATAATACTTCCGATCCTCCTCTGTGATCTCCCGGATCACTCTGCATGGATTGCCTGCTGCGATTACAAAGCCGGGAACGTCTCTGGTAACTACGCTTCCTGCGCCGATAACTGTGTTGTTTCCGATGTGTACTCCAGGCAGGATCACCGTGTTGCCTCCAATCCACACATTGTCTCCGACGGTCACTTCGACGCCGTATTCAAATCCGGAGTTTCTGGTGGTGGGGTGTACGGGGTGGCCTGCAGTATAGATGGCTACATTGGGAGCCAGCATACAGTTATCCCCTATGGTAACTCTGGCCACATCGATAATACAGCAGTTGTAGTTGGCAAAAAAGCCTTTACCCACATGGATGTTGCTGCCATAGTCACAGTAGAAGGGCGGATTAACAAATGGATTGTCGGACGTTCCGAACAATTTTGATAGAATGGCAGTGATTTCATCGAATTCCCAGCGGTTTATTGTGTTGAGCCGCTGAAGAATTTTCCTGCATTGGACCTGCTGGTCCATAACAGCCTCATCTGTAATATAGGGCAGGCCGGCATTTCTTCGTTCGATGTGGTTCATGGTTTAAATCCTCCTCTATGAGTGTTATTTTTAAGCAGAGTTTTATATCGTCAGATTTTTGAGCCAGTTATATTTTTTATAATGGCGGAAAACGGCAGGCAGTTTAATCAGTTCATCCAGATTCAGCAGAAAGTATACAACTAACACAGGAAGCCTGAATAAAAAGCCGCTGAAAGGCCAACAGGACGATAATCAGCCACATGGTGATTATATCACAAAAGAAGCCGAATTTGGTATCCCCTCCCGCACAGAATATTCCGGCAATAACGGTTGAGTTGACGGACTTTCCGATCAGGTAGTAGGAGCATATGTACAGCATACTCTGCAGGTAATGGCGGGCCTGGGAGCTAAGGCCGCCGGAGAAGGACAGAATTACAGGCGTACAGGCTAAAAGGAGGGCGCCGGACAGCAGTCCGGCCCATAGAGAAATCCTGCAGAGCTTTTCTCCATATTCCCGGGCCAGCGCCAGATTTTTGCGGCCCAGCTCATTGCCTACCATGATGCCGCTGCCTGTGCCGATTCCCAGGCACATACAGGCGATGAGGTTTTTCACGATATTGGCGATGGAGTTTGCTGCCACGGCGTCGTTTCCAAGGTGTCCCATGATGATGGTGAACATGGTAAATCCGCAGCCCCAGACCAGCTCATTTGCCATAACGGGGGAGGTATAGCGGAGAAAATCCTTTGTCAGAGGGAGAGGTCCCAAAAGCAGAAGATTTCTTCGTATTCGGATGGTATCCTTTTTGACATGTTCAGCGGCCACAAAGATAAGCTCTGCCGCTCTGGATATAAGGGTGGCAAGGGCGGCCCCCTGGATTTCCAGTCTGGGCGCTCCAAAGAGGCCGAAAATCAAAACCCCATTAAGAAGGATATTGAGCAGGACGGAGACGGAGCTGTAAAGGGTGCTTCTCACGGCTTTGCCGCTGTTTTTCATGATGCACAGATAGATCTGGGAGACGCCGGTACATAAAAATGACCATCCTGCAATCCTGAGATAGGAAGCGCCCATATTTATGAGTTCTGTCTCCCTGGTAAAAATTCTCATAAGTAAAGCCGGGAAGAATGCTGCGGCCAGGAAGAATGCCAGGGAGACAGATATGGAGATTCTGAGGGCCACGGCAAGTATCTGCTCTACCGCTTCTCTGTCCCCCTTTCCCCAGTATTGCGCTGCCAGAATGGTGGCTCCTATTGTCAGGGCGGCATAGAAAAGGTTTAATACAAATTGGATTTGAGTTGCCAGGGAAACCGCAGACAGAGAATTCTGATTCACCAGCCCAAGCATAAGCGCATCGGAGGCGCTTACCAGGCTGTCATCAAATTCTGAAGGGCCAGGGGCAGCGCCAAAGCTATAAGCCGTTTGTAAAATAATCGGTTGAAGTTCATCGTTACCACCACTTTCTTCTGGTTGAGGGAGGGGGTTTATGGTATAATGTTTACAGACATTATACCGCGCCGGTCCGGTTCCGACCGCAGGGAGGAAAAATACCCGGCCGGACCGTGAGCATCCCCCGGAGGGCTGCCATGGACAGAGTACATGGTATAATGTTTACAGACATTATACCGCGCCGGTCCGGTTCCGACCGCAGGGAGGAAAACACATGGCCGGACCGTGTGCATCCCCCGGAGCTATGGTATAATAATAGGGCTTAATATACCCGGTATCTAACAGAATCTTCCTCAGATTTTATAACAATCGTATTTTTATACAGAGAGAGGAAAGAAGAACATCAGCTATTTAAATAAGGAGGCGGGAAATGGTAAACACGGATATTTTGAAAGACAAGTCGGAGGACGTCCATTACACTATGGGTAATCTGCCGGTATATATGTCCACTGCAGCTTTGTCGGAATACCCCAATATGAGGGCGCTGTGCCATTGGCATGAGGATATCGAGCTAATCAGAATGCTGAAGGGGAGTATGAACTATTATGTTAATGGAACCAGGATATTGCTGAATGAAAACGACTGCCTTATGGTCAACTCCCGTCAGCTGCATTACGGCTACTCGTATTACAGTACGGACTGCCGGTTTACCTGCACTTTGTTTCATCCCCGGCTGCTGGGGATAAACGACGACCTCTTCAAACGGTATGTGCTTCCTGTAATGGAACATCCAAGCCTGGAATATCTTCATTTTGAATATAAGGACGACGGAGCTGAAGTGGCGGAGTTTTTGGATCAGCTGGTTCGGCTCAGGGAAGAGGCCGCAGCGGGATATGAGATGGAAATGCTGTCAATCCTCTACAGGCTCTGGAACCGGATTGTAAAGCGGGTGGGAATGATTCCGGCAGTGATAGGGGAGAGAGTGGCTTCCGATATCAGCGCCCAAAAAAGTATGGTAACTTACATATACGGAAACTACAGGGAAAAACTAACCTTATCGGATATCGCTGCCGCCGGCAATGTATGCCGCAGTAAATGCTGCGAGATTTTTAAGCATTATTTGTTGCAGACGCCCATTGAATTTCTAAATTCCTTCCGTCTGAAGCTGAGCAGTGAACGTCTGATAAATTCGGAGGATTCCATTACGGAGATTGCGCTTTCCTGTGGGTTTAATCATCTCAGCTATTACTCGGAGCTGTTTTTTCGCAGCTATGGGTGTACGCCCAGTGAATACAGGAAAAGGCACAGAGATTCCCGGTGGAACGGAAGGAGTGCGCAATGTGCGGGAGATATTATGTAGATGAGGAGACAGCCAGGGAAATCTGGAAGATAGTGGGGAAGGTAGATGAGCAGCTTAAAATAGAAGGGCCGGGGCGTGACATACACCCCACTGAGCCGGCTCCGGTGATAGTGGGCAGGGGAGAGGGCCTGGCTATGGCCTGGCAGCGCTGGGGATATCCCGGCTTTGCCGGAAGCAAAGTCGTTTTTAACGCCAGGGCCGAGTCTGTGATGGAGAAGCGGATGTTCCGCGAAGGCATCCGCCGTCACAGGCTGGTTGTCCCTGGCGCCTGGTTTTACGAGTGGAACCGGAACAAGGAGAAGATAACTTTCCGGAGGGAGGACTCGCCGGTGCTTTTTATGGCGGGTTTTTGCAGCAGATTTGAGGATGGAAACCGCTTCGTGATTCTCACCACCCAGGCCAACGATTCCATGAAGGGAACCCATGACAGGATGCCGCTGATTCTGGAGAAGGAACAGCTGGAAGATTGGGTGCTGGATGAAAAATCTGTGGAGCGTATTCTTGCGCAGAGACCGGCTTTGCTTGAGAAAAGGGCGGATTATGAGCAGCAGACGCTGTTTTAGTGGGGGGAGGCACCGCCCATTGTTGGGAGAACCTTCCCAAATGAAGGGCGCGCAGCGGGCTGTGTGATTTGGTCCCGATGAGGGAGACGCAGCGGGCTGCGTTGACCGAATTGGGACCAAATATGCCGGGTCGTGAAGATGGCGGGAATGAATTGTCAAACACGCTCTAGGACGCGCACCCTCCGCAGGCGGAACATCCGCCGCTGCCCGGAGGCGTCCCGAATACCTGCTCGTGGAGCCTTTTGCCTGTAGGCGTGGCAGCCAGGCCGCCTTCTGCGGTTTCCTTTAAAGTGGAAGACATGGCGTCGCCTACTTTTTTCATAGTGATAATGACTTCGTCTGCCGGAATCGCGCTTTCAATGCCTGCCAGCGCCAGCTCCGCCGCCACGAAAGCGCGGCTACGCCGGAGGCGTTCCGCTTGATGCAGGGAATTTCCACAAGTCCGGCCACAGGGTCGCACACAAGTCCCAGTACATTCTTGATTGCGATGGCGACTGCATGCTCCGAAGCCTGGGGGTTCCTCCTGCCAGCTCTACGATGGCGGCGGCAGCCATGGCCGCCGCAGAACCGCACTCTGCCTGACAGCCCCCCTGTGCTCCGGCTAAGGACGCGTTGTTGGCAATAACCATGCCTACAGCCGAGGCGGTGAAGAGAGCCATAACACAGTCGCGCTCAGAACAATGGCGGTCCTCCTCCATAGTGAGAAGGGCTGCGGGGATGATACCGCAGCTTCCGGCTGTGGGGGCGGCCACAATGCGGCCCATGGACGCATTTAATTCAGACACGGCCAGGGCCCGGTACAGCGCGCCGGAAAGCAGGGGGCCGGTCAGGCTTTTGCCTGCTAAAGAAACCTGCTGCATCTTGTGGGCGCTGCCTCCGGTAAGTCCGCTGGTACTGCGCAGGTCTTTATGGCATCCGGGTTCGATGCATTCCCGCATTACCTGATAATTTGCTCTCATATGTTCGTACACTTCCTCCTCCGGAAGCTCCATCTGCTCCGCCTGCTGCTTCAGTATGAGGGCGGAGATGGGAACACCGGCTTTTTCGGCCGCTGTTACAAAAGAAGCCACGGAAGAATAATTAAAATCCAATTCCATTTGAAAACCTCCTGGTAGTAAGATGCACTCCCGGAATCTCAGCCCCAAAGGCAGGTGCAAGGGAGATTCCGAGCGTTCATTAAGTAAGCTGTCCTTAAATCGGCTGAAGCATGGTGCTGGAGAAGATATTGGCAGAGTCTTTATAGTTTCATTCAGCTCCGGTCCAAAACTTCCGTCAATCTCAATTGTCATTACGGCCTGTCCGCCCCTCTGCTGTCTGGACAGCCGGAAATTGCAGATATTTACTCCTGCGTCCGCCATTACCTCCGTGACTGCGGCGATGGTTCCCGGAGCGTCCCGGTGGAGCACAATCAGGGTGGTGTACTGGCCTGTAATGGAAACGCCCATGCCGTTAACCTCCGTCACAAGAATATTACCGCCTCCGATGCTGGAGGCCAGCAGCGATACGGTGCGGCCCCGGGCGTCCGTCAGGGTAACCCTGGCTGTGTTGGGGTGGGCGCCGTCTATTTCACCTTCGGTGATGGTTACCTCCAAACCCTGTTCCCGGGCCAGCTCCAGCGCTCTGCGTATGCGCCCGTCATCTGTGCTCATTCCCATAATTCCGGCAATGAGGCTTTGTCCGTACCGTGGCCCTTGTAAGTTTTGGCAAAGGAACCGTGGAGGAGAATATCCGCTTTGACGGCGGGGGAGCCTAAGAGGGCCAGCGTAATGCGGCCGATTCTGGCGGCTCCGGCTGTGTGGGAGCTGGAAGGGCCAATCATAACGGGACCTAAAATATCAAATACATTCATGGTACAATTCCTCTCTGCGTAATCTTTTATCAATGGGCATATTATTTTCTGCCGTTTATACCATTATCAGCTTTGCGCTGGTTTTGCGGAACTGGCTTTCCAGCTGAGGCGGGAGTCCGGTGTCTGTGACAATGGTGTCCACCTCGTCTATGGAACAGATCTTCAGGAGGCTGGCCCTGCCGAACTTGCTGGAGTCCGCCATCACGATGGTCTTGCTGGCCAGCTTGTGAAGCTGGCTTTGGATGCGTATTTCGCTCAGCCTCTGGTCCGTACAGCCCACCACAGTCGATGCCTGTAACAGTCATAAACATAATATCAATATGAATATTTTCCAGAATAGAAGAAAACTCATTAACCAGAGTAAACTCATCCCTGTTCAGCACCCCTCCGATCAGTATAATGGTGATTCCGGGATTGTCGGCCAGGAGCAGGGCGTTCTGGATAGAGTTGGTTACAACTGTAATGTGTTGAAACCGTTCCCTCAAAGCCAGCGCCATAATCTGGCTGGTGCTTCCGTAGTCCAGGGCTATGACCTGCCCCTCCTTAACCAATTCCGCCGCTTTCCTTGTGATAGCGCCCTTTTGGTTTAAATGTTGGGAATTACGCATTTGAAGGGAAATGTATCCGCCAATCATATCCGGCGTATTTCCCATACTGATGGGGACTGCGCCGCCATGCACCCGGGAAAGCCTGCCCTGGGTATCCAGGTATTCCAGATCCTTGCGCACAGTTTCTGAGGAAACCCCCATGAGTTTAACAAGCTCCGCTGTGTGGACAATTCCGTCTTTTTCCAATAATTCCAGTATCTTGGCATATCTTTGCTTTGCCAGCATTTTAGGTTGCCCTCCCTTCCTTTCCTTTATGTACTGTATCTATTATAATCGATTCTTTTTAAATAGAAAAAGAAAAAATGCAAGTAATCCCAACAAAATCCCAGCAGCGCTCCTGAAAAAACGACTTGGGAATCCTTGGAGAATCCAAGGGTTTAATTTATTATAACCAAGAAAAACCCAACATGATAGGTACTAATTACACAAAAAACAACAAAAATTTTGTAGATATTGCGAAAAGATTTGATATTATTGCGATTTTTCTTGAAAACCCAATTAAAAGCAGATATACTATAGTCGTAACCCGGGAAAACACAACGGACTGATGTTCTTGCGGGGGCAAATAAATTGTCTATAATGAAGGGAGAAATGGAAAATGAGTAATGAGACAAAAGCTAAAATCATGAAGGCAGCACCGAACAGATGGCTGGTATTTTGTATCCTTACCTTTCGGGAGGAATTGCCTTTAAGCTTTCTTCCATGAAGGATATGTTCTATGTGCCCATGCAGCAGTTTATGGGACTGAGCAATACCCAGATAGGCGGAGCCTTAAGCGCCTATGGCATTGTCCAGACAATCGGTCTGATTGCAGGTATTTACATCTGTGATATGTTCAGCAAAAAGTATATGATAGGCGGTTCTCTGATCGGACTTGGAATAGTGGGCGTGTATTTATCCACTTTCCCGGGATACTGGGGCTTCCTGGTTGCCTTTGGCGTAATGGCTATCTTGGGAGAGGTTACATACTGGCCCGTACTTTTGAAGGCTATACGTCTTTTGGGAGATGAAAAGACACAGGGACGTATGTTCGGATTTCTGGAGATGGGACGAGGCATAGTAGACGTGATTATTGCATCCACTGCCCTTGCTATTTTTAAAGGCATGGGAGAGGGCGCGGCAGCTTTGAGAGGCGGTCTTCTTTTCCTGGCGGCCGTAACGGCGGCGGCAGGAGTGCTCTGTCTGATTTTCGTTCCCAATGATGAAAAGCGCGTGGATGAGAGCGGCAAGGAAGTGAACAAGGCCCAGGCTGCATTCGGCGGTATGATGCAGGCTGTGAAGAGCGTGGATATCTGGGCGGTTTCATTGAACGGATTCACAGTTTATTGTATTTATTGCGGACTTACTTATTTTATCCCATTCTTAAACCAGATTTATCTCCTTCCTGCAACAGCAGTAGGTATGTACGGCATCATCAACCAGTACGGACTTAAGATGGTGGGAGGTCCTATCGGCGGATTCATGTCCGACAAGGTTCATAAATCCTCTGCGAAGCATATACGCGCAGGCTTTGTGGTATGCATTATCGCTATGGCGCTGTTCCTCATGATACCTCACGAGGCTTTGGGACAGGGCGGCAACTGGATTGCCGGCGCCGCATGTACTCTGGCCTTCGGAGCCATCGTATTTACCATGCGCGCCGTATTCTTCGCTCCTATGGATGAGGTAAGAGTACCCAAGGAGATAACAGGAGCAGCAATGAGCCTTGCATCTCTGGTTATCTATCTTCCCAATGCATTTGCATATGTAATGTACGGCAGCTTCTTAGACCGCTATCCGGGCATGGCAGGATTCAGAATCGTATTCTGCGTCATGATTGGCTGGGCTGTTGTGGGCGTGTTTGTATCTACATTCCTCATCAGCCGCATTAAGAAATGCCAGAGAGAAGGAAAGACGGAATAACCTGTAACGGTTCAGACGGCGTCCGGCTGCTGAAAAGTTGCATTATAACTTAAGTAATTTATGAAAGGGACGGTATATTAATAATGAGAGAGTATCACGGTTTTAAAAATTGCGGCAGCTGGTATAAGGGGAATATTCACAGCCATACCACCGTTTCCGACGGTATGCTGACCCCTGAACAGGCCGTGGCCCTTTATAAGGACAATGGATATCATTTCCTGTGCTTTTCGGAGCATGATATTTTTACAGACTACAGAGAGCAGTTCAACACAGAAAACTTCATCATCGTCCCTGCCATAGAGAGCAGCGTGATTTTATACCGTACCAAAGGGACGGGAGAGCGGTATAAGGTTCACCATCTTCACGGCATACTGGGACGGAGCTATGCAGGAGGCTGCGGCCCAGGGGGTGTTCAGCCACCTCCAGTATGTTCCGCCCAAGAAATATTTTGGGGAATGGGAGGGCGCCAGGGCCAGCCAGGAGGTGGCGGACATGCTGGCGGCCCACGGCTGTGCAGTTACATATAACCATCCTATCTGGAGCCGCGTGACCGAGGAGGAGTTTATCCACACCCGGGGTGTGAACGCTCTGGAGATCTTCAACTTTAACACGGTTCAGGAGTCTAACACCGGTTATGACGTTACCTACTGGGACAGGATGCTCCGCATGGGCAGCCGCATCAATGCATTTGCCAGTGACGACAATCACAATGAGGGACTCTTTGAGGATTCCTGCGGCGGCTGGATCTGCGTCCAGTCACCGGAATTGAGCCATGACGGTATTGTCCAGAACTTTATAGACGGAAATTATTATTCCTCCTCAGGCCCTGAGATTTACGACTGGGGAGTGAGAGACGGCAAAGTGTGGATCGATACATCGGCTGTAAACCATATTAACTTTGTGGCCGGAAATATTATTAACGACGGGACTACTGTGCTGGGAGAGCGGTTTAAGGACACTCTGCAGCATGGGGAGTACACTCTGAAAGGACATGAGACTTATGTCCGCGTGGAGGCGGTGGACAAGTACGGACGTACGGCCTGGACCAATCCTATTTATCTGGAGTGGTAGGGGTTACGACGGGAACCGTCCGCAGATAAACCACAGGGGGCGCGTGGGCTCAAAATGCGTATGAGATAAAGGAGGACAGGAAGGATGAAAGAGTTTCAGGAGATTCTGACAGCCTTTGATGACTGGCTTTGGGGGAACTGGCTTTTGTTTGTACTTTTAGGTGTGGGCCTGTTGTATACAATTATAACAGGCGGTATCCAGATTCGCAAATTTGGATATATCATGAGAAAAACCGTATGGGAGCCGATCTTCGCAAAGAACAAGGATTCAAAGGAGGAGGGAACCATATCTTCCTTCCAGGCTTTGTGTACGGCCGTGGCCTCCTGTGTTGGCAGCGGCAACATCGTAGGCGTATCCACTGCGGTTCTGGCAGGCGGCATGGGCGCGATTTTCTGGATGTGGGTGGCCGCCTTTGTGGGCATGGCTACCAAGTACGGGGAGATTATTCTGGGTATGCTCTACCGTGAGAAAAATGCGGAGGGCGCTTATGTGGGCGGCCCTATGTATTATATTAAGAAAGGGCTTCACGCTCCCTGGCTGGCTGTGCTTTGCGCATTCTTCATGGTGACTCAGATTATCGGCGGTAATTTTATCCAGTCCAACACCATCAGCGGCGTAATGAAGGAGAACTTCGGCGTTCCCTATCTGGTCACAGGGATCATTCTGGTAATAGTTATTTTTGTAATCACTTTGGGAGGACTTAAGAGGCTGGCTCACGTAGCCCAGAAGCTGGTGCCTTCCATGGCGGTTCTTTATGTGGTTGGCGGTCTGCTAATTATCATTGCCAATATTACCAAAGTGCCGGGCGTGTTTGCGGACATATTCAGAGGGGCCTTCGGTCTTCAGGCTATGGCAGGAGGAGCGGCAGGCAGCATGATCATCGCCATGCAGAAGGGCGTGGCAAGAGCCTTTATTCCAACGAAGCCGGCGAAGGCTCTGCTCCTGTTATCCATTCGGCCGCTCAGGTGAATCATCCGGCGGAGCAGGGTATCACGGGCGTGGCGGAGGTTTTTCTGGATACCTTCGTTATCTGTACCATCACCGGGCTGGTGCTGGGCGTGACAGGGGTGTTGGGTTCCGGCGCGCCGGGAAATGTCCTTGCCATCAACGCTTTTGCAAGCGTGTGGGAACCTCTGCGCTATGTGGTGGCTCTGTGCCTCCTGCTTTTTCCTCCACGACGCTGATGAGCCAGTGGTATTTTGGCTTTGTGGGACTGAATTACATCTTCGGTACGAAGGTGGCAGGTAACTTTAAGTATGTGTTTCCCTGTTTCTGCATCGTTGGCGCTCTGGCGGAGATCGAGCTGGTGTGGGTGATTCAGGATGTGGCCCTGGGACTTCTCACCATTCCCAACCTTATAGCCATGGTCGCCCTGGCTCCGCAGGTCAGAAGGGCGACGAAGGAGTATTTTGCAAAGGAATGTCCGTAGAAGGCTTCTTTTTCCATTAAAATTTAAAGATTTTCTGTGACAGGCTGCCTGCCCTTTCGTTCCGAAGGGGCGGACAGCTTTTCTTTTGACCCTTTGTATGTGTGTGGCAGAAGTGGACGAAAACGGATTGACAATCCCATCAGGGAAAGCTACAATCATATCAACAGAGGGACCATTTGGAAAAATAAGGCTCCCGACAGGGAAAGAGAGGACATAAATATGATATCAGAGAAGATGAAACCATTGGTGAATAATAACTCCGCAATCCGCGCCATGTTTGAGGAGGGCAAGCGTTTGGCGGCCATCCACGGAGCAGAGAACGTATTCGATTTTAGCCTGGGAAATCCCAATGTGCCCGCCCCCCAGTCTGTAAGCCAGGCTATCTGCGATATACTTAAGGAGGAGGAATCCACCTTTGTCCACGGCTATATGAGCAATGCGGGCTTTGAGGATGTGCGCGCCGCCATAGCAGAATCCTTAAACCGCCGTTTCGGCACCAAGTTTCATCAGAATAATATACTCATGACTGTAGGCGCAGCCAGCGGTCTTAACGTAATTTTAAAAACGATTTTAAACCCGGGCGATGAAGTCATCGCATTTGCCCCATATTTTGTGGAGTACGGCAATTATGTGCGCAACTATGACGCAGCCTGGTTGTGATTTCACCCGATAGGGAGACGTTCCAGCCCAATCTTGCGGAATTTCAGGAGAAGATCAACGCCAAAACCAGGGGCGTGATTATTAATACTCCCAACAACCCCACAGGTGTGGTTTATTCCGCAGAGACTCTCACAAAGATGGCGGACATTCTCAGGGCCAAGGAAAAGGAGTTTGGCACTGCCATTGTGCTGATTTCTGACGAGCCTTACAGGGAACTGGCCTACGACGGGGTGGAGGTTCCCTATGTGACCAAATTCTATGATGATACGGTAATTGGATATTCCTACAGCAAATCCTTATCCCTTCCCGGAGAACGTATCGGTTATCTGGTAATTCCCGACGAGCTGAAGGACAGCCAGGAGGTATTTACGGCGGCCACCATTGCAAACCGTGTTCTGGCTCAGTAAATGCACCTTCCTGATGCAGCGGGTGATACTGCGCTGCGTGGACGAGAAGGTTAATCTGGAAGCCTACGACCGGAACCGGAACCTGCTCTACAACGGACTTGCAGAAGCGGGCTTTGAGTGCATCAAGCCTGAGGGCGCTTTTTACCTTTTTGTGAAATCTCCTGAGGCAGATGAGAAGAAGTTCTGTGATGTGTGCAAGAAGTATAATATTCTGGTAGTGCCAGGCAGCTCCTTTGCCTGCCCGGGATATGTGAGAATCGCATATTGCGTTTCCTATGAGCAGATAGAGCGGGCTCTTCCCGGATTTAAGAAAGTGGCTGAAGAGTACGGACTGAAAAAACAGGAGAACAGATAAATATCCGATGGAGGAACTGCAGAATATGAAAACCTGGGAAGCGAATATACGCCGGGTGATCCCCTACGTGCCGGGGGATCAGCCAAGGGCAGCCGGCTGATTAAACTGAATACAAATGAAAATCCATATCCTCCTGCGCCGGGAGTGGGAAACGCTCTGGCAGAGATGGATGTATCCCTGTTGCGCAAGTATCCGGATCCCGGAGCCTCAGCCCTTGCGGGGGCTTTGGCGGAGCGTTACAATGTGGGAGAGAATCAGGTCTTTGTGGGCGTGGGTTCCGATGATGTAATAGCCATGTCGTTTCTCACCTTTTTCAACTCCAAAAAGCCGGTGCTTTTTCCGGACGTGACCTACTCCTTTTATCCTGTGTGGGCCGGCCTTTTTGGAATCCCTTATGAAACGCCTGCCCTGGATGAGGATTTTTCCATAAAAACAGGGGACTATAAGAAAGAGAACGGCGGCGTTATATTTCCAAACCCAAATGCGCCTACAGGGCTTTATATGCCCCTTGATCAGGTGGAGGAAATCATAGGGGCCAACCGGGATGTGGTGGTGATTGTGGACGAGGCTTATATCGATTTTGCAGGTCCCTCCGCCATGGAGCTGATAAAGGATTACGATAATCTGCTGGTAGTCCAGACCTTCAGCAAATCCAGATCCATGGCAGGCCTGCGTATTGGTTTTGCCGTGGGAAATCCTGCCCTTATAAAAGCATTGAATGATGTGAAGTACTCCTACAACTCCTACACCATGAATCTGCCCTCGATTGTTATGGGAGTGGAAGCTGTGAAGGACGAGGCCTACTTCCGGGGGACTACGGAGAAAATTGTGGCTACCAGGGAGCGGGCCAAGACGCGTCTGAGGGAGCTGGGCTTTCATTTTCCGGACTCCATGGCGAATTTCATCTTTGCTTCCCACAGAACTGTGCCCGCTTGGGAAATTTTCCAGGCTCTTAAAAAGGAGCAGATCTATGTGCGCTATTTCAACGCTCCAAGGCTGGACAACAGCTTGCGCATCAGCATCGGAACAGATGAGGAGATGGACGTTCTCTTCGGCTTTTTGGAAGGGTTTCTGAGAGGAAAAATAACAACCGGTTTTGTGAACAGAGAAATGAGGACAGGTGATGAACAATGAAGGATGAGGCTGGATGGAGACATTATCTGCGCCTTTGCTTGAATATAATCATTCCGGCTGCGGGCTGGCTTTTGCTGTGCTTTGCAGGCCCCAAGCTTTTGCGTTTTTTTATGCCCTTTGTCATCGGATGGATCATAGCGGCGATAGCCAATCCCCTGGTGCGTTTTCTGGAGCGGAGAGTGAAGCTGGTGCGAAAGCACAGCTCCATTGTCATTGTGGTGGCCGCCTTGGCCCTTGTGATTGGGCTGATCTATCTTGCGGCCACCAGAAGCTTTATGCTGCTGCGGAGATTTTTTAAGGATCTGCCCGCCCTCTATGCAAGTATTGAGGGGGATGTGAGCCAGAGTCTGGACAGGATTGAACATCTTTTTCAGTTTATGCCCGACAGTATCCAGCAGTCCTGGGAGAGCATCGGGGACAATCTGGGCGCCTTTATAGGCGCCCTGGCGGAAAAACTGGCCTCCCCCACAGTGGAGGCGGCGGGCACTGTAGCCAGAGGCCTTCCGGCTATGCTGGTATATTTTGTAGTGACTGTGCTGTCAGCCTATTTTTTCATTGTGGACAGGGATCGGATCGTAAATTTCATAAAAGGCCATCTGCCGGAGGGCGCCGGCCGGTATGCCCTGTATCTGAAACGGGATGTATTCCGCCTGATAGGCGGGTACTTCATGGCCCAGTTCAAGATAATGATTGTGGTCTGGCTGATTCTCACCCTGGGATTTTTTGCGCTGGGCGTGAACTATGGCCCCCTGTGGGCGATTCTCATTGCAGTGCTGGACTTTCTGCCGGTGTTTGGAACGGGAACGGCCTTGATTCCCTGGGGGCTTGTTAAGCTTTTAGGCGGAGAATATTATTTTGCCGCAGGACTTCTGGGACTCTATGTGCTGACGCAGTTTATCAGGCAGCTGGTCCAGCCCAAGCTTGTGGGAGACAGCATGGGAATGCCTCCCTTCTCACCCTGTTCTTTCTGTACGTGGGATTTAAGGTCAGCGGCATTGCAGGAATGATCCTGGCTGTGCCCATCGGCATGTTTTTGTGAACTTGTACGAGTACGGCGCTTTTAAAGGGCTTACGGAAAGTCTGGAAGAGCTTGTGAGGGATGTAAACGCATTCCGGAATCATAAAAATAATAAATCTGCATCAGGAGAAAGCGGAAGTGAAGATTGAAAATAATCTGGACACAGATAAAATAAGAGGGCTGGTATGGAGGCTGGCATTTCCCTCCATGCTGGCTCAATTTGTGAATGTATTGTATAGCATTGTGGACAGGATGTATATAGGGAACATCCCGGAGATTGGAGCTGCGGCATTGGCCGGCGTAGGCATCTGCGGACCTGTGGTGACCCTTTTGTCCTCCTTTGCCAGCTGGATTGGAGTGGGAGGAGCCCCCTTATGAGCATCAGGCTGGGACAGAAAAATGAAAAGGCGGCCCAAAAAATGGTGGCAAACTGCTTTGCCCTCCTCCTGGGGATAGCCCTGACGGCTATGACTGTGACATTTATTTTTAAGAACCAGCTTTTGAGATGGTTCGGAGCCAGTCCGGCTATTTTCCCCTATGCCAATGAGTACATGAGCTGGTATCTGGCAGGAACGGTATTTGCCATTTTGTCCGCAGGCATGAACCAGTTTATTATCTGCCAGGGTTTTGCAAAAGTAGGCATGAAATCCGTGATTATCGGCGCTGTCAGCAATATCGTGCTGGATCCGGTATTTATCTTCTGGATGAACATGGGCGTTAAGGGGGCGGCAATGGCCACGGTGCTGTCCCAGATGGCTTCCTGCATCTATGTGCTGGCATTTCTCTTCAGTGATAAGCCTCTTGTCCGGATCACCTTTGGGGGATACCGCAAAAGGTATATGAAGCAGGTCCTTGTGGTGGGGCTTTCGCCTTTCCTGATTATAGCATCGGACAGCGTGCTGATTATTGTTATGAATATGGTCATCAATGCCTACGGAAAAGGCGGGAACGGCGATATGCTTCTGACCTGCAATACCATTGTGCAGAGCTTTATGCTGATGATTACCATGCCGCTGGGAGGAATTACCGGTGGAACTCAGACGGTTTTAGGTTATAATTATGGAGCAAAGAGGCCTGACCGGATCCGAAAGGCGGAGAAGCATATCCTGGCCCTGGCCCTGGCCTTTACAGCCATTATGTTTATTATCGCCCAGACAGGCCCCGGATATTTTGTGAAGATATTCACCAGGGATCCTGCCTACATGGAACTGACAGAGAAGGCCATCCGTATTTATACCATGTGCATTATCCCACTGGCAGTTGAGTATGTGATTGTTGACGGATTTACAGGAATGGGGATTGCCAGGGTGGCTATCAGCCTTTCCATGTTCAGAAAGGGCATTTATTTTCTGGGGATGCTGCTGATTCCAATGCTTTTTGGAGTGGAGGCAGTGTTCTTTGCAGAACCTGTGTCAGACCTGACGGCCTGTATTTCTTCCTCAACCACCTTCCTGCTTCTAAGCGGCAAGGTGCTGGGAGATAACAGAAGGCTGTAGACAGAGTTTCAGACAAATTCTGAAAGGGGCTCTGTTTTATACATAAACGGAGGAGATCGGAATATGAATATACTGGTAAGCGCCTGCCTTCTGGGAGTGGAATGCAGATACAACGGGAAAGGTGTTCTGGAGCCTGAGCTGAAAAAACTCATGGGAAAACACCATTTAATACCGGTTTGTCCTGAGATTATGGGAGGCCTTGCTACTCCAAGGACTCCTGCTGAGCGCAGGTCAGGCCGCGTAATTACAAAGGATGGGACGGATGTGACCGGCGCCTATGAGAAGGGGGCGGCCCAGGTTCTGAAGCTGGCCCGGCTGTACGGCTGCAGGGCGGCTGTTTTGAAGGAGAGAAGCCCTTCCTGCGGTAAGGGCGTAATTTACGATGGGACATTTACCGGAACGCTCACTGAGGGGGACGGCGTCTGTGGGGAATATTTGGATGCACATGGGATTAAGGTGTATGGGGAGAGCCAGATTTGCAGATTGACGGAAGAAATAGAAAGGTTATGATGAATGAAGGAAGACATTAGGAGGCCGGAAAAGTCGGAGGCTGCCATATTGGCGGAGGAACTCCAACAGTCTGTCCGGCAGGCGGGACTGGCGGCGGCAGAAGAGCCCCGGGAGCCTGGGAAAGAAGGTTCCGGGAGTGCGGAAGGTACCGGGAGAGAGAAAAACGCAGAAGCCGCAGCCGGGCTGCGTTTAAAGCGCGCCAGGAGGCCCTTGTCAAAGGAGGCCGGGAGAGGAGCGGGGAGGAGAGCGCCGGAGGAGAGGGCTCTCCCGGGAAAAAATTTCCCTGGAAGCCGGCTCTGTGCGTCTTTCTGGCGCTGGCAGCGGCGGGCGGTTTTTATCTGTATAAGGCCATGAGTTTTAAGCAGGCTTATCTGCCCCACACGGTTATCAACGGAATGGATGTAACCGGCAAAACTGCAGACCAGGTCAAAGAGCGGATGGCTGCCGGTGTAAAGGACTATGAGATGAGCCTTCTTCTGAGAGGGGACGGCAGAGAAACCATAAAGGGAGATGACTTTGGACTTCACACTGTGTTTGACGGAAGCCTGGAGGAGATTATAAGGCAGCAGAATCCTTATGCCTGGCCCCGCTATCTTTTGAGAGGGCCCTCTTATGAGATACAGGCATGATAGCCTATGACGAAGAAGGGCTGAATAAGGCGCTGGAGGGGCTGGATTGCTTTGACAGCTCTCAGGCCGTACCCCCTGCAGACGCCTTCCTCTCAGATTACATAAGCGGCCAGGGATACGCCATAGTGCCGGAGACAGAGGGCAGCCAGCTGGATGAAACCCTTGTTAAGGAGGCTGTGGCTCACGGCGTAAGGAATCTGGCCTCCCAGCTGAACCTGGAAGAACTGGGATGCTACCGGAGGGCGGCTCTCAGGCGGATAATCCGGCGCTCATAGCGGCCAGGGACGCAAGGAATTTCTATGTAAACACCACCGTGACCTATACCTTCGGAAACCGGACGCAGACGCTGGACGGGGAGCTGATTCACCAGTGGCTGGTGTCCGGCGGGGACGGGATTACTCTTGACGGAGACAAGATAGAAGCCTTTGTGAAGGATTTGGGTAAGGCCAATAATACTGCTTACACGAAACGTTCCTTCAAGACCAGCTACGGCGATACGGTGGAGGTAAGCGGTTTTTACGGATGGCGCATCAACCAGGCGGCAGAGGTCCAGGAGCTTACAAGAATCCTGGAGTCAGGGGAAAGCGTTACAAGGGAACCCGTGTATTCCCAGAGGGCGGCCAGCATGAGGGACCTGATTACGGCAGCACCTACGCAGAGGTGAATCTTACTGCCCAGCACTTGTTTTTCTATAAGGACGGGGAGCTGATTCTGGAATCCGACTTTGTATCGGGCAATACATCCAGAGGATATACCACGCCTCCGGGAATTTTCGGACTGACCTACAAGCAGAGAGACGCGGTGCTGAAGGGGGAGAACTACAGGAGCCCCGTTAAGTTCTGGATGCCCTTTAACGGCGGCATCGGCTTTCACGACGCCAGCTGGCGTTCCAGCTTTGGAGGCGGCATTTATAAGACAAACGGTTCCCACGGCTGTATCAATATGCCTATGGGGCGGCCAAGACTCTGTTCGAAAATGTCTATGCAGGCATGCCGGTGATATGCTATAATCTGCCGGGAACAGAAAATTCCAAGACCAGCCAGTCTTCCGGCAAGGCTCCGGCAGCAACGGGGGCTCCGGCGGCAACAGGGACTCCGGTGCCCACTGCGGCGCCTGCGCCCGCCCTTCCTGCCGCCCCGCTGCCCGTGGAGACGCTGCCTGCGGAAACGCCGCCTGTGGAAACTTTGCCTCAGCAGACCCAGCCTGAGGTGTCCGTTGAACCTGTGGAACCCACCGTCCCGGGCCCCGGGGGAGGAAGTCCTGTCCCGGAAACTACGGCAGGATACGGTCCCAGCTTTACATCTGCGCAGAGGGGGAAGAGGCCGGTCCCGGGGTTCAGTAACCGGCCATGGAAGTAAAAAAATGGAGCATAAGCAAAAAGTATGTAGATTCAGGGGGGTTTTTAGGGCGGATTTATTGACAAATGCGGGAAAGCATTTTATAATGCCCTTAATGCATCCGGGAATTACTTGAAAAGCTCCAGAGTGTGTCTGAAAATTGCTTTCCGGCAGCTGTATATCACACTTTGCGGGAGGATTCCTCCGCGATGGAGGAGGCGCAGCGGCTGCGCCGGCTGAATTGGGGGGTAAAGATGCCGCGAAATGGGGCATGAAGAGGGCGGGAATATTTTAAGACGCGCTTTAATACAAATCTAGGGAGGAAATGGATTATGGTAGAAGCTAAGAAAGATGTCAAAGGAACTGTTAAACCTGCTGCACAGGCAGTTGAGGAAGGGGCAGTAAAGGCAGAGGTGAAAGCAGAAGCAAAGACGGCGGCTGCGGATAAAAAAGAAGAGTCGAAGGCAGTTCCTGCAAAGAAGGCGGCGGAGCTAAGAAGACCACAGCGGCCAGAAAACCGGCGGCAAAGACGGCGAAGGAGGCTCCTGTGAAGGAGGAGGCTCCGAAGGCGGCTGCAGCAGCAGAAAAGGAAGCCGCACCGAAGAAAGCCCCCGCTAAAAGACGTCTGCTAAGCCTGCAGCCAAGAAGCCGGCTGTAAAGAAGGCAGAGCCAAAGACGGCCGTTCATTTCCAGTTTGACGGAAAAGATCTGGTGGCAAAGGACGTGCTGGATCAGGCGGTTAAGGCCTTTAAGCACAGCCACAGGGGCGTTGAGATTAAGACCATTGAACTGTACATCGTTGCAAGCGAAGGCGCGGCTTACTATGTTGTCAATGGCGAAGGGAACGATGATTATAAGATTATGCTGTAGTTTTTCTGTTCCGGGGAATTCCAGGCCTGAAGAGGCGGGGCTCCGGGACAGGTATGACAGGCAGGGATTGAAGGATGAAGTGGGTTGCTGCATCGCAGATGCGGCAACTCATTTTATATCATGGAAAACAACCGGCGCTCCACTTGGCGGGAAGGGATACTTCAGGCGCCGCCTGTTTGCCCGTATGCCCCTGCCGCAGCACGCGCTATAAGGAGAATCCCCTGAAGGGATTCTTTCGCGTATATATTGTGAGAAAGGTGTAAAGATATGGCAGAGTTACCATTGCGTTTTCAAGAGCGGATGAAGGAACTGATGGGGGATGAGTACCGGGCTTTTGAGGCCAGCTATGATAAGGAGAGGGTCCAGGGACTGAGATTCAGCAAGCTGAAACTCCCCCATGGAAGGACCGGGCCGGGGGAGGACTCCAAAGACTGGGTATCCGGCCTTGCCGCCCGGGCGGCAGAGCGGGCAGGCTTTTCTCTCAGCCCCGTCCCCTGGGTGAAGGAGGGGTTTTATTACGAAAGCCAGGACAGGCCGGGCAGACATCCTTATCATGAAGCCGGGCTCTACTATATACAGGAACCCAGCGCTATGGCGGTGGTGGAGCTTTTGGATCCTGAGCCGGGAGATTTGGTTCTGGACCTCTGCGGAGCTCCTGGAGGGAAGTCCAGCCATATCGCTTCCAGGCTGGAGGGCAGGGGATTCCTGCTGGCCAACGAAATTCATCCTGCAAGAGCCAAAATTCTTTCCCAGAATATAGAGCGCATGGGGGTGAAAAACTGTGTGGTGTGTAATGAGGAATCGGGGCGTCTTGTACCGCATTTCACAGAGTTTTTTGATAAGATTGTGGTGGACGCCCCGTGTTCCGGCGAGGGGATGTTCCGGAAAGATCAGGGGGCCAGGGAGGAATGGAGCCAGGAGCATGTAAGAATGTGCGCAGCCCGGCAGGGGGAGATTCTGGATCATGCAGCAGCCATGTTAAAACCAGGAGGACGCATGGTGTACTCCACATGTACCTTTGCCCCTGAGGAGAATGAAGGAACCATTATGAGGTTTTTGAAGCGGCATGAAGATTTCTGTGCGGAGGACAGGGCCCGCTATAGGGGATTTACTTCTGGCAATCCCCGGTGGGCTTTATACGGGCAGGAGGAGCGCATTATAGATGAAGATATGCTCTCCCAGCTGCACCTGGAGAGAACCATGCGGATTATGCCCCACAAGCTGGAAGGAGAAGGCCATTTTATGGCTGTGCTCAGGAAGGAAGGGCTGCCCCTGGAGGAAGCCGGAGGGAGAAAAAAAGAAAAGGCGCAATATCTGGGCGGCAGAAAAAAGGGGGAAATATTAAAGGATTATGAGCTGTTTATAAAAAACACGCTTACTGCTCCGGAGGCGCTGCTTCTGCGGGAGGAGTATGTGCTTTTTGGGGAGCAGCTTTACCTGGTGCCTGCGCAAATGCCGGATATGAGGGGGCTTAAAGTGCTGCGCCCCGGTCTTCATATGGGAACGTTGAAAAAGAACCGCTTTGAGCCTTCCCACGGGCTGGCTCTGGCTCTCAGGCCGGAGGAAGTGAAGGCGGTCTGTGATCTGCCTCAGAGGGCGGAGGGGTTTTGAAATATTTAAAAGGCGAAACTCTGACGCCCGAAGAGGCGGGACTGGGCGGACAGGCCAGGGGCGGCGGATGGGTGCTGATATGTACCGACGGTTACAGCCTGGGGTGGTGCAAACTGGCGGGCGGAATATTGAAAAACCACTATCCCAGGGGCCTGCGATGGAACTGAGGGATGGGCTGTGTCAGGCGGATCGGAAGGAACAAACGTTTCAGACACGCCCCGCTGCGGCCAGGGCAGCCATATCCTGCGGAAGCTGGGCCCTGAATTCCATCTCCCCGCCTGATATCGGATGTGTAAATGACAGCTTGAAGGAGTGGAGCGGCTGTCTTGCAATCTGCCGGTAATCGGGATTGTAGAGGAAATCGCCTGGAAGGGGATGTCCCGCTGCTTTTAGGTGGACTCTTATCTGGTGGGTCCGCCCCGTCTCCAGCCACAGCAGGGCCAGGGACAAATCCAGGCGCTGGTTGTAGGAAATGCGCCTGAAATGGGTGCAGGCAGTCTCGCCTTTCTCGTAATCCACCTGCCGCTCAATGGTGGATCCTTCCTTTCTGGCGATGGGGGCGGTGATGGTTCCCGACTCCGGCAGCAGACCCTGCGCCAATGCCAGGTATTCCCTGCGTATCAGCCGGTTTTCATCTGACCGGACAGAATGCAGGCGCTGAGAGTGTGCTTTGCAAGAAGAAGCAGCCCCGTAGTGTCCCGGTCCAGGCGGTTTATAACCCTGTACGTGAAGGGCTGGCCCTTTTCACGGAAATACCAGGCCACTCCGTTGGCAAGGGTATTGTCATAGTGGCCCTGGGAAGGATGGACAGGTACGCCGGCTTCTTTGTTGATGACCAGAATATCCTCGTCCTCATATACGATATCCAGCGGAAGCCGTACCGGGACAATATTGCCGGAGTGCTCCTCCTCGGCCAGATTTACAGTCAGAAGATCACCCGTCACAAGGCGGTGGGTGGCATAGACAGGTTTCCCTGCCACAGAGAGGCCCATAGGCGTGTTTTTAAGATGAACCACCAGACGGTGGGAGTAGCCTGAGCCTTCAAAAACTGCTGGACCGTAAACCCGGCCTGTTCTTTTGCAATGGGGTAGCATATAGATTTCTTAATCATGGGTTCTCCTGTTATGTGAGGGAGCGTGTGCAAACAGGCCAAATGCCGCCGGAAAACAATGTTCCGACACGCTCCGGTATGGTTAATCGCGGGGATTGCTTAAATGCTTGCCCTTGCTTGCGGCGTGGTCAACCACAGCGTCTTTCTGAAGAAAACTGGCCCGCTTGATGCTGTCCACGCCGTAGCGGTTTCTTATGGAGTCCACCGCTTTTTCCAAGTCTTTCTTTTTCCTGAGATCCGGATCGTCAAACAGGCTGATCTGGGTACATTCGTCGTCGGAAATCTTACCTGCCCTGACGCCCATAAGGCGCAGCGGCGTCATATTCCAGCACTCCCTCAGCAGCCGGCAGGAATACTCATAGAGCGCCGAGGTGGAGTCTGTAGGTTCAGGAAGAACCATCTGGTGGGTCATGGTTCTGAATTCCCAGTCTTTAAGTTCCACACATACATTGCTGCAGAGAACCCTGTCCGACCTCAGTCTGGCCCCCACTGTCTCACAGAGGGAGAGCAGGACCTGTCCGGCGCTCTCATAGTCCGATATATCTCTGGACAGGGTGACGCTGTTGCCGTAAGATTTGCTGATGGGGTCCCGCTCTGCCACAGGTTCGGGGTCGACGCCGTTGGCGTACTGGTGAATCAGTACGGCGTACTTCTCGCCCAGATGGGCTTTCAGCAGGGCCAGGTCGCAGGACGCCAGCTGGCCGATGGTGTGCAGGCCCAGGTTCTCCATCTTCTTCTGGGCGGCCCCTCCCACGAAGAACAGTTCACGTATCGGCAGAGGCCACATTTTTCAGGGACTTCCTCCGGGAACAGGGTGTGGCACTTGTCCGGTTTTTCAAAGTCCGACGCCATCTTTGCCAGAAGCTTGTTGGTGGAGATTCCGATATTAACTGTAAAACCAAGCTGGTGTTTGATTTTCCTGCGTATCTGGTGGGCCGTCTCCAGCGGACTGCCAAAAAGATGAATGGTGCCGGTCATATCCAGAAAAATCTCGTCGATGCTGAATTTTTCGTGGTCCGGCGTATACTCCTCCAACAGCTCCATCATCTGCCTGGAACATTTGATGTAGAAATCGAATCGGGAGGGAACTACGGTCAGGCCAGGACACTTTCTCATGGCCTGAGCCAGAGGTTCTCCTGTGGTGACGCCGTACTTCCCGGCAAGGGGGGACTTGGCCAGAACGATGCCGTGACGGGTGCTGGCGTCCCCGCCCACTGCCGAGGCGATGGTGCGCAGATCCAGAGCGTCAGGATCCCTGCCGAGCCTGTATACACATTCCCAGCTTAAAAATGCCGAATTCACATCAATATGGAAGATGAGCCGTTGTCCTTTGCTCCAAGCCGCCATTTGTTTTTCGCCG
>BBZN01000036.1 GCA_001304855.1 Clostridia bacterium UC5.1-1D2
CTGGCCTGAGAGGACTGATTCATCTGGCTGACCTGAGGAGCGTGGGACATCTGGCTGGCCTGAGAGGTCTGATTCATCTGGCTGGCCTGAGAGGTCTGATTCATCTGGCTGGCCTGGGAGATCTGATTCATCTGGCCGGCCTGAGGAGCCTGATTCACCCCGTTGGTTTGAGAAACCTGATTCACCTGGCCGTTCTGCAGGGGCCGAGTCACCTGGCCTGCCTGTGAAGGCTGGCTCATCAGGCTGCCCTGTGAAAGCTGATTCATCCGGCCGTTGGCCTGATTTCCCTGGTTGCCTGAGGGCAATTGGCCGGCCTGAGGGGCCTGACTCATCTGGCTGTTTTCAGAAGTCGAAGTCTGATCCCTTTGGCCGGTTTGAGGAGTCTGAGGCATCTGTACGGTTTGGTCTGCCTGGAGCCGGCACATAATAATGATTCTGGTTGGAGATGTCTGAGCGGGAATGCTCTTGGTGGTATTGGTATAGTATACCATCATGTAATGATTTCCCAGTGTACAGGGATAGGACTGGCCGTTTTGGGTCGATATGAAAGTGGAGGGGAAGATATTCAGCTTTAAAGAGTTGTCAGAGGCAGTCAGCGACTCATCAAAATACTTTAATGTGATATCTTCCTCTGCACGCAGGGTGGTAACCATAAGGGCCCGGTATTGAGGGGGATAGATAAGGGGGACGGGAGCCATCGAATCATAGAAAGCTGCAATTCTCATTCCAGGCAGAAGCCGCATGGAATCCACTACCATAGTATCAGGGGACATGATGAGATGAATTTCCTGTCCTTCTGCGCTAATAGCTACAAACTGGCTGCAGCAGTCATTATTGAAAGGAGATATGCTGGTAATAATACCGGTAACAGAAATAAGATGTTCGTAATTCATAGGAAAAGAATCCTTTTTTTATAATATCATATGCCGAGGGCCTGTAAAAGGTAGCGGAGGACAAAGAAAAAACTCAGAATTGTGAAAAATTCCCGGAAAAGGGAGGAGGCCGGTGAGGTTGTTCCCCACCGGCCGAGTATTATGAAAAAAAGTTTTATTAGCATTAGCTCTTTACATAAATTAGTATATCCATTAAATGTGAGGAGAATTTTATGAAACTGTAACAGATTTATGAACAGTCTGTAAGTAATTTGTGAAGTCCTAAAACTGAGAAAAATGTGCTGACGCTAAATTATACACTGAGCTCTCCGTATGTCCGCCAAATCACAGGCAGCAGTTGGGGAGACGTGTCTGGTTGCCGGGCCAGCGATATCCCGGCGAATCAATGGATACTGTTCCGATTTATCACAGCCCTAACAGTTGGAATGGGCATATGGGATGGAGAATAAAATCTATAATAATTTTTTAAAGAGGTATTGACTTTTCCTGAATTTGGTAGTATATTAAAAACCCATTGTCATAATGGAGAATAAAATATCAAATGAGTTGGCCAACTCAAAATGATGAAATCGAAAAGAATTCCAAGGAAATGAAATCGAAAACATCGTTTGGGTTGGCCTTTTTGTGTCTAAAAATCGCACATTGACAATTAAACAGCGTGCTTCTCAACGACGATGGACCTGTAGAGGTACTGTACCAGAACAATCCCTGGCGGCGGAGAAAAGCAGCACAACGGCGTAACATCGTTTTTAGTCATTACAATTGAGTTTCGGGGCAGAATCCGAAGCAAAGCCTGATTAATTCCGGGGCTGTCGGTTCTTCCTTTTGACAACGGAAAGCGGAAGTTTGGAACTGTTGACAGACTATATATGAAAGCGGAGGACGTTTCGTATGAAGTACAATGACATTTCTATCTTTAAGACCCATAATCTGACAGAAGCTAAAACCCCGGCGCCCAGAGGCCGGACAGACACAGTGCCAAAGGCGGAGGGGCCGGAGAAAAAGAAAGGGGAGTATATCACAAAGGATATTATTGTACCGGCTGAACATTTTCTGAGAGCTGTTTTGGAACATGATGAGAACATCTATCCGCTGCTGCTGTCGCTTCGATACCCCTCAGGCGGTGTGAACTGGAAAATTGAAAATCACAGGGAACTTGCCGGAATGAGCCGGATTCCGAATTTGCAGAAAAGCAATCTAAGCTATTTCAGGGTTTTTGAACAGGCATTGTATATGGAGTTTATGAAAAACGGCCGGTTTACGGTGAACAAAAAATATCTTCCCCGCCTTTTTCATCAGTCGGTACTGTGTCGGCAGGATGCAGTGCAGTTGTGGAAGCTTCTTGCCAGAACATGTGGGAACACGCATTCCTGCCATATGTGCGCATCACATGGCGGTATATCCGCCTCAAATTCAGGTTATGCAGCCCTATGGGCGCCTCCTGCAGGAGATCAATCCTTTGCCGTGTGTGACGGAAGGCCCACGATAGGTAAAGTTTAAATCCACGGTGGGAAGAACTCTGAAAAGAAACCAAAGAACCAGAGCCGGAAACCGGCTCTGTGGATGAGCCCAGGCAATATTCGCTTTACCATGGGAATGATTTGTAATAACATATAGGGAGAGGTATATAATGATTGAATTCGATTTATACAAAGAAAAAAACTCCAGAAACTCAAGCAGCGCCTGGCAGAGATAAACGAGCTTGTAGGATTAGAGTCTACTTTGAACTGTCTGGACAGACATGACGAATTTGCTGTGAAGCTGAAAGAAAAGAATGCTGTCCGTATGAAACAGCACTTTAACGAGATGATGGGTATTAAAATTAAGATTGCCCGTTTAGAGGGCAATGAGAGTATTTTTGAGAGAGAGAATTTCAATGAGTGAAGCGTGTCCTTTGAGCAGAGCTACAGGGTGTTTTAAAATTCCTTCCTGCCGGAGGCGCTTTGCATTTTGTGGGACTGTGAACTCTGAATTAGAACTAAATAAGCCGCGGGCCCTGAATTAGAAACAGAGATGCCGCGAAGCGGGCTGCAAACCTGAACTTGGTTTAAATATATGGAAAAGTGGGAATTTCAGCCTGAATTTTTCTATAATATGCAAAAAAGTGGTATATAAAGCTTATATTTGACATTAATAGAATATAAAGTGGGAAATACAGTCCGATTTTTGCCAAATGCATTGCAACGTGAAGTATGCACACGGCGGGCATAAATGTTCAAATATATTCTGGTGCAGATACCGGATCTGCTGCAGCCATGAGACGGCACGCCTTGCAGAAGCGGAATAAAAAGGGCGCAAGGCATAATCTGGGCGGTTAAAAAAGGAAATAAGGCGGGGAGAAGCAATGATTTATTTTACAGCGGATTTACATTTTTATCATGACAATATCATAAAGCATGCCAACCGGCCCTTCCGGGATTCAGAGGAAATGAATCGGGCGCTGATTCGGAACTGGAATAGGGCGGTAAATCCAAAAGACGAGGTTTATATTCTGGGTGATTTTACTATGAAAGGTCCGGCGTATGCTGCGGAAATCTTATCACAGCTTAAAGGCAGAAAATACCTTGTCCAAGGGAATCATGATTCTTTTGTCCACAACAAAGAGTTTGATTCTTCCGTTTTTGAATGGATAAAGGATTACTGTGAACTTACCTGCGGGAACGAGAAATTTATTTTGTTCCACTATCCCATAGAGGAATGGAACGGATACTTCCGGGGCGCAATCCAGCTTCACGGCCATCAGCATAACCATGCAGATTATAATTTTGCTAATCTGGAAAAGGGGATCCGGAGGTATGATGTAGGTGTGGACGCTAACAATATGAAGCCGGTGAGTATTGAGGAAATTATCGCGTTTTTCTCATTATAAAAAGAAGGGGCTGTGAACAAATCCATAATAAGGCTCCCTCTTTTTGATGATTTATCTTGCGTTGATACTGTGAATGAAAACGATATAACAGGCAAAGTCTCCGATACGTTTGCGAAAATATTTGTCATCTTCCTCGTAGCCCAGGATATCTCTCCATGTGGCGGCCTTCCCTTGCATTTTCAGATATTTGGCCAGCTGATTGAATTTGACAATCAGGGAATTATGGCAGGCGGAACGGCTGGAATCCCTGTCCATCTTCTCTTCCCTGCTCCAAAGCATCCAGTTCGCACGAAAAGATGCATAGCGGACAGCCGTCTCCAACAGTTCGCCATATAGTTCAAGGGAGTCAGAATCAGAACCGATCTCAGAAACCATATCTCCATGCAGTTTAACCATATCTTCCAGAGCAAGACTTTTATTTGTGGGAAAATATGCTTCATAGGTTAAAATCATACCGGCACCTCGCTGGAATTATTTTGAACTTAATTATAACAGAGTTTATAGCATATGTCATCGCCTTTTGTCTGAGGGCATCCTGTATTCAAATCGAAATAAACAAAAAAGGACCGTTGGTTAAAAGAACCTGCGGTCCCGGCCCTATTGGGAAAATTTCCTGTCCTCATCAACAAATGTTATGATGTCGGATACATTGCACTCCAGAATTTTACACAATTGATTGATGGTGTTGGTGGAAATGCTGTTTCCCTGTTTGATGCTGTAGTAGGTGGCTCTGCTGAAGCCTTCCTTTTGAAGCCGGTAAGATGTTACTTTCTTACGCTTCATTGTCTCGAATAATGGCTCATAGCTAATCATAGAATCCCCCCTTTACCATTGATGTACGCCGGGAATCTCTCCTGCCCCTGCCTTTGGGGCTGATGTTTTACCGGCCGCACACAGATTGAATCAACTTACGCGCCGCGTACGCCTCATAGATTTGCGCACAGCTGACAAAAATCATCCCGCAAAATCAGGCACAAAGAGATTCCCGGCGTACATACTGATATATTCAGTATAGTTTCTAGAAAATTTCTTGGGTATGTATGAATATCTGAGTATAAAACGGCTTCGGCCTGCCCCGGGACAATCCCGGATATCCGGCATATTATAGTAGGAGAAAGGAGAATGGTGAAATGAAGATATGTTTGGATGCAGGCCACTATGGCAATTATAACCGGAGTCCCGCAGATAAATCATACTATGAGTCGGTCATGGTGTGGAAACTTCATTTGCTGGTGAAAAAATATCTGGAAGGCTACGGAATTGAAGTGATAACAACCAGGAAGGACAGGGAGACGGACAGAAACCTTTACCAACGGGGCGCCGCCTCGGCCGGCTGCGATCTGTTTATCTCAGAGCATTCCAACGCGGTGGGAACTGGGGTAAATAATTCCATAGACTACCCCGCGGCCTATTGCGCCATCAACGGCAGCGCGGACGGCATCGGAATGGCTCTGGCTCAGGCTGTTGAGAAAACGGTGGGAACAAAACAGGCGGCAAGAATTGAACACAGGAGAGGCCGGAATGGAGACTACTACGGAGTGCTTAGGGGCGCTACAGCAGTGGGAACCCCTGGATTGATACTTGAAAATTCTTTTCACACCAATTCTGTAATCACAAAATGGCTGCTGGATGAAGCCAATCTGGAGAAGCTTGCCAAAGCTCAGGCGGATGCCATAGCCCTCTATTATAATATCAGTGAACCGGTTAAAAAATCCGGCTGGGTGGAGGAAAACGGAGGCTGGCGTTTTTATTTGGGCAATACCGGAAACTATGTAGCCAATGACTGGTACAAAGATGGAGCTTATTGGTACTGGTTTGACGGAGCGGGATGATGGTTTACGATAACTGGAAGACAGGCTCCGACGGAAAATGGTACTATCTTCAGAGCAACGGAGCCATGGCTAAGGATAAATGGATTATCTGGAAGGATAAGCTTTACAGAGTAAAGGAGGACGGCAGTATGTTTGAAGGCTGTGTGTGCTTGAGACAGATGAAAAGGGAGCTTTAGATTCCCGATTTGAGATGAGACAATCGAAAACTGCGGCAGGAGAAGTGATCAGCCTCCTGCCGCAGTTTTTTTGATAGTGACGTATTAAGGGCGTTCTTCGGGGGCGGGACGCCCTTTTGGTTGTGTAAAATATGACTTAAAAAGCAGAAAAAACAGATTTGAGATTTGTTCCGTCAAATACAACAATATAAAACGGTATAAGTACAGCACAAACGTTGTATTTTAGAATTTTGTTCGGATAAAGAAAAACAGGTCGTTAATTTGTATATATAAGTAAATATAAATGATAAAAAGTTATGAAAAATGTAAAAAAAGCTATTGACAACTCCTATGGCCTGTGTTTTAATAAAACTAGTGATAACGTTGCGCAAATATGACAAGCGTAAAAGGGAGAATTTAAAGAATTTGTTCTGGAAAACAGAATGAAAACTTGAAAATTAGTGGTAAAAAGTGGTGAGTTTAGAAAATATCACAAGAAAACGAGGCGAGGAGGGGGTAAGTATGCGCAAAAAATAGTGGTAACGTTATCTCAAATGTAGGGGTGCAGCAAACACAGAGGTAAATTGTTAAGGAGGAAAGACTATGTTCAAAATGAAAAAACGGGTGGCAGCATTAGGAATCAGTTTGGTGATGGCGGCAACGGCAGCGCTTTCAGGATGTTCCGGCAGCGCCGGAGAAGCATCTGCAGAATCAAAGGCGTCTACAGCGGCCGGAAATACAGAGACAGGAACGGCGGGGGATACTGGAGCGGGTACGGAAGATACCGGAAAAATCCGCATCGGCGTATGGGAGCCGCTGACAGGCGCCATGGCAGGGGGCGGCGAGCAGGATTTGGAAGGGTATAAATTAGGAAATAAGCTTCGCCCTACCGTATTAGGGAAAGAGGTGGAACTGGTAGTTGTAGATAATAAATCGGATAAGATTGAGGCGGCCAATTCCATGTCCCGTCTGGTTGAGAAGGAGAAGGTGGATTGTATTCTGGGTACATGGGGGTCTTCCCTGGCACTGGCGGGAGTGGATATTTCAGAGGCGGCAGAGATTCCCACCATCGTTGCAGCATCTAATCTGAATATTACCAACGGAAGATACTGGGTTATCAGGAGCGCCTATGCCGATCCCTTTGCAGGCTCCGTAGTTGCAGCTTATGCGGCGGATGTACTGGATGCCAAGACGGCAGTGGTGGTTAATAACATAGCGGAGGATTACTCTGTGACGCTGGCTGAATATTTCAAATCTTCCTTTACAGATTTGACAGGTAATCCGGAAGCAATTATCGGTGAGGTGAACTATACCAGCGGCGACCAGGATTACACGGCTCCCCTCAACACAGTGAAGCAGCTGAATCCAGATGTTTTATTTGTTCCCGGATATTATCAGGATATTGCCCTTATCTGTATCCAGATGAAGGAGATGGGGCTTGATATTCCGATTCTGGCTGGGGACGCCGCTCTGGCGCCTGAGCTTATATCAATTGGAGGAGACGCTGTTGAGGGCGTATGTATCAATGCACATTTCTCGCCGGATCAGGCGGCGGACAATGAACTGGCAGCTGAGTTTGTGGAGGCGTTCCAGGCAGAGTACAACAAGAATCCATCTTCGGATAATGCAGTTTCCTTTACGAACTATAATCTGATGCTGGATGCGATTGAGGCGGCAGGAAGCATTGACGACAACAAGGCTATTATGGAATTCTTGAGAAACCTTAAGGATTATCCATCTGTTACGGGTACTATCAACATGGATCCGGAGAAGGGTACTCCCAGCAAATCAGCTCCTATTCTGACCATTAAGGACGGAGAGTTCAAATATGTAACTACCGTTAATCCATAGGCAATAACACAATCAATAGGCGTTGCTGCTGTCATATCCCCATGAAGAGGATATGACGGCAGCAAATGGAAAGTAGGAGGTTGACCTATATGAGCCTGGAGCTATTTTTACAGAACATTTCAAATGGGATTGCATTAGGAGGTATGTATGCATTGATTGCAATCGGATACACCATGGTTTACGGTGTCCTCCGGTTAATCAATTTTGCCCATAGCAGTATATTCACAGTCGGCGCATACATCGCATTTACATTTATTGCAATGTTCCATATGAACTGGGCAATTGCATATGTAGCAGCGATTGTGTTGACCGCATTGCTGGGGAGGCTGACGGAGGTGGTAGCTTACCGTCCTCTCCGCGACGCCCCCAGGATTTCCGCTCTCATATCCGCTATATCTGTTTCTTTTATATTAGAGAATCTGTTGGTAATGATATACGGCGGACGTCCGAAATCCTTCCCCAGACCTGAATTCTTTAATAACGTAGTATGATTGGCACTATCAGTATGCCGGTCGCTAACATATGCATCATTGTTGCGACGGTATTTTTCCTAAGTATACTGCTTCTCATTCTGTACCGCACAAAATCCGGCCGGGCTATGAGAGCAATGTCCATGGATTTTGATACGGCCCGGCTTATGGGCGTGGATGTGGATAAGGTAGTCGGCCTTACCTTTGTCATCGGTTCGGCCCTGGCTGCAGTTGCCGGATTTCTGGTTGCAGGGAAGTATCCCCAGATCAATCCCTATATGGCTGCCGTATATGGCAACAAGGCCTTTGTGGCCGCTGTGTTCGGCGGAATCGGCAGCGTGGAGGGAGCGGCAATCGGCGGTGTTCTTATCGGATTGATTGAGATTATGTTCGTGGCTTTTTTCCCAAATCTTTCCGGGTACAGAGATGCAATTGCATTTTTAATTTTAATCGTGGTTCTGCTTTATATGCCAAACGGAATTATGCATACGAAGGGTAAGGTGAAGGTATGATGGCTGAAGCAAACAAAAAACGGAATTTGACAACAGAGGCAGTGATTCTGGTTGTTCTGCTGGGAGTCATGTATCTGATTCAGAATAAGATAGGTACGTATCCTATGCGCGTCATTATGCTCTGCCTGATTTACATAATCCCTTCCATCGGCATGAATATCATCTACGGTTATACAGGAATGTTTTCCCTGGGCCACTATGGCTTTATGACTATCGGAGCGTATGTGGCGGTTATCCTTTCCCTGTCGCCGGAGCAGAAAGCCGCTAACTATTATGTAACGCCTATTGTTCCATGGCTGGCCAATGTGGAACTGAATTATCTGGTGGGAATCCTCATCGGCGGCGTTATAGCAGCGCTTGTGGCAGTGCTCATCGGCTATCCTGTTCTGAAGAATCTGAACGACGACTACCTGGGAATTGCTACTCTGGGATTTGCAGAAATCGCAAGAATTATAATTACCAACCTGGTTTCCATTACCAACGGACCTCTGGGCATGAAGGGGCTTCCCAATTTTATCAATACGTATTGGTGTTTTGGCTTTGCGCTGTTTTCAGTCCTCTTTGTCTTACGGCTGCGGAAAGTAAGCTTTGGAAGAACCCTCTTTGCAATACGGGAAAATGAGATAGCGGCGGAGGCCTGCGGCATTGACCTGGTGACCAGCAAGGTGATTGCATTTGCCCTGGGCGCGTTTTTTGCAGGAATCGGCGGCGCCTTGATGGGATACTGGACGGCGACCATAGATCCCAAGATGTTTTCGCAGACCCAGAACTTTATGATACTGATGATTGTGGTTACAGGCGGGCGTTACAATATCACGGGAACGGTGCTCATGTCCTTTGTCATTACCATAGGAATGGAGTGGCTTCGGTTTGTGGAGGAACCTATGAACCTGTTTGGGCTTCATGTGGCGGGGATACCGGGAACCAGAATGCTGATTTTCTCTGTGGCGCTTCTGATTGCAATGCTTCGTTTTAAGAAGGGCGTCCTGGGTTCCTGGGAGTTTTCACCGGAAGTTTTCTATAAATGTCCCGGCTTTTTGAAGCGGAAGAAGGAGGAGAGGTGAGCAGGTGATGGGTATATCTCAGACAGAGAATGAACGGCCTATGGTGCTTGAAACAAAAGATTTGACCATTCGTTTCGGCGGCCTTACGGCAGTGAGCCATCTGAATCTTCAGATAAGAAAAAATGTGATATACGGTCTTATCGGGCCTAACGGCGCTGGAAAGACCACGGTGTTTAACCTGATTACCCAGCACTACAAGCCTACAGAGGGGCAGGTGCTTTTTAACGGAAACTGCCTGAGAAAAGAGAAACCGGCTCAGGTAGTGAAGATGGGTATGGCCCGCACGTTTCAGAATATACGGCTTTTTACCGGCTTGTCGGTGAGGGATAATGTGGTCATCGCCATGCACATGCGGCTGGACGTGAGTTGGTGGATGTCTATGCTGGGCCTTAAGAGCTACCAGAAGAAAGAAAATGCCATGTATGAGAAGGCGGATAAGCTGCTAAAACGCACAGGGCTTTACGAGTTTGCGGAGCATGAGGCGGGCAGCCTTCCCTACGGCCTTCAGAGACGGCTGGAGATTGCCAGGGCCCTGGCCACGGAGCCGGAACTTCTTCTTTTAGATGAGCCTGCGGCAGGCATGAATCCCCAGGAGGTTACGGAACTGACGAAATTTATCCGGGAAATCAGGGATGAATTTGATATAACGATACTTCTGATTGAGCATCACATGAGCCTGGTAATGAATCTGTGTGAGGAGATCACCGCCATCAGCTACGGCAAGGAGATTGCACACGGAAATCCCGAGGATATCAAAAATGATGCGCAGGTGATTGAGGCATATCTGGGGGTGGATAAAGATGCTAAAGGTAAATAATCTAAGTGTATCCTACGGCGGAATCCATGCCGTAAAAGACATAAGCTTTGAGGTGCCGGAGGGAAAGATTGTAACTCTCATCGGCTCCAACGGAGCAGGTAAAACCTCCACGCTGCGCGCCATCTCCGGGCTAATCAAGGTGAAGGGAAGCATTAAGCTTTTTGGCAATGAGCTGGTGGGAAAACAGGCCAACAAAATTGTGGAGTCGGGAATCGTCATGTCCCCGGAGGGACGGCGTGTATTTGCAGATTTTACAGTGGAAGAAAACCTGCTGATGGGCGCTTATATACGGAAGGATCAGGAAGGCATAAAGCGGGATATGGAATTTGTATACCAGCTTTTCCCAAGGCTTCTGGAACGGCAGAAACAGAAGGCGGGCAACCTTTCCGGAGGGGAACAGCAGATGCTGGCAGTAGGGAGAGCCCTTCTGTCCTCGCCCAAACTTTTGATGCTGGATGAACCTTCCCTGGGGCTGGCGCCTTTGGTCTGCGAAGATATTTTCCGGGTTGTGAAGGAGATAAATGAAGAGGGCGTTACGGTGCTTCTGGTAGAACAGAATGCAAAGCGGGCTCTGGAGCTTTCGGACTATGCCTATGTGCTGGAGACAGGAATAATTACGCTCCAGGGCACAGGGGAGGAGCTGATGAATGACCCGAGAGTTCAGGCTGCTTATTTGGGAGAATAAGGGGAGGATGAATGATGCAGTTTTGCAAGCTTTTAAAAATTACGGAAACCCATACGGCGGGCAATCCAACCCGGCATATTATGTCGGGCATTCCAAAGCTGGAAGGGAAGACCATGGGAGATAAGATGCTCTGCTTCAAGGAGCATTATGACTGGATCCGCAGAGTGGCTATGATGGAGCCCAGAGGTCACAGCAGTATGTCGGGAGCTGCCTACACAACTCCCTGCAACCTGGAAGCGGATATGGGAATTCTGTATTTTGACGCTGCCGGTTATCTGACCATGTGCGGACACAGTACCATTGCCGTTACAACGGTTTTGGTAGAGACGGGCATAGTACAGATGCGGGAACCGGTTACCACTGTGAAGCTGGATACTCCGGCTGGACTCATTACGGCCAGAGCCTTTGTGAAGAATGGAAGGGTGGAGAAGGTTACATTCCGAAATATTCCGGCATTTCTCTACGGTGAGAAGGAGATTGACATACCGGGTTATGGTCCTGTCCATGTGGAAGTGGATTACGGCGGTGTGGCTTATGCGGTAGTCAGGGCTTCGGATGTGGATGTGAAAATCCGCCGGATAATGGGGAGGAGCTGATACGAAAGGCCCATCTGGTACATAAGGCGGCAGCGGAGCAGATTGGATTTGTCCATCCTGAGAAGCCCTTCATCAACCGGATTACAAGCGTCATGTTTTACGGGGAGCCTACAGTGGAGGGGGCGGATAACAAGGAAGTGGTCATTGTGCTTCCGGAGTTTGAGGGCAATTCCACAGCCATTGACCGCTCGCCCTGCGGCACAGGAACTTCCGCCAGGGCTGCGGGACTTTATCTGCAGGGAAAGCTTCAGAAAGGCCAGGAGCTGGTCCATGAGAGTATTATAGGAACCTGTTTTGCAGCCCGCATTGTGGAGGACGCCCAGGTGGGGGGCAGGCCCGCAGGGATACCGGAAATAACCGGCAGCGCTTATATTACCGCGTTTACCGAGTTGGTGCTGGACCCGGAGGATCCCCTGAAGGATGGATTTTTAGTGAGCTGAATCGCACGTAAGCGGCCAAAAGACGCCCGCTAAGTGCTCGTAACAAGGAGGAAGAGGTATGGTTGTAAAAGAGCATCCGATTCTCGGAACCTGTGAGAATGAGGAGTATGTGAATATTACGGTGGACGGGGAGCCCCTTCAGGTGAGGGCTGGCTCCATGATTGCGCCGGCCCTGTTGGAACAGGGGATCCGGGTGAACCGTTATACCAGGAAAGAACATAAACCCAGAGGTATTTTCTGTGGTATCGGACAGTGTACGGACTGCGTTATGATTGTCAATGGACAGCCGAACGTGCGGACCTGCATCACCAGGGTGGAGGAAGGCATGGTCATAGAGACTCAGAATAAAGTTGAGAAGGAGGAGGCGTGATGGCGGCAGAGAAGCGAGAACTTGCAATCATCGGCGGCGGTCCCGCCGGTCTGGCGGCTGCCATAGAGGCAGCAAAAGCAGGGGTTAAAGTTCTGGTCATCGATGAGAATGACCGACCGGGCGGACAGCTGTTTAAGCAGCTTCACAAGTTTTTTGGCTCCAAGGCCCACAATGCAGGTATCCGCGGTATGGACATAGGGAAAATGCTGCTGAAGGAGACGGAGGAACTGAATGTGGAGGTCTGGCTTTCCAGCGTGGTAATCGGACTTTACCAGGGAAATACCCTGTCGGTTGTGCGGACGGAAAGAGAGGGGCAGAAAGTGTGCACTGTGGAGGCCGACCGGATACTCATCGCCTGCGGAGGAGCGGAGAATGCTCTGAACTTCCCGGGATGGACGCTGCCGGGAGTCATGGGCGCAGGCGCTGCACAGACCATGGCAAATGTGCACAGAGTGGTGCCCGGACAGAAGGTTCTCATGATCGGATCCGGAAATGTGGGACTGATTGTAAGCTACCAGCTGATGCAGGCGGGAGCCGATGTGGTGGGAATTGTGGAGGCAGCCCCAAAGATAGGCGGATACGGCGTACATGCGGCAAAAATCCGCAGGGCGGGCGTTCCTTTTTACTTGAGCCATACCATAAAGCAGGCGGAAGCAGATGATGAGACAGTATCCAGAGCCGTAATAGTAGGGCTGGATAAGAACTGGAACCAGATTCCGGGGACGGAAAAGACCCTGGAGGTGGATACTATCTGTATTGCCGCAGGCATGAGGCCTCTCAGCCAGCTGGCCTGGATGTACGGGCTCAAACATGAATTCATACCGGAGCTTGGAGGTTTTATGCCCCTTCACGACAATAATATGGAATCCACAGTGAAAACCGTGTACGTGGCAGGAGATACGGCGGGAGTGGAGGAAGCCAACACAGCTCTGGATGAAGGCAGACTGGCGGGAACAGCCATTGCCCAGTCCCTTGGATACATGGGAGAGGAAGAGGCCGAGGGTGCAAAGGCGGAGATAAGGGATCGTCTGGAATCCCTGAGGCTTGGGCCTTTCGGGGAGCGAAGCTGGGCGCCAAGAAACGGATTGTGGAAAGGGAGGTGATTTAAATGGGAGGTACGGTTTTAGAAAATGGATATCCGTCCATGGAGGAATTGCGAACATATAACCGCCTTCCTTCCGATGAACGGTACGAAAAAGGTCCGGTGGCAGTAATTGAGTGTGTACAGGAAATTCCCTGTAATCCCTGTGAGGCTGCCTGCAGGTTTGGGGCTATCAGGGTAGGAATGCCCATCACCAATCTTCCGGAGCTGTCTGAGGAAAAATGCACCGGCTGCGGCGCATGTATTGCCCACTGCTCCGGCCTGGCAATCTTTGTGGTGGATAAGACTTACAGCGAGAAGGAAGCCGCCGTCAGTTTTCCCCACGAATACCTTCCTCTTCCTGCAAAGGGAGATCAGGTAGACGCAGTGAACCGGGCGGGGCAGGTAATGTGTAAGGGGACGGTGGTACGCATTGTAGATACGGTCAAAAATGACTGCACTCCTGTAGTTACCATTGCCATACCTAAGGAGTATGCAGACCAGGTGAGAGGAATGGCGCGACTGGGCCACGAGGCGGTTGAGGAGAAGAAACCTGACGGCCAGGAGCGCGGGATTTCTATCTTCGATCCGGACGACACCCTTGTATGCCGCTGTGAGGAAGTGACGGTGGGGATATAAAAAGGCAATCGCAGAAGGGGCTACGACGGTGACAGGAATCAAGCGCAGAACCAGGGCGGGTATGGGCTCTGCCAGGGAAGAACCTGCTCCAAGCTGGTATCGAAGATGCTGGCCGAGGCCCTGGCCTGCAACGCTTCCGATATTGTACCGGATACTGCAAGGCCGCCTGTGAAGCCTGTAACATTTGCCACACTGGGAGGTGATGAGGATGTCTAAGAGTGCAGATGCCGTAATCGTAGGCGGAGGAATTCAGGGGCTTTGCTGCGCATATTATCTGGCGGAAAAAGGTATGAAGGTCATTGTGATGGAGAAAGGCGATCTGGCAAACGGAACTACCAGCAGATCGGACGGGGACTGTTTCGTCAGCGATACCAACCCCGGCTACATGACACACTTTGCTGCTGCGGCTATCCAGGAGGTGGCGGCGCTGGCAGGCAGGCTGGATTACGATATCGACTGGATTGAGCGGGGCTGCGTGCTTCTGGCAGAGACGGAGGAGGAATTTGAGATTGCCAAGGAACAGTACAGGGCCAAGATAGCCGACGGAATAGAGGTGCGTCTTATGGACAAAAAGGATGTCCATGAGGATGAACCCAACACAGCTCCCGATATTGCGGGAGGTCTGGAATTCAAGCGGGGAAGCTCCCTAAATCCAATGCTTTTTGCCTACGGAATCGGCGAAGCCATCAAAAAGAGGGGCGGAGAACTCCTTCGGTTTGCGCCTGTTACAGGGTTTGAAAAGGATGATACGGGGAGAATTTCCAAGGTACTGTCGCCGGGACTGGAGATAACCACGAAAAATGTGATTCTGGCAGCCGGCATCTGGTCCGCGCCCATCGGCGCCATGGCGGGAGTGGAACTTCCTATCACAACTATGAAGGGAGATCTGCTGATTGTAGAGCCTGATGTGTACATAACCAGGAGAAAGACAATGGAAATCGGTTACAATCTGGTTAGAAACGAATCAGGGGGAAATGTGAGGCAGATAAGCCAGTTTATGAAAGACCACGGAATCGGATTCCTTATTGAGCCTACCAAGGCGCAGAATGCAATTATAGGCTTCAGCAAATATCCGGGGGACACCACAGTCAGCAATAACCTGGTCACAAGGGCAATGGCCAAGCGGGCCGTCCGTTTCTTCCCCATACTGAAGAATATGAATATCATCCGATCCTATGCAGGCTTAAGGCCTGGACACCGGATCATGAGCCAATTGTCTCAGGCACAGAGGTTCCCGGCTTTTATGTCAGCTCCGGCCATTGTGGAAACGGGATCATGTACGGGCCTCTCTCCGGCAAGCTGATGGCGAACATTGTGTGTGGGGAACCTAATGAGATCGATGTGGAACGCCTGAGTCTGAAACGCTTTAAAATGAAGTAGACGGGCGTGCTGTTGTTCACGAAAACGGATTTGTAAATAGCGGCATAGTCGGTTTATCGCCTGCAAGGATGGGGGAGCCTACGCTGGAAGAATGAAATAAGCTATGTTATAATTTCTTCAAGGACTTTCCGTATTGGTATTAACCAGGAAAAATAAAGAAGAAGGACGAGTGAACATATGGCATATGATTTGAAAACCATAGCGAAAATGACAGGCTATTCCGTTTCTACCGTTTCAAGAGTTGTCAATGGGAAAGGCAGGGTATCCCAGAAAACAAGGGATAAGATATTGGAGATTGTGGATGAATACAATTATGTCCCGAACCAGATTGCCCGTTCTCTGAAAAGCAATGCGACCAATACGGTGGGTATTATTGTGCCGGATATCCGTGAGTATTTCTACAAGGTAATCCGGTCGGCCGACGCCATTTTTTCAAAACATGGCTACAGTATTCTTCTGGCAGATTCTAATGAAGACCCGGAGAAAGAGGAAATGTACATCAAGCTGATGTATGAGAAGCGGGTGGACGGTTTGATTCTGGCTACGGTTTCCAATGAATTTAAAGCGCTGGATATCTTTTTTAATAATTCGGTGCCGGTGGTATTTATCGATAATCTGCCGGAGGTGGACGGAGCCTATGAGGACTGTGTGCTTCTGGATAATGCCAAAGCCAGCAGCATGGCCATCGATCAGTTTGTGAAGGAGGGCCACAGACGGATTGCCATTATTTCCGGAACGGAGACGGAGATGACGGGGCATGAGCGTATGGACGGCTATCTGAGAAGCATGCGGCTCCATGGTTTTGAACCGGATGAGCGGCTTGTGAAGATTGGACGGTATGAGGAGGAGGAAGGCTACCGCTGTATGGCGGAGCTGCTGGAGAACCGGCAGGAAGCCGGATTCACAGCCGTATATGTGAGCTCTTATAAGATGAGCTGCGGCGCTTTTAAGGCCATTAAGGAAAAGGAACTGAGGATTCCGGATGACGTGGCTGTAATTGCCTTTGATTTTACAGATGATACGGGCCTGATCACGCCTACTATAACGTCTGTGGTACAGCCTATCGAACGAATCGGACGGATTGTGGCGGAACGTCTGATTGATAGGATGAAGATGGCAAAACAGGCAGAGGATGAGCGGGAGGAAGATTTTCCCCAGAAGATTATCCTGGCCCCGGGAATGCTCCTTGGGGAGAGCAGCCGTTATGTAAAATAAGGAGGGCCCGTGAAAGGCCCCGGGCAACAGCGGCATCTGTATGAAACAGAAGGGCCCGTGAAAGGCCCCGGGCAACAGCGGCATCTGTATGAAACAGAAGGGCCCGTGAAAGGCCCCGGGCAGCAACAGCATCTGTATGAAACAGAAGGCCCGTGAAAGGCCCCTGGAAACAGCGGCTGTCTGAAAACCAGAATGGCCAGGATGGTGCATGGAAGGAGGCCGCCGCGTAAATTAAGAATAAATTTGGAGGATAGAATTATGTCTATGGTATATTATGATGAGAATGAGGTAATAAAGCGGATTGCAAACGTGCGCAATATCTTGAAGGATACCGGCTGCGATGCGGCTCTGATTTACTATGATGAGGTCAATATTGCAGACGCCTGGTATCTTACCGGCTGGTGCCCCCAGTTTGAGAAGGGGGCGGTGCTCCTTCCTCTGGAGGGGGATCCCATTCTTCTGGGAGGGCCGGAGAGCGAACCCTTCGCAAAGATGAGCAGTTCCATCACCAACACCAGATGCTTTTCTGTGTTCATGGTGCCGGATGAGGAATACCCCAACTCTGTTATCTCCACCTTTGACGACCTGAACAGAGAGCTTAAGGAGGCCGGAATTAAGCTGAGAAGGATCGGAACTGTGGGAACCAGCTATTTTCCACATGCCCTGTATGTACAGTTCCAGGAGGGATTTGAGGGAGCTGAGCTGATAGATATCACCGATGAGTACGAGGTGCTGAGGGAGGTTAAGTCTGAGTGGGAGAGAGAGAACATCCGCAAGGCCTGCTCCTTTACATATGACGCGTTCAAAGCCATGGAAGCCAAGGTGGCTCCCGGCGTTACCGAGATAGAGATTGCGGCGGAGGGAGAGTATGTGTGCCGCAAGGCCGGAGCCAACAACTTTGCTTTTCAGTGCATGGTGGGAAGCGGCGTCAGGGCCAATGCCGTAGTGCCCACTGCCACCAATAAGGAGATGGTGGAAGGGGAATGGGTTATGCTGGGTATTGCCCCCAGGTATAAGGGCTATGCAGGCGTTATGGGCGAGACGCTTCCCGTATCGGGCGTGTACACACAGGAGCAGAAAGAGGCCATGAATATTCTGAGAAAGGCTCTGCGCCTGACGAAGGCCATGCTGAAGCCCGGAATGTCAGGAACCGAGATTGACAAGCCAGCCAGGGATCTGTACCATGAACAGGATTGGTTTAAATATCTGGTGTGCCCATTTGCCCACACCATCGGACTTATGGAGCAGAGCGGCCTTTCTACGGACCTAACAGTACCGATGTGCTGGCGCCGGGAATGGTTGTGAGCATCGACATCAGTTTCTTTGGACATCCGACCCTTCACGGAGCCAGGATTGAGACGGTGTATGTGATTACTGAGGACGGATGCGAGCCTTTAAGCCCTGAGATGGACGCCAGATTTATGGAAGACATCGTCTAAGAGGCAGCGGTATGGACATTGGAAAAAAGATATGGGTTTTCGCCGACGGGGATTTGCCTCCACAAGGGCATGAGGAACCCTATGGGCATGAGGCCTGATGATAACCAACTGCACAGATGAAACGGCTAATATCCGTTTGAGCGTACTTTTCTCCCACAGGGAGCCCCAAGGAAAACCTTCTGCTTACAGTCCCCGGCAAGAGGGTAAGGTGCTTCCGGCTGGACGGACCTATCTCTCAGGAGGCTACCAGATACCCTTTGGGCAGTATGCCCTGATGCTGGAAAGTGATCGGCCGGTGGTGGCTGTCTTTGGAAGGCTGGACAGACGTAAGGACGTGTCCTATTATTCCGTGGCAGGCTACGGGGTATAATGACAGGGCCTGTCCGAGAAAAACAGAAGTGTCTCTCTAAAATAAATTGTCAGATAACAATGAAAGGAAGTATTAATTATGTATAAAGATTATGTTGAAAGATTAAAATGTGTAACACCTGCAACTCTCACCCCCTTAAATAAGGATGGCTCTCTGGATGAGGCGGGAATGGAGCGGCTGGTAAAATATCTGGTGGGAAAGGGCTGCAAGTCCCTGTTTATCCTGGGATATACAGGCGAAGTGAGAGCGTTTGACAGGGAAGAGAGAAGACGCATTACTGAGGTGGTCCGCAAGGCCGCAGGGGATGACGTGCTGATTACCGCAGGGGTTTGCGGAGACAGCACCCATATCGTCCAGCAGTTCAGCGAGGACGCTTGGGATGCAGGCGCAGACATGACGCTCATCACACCCACGGATTTCTTCTTCCTCACAGATGAGGAGCTGCGCAATCTCTTCTTAAAGCTGGCGGACGACGCCAAGAAGCCTTTTATGATTTACAATTGCCCGGAAAATCATCACTATGTAAATCCCCAGCTGATGGCGGAGCTGTCAAAGCATGACAATATCATTGCATTAAAGCAGAGCACAACCACGGATAAGATTCAGCAGATGCAGCTGGCTCTGGATCCAAAAGAGGATTTTGTGATGATATCAGGGGATGAGTTTAATTTTTATCCGGCTATGACCCTGGGCGTGGAAGCGTTTATTATGGGCGGGCCGGGCAATATAGTGCCTGGAAAATGCATACAGATGTTTGAGGACTACAAGGCGGGAAGGAGAGAGAATCTCTACAAGGAGCACATGGAGCTGGTTTCCTTCTTCTCCGAGTTATATACCACGCTGCCTTATCCTATGGTTATATCCCAGATTAAAGCTGTCATGGAGCTTGCAGGAATCTGCGGACGCTGGATGAGACATCCGGTAAAGGAAGTGGCCAATGAAGATATGAAGATAATTGAAGACATGATGAAGCGCCACAATATTGAGGTTTAGGGCGCCGGACCTGATGGAATATAATTTCCGGGGTCTGAACATCCGCATAGAAGCGCTGCCGCCTTTTGCCGGGAAACCGGCAGAAAGCGGCAGTTTTGGAAGGAGCAGGTTATGAAATATCTGGTGGGAATTGATAATGGAGGGACCTTTGTTAAGACGGCTGTATTTGACCAGGAAGGGCGTCAGATAGCGGCGGCAAAAGAGCCGGTAGTAAATGTAAGTCCCAGACCCGGCTATACGGAGCGAGATATGGAACTGCTGTGGGAGGCCAGCGCCAGGACGTCCAGGACAGCGGTGGAGAAAAGCGGGATAGATCCCGCGGATATAGCAGGCGTATCCTTTTCCGGACATGGAAAGGGGCTCTACCTGGTGGATAAGAAGGGAAAGCCGCTGTATAGGGGAATTCTCTCCACTGATTCCAGAGCAGAGGAATATGTAAAAAGATGGAAAGAGGACGGAACCTGTAAACGGGTGTTTGCAAAAAGCCTTCAGACCGTTCTGGCCTGCCAGCCGGTAAGCCTGCTGGCATGGCTGCGGGATAACGAGCCCGGAGTCTATGCAGAGATCGGGTATGTATTCTCCGTAAAGGACTATATCCGTTATCGGATAACAGGGGAAGCATATGGGGAATACACAGATTTTCAGGGGGTAATCTGGTGAACCTCAACACAGGGCGTACGACAGGGAGCTTTTGGCCGAATTTGGACTGGAGGATGTGTACTGTAAACTTCCGCCTCTTAAAAACTCCTCAGACGTCTGCGGTTATGTGACGGAGGAGGCCGGGGAAAACTGGGTATACCTGCGGGGACGCCGGTGGCGGCGGGTATGTTTGACGTGACGCCTGCGGTCTGGCTTCCGGCCTGGTGGATACAGAGGGGCTGTGCACCATTGCCGGAACCTGGAGCATTAACGAATTTATTTCCTCCCGGCCTATTACCAACGGGCTGGTATCTCTTAATTCCATGTACTGTGTTCCGGGATTCTATCTGGTGGAGGACAGCAGTCCCACATCTGCCGGAAATCTGGAGTGGGCTGTTAAGCAGCTTGGGCTGGAACATAGGGCTGGGGGAAAAGATGAGCTTTACAATATGATAAACCGGCAGGTGGATTCTGTAAGGCCGGAGGACTGCCAGGTGTATTATCTCCCCTTCCTCAGCGGAACCCATGAAGGATTAAGGGCAAGGGGCGCCTGGATAGGGCTGACGGATTACCATGGGCAGGCCCATATGCTGAGGGCTGTGTATGAGGGAGTGGTGTTCTCCCATTGGATGCATATCTGCAGGCTGCTGCAAAGCCGCGGCATGTCCTCCGCCATCCGGCTGTCAGGAGGCGCCGCCAATTCCCAGGTATGGCTTCAAATGTTTGCGGATGTGATGCAGATTCCGGTGGAGGTAGTGGAAGGGAAGGAGCAGGGCGCCCAGGGTGCAGCCATGGCGGCAGGGGTAGCCGCCGGAATCTACAGGGACTACCAGGAGCTGCGGCCAGAATGGTAAAGGTCACAAAGACGGTAAAACCTCGGAAGGGATGAGGGATGTATACCAGCGGAAATATAAGGTATACTGCTCGATCATCGATGCCCTTGAACCTGTGTGGGGACAGATAAAGGAGGAGCTTTCATGACGGAAAGGGAAAAGCCGCAGGGGATACCTCTATGACGCCAATGACCGGGAACTTGTGGAAGTGAGAAACCGCTGCTATGAATTGACCTATGAATATAATCATACGAAGCCGCCCTTTTCAGGCGGTGGGGATATTATCCGCAGGCTTTTCGGCAGGACAGGAAAAAACTTCACCATTATGCCGCCCTTCCAGTGCGATTATGGCAGTAATATAGAGATCGGAGAGAATTTTTTTGCCAATTTTAACTGCATTATGGTGGACTGCGCAAGGGTAACCTTCGGCGACAATGTATTTGTGGCCCCAAATTGCGGATTCTATACTGCAGGGCATCCCCTGGATGTAGAGCAGAGAAATCGAGGGCTGGAATACGCCTATCCCATAACAGTGGGGGATAACGTATGGTTTGGAAGCAGCGTCACGGTGCTCCCGGGGGTGACCATCGGCAGCAACACAGTCATTGGAGCGGGCAGCCTTGTAAACAGGGATATTCCCCCTGGAGTGGTAGCAGCCGGAAATCCATGCAGAGTGGTGAGACGTATTACGGAAGCGGATAAGAACCGGTATGGAGCCCTATTTTCTGCATCCGGGAAATAATTGTACCGGGAGGCGTTGGACAGGAGGCTTGCCCCACAGCCTGTACCTGGTTTGCTCTCAGGACTACGGATTCAGGATTTGTCAAATATGCATAGTCAAAGAATCGATTTGGGAGAAATGCACAAAAAGAACTCATAAATTTGGTAAACATTTAAGATTGACACTTTCTTGTCAATTGTTTATACTGAACGGGCAATTAAAAAGAGAGCGTGTAACTGGTAAAGCAGGCATTAACTATGTAGGGAACATTGGAGACGATGTCCCGGCTGGTTGATGCCTTTTTTGCGTATTCCGGCATAGGCCCCTGTGGGGCGGCCGGTGGATTTTAAGAAAAAAATAAGGAGTGATGAAGGATGAAAGACAAGATTTTCGGTGTTCTCCAGAGAGTGGGGCGGAGCTTCATGCTGCCCATAGCGGTGCTTCCGGTAGCAGGGCTGCTGCTGGGAATCGGCAGTTCGTTCACAAATGCCACAACCATTCAGACCTATGGTCTGGAGCGGATGCTGGGGGACGGCACAGTGCTTAATGCGCTGCTGGTGATAATGTCCAAAGCAGGAAGCGTTATATTTGACAATCTGCCTATCATATTCGCCGTGGGCGTTGCTATCGGTATGGCCAAGGCGGAGAAGGAAGTGGCTGCCCTGGCCGCCATGATTGCTTTCTTTGTCATGCACATCTCCATCAACGGCGTGCTGACGATCACAGGAAAGGTGCTGGCGGACGGCTCGGTTTCACCTGACGTGCTGGGAGGAACAATTGCTTCAGTGTGCGGCATACCAACGCTTCAGATGGGTGTGTTCGGAGGCATTATCGTGGGGCTGGGCGTAGCTGCCCTTCATAACCGGTATTATAAGATTGTACTGCCCAATGCGCTGTCATTTTTCGGAGGAACCCGCTTTGTGCCGATTATCTCCACTGTGGTTTACGTAGGCGTGGGGATTCTCATGTATTTTATATGGCCGGCTGTCCAGAACGGCATCTTCGCTTTGGGCGGACTGGTGACCGGAACCGGGTATCTGGGAACTCTGATTTTCGGCATTATAAAAAGAGCCTTATTCCCTTCGGCTCCATCATGTATTTTATATGCCGTTCTGGCAGACGGCTGTGGGCGGAACTATGATGGTGGACGGCAGCATGATACAGGGCGGCCAGAATATTTTCTTTGCACAGCTGGCCTCGCCTGATGTGGTTCATTTCAGCGCAGACGCAACCAGGTATTTTTCAGGAGAGTTCATCTTCATGATATTCGGCCTTCCCGGCGCGGCCCTGGCCATGTACCGCTGTGCAAAGCCTGAAAAGCGAAAAGCGGCGGGAGGCCTTCTGCTCTCTGCGGCCCTGGCCAGCATGCTGACAGGCATTACGGAACCCATTGAGTTTTCCTTCCTTTTTGTGGCGCCTATGCTATTTGCCGTACAGGTTATTCTGGCAGGCAGCGCCTATATGATTGCCCACATGCTGAACATAGCGGTGGGACTTACCTTCTCAGGCGGTTTTCTGGATATGCTGATTTTCGGCGTGCTCCAGGGCAATGAAAAGACCAGCTGGATCCGGATTATACCGGTGGGAATTATATATTTCCTGCTGTACTACTTTATCTTTTGTTTCCTCATTAAGAAATTCGACTTAAAGACTCCGGGACGTGAGGAAGAGGAGGAGACGAAGCTCTACACCAGGCCGATGTAAACGCAAGAAAAAATGCCGGAACGAAAGGCGAAGATGGGGCCGGACAGGAGGATTTCCTCAGCGGCGAGATTGCCAAGGGGCTGGGAGGCAAAAGAAATATTACTTCCATTGACTGCTGCGCAACCCGTCTCCGGTGTTCGGTGGAGAAACCGGATCTGGTTAATGAGAAGCGCCTGAAAGCAACCGGCGCAGTGGGCGTTATCAAAAAAGGAGAGGGAGTACAGGTAATATACGGCCCGAATGTTACGGTGATTAAGGCCAATCTGGAGCAGTACCTTCTGACGGCGCCGGATGAAGAACCGGAAGTTTTACCGGAGGCGGAGGACTCTGAGCCTCAGGAGGAGAAGAAAGGGCCGTGGGAGCCAGGCAGAAAGCCCGTCCTCCGGACACCGGCTGTTCTCTCCTTTTAACGGCAGGGCGGCCTCCATCACAGAATCGCCGGACGAGGCATTTTCCAGCAAAGCCATGGGGGACGGATATATGGTGATGCCTTCCGACGGCCAGGTGGTTGCGCCGGAGGACTGCGAGGTAATCTTTGTGTTTCCCTCCAAACATGCCGTAGGTTTGCGGACAGAGGACGGCATGGAATACCTGCTCCACATCGGCGTGGACACGGTAAAGCTGGAGGGCCGGGGCTTTCAGGTGTTTGTAAGCGATGGGCAGAAGGTGAAAAAGGGCGACAAGCTGATGGAGTTCGACCTTGAATATGTGAAAGAACATGCCGCCAGCCATGCCTGCATGGCAGTGTTCACAGGGCTGGCTGAGGGCCAGGAGATCCATATGAAAAAACAGGGGATGTCAGCGCTTTGGATGAGATTGCATGGTATTGATGCCGGAAGGGATCCTATATCATTGATTTTGTAAGGGAGACTTTAGTTAGATGCGGCTGTTCTGCTTCCCATGGGGAGCGTGGGATAAGCGGAGGGCTGAACGTGCAGTATTAGGGAATCCGGCAGAAAAATCCTCCCGGCCTGTAGATGTTTTAACCATTATGGATTATAATAATAGCAATGAATTTGAGAAGTGCAGGCAGGGAGGAGCTTATGTACCGGATTGTCAAGGTTTTAAATAACAACGGAATACTGGCCCTGGAAGGGGAAAGCCGCAGAGAGATTATACTGCTGGGCAACGGTATTGGTTTTGGACGCAGGACGGGAGAGCGTCTGGAACATGTGAAGGAGGCCAAACGGTACGAGCTGGTGGTGAAAAATCTTCGGCTCTTCAGCAGGTCAACGGCATTGACCCTGTATATATCGAGGCGGCAGGGAATATCATAGAGTCGGCCAGGGAAAGCCTTGGCCATGTGAGTACGGATATTCTCATACCCATGGCGGACCACATCGCCCTGGCCGCAGCCAGGGCAAAGGAAGGGAGAGCGCTGCCAAATCCTTTTAACCAGGACATAAAAGCATTGTTCGACCGGGAATATCAGGCTGCTTTGAAGGGCAGGGAGATAATTTACCAGATGACCGGCGTCTATATGCCGGAGGATGAGGTGGGATACATTGCCATCCACATCCATGCAGGCTTGTCGGAGGAAAATGTGGCCCAGGCTATGGATATGGCCAGACTGGTTCAGGACAGCGTGGCTCTTATTGAGCGGGATATGAAGGTGGGCCTGAAGGCGGATTCCCTGGGCCACAACCGTCTGGTAAGCCATCTGCGGTACATGATTGCCCGAAGCAGAAAGGGAGAAAAACTGAACCTGGATATGGAAGCCTACGCCAGGGAACAGTTTCCGGGCCCCTATGCCACGGCCCTGTCTGTATGCCGGTATATGGAACAGCAGATGGGGACGAAGGTGGCTCCCCAGGAGGCGGGATTTCTGGCCATACACATTCAGAGAGTGATACAGGGAGAGTAAGTAAAGGGCCCGTGTCCTTTCCGGCAGCAAGCCGGACAGGACACGGGCCTATAATACAGGAATCCGCATCTGATTGAGCAATTCACTTTCGCCCTTCTTCCGGCTATATTTTATAAAATCATGGAGCGCTTTCTCATCTGATTCACAGGCTGACAGGAGAAATTCCCCTCTGTAAACGTAATTTATTGTATCTGACAGCAAACCATTTCTGATTTCAATCATTCTCATATCGGTCACTTTATGGTTGGCCGTTCCTTTGTTGAAATACCCACTGCCTAAAAACATATCCTTTTTCCCATGTATGCCAGGACTGCATTTAAACAGAAGTTTATATTCCGATGCAAGGGGCAACGGCGGTCCATGGCCTGTCCAAAGGGCTGTTCCCGCAGCTCGTTTATCTGTAAGAACCGGATATCCGGCAGCTTCAGCCAGGCGGAGCCTTTGAATCGATGGATGGGGACAACTATGTGCAAAAACCATATTCAAGGGGTAAAAACAAAAGATGCTGTAGATAATATAAACAGCATATATTACAAAATAAAGAGCCAATTAGCAGTAATTACCATCCAAAAACCGGCGTTTTTATAGTATACTAGAAACTATGAAGATACTCCTTGACCAGATGATGGAAAGGCGCAATTTAAGTGAACGTCAGGTCAGCATTATGACAGGGTTATCGCCGTCAACAGTGCATGAAATTAGAAAGGGGTCTATGCCGCGGATAGATACTCTGGAATTACTGGCTGCGGGGCTGAAGGTGAAAATTTCGGACCTGATTGAAAGCGAGTATCTGTGAGTACAATAAATGCTCGGAATTCCGAAGCGAAAGAGTGAAAATGTCGTACTTCTGCGATAATATTTGAAGAGGGCAAAATTCAAATACACTCCATGGAGGCACATATATGAATATCAGATTGAATGAATTGTCAGATGAGAAACTTTTGGAGGAATTTCAGTGGGCTGCAGGGCATATACCCGACGGGGACGTGCCGCAGCGTTCCTCTGAGGAATTTGATAAGATTCTGAGCCGTGTGGAAGAGGAACGCAAAAAGTAAACGAAAATTGAGCTGGACAAGTGCCGGATAATCCCAGAAGATGGAGGGTTATCCGGCACTTGTCAGTTAAAAGAAGAACAAAAAAAGCTGATAAAAAAAGCCGGTTGATAAAAAGAACAATAACCAGATAATGGTTATTATGCATAAATAACAGGGATAAAAGGGGAAAGAACTGTTGAAAATTATTACAAATTCTAAAAAACCATTGACAGAAAAACGTTTTTTGCTAGAATCAGAACCAGTTGCAGAAAAACGTTTTTCTAAGGCGGAAGACGCTGGGAAAGGATAGGGATTGCATGGATATCGTAATGAAAGATATAAAAAATCCTTCGGCTCAAACCAGGTACTCACCGGGGCCGGTCTGGATGTCAGATCCGGTGAGGTCCATGCCTGATGGGGGAGAACGGAGCCGGAAAATCCACTTTGATGAAAATTCTCACCGGAGTTTACACAAAAGATGCAGGGCAGATATTTGTGGATGGCAGAGAGGTAACGTTCCACAGCCCAAGGGAAGCGGAGGAAAAGGGGATTCTTTTCATCTATCAGGAGCTGAATGTATTATACGACCTTACAGTGGAGGAAAATCTGTTTATCGGCAGGGAGATAAAGGGAGCTTTCGGGTGGTGCAAATCCGGGGAGATGCAGAAAAAGGCAAGGGAAGCCCTGGATATTCTGGGAGTTTCTATTTCACCTAAGGCGGTGATGTCCAGCCTGTCCGTAGGCCAGCAGCAGATGATAGAGATATGCAAGGCTCTTATGGCCGACGCCAAAGTGATTATCATGGATGAGCCTACGGCAGCCCTGACCGAAACTGAGACAAAGACCTTGTTTCAGGTAATCAAAGGCTGAGAGAAAAGGGGGTATCTATTATCTACATATCCCACCGGATGGAGGAGATTTTTGAGATATGCGACCGGATTACGGTGATGCGCGACGGAGCTACATAGGAACCAGGGACGTGTGCGCAACCAATATGAACGAGCTGGTGCGGATGATGATCGGCCGGGAGATTGGGGAGCGCTATCCCAAACGGAATTCCTCCATCGGCCAGGTGGTTTTAGAAGTCAAAAATCTTGGTTCGGACCCTTACTTTGACCAGGTGTCCTTCCAGGTTCGGGCCGGGGAAGTACTGGGAGTGGGAGGACTGATGGGCGCAGGCAGGACCGAGATTATGCAGGCTGTTTTCGGCAATCTTCCCTGCCAGAGGGGCGAAATCTTTGTAGACGGGAAAAAGGCCGCCGTCAAGTCTCCGGGCGACGCCATCAGGGCAGGCATGGGTTTTATAACAGAGGACAGAAAGCTGGAAGGGCTTATGTTGGATAAGAGTATCCAGGAAAATATTTCCCTTACGAATCTGGATACCATCTCCAGCAGTACAGTGGTAAGCGGACAGAAGGAGCAGGGACTGTGCAGGCAGGGAATTGAGGACTTCAATATAAGGTGTTTCGGCCCTTCTACACTTGCAGGCAATTTAAGCGGAGGCAACCAGCAGAAAGTAGTGCTTGCAAAATGGATACTGAAAAATCCCAGAATACTGATTCTGGACGAGCCCACCAGAGGCGTTGACGTAGGAGCCAAAAAAGAAATCTATAACATAATCAATACCCTGGCAGAACAGGGGGTGGCCATGATTATGATATCTTCAGAGCTTCCTGAACTTTTAGGGATGAGCGACCGCATAATGGTTGTGCGGGAAGGCCGTGTGACCGGAGTGCTGGAAGGCGGGGATGCGGATCAGGAGAAGGTGATGACATTAGCTACAGGAGGGGAAATCTAATGGAACAGCAAAAGAAAAATATAGGAGAGATTCTGCAGGAATACGGGGCATTTATTGCTCTGGTTCTGCTGATTGTAATTATCGGCGCCATCAGCCGGAGTTCAGAACTGTTAATAACTTCCTGTCTCTGCTGAGGCAGTCCTCCATCAACGGTTTTATTGCGTTTGGAATGACCATGGTAATCCTTACAGGGGGCATTGACCTGTCTGTGGGCTCCACGCTGGCTGTCAGCGCAGCCTGTGTGCGGGTATGATTACAAGGCTGGGAGTTCCCGTTCCCCTGGCTATGGCTGTAACGCTGGCGGTTGGCCTGGCCCTGGGCGGTATATCGGGCCTGCTCATAACGAAAGGGAAGCTTCAGCCTTTATCGCAACCCTGATCACGATGACTGTTTACCGGGGCGCAACTTTGATATACACAGGAGGAAAACCAATTTCAAATCTCACAAAGCCGGAATACCCGGGCGCGGCAGTGATGCAGTTTTTTGGAAAAGGCTCTCTTTTTGGAATTCCTTTTCCGGTTATTCTCTTTCTCCTGGTGTTTGCAGCATACTATCTGATTCTCAACAAAACCACCATGGGACGTAAGATCTACGCAGTCGGTTCCAATGACAAGTGCGCCAACCTGGCGGGAATCAGCATTTCCAAAGTCAAGCTTGCAGTATACAGTATATCGGGACTGATGGCCGCAGTATCAGGCATGGTACTGCTGTCGCGCCTGAATTCCGCACAGCCCACTCTGGGCAGCGGTTACGAACTGGACGCCATAGCTTCCGTTGCGCTGGGCGGCACCAGCATGAACGGAGGGCGGGGCAAGATCACGGGAACGCTCATAGGAATTCTGATTATAGCCGTCCTGAATAACGGACTGAATATATTGGGAATTTCTTCCTACTATCAGGACGTAGTAAAGGGGCTCGTCATTCTCATAGCAGTTCTCTCCGACAAGAACCGCTAGAGCGTGTTTGAACATTCATTCCCGCCATCTGCACGCCCCGTCACGACCCGGTATATTTGACCCAAATTCACTTAAGGTAGCCCGCTGCGCTCATTTGGGCCAAATCTCCCACAAAGTGGAACGCCCGTCTGTATCCGCTCCCACAGGGACAAATCTCCCGAACGTGTGGCCGCAGCTGCCGAAAGCAGGTTCAAGGACGTTGAAAGCCGTCCCCCGGACTGCCGGAACAGCTTTCAAAGGCCTGTTACAGGCCATAATGCAGGTAACTATTAAATTACATATATCTAAGGAGGTAAAGTTTTTATGAAGAAAAAATGTTGGCAACAGTATTGGCAGGATGTATGGTAATGGCGCTGGCAGCATGCTCTGGAGGAGGGGGAGCCGCCCCGGCGGCCGGCGCCGCGTCGACGGCTGCAGAAACAACGGCGGAGGCCAAGGCGGACAGCTCAGGTGAAGCAGCTGGAAGCTCCGGGGAGGAGGGCGCTGCCGGGGACATGGGAGCCATTGGATTTTCAATCTCCACACTGAACAATCCCTTCTTTGTATCCATGGCCGACGGAGCAAAAGCCAAGGCCCAGGAACTGGGTGTAAAACTGACCATCGTGGATGCAGGCAATGACACGGCCAAGCAGACCTCCGACATCGAGGATCTGATTGCCAAGAACATCAAGGTTCTGATTGTAAACCCGGAGGATTCCGCTTCCGTAGCTCCCATAGTATCCGACGCCATGGCAGCCGGCATCAAGGTGATTGCAGTAGACCGCTATGTGGACGGACAGGAAGTAGACTGCTACATCGGTACGGACAATGTCCAGGCCGGCGAGGCGGCGGGAACGTATTTCCTGGACAAAGTCGGCGAGGGAGCAAAGATTGCCATATTGGAAGGAATTCCGGGTGCATCCAGCGCCATTGACAGAAACCAGGGCTTTTTAAATGCAGTGGAGGGAAAAGTTGATATCGCAGCTTCACAGACAGCCAACTATGACCGCGCAGAGGGGCTGACTGTAACTGAGAACATCCTTCAGGCGCATCCTGACATCGCAGGTATTTTAGCTGCAAACGACGAGATGGCTCTGGGCGCAATTGAGGCAGTGGAGGCGGCAGGCAAGGTTCCGGGGAAGGATATCCTGGTTACCGGTTTCGACGCAGGAGACGACGCCCGCCAGGCGGTAAAGGACGGGAAAATGCTCTTTACCGTAGAACAGCAGACTACCCGTATGGGAGAAATGGCTGTGGAGAGCGGTCTGAAAATGATGCAGGGCGAGAATGTGGAAAGAATATCCCCATCGATATTACACTTGTTGACGAATAAATTACAATTCGTTACAATGGTAAGAAACAGCAATAATTGAAACTACCTTGGCGGTTCTTTTTTCCCGCAGCGCAGAGGCGTTCAAACTGTGGATTCAGGCACAGGAGAGACTCATTTTCACACATGCTTCAGGACGGAAAGGGGCCAAAGACAAGGAGGGACAGGGGGATAAAATTGGTCACAATTCAGGATGTAGCTAACCGGGCAGGAGTATCGATCTCAACCGTTTCCAACGTGTTAACTAAAAAAAGTTTGTAAGCGAGCCACTGCAAAAGCGGGTCTATGAGGCCGTTGAGGAATTGGATTATGTAATGGATTCAGTGGCGAGCAATATGAAGCGGGGCTATACAAAACCATAGGTGTAATTACTTCTGATATATGCGGCCTTTTTTATCCCTATGTGCTGAAGGGAATCTACGAGGTGGTCAGCCAGTACGGATACAGCCTGACCATCTATGATTCCCATGTACAGGGCAACGAAAAGGGACTGAAGAAGGAGGAGGAATGCTTCCGCCATCTGTTTTCAAACCGGGTGGACGGGGTGATCTTTGTCTCCAACGTCACCAGGAAAAAAGAGAGAGATTACCTTGAAAAGCTGAAGAAGGAGGCGGGGAGGCTTAAGCACACGCCCCTGGTAAGCATAGAGAGGGATTTCTCCAGATACGAATCGATTCCGTATACTATGACAATGTAAAGACTGCCAGAATGGCGGTGGGCCATCTTATCGCTTGCGGCTGCAGAAATATCGCCCATATCGGAGGCCCTGAGAAGGAGCAGATTCCCGCAGACAGAAAACAGGGATATCTGGAAACCTTAAGAGAAAACGGATTAAAGATTGATTTGAAAAATAAGATAGCTTACGGCGATTACGGTCACCAGAGCGGCTATCTGGCTATGGGACGGCTGCTGGAGACAGGGCAGCCCATAGACGGCATATATATAGCCAATGACCAGATGGGAATCGGCGCTATGAAACTTTTAAAGGAAAAAGGAATACGGGTGCCGGAGGAGATTAAGATGATTGGCTCCGATGACGTGTTCATGTCCAGCATGATGGAGCCCTCCCTCTCAACGGTTCATATAAAGAAAAAGACCATGGGAAAGAGAGCTGCCGGGATACTCTTTGACAGAATAAGGGCAAAGGAAGGGAAATTCGGGCAGGAGACAGTTGCAGAGGAGATAGAGACAAAGCTGGTAGTCCGGGGCACCACGGGAAAGGTTTCGCAGGAGCAGAGTTCCCTGACGGATTGGTAGGCAGGAGGACAATTAGACATGTTAAGAGGAATTCCCAAACTGATATCACCTGAACTTATGAAATGCATGATGGAAATGGGGCATGGAGATCGGATGGTTTTAGCGGACGCCAACTATCCGGCCTCCTCCCACGGAAAGAGAGTGATCCGCCTGGACGGCGGGGAGATCCCGGAATTGCTGGAAGCAGTGCTTCAGTTTTTTCACTGGATCTTTTTGTATCAAATCCCGTCCGCCTTATGAAAAACCTTCCCGGCGAACCTGTTCCGAAGATATGGGAGACTTACAGGGAAATTATAAAAAAAATGGACCTGGATCAGGCGTTTGAGGATTTCTTTTTTATGGACCGCCTTCCATTTTATGAGGAGTCGGAGAATGCATATGTGATTGTGCAGACGGGAGATACGGCCCGCTATGGGAATATAATCCTGCAAAAAGGAGTTTATTAAAGTCGGCCGGCAATTGTTCAGCAGGTCAGTGCATTTACTTCGCTCACTGCAGGGAAGCGTGAAAAGACAAGCGAAATCCCACTGCATCAGGCGGTGGGGCATAAGCTGCTGCTTGTAACGGCGAGGGCGCTGAACAGTTACCTCCGCTACAATTAGGAGGATATAATGACAGAAAAGGAATTGATTATAAAGGCCGGTAAGGAGACGGACGAGATACTGGCCAGGGCAAAAGAGACAGGCAATCTGGTAGTTACGGATGCTGTGGACGACGAGAAGGTAATCCGGGAAACCCTGGAAAAGGGGGAGGGAATCTTCCGGCTGTTTCCCGCCTTTGTGCCAAGGAGGTTTGGAAAAGCAGGGCGCCGGTTAAAGCTCCACCCGGACGATTATTTTGCTTTTGGAATGGCCAGGGGGTCCATCACAGAACGCTGGTTCAGCTCCACCATAACGGCGCAGAACGGAGCGCTGGCTAAGGCAGATGAAGGCCTGAGCTACGTGTGCGCAGACTATAACTCAGATGTAAAGTTTTCTCTCAGGGATGCGGTGAAGGTTCTGGGGGAGGAGCTGGTGGGTAAGGAACTGATGGAGAAATATAACGGATGGCCCATGTACTCCAAGTTCTTTGACAATGAAAATCCATTGTTCCACCACCTCCACCTGACCTTTGAGGCTGCAGAGCGTGTGGGAAAGCTGGGGAAACCGGAGTGCTACTATTTCCCTAAGCAGCTTAACAATTATTTTGGCGAGTCAGGTTACACCTATTTCGGCTTCGATCCGGACACGAAGCCTGAGGAGGTAAAGGAGCGGATCAGGGCGTTTTCCGATGACGACACAAGAATAACGGAGCTTTCCAGAGCTTACAGGATACAGCTGGGAACAGGCTGGTATACGCCCGCAGGCGTTATTCATGCCCCTGCTTCCGTCCTTACCTATGAACCACAGTGGAATTCCGATGTAAATTCCGTATATGAAAATATTGTCTCGGGGGAGGTTTATCCGCCTGAAATGCTGGATGAGGAATGCCTTGAAGACCACAGGGGAGATATCGATTACATCTTCAGCCTTCTGGACTGGGAGAAGAATGTGGATCCCCATTACAAGAAACACTATTTCCGTCCGCCTGTGGCGGAGACGGAGAACGAGCGGTATACCCAGAAGTGGATTACGTACGCCAACCCCTATATTGCGGCAAAAGAGCTGACGGTAAATCCGGGGCAGTCCGTGACGATCCGGGACGGGGCCGCCTACGGCTGTGTATTCATTCAGGGCCACGGCAGATTTGGAGTTTATGACGGAGAGTCTCCCACCCTGCTGCATTTCGGACAACAGAGCTCAGATGAATTCTTTGTCTCTGAGAAGCGGGCTGTGGAAGGAGTCAGAATTACCAATACAAGCAAGGTGGAGCCTCTGGTTATGCTGAAGCATTTCGGGCCTGACTGCCCCGGCGTGCCCCGTGAGGTCTGCTGACAGAGAACTGTAAATCATGCGCATAGAAAGGAAGATGACCTATGAAATATCTGATGGGAATTGACAATGGCGGTACGTTTGCCAAGGCGGCGATCTTTGATGAGAATGGGAAGCAGATCTGTTCAGCCGGCGTGCCGGTGGAAAATCTGACGCCCCAACCGGGCTATACGGAGAGGGATATGGATGTCCTGTGGGAAGTGAATGCCCGGGCCGTAAGACACGCCATTGAAAAAAGCAAAATTTCTCCGGAGGATATTGCGGGAGTCTCCTTTTCCGGCCATGGGAAGGGCCTCTATATGGTGGACAGGGAGGGAAGGCCGGTGGGCAACGGAATTTTGTCCACGGATACCAGAGCCTGGGCTTATGTGAAGCAGTGGGAGGAGGATGGAAGGAAAGAGAAGGTATATGAAAAGACCTTTCAGACCATCCTGGCCTGCCAGCCTGTGAGCCTTCTGGCATGGTTCAGGGATCACAGACCGGAGGAGCTGGAACGTGCAGCCTATATATTTGCAGTGAAGGATTACATCCGGTTTAAGCTGACGGGGGAGGCTTTTGGGGAATATACGGATTTTTCAGGAGCCAACCTTGTAAATCTCACAACCCAGGCCTATGACAGACAACTGCTGGAGCTGTTCGGTCTGGAAGCCGTCTATGACAAGCTGCCGCCCCTCCGCTATTCAGCGGATATCTGCGGTTATGTAACGGAGGAGGCCGGCAGACAGACCCTTCTGCCTCCGGGAATTCCCGTGGCAGCAGGTATGTTTGACGTCAATGCATGCGGCATCGCATCCGGCCTTTCCGACGAGGAGCAGATGTGCATGATTGCAGGCACATGGAGTATCAATGAGTTTATCAGAAAGACTCCGGTGACTAACCGGACGGTAGATTTAAACTCCATGTTCTGTATTCCCGGATATTACCTGGTGGAGGAGAGCAGCCCCACATCAGCGGGAAACATGGAATGGTTTATCCGTAACCTTATGGGCAGCGAGAAGGAGGGGGCAGAGGCAGCCGGCGGCTCTGTCTACGATATTACAAATCAGTGGGTGGCTTCTGTGGAGCCCTGGGACAGCCAGGTAATCTTTCTTCCCTTCCTCAACGGCTCCAACGAGGATCCTCTGGCAAAGGGAACCTTTGTGGGGCTCACTGCTTACCACAGCAAGAAGCATATGCTGAGGGCCGTGTATGAGGGTATTGTATTTTCCCATGTAACCCATGTGAAAAAGCTTCTTAAAAACAGGAAGCCCCCCAAGAGTATCCGGCTGTCCGGCGGCGCGGCCAACTCCGACGTGTGGGTGCAGATATTTGCGGACGCCCTTCAGCTTCCTGTAGACGTGGTGGAGAATAAGGAGCAGGGAGCCCAGGGCGCAGCTATGGCGGCGGGAATTGCGGCAGGCATATACAGGGATTATGGGGATGCCGTCCGGCGGACTGTGAACATTACAAAAACGGTCATGCCCAGGCGGAATACAGGGAAATCTATGAAAAGAAATATGAGACGTACCGGGCTGTTATCGACGGATTAAAGGGCGTATGGGAACGTTTTGAGAATTGAAGAGATATTTCCATGAAGAATAAGGGATTATCAGCGCCCGTCCGGCCGGTCTTATGGCCGGACTGGGACATAAGGAACTCTTTATGATAACCGACGGAAGCATGCCTGTCCCGAAGGGAGTGGAGATCGTGGATCTGGCTCTATGCGGCGGCGTACCCACTTTCTGCCAGGCGCTGGACGCAGTTCTGGATGAGGCGGGGGTGGCTTTTTAGAACATAACAATAAAAACAGGACATGTGTGGCCTGAATGTAGAATTGTATAAAGAGGGAGTATTGCCCCATAGGCGGATGGAACAGGCCTATGGGGCAATACTCCCTTTTTCCCTGGCAAGGCTTTGAAACCCGTCGGAGATCAACTGCATGATATATCTTTCAAATATTGTCAGCGGTTTCTTTTTGAGATAGATAACGTTATGAGTCCATTTGAGCTGGGGGGAGGTGGGGATGATGCAGATGGAAGGGGATTTATCAGCAGGGATGAGATAACGGGGAACAATGGAAAAGCCGATTCCTTTTTTCACAAATTCTACTCCGGTATTGATACTTCCCACATGGAGAATTTCATTCGGCCTGATTTTTATTTGTTCAAATATGGTTGATGAATACCAATGCAAAACCATATTCTCCTCAAAGCCGATAAAGGGTTCATCGTCCAGCTCAAAAAGCGGCAGACTCTCTTTGGGATGCTCCTGATTCCAGACTGCAAAAGGATGGCTGGGAGAAACGATTAACACCAAATCCTCTGTAAACAGCGGCTTTGTAAAGAACAGGCTGCTGTTTGGAAGGGGAAAGCCTTCAGGAATTGCAGCCAGGACCATATTAAGCTTGCTCTCAGCCAGACGTTCCAGGCTGCTTTCGTAACGGTCGTTTATCAGCTGAAGTTTTATTTCCGGATATTGACTGTGAAACTGATTAAAAATAAAGGGAAAAATGCGTTCCGAACGTTCCGTGGTCATACCCAGCTTAATTTTAAAATTATTGGCACATTTGTACTTCTCAATATCCTGCTGCAGACTTTCATATGTATCTACGATTTTTGAGCTGCTTCTATATACAACATTCCCGCAGCAGTGGGAGTCATAACATTTTTTGCCCGAAAAAACAGTTTCAGGCCGCAGGAACGTTCCAGATTTCCGATAAACTGGCTGAGAGCCGATTCCGTGACAAAACATTTTTCTGCCGCGCGGCTGAGGTTCCGTTCCTGATTGATGATGAGCAGGTAGTTTAATTGATAAATATGCACAAAATTCCTCCTCCGCATTTTACGCTATTAGCCGGACTAATAGTTTTTAAAATGAGACAAGATTGATATCCAATTTGCCGGCCGTTAAAATGAAATTAGAACAATTGGGTTGATATCAGTATATCATTTACAAATTTCTTTGCAAGAAAGGGGGGGTTGGTGAAGGTTTTAAATTAGCGGCAACCCGGCGTTTCAGTGAAAGGAAGGAGCGTATTATTATGATGAAAAAAAGGAAAGTGTTGATACTGTCTCTCGGCGTTCTGGCATGGGGGCTAACTGGCTGCGGCGCAGCCGGGAAAGAGGTGACGCAGGCAGCGCCGGATTCCACAGTGAATACCACAGCCGCCATTGCGGCACAGGCAAAAGAAGAGGCGGAGTCTGTACTGGCCCCGGATGTGCCGGTTCCTCCGGGAGATTATCCCGGCAAGGACATCACGGTGATAGTAGCCTCCGGCGCGGGAGGCGGTACGGATATTACAGCCCGGCTTTTTTACAGGTGGCGGAAAAATATACTCCTGTAAATTCTTAGTCAGCAATATTTCCGGCGGCGGCGGTTGGACTGCCTGGAGGGAGTGTCTGGCCGGGGACAGCGACGGCTATACGCTGGCGGTCACATTAATCGGAATGTTTGCCGACAGCGGAAGCGGAGATACCTGGGAAGATTTTACACCGCTGTGCAATATGACGGCCTATCCCAGATCCTTTGTCACAACGCCGGATTCTGATATCCAGACAGTGGAGGATTTGGTTGCAATGATGAAGGAGAATCCGGGAAGCGTGCGCCTGGCAATTGACGGCTTGGGGGCCACGGATCATCTGGCGGCGCAAAAATTTGAGGAGATGGCCGGAGTGAAATTTGCCTATGTGCCTTTACCGGTTTTGCGGAGGATGCGGCAGCCCTTCTGGGCGGAAATGTGGAGCTGACCTGCGGGGGAGTCCCTGATTACGCCACACGGACGGATCTGAAACCTCTGGCAATCTGGGGTCCGAAACGAATTGAACAGTGGCCCGACGTTCCCACAATGCAGGAATTGGGATACGACCTTTCCGTAATGAGCTTCCGGGGACTTGGAGTGAAAAATGACGTCCCTCAGGAGATTAAAGACTATCTCAGCCAGGTATTTGAAAAGGCCGCCAATGACCCGGAATGGATTAAGGTTGCAAAGGAAACGAATCTCTACCCTTATTATCTTAACAGCGCAGACAGCGCTGAGCTGATGAAGTCTACATATGAAACCGTATTTGTGAATGTGAAAAAATAAGATGGAGGCAGGTTTTTTATGACATACATAAAGGAGATATCCTGATATGGGTGAATTTCTTGTACCGGTTTTGATGATGGCAGTTAGTTCTGCCTTTTATATAGGGGCGGCAGGTCTGCCGGATAATCAGGGAACGCCCATGGTACCGGCTACCTTTCCAAAAATACTGGCCGTAATGCTGTTCTGCTGTTCGGCCGTGTTACTTGTTTCGGCCATAGTAAGACGAAAGAAGTCCCGGAAACAGGAAAAGGAAAAAATTCTGGATAAAAATATGCTTATTGTAGCATTTTTACTGGCTGCATTCTATGTTTCATTGATCTATCTGGGTTATTTGATAAGTTCTGTCTGGCTCTGCTTTACCCTGTCTTTTTTCTACAAAAGGAACAGGTTTCAGGTCTTGGATACGATTATTTTCCCCATCCTTCTTCCTGTAGGTTTATATTTTGCCTTTCGATACATGGGAGTGTATCTCCCTCAGGGCAAGTTGATCGCCATGATATTCTGAAAGGAGGAATTTAGAATATGGAATACGTTTTGTCTGCCCTGAGTTTTTTGCCAGCCCCTTCAATATCTTAATGCTCTTTGCAGGAGCGCTGATTGGAACGCTCTTTTCTGCCATTCCCGGTTTGACCGGCACGCTGGCGCTGGCGATTATTTTACCTTTTACATATGCGCTGGAGAGGGAACCGGCATTTATCCTGATGATCGGCATGATTGGGGGAACTATATATGGGGGCTGCCTGACCGCAATAACCATAAATATACCGGGGGCTCCCAGCTCCGTGTGCACCACGCTGGACGGGCATCCGATGTTTAAACAGGGAAAAGGGGCCCAGGCCATTGGTCTGGCTACGTTTTCCAGTTTTATGGGAGGGATTATCAGCGTTATTATCCTCTTTATTGCAGCTCCCCAGCTTGCTAAATTTGCAATTAAATTTGGCGCGCCGGAGTATGTAACCCTCTGTCTCTTTGGCATGATTGCGTCATCTCTTTGTCGGATAATCTGTTAAAGGCCATAGTGAGCGGCCTTCTTGGCCTTCTGCTGTCTACCATAGGAACCGATCTGTTCGGCAGCCTCAGATTCAGCTTTGGAACCCGGTTTTTGATGTCGGGGATATCGGTTGTACCTGTTGTTGTAGGCCTGTTTGCGCTCAGCATGGTTTTGGAGGAGGCAAATGTATATTTTCATCAGGAGGAATACAGCAAGGTATATCTGGACGCGGCAAAAAACTTTAAACGTATGAAAATGCCTTCCGGAAAAACTATTATCAGCCATATGCCAATGTTCATCAGGGATGGCCTCATAGGAACCTTTGTAGGCTTCTTGCCGGGCTCCGGAGGCAATATTGCCTCCTTTATCTCTTATAATCTTGAGAAGAAGCTGTCTAAGACACCCGAGAAGTTCGGAACTGGTTTTGAGGACGGCATTATTGCCCCGGAAACTGCAAACAACGCCACGCTTGGAGGTATTTTGATCCCCACCTTAGTTCTTGGTATTCCGGGAGACCAGTTCACTGCGGTAATGCTGGGGGCCTTTCTGATTCACGGCCTGCCGGTGGGGCCGCTGCTGTTTCGTGAGAATCCGGTTTTTATCTACGTGGTGTTCTGGACGGCCCTGTTTTGTAACTTTGTTTTTGTGGTTTATGGGTATCTGGGGGGTAAATATTTTGTAAAAATAGCAGCTCTGCGGAAATCTATTTTAATACCTGCAATTGCAGTTATCGCGCTCACAGGAAGCTTTGCTTCCAGCAACATGATTTACAGTGTGGGAGTTGCAATTATATTTGCATTGGTTGGTTTTTTATTTAAACGGTATGACTATCCCTTTGCGCCTATTGTTCTGGGGCTTACGCTTGGGGCCACAATCGAAAATTCATTGCTTCAGAGCCTGATGATGAGCAGGAACGGACTCAAAATCTTCCTGACGCGCCCTGTAAGTGTTTTTTCATTGCCTGCTCTGTTTTGTTTCTTGTCACTACATTCCTTAAACCGAACGTTCATGGCGGTTTAATGCAGAGGAAAGGGAAACTGAAAAAGGAGGGGATAAGGAGGATATATGAGAAAATATTCAATTGTACCTGCAGATGTTTTAATTATTGGAGGCGGAGGCGCCGCATTGCGGGCCGCCATAGCTGCAAAGGAGGAGGGAGCCGCAGTTGTAATGGCAGTAAAGGGAAAGCTGGGCGCTTGCGGCAGCACATCCGTTGCATTTGCGGAAACCACCATGATCACCGGCTCACCCTTAGAGGAAGAATCCGGCAAGGAAATGTATGAGGACATACTGAAAGCGGGCATGGGCACAGTATCGCCCGGACTGGCGGAGGCGCTGGTCAGGGACTGCGGCCAGCGGGTAAAGGATTTGGAGCGTTATGGACTGAAAATGCAGAGGCGCGTATACAGCCAGCTGAACGTTTCAGGGTTTGCACATTCCGCCCCCCGTACCTACATAATATCATCCCGCATGGAGCACAGTATACAGGAGGTATTGATAAAGGAAATAAGGAACACCGATGTAGCGATTTTGGAAGGCGTCCAGATTGTGCGTCTGCTAACGGAGCGGCAGCAGGTGGTCGGAGCCGTCGGAATAAAGAATGACGACAGCCTCCTGTTGTTTAAGGCCGGTGCGGTGGTTCTGGCCTGTGGAGGAGCCCACGGTATTTTTCCCCACCATCCGTCCACAGGCGACATGATCGGCGACAGCTTTGCCATGTGTTATTATGCAGGCCTGCCTATGGTAAATATGGAGTTTCTTCAAATTGGTTATATGAGCGCCGCGCCTGTGAAACGGATATTGTCGGCGCCGGTCTGGCGTCTGAACCCCAGGCTGGTCAACAGGCTGGGGGAATCTGTACTGGAAGGGTATCTGCCGGAGGGGGTGACGGCCCGTGAGATTTTCAGCATAGCCGAATTCCCCTATACGGTCCGGTTGGATTACAAATATTTGCACCAGGCGGTCTATGGGGAGTGGATGAAAGCAGGCGGCGGGGCCCAGGGAGTATTTCTGGACGTCACGGGACACAGCCGGGAAGAAATCAGGGCCCAGGCGCCATATACTTATGAAGTGTTTAAAACCGCCGGGCTGGATATGGCAGCGGAACGGATCCCGGTGGCCATAGGCGTTCAAACCTTCCACGGCGGCTGTCTCATAGACGAAAATGCAGAAACACAGTTAAAAAGGCTCTATGTATGCGGAGAGGCGGCAGGCGGACTCATGGGAGCGGAACGTCCCGGGGGCAATGCCCTTGCGGAATGCCAGGTGTTTGGGAACATTGCAGGGAGAAATGCCGCAGGTTCCGGCAGGAGGGCCTCTGTTTTGTCCGACAGCCGGGCAGTCAGTCTGGCAGAGGATATGTTAGATGAAGCACAGTCAGAAGCCCCTGTTTCATTTGCTGCGTGCATCCGGGAATTGAGACGGTTAATGGCCGCCGGCTGCCTGACAATCCGAAATGTCCAGACTCTGAGAGGCGTCATAGAAGGGATAGACAGGCTGTATAGCGCCGGCGCTCCAGAGCACCTCAGTCTGAAGGACCGGTTATCCGCAGCAAACGGGCTCACTGCCGCAAGGTTAATCGCAGTATCTGCTCTGGCCCGTGAGGACAGCCGCGGAGGACATTTCAGAAGTGATTTCCCTGTGAGGAGACAGGAATTTGACGGCTCTGTCTCAATACAGAAGATAGATGGTAAAATGCAGGTTTCATTTATAAAGCTTTAAAAGGATCCAAACATGGGTGATAAATTAAAAGCAATTAAAAAATAAGAAAGATAGGAGTCTTATAATGGAGAACAATTATATTTTGCCGAGCAAAAGCCTTCCTGATTTTATTACATCCTTTCGTAACTGTCTGTACAAGGGGGAAGGTTACACAGACAGTGACTTGAAAAAGCCCCTGATCGGTATTGTCAACAGCTGGACGGAAGTGAATCCTGCAACCTTACATATAGGCAGAATGGCGGAGTGTGCCAGGGCAGGTATTATCAAAGCGGGGGGAATGCCGGTGGAGATTCCTGTGGCAGGCCTGTGCGACGGCATGGGCGGCGGTACTCCGGGAGATAAATATTCCATTGTCTGGCGGGATGTGGCCGCAGCTTTTATAGAAACCACGGCGAAGGTGAATCACCTGGACGGTTTGGTGTTCCTTCCTGTGTGTGACAAAGTGGTTCCCGCCCATTTATGCGCTGCCGCAAGGCTGGATCTGCCTGTGTTGTGCTGCCTGCAGGTACATGATGCCGAAGCGCCATAATGGAAAGGATATTATGTCCTTTGACACCAGCTACAGCTTTAGTGCGAAGAAGGAGGGGAAAATCAGCGGAAAGGAATACCAGTGGATAGAAGACAATTCATGCCTGGGAAATGGAGCCTGTCCAATGTTCGGCACAGCCCTGACCATGGCGGCGGTTGCAGAAAGCCTGGGATTGTCGCTCCCTGGCATTACGGCCACGGCAGCTGTAGATGCAAAGATCCAGCGGATGGCGGAGGAGGCCGGCCGTCTGGTCGTCAAGCTGGTCAATGAGAATATACGGCCTTCCGCCATATTGACACGGGAAGCCTTTGAAAATGCCATCCGCGTCTCTATAATGGGAATCGGAGGCTCCGCAAATGGGGTGCTCCATATTTTGGCGGTTGCCCGCAACGCAGGTGTTCCCTTATGCATAGACGACTTTGAGCGGCTGTCCAATGACACGCCGTTTGTCTGTGACGTAAGGCCCTCAGGAACGTATACATTGGAGGATTTAGAGTATGACGGAGGACTTACCGCCGTTATGAAATCCCTTGAATCGAAGCTGAATCTGGACTGCATGACCGTGACGGGAGAAACATGGAGAGAGATACTGGAACATGTACCCTTACCAACCGGAAAAGTAGTACATTCTATGGAGGACGCTCTCAGCAGGCAGGGAGGGCTTGTGGTGATGAAGGGGAATCTGGCGCCTGAGGGCGCAGTGGTTAAACAATCGGCAGTAGCTTCAGAAATGCGCAGATTCACCGGAAAAGCAAAGGTATTCGATGCTGAAATTGACGCCTGCAACGCTCTTCTGGAAGGCCGCATACAGAGCGGCGACGTCTGTGTCATACGTTTCTGCGGTCCAAAGGGAGATCCCGGAATGAGGGCTATGAAATATTTTCTGCATATGGTATGCGGACTGGGGCTGGATAAGAGCATTGCCCTGGTGACGGACGGACGTTTCTCCGGCACTATTAAGGGAGCCGCAATCGGGCATGTGGTGCCGGAAGCAGCTGCAGGGGGCCCTCTGTGCCTTGTGAGAGATCATGATTTGATTTCCATCGATATAGATAAGCGCGAAGTCAACCTGGTTATCAGTGAAGAAGAGATGGAGGCCAGAAAAGAGAGTTACGTTATGGCTGACAGAGTTCCCCCCAAGGGGGTGCTGACCCTCTACAGCAAGTCGGTTACATCGGCGAATGACGGATGTTATTCCGGAATTTAATATCGGGTAAAGGTTGTATTATTCGACAATAAAGGGAAACTTGCAGATTGGCGCCGATTTCTTAAATCCAGGTCTGGATATGCAAAGGGAGTGTCGCATAATGGGA
>BBZN01000037.1 GCA_001304855.1 Clostridia bacterium UC5.1-1D2
ATCAGCCTTAATTGGCCCGGTGGCTCAGCTGGTTAGAGCGCCGCCCTGTCACGGCGGAGGTCGACGGTTCGAATCCGTTCCGGGTCGTTTTTCTACCATATACATGCTGGATAAAGAATCTTTTGGGGTCTTAGCTCAGCTGGGAGAGCATCTGCCTTACAAGCAGAGGGTCACAGGTTCGAGCCCTGTAGGCCCCACTCATGTATTTTTTGTAAAGGTATGTATATACTATATAATAAGGGCGAATTCCCGAGTGGCCAAAGGGGACAGACTGTAAATCTGCTGCTATCAGCTTCGGTGGTTCGAATCCACCTTCGCCCATTGAAAACTTTGTTGACAAAGTATTTCTAAACATTTATAATTATATATTAGCGCGGGGTGGAGCAGTCTGGAAGCTCGTCGGGCTCATAACCCGAAGGTCGTAGGTTCAAATCCTGCCCCCGCAATTTTTTTTGCTATGAAATAAAATTAATTCATTATTGGGGCGTGTAGCTCAGTCGGTAGAGCACTTGACTTTTAATCAAGTTGTCCGGGGTTCGAATCCCCGCACGCTCATTTTTGCCCAGATAGCTCAGTTGGTAGAGCAGAGGACTGAAAATCCTCGTGTCGTTGGTTCGATTCCGACTTTGGGCATGTAAGCATTTATCCTGATTGGATAGATGCTTTTTTGTTATTTCGTAAGATTTCCTTCATTGTAAAAATGGAAGAAGTTTGATACTATTAATAAAGTTTCAATCATCAGATATACTAATATCGAGAGGTAGCGCAGATGAATAGCAGACGTAGAAGGCGTAAAAAGGAATCAGCTGTAAAAAGTGTTTTTCTCATATTAGCAGCGGCATTTATTATGGTGGCCGCTATTTATATTGTGGTCAATGTGGTTGGAAAAATAAGAAATGATTATGAAAGTCTTGAATTTACGAAAGTGGAAGGAACCACAGTCATTGATATAGATGTGAAGGATGAGGAAGAACTGGGATGGAATGAGACAGATGAAGGCTGGAAATATCTTTTGAAAAAAGATGAATATGCGGCTGAACAGTGGTTGAATATAGATGGTTATCTCTATTATTTTGGTGATGATGGTTATATGGTTACAGGAGAATTGAAACAGGAGGGCCAGATATATACATTTCATGATACAAAGGGGTATCTGAAGAATATACAAAAAGATTGGAATTATGTGCCGGCATCTACAGGAGAAAATCTGGATAGTCTGGTAAAGACAAACGCTTTCTGGTGTTTTCTTCAGGAGCCGCAGGAAGGCGTTGTCAGTCCTTTTAAGATAATTCAGTACAGAAAAACTGTAGAGAATAAGGTAAAGGCTCTGGGGGATGAGGCAAATCCTGAGAAAACGACGAAGAATTCAATGAAAGCTTATGGAGATTATCTGTATTTTCTTCCCAAGGTGAAGGACAGTCAGCTATCTCTTTTGAGTCAGGATGAGCAGATACTGTGCAATAAATTATTCCGAATGATACCGGGAAATGATACCAAGGAATTAATTGCGGATAATGTAGACGGCTATATTGTAATTGACAAGGTAATTTTTTATGCTCAGGGAGGTAATATATATACAGCGACTTCAGGAATCCAGTATGCCACAGGCGCTGCCGGATACTCTGTGATTATAGAAAATGACAACTGTTATCTGGTGGACCAGTCGGGAAAGCCTGCGGTTCCAGAGGCAGGAAACAGTATCACATTAGGTGACAGGCTCTATCAGATAGAGAGCGACGGAAAAGTACTGTCTGTTAAACGTGCTCAGCCTGTGGTGGATGGAAAGACCTATTATCTTTCAGGAAGCGGGAATACTTCTTCCGTGGGTGTTAAAACCCAGGAAGGAGATAAAACCTTAATAAAGGAATCCTACGGTGTACAGAGTTATTGTATTGTGGATAAAGAGATTTATTTTAGCGCTTATGTGGATAAAGATGCTAACGGACAGTGGTACAGCCGGATATTTAAAAGCGATTTGAACGGCCAGAATCAGGCCCCTGTATCGGAAAAGTTTCCAGGAGCTATGGGAGTAATGTATTATTTTGAAGATGAGGGAGAGATTTACGGAGAGTATTATCCTGAGCTGTGGAAACAGGCGTATGGACAGGCTGTTGTGATAACTACTGGAGGAAGTATCTACAAGATAGAAGATGAATCGGTGAGAACCGGTAAATCTGTAGATGGAAATGACAGGCTGCGGCTGGTAATGGTGAAGGATAACAGGCTGACGGCTCTCTGGCAGAATTGCAGCTGGAGCAGTACTGCAGGAGTAACCGGTATACAGTGGAGCAAAGGCGTTGAATTGGACGCTTCTGCGCGGAGTCTCCTGGAGACGGCGGCAGAGCCGCCTGTGGATCAGGTGGAGGAAACAGAGAGTGAGAGCAGCAGAGAGGGGAATGATGTGGTTATCCGGCCTCTGAATCCCACTGTTCCCCAGCAGACGGAGACGGCGGCTCCTCAGCCTCCTGTTAACAGGGATCCTGTAATCAGTACAAATCCACCTTACACAGAGACAACATCCCCTACAACGGCTCCAAAAGAAACAGGAGATGTAATTGATATAATTCCTTTGGGCTGACATTGACAAACTGAATAGGGAAACAGGGAAAAGCAGCATAAGCAGGATAGTTATGCTGCTTGCTCTGTTTCCCACGCAGATGTATTTCTGTCAGTCTTCATCAAAATCTACAATGACGTAAAAACCTCTGGAATTTTCGCGTATTTCTTTTACGACGCCGTACTCAGATTTTATCCGATCCCTCGCCGTAAAGCATCCTGACATGGCCACGGCGGGATCAATGATATAGCTGTAGCTGCTGGCGCCCTCCCGTTCAATAATTTTGACCTTATCCCCTTCTTTCACCAAGCCCTGGCGTTCCATTTTAAATTCTATGGTTCTCACTGGAGTTCACTTCCTTTCCAACTTCCTCACATACCATATTAATGTAATCCGACAAGCTAAGGTTTTGGCAGCCAACAATGTGGTGGTTGCAGCGGTTTACAGGTATGAGTATTTTATATGCCTTGCTGGAGCTTATGGCAGCAGCCATGGCAGGTGTAATTTCCCCTAACAGGGAGTTAGCCATGACGATTCCTACAGGTCCTATTATAATATCTGCGTCCATCACATTGATTATAACCGGATTCTCCCCTGTAGCGCCGTAAGCTGCTCCTGCCTTTAACATGGCCGAGGTAGCGATGCTGTTGCTCCCGATGGCATAGAGTTCCAGCTTAGGATATAGTCCGTGAAGCTGCTCGATTACAGATTTTCCCATTCGGCCGCCCTGCCCGTCTATTATTACAATTTTCATGGATTCCTGTCCTCTCTTTTTTGATTTTCTAAGGATATATTTTAACAGAATCGGGTAAGAAAGTAAATGTTATCCACAGCAGTGAGAAAAATAGAGAAAGATTGTGGATAAGTGATGAAAGACTGTGGCGCGGTCCGAAAAGGAATAATAAAAGCCTGCCGCCGGTCTTGACAAATCCTGGTCAAATGCTATAATCAAGATTAGCAGCAATGCAAGTAAGAGGCGTTGAAGGAACCAGTACTCAACCGGGAGGTAACCAGAGAGCGGACCGCAGGGTGGAAGGAACGCATACCGAAGATTGGGGAAGACCAGTCCTGAGCCGTGTCAGGGAACTGTGGCAGACGCCGCAGGGAAATGATACCGTATCCCGCGTTAAGGGTTAATTGAGTGAAACACAAGGTGGAACCGTGTATATGCACCCTTGGACAAGAAGTGTGTCCAGGGGTTTTTTGATCCCTCCATATTGTTAACTACATGATTCCAGACACATTTCTGAGAGACAAAGTTTAAGAATGAAAGAACGGAAGGAGATTGATTATGAAGATTATTTTACCGGACGGAAATGTACAGGAGGCTGAGGACGAGTTAAGAGCCATCCGCCATACGGCGTCCCATGTTCTGGCCCAGGCTGTTAAGAGGCTGTATCCAGAGGCGAAGCTGGCTATCGGCCCTGCGATTGACGACGGATTTTACTACGATTTTGACAGAGAAGGAGGATTTACCCCTGAGGATTTGGAGAAGCTGGAGGGGAGATGTCCAGGATTGTGAAGGAGAATCTTCCTGTTAAGCCCTTTGTGCTTCCGAGAGAGGAAGCGCTGGCTTTTATGAGAGAGAAGGGGGAGCCTTACAAGGTGGAATTGATTGAGGATCTTCCAGAGGAGGAGACTATCAGCTTCTATCAGCAGGGTGAGTTTGTAGATCTGTGTGCAGGGCCTCATATTATGTATACCAAGGGGGTTAAGGCATTTAAGCTTACCAGTATTGCAGGCGCTTACTGGAGAGGAAGCGAGAAGAATAAAATGCTTACCAGAATTTATGGTACTGCTTTTGGAAACAAGGCTGATCTGGAAGCCTACCTCACTATGATGGAGGAAGCCAAGAAGCGGGATCACAGAAAGCTGGGAAAGGAACTGGGCCTCTTTATGTTTGCGGAGGAAGGACCTGGTTTCCCCTTCTTCCTTCCAAAGGGTATGACTCTTAAAAATACGCTCATTGATTACTGGCGTGAAATTCATTACAGAGACGGGTATCAGGAAGTTTCCACCCCTATTATCTTAAGCCGCAAGCTGTGGGAGAATTCAGGACATTGGGATCACTATAAGGACAATATGTACACCACACTTATCGACGAGGAGGATTATGCAGTTAAACCCATGAACTGTCCCGGAGGCATGCTTATTTATAAGAATCAGCCTCACTCTTACCGGGATCTGCCATTGCGTGTAGGTGAGATTGGCCTGGTTCACCGCCATGAGAAGAGCGGACAGCTTCATGGCCTCATGCGTGTGCGCTGCTTTAATCAGGACGACGCCATATCTTTATGAGAGATGATCAGATTGAGGATGAGATCAAGGGCGTGACCAAACTTATCAATGAGGTCTACTCGCAGTTTGGATTTGATTATTTTGTGGAGCTTTCCACCCGGCCTGAGAACTCCATGGGATCCGATGAGGACTGGGAGATGGCTACCAACGGCTTAAAGAAGGCATTGGAAGACATGGGCCTTGATTACGTTGTAAATGAGGGGGACGGTGCATTTTATGGTCCAAAGATCGATTTTCATCTGAGGGATTCGCTGGGAAGAACCTGGCAGTGTGGAACCATTCAGCTGGATTTCCAGATGCCCCAGAGATTTGATCTGGAGTATACGGCTGAGGACGGCTCCAAGAAACGTCCCATTATGATTCACCGTGTATGCTTCGGATCCATTGAGCGCTTTATCGGTATTCTTATTGAGCATTTTGCAGGAAAGTTCCCTGTATGGCTGTCTCCTGTTCAGGTTAAGGTCATACCTGTGTCCGAGAAATCTATGGACTATGCTTCGGGAGTATATGAGAAGTTGAAGAAAGCAGGAATCCGTGTGGAGCTTGACCACAAGGATGAAAAGGTTGGATATAAGATCCGCCAGGCACAGCTGGAGAAGGTTCCCTATATGCTGGTTCTGGGCGAGAAAGAGGCTGCTGAGGGCGCTATCACTGTCAGAAGCAGGGATAAGGGCGATCTGGGAGCCGCACAGCTAAAAGACTTTATCTCAGATCTTAAGAAAATGATCGAGACTAGGGAAAAGTAAAAATAAACAGGTATATCCCTGTCCGGGCCAGGATGTGTTTGAACATTTATTTTTCATCTGCACGCCCCACATGATGGCATATTTGCCCCAGGGTTAGGCAGCCCGCTGCGCTGCCTTCATTGGAGACAGATATTCCGCTATGTGTGACGTATAGTTGAGGGAAAGCAATATCAAACGCTCCCTGGGCCAGGCAGGGATATTTTAGCAGTCCCGGACAGATGGCCGGAGACTTACTGCAAGAAAAACGAAATCGATTTCCGAGTCTGTTATTATTAAAAAATACAGAAAATTTAAAAGTGATTTAGAATAAACAGAAGGAGGGAGCAGAGAATGACACAACCGCTCATTAAACTGCCCAGAAACCGTGTGAGGAGAAATTATCTTGGCGGAGCAGGTATTGACGCGCTCCACGGGGAAAAAGCATGTGAGGATAACGACCGGCCCGAGGAGTGGGTAGGTTCTATGGTGGAAGCCTCAAACCCGGGTATGGAACCGATTGCCCATGAAGGCCTTACAGAGGTGGAGACGGAGGAAGGAATTAAATTTCTTCGGGATGTAGTGAATGAGAATAAAAAGTATTATCTTGGAAAAAGTATACATAGGGATGGCAGCTGGCAGCTTAGCTTTTTACTAAAGATACTGGATTCCGCCATGCGGCTTCATGTTCAGGCTCATCCCACCACAGATTTTGCTAACCGGGTTATGGGAAAACCTTATGGGAAGCTGGAGTGTTACTATATTCTTGGCGTACGGCCGGGAATTGATCCCTATATACGTCTGGGATTTCAGCACGCTCCAACAAGAGATCAGTGGAGAGACATCATAAAGACCCAGGATAAGGAAAGAATGGACCACTGTTTTGAAAAAATTCCTGTGAAGCCTGGAGAGGTATGGTATATACCGGGAGGAATGCCCCACGCTATAGGAGAAGGTATTACCATGCTGGAAATTATGGAGCCCTCCGATCTGGTAGTAAGGTGTGAATTTGAGAGGGAGGGAATTATTGTCCCTGAGGACGGCAGGTTTATGGGGAGGGGATTGGAATTCTGTCTGGACATTTTTGATTACCGGGAGTATTCCCGGGAAGATATTATAGAAAAATGCCGGATTTCCCCTGAAATTTTGGAGGAAAGTGAGTCCATAAAACGTATGAGGCTGGTGGATGATAAGCTGACTCCCTGTTTTTTGTAGAAACCATACGTGCTGAGAAAGATGTGGAGATTTGCCATTCAAAGAAATTTACTTTGGGTGTGGTATGTGAAGGAGCATGTATCCTGGAGGCAGATGGAAGACAGGCGGCCCTTGTACAGGGGGACAGCTTTGTCATTGCTGCCGGTGTGAAGAAATATAAAATTTCCACAGAGAAGGGGGCAGGGCTGTGTATTGTATACCCCGGAAAGGATATGGGGTCTTAGAGCCTGTCGGAACATTGCTTTTATGACAGCTGCGGGTCACATTTTATGGTATAGTGGGCCTCGGCGAAGGTGGCGCACAGCCGCCAAAATAAAGTACTATGTGTTGCATTTGCAACATGGTATATCCTGGTAAATATGATATACTATTCATATAGTTAGTTACAACTAATCAAACTTTTTAGAATCTAAAGAAAAGTGAGCAGATTGTCCATTGGACAGATTGGAGGAAACCTTATGATTATAAACACAACATACCCATTTAAACTTCCGCCTCTTCCCTACGCATACGATGCGCTGGAGCCTTATGTGGATAAGGAAACCATGCATTACCACCATGATAAGCACCTGAAAACCTATATTGATAATTTAAACAAGGCCCTGGAGGGATACCCTGAGTATCATTCAAAGACCCTTGAACAGCTTTTATCGGAATTAAAGGATCTTCCTGAAGGGCTCAGAAGGGCAGTGAGAAACAATGGAGGAGGCGTATATAACCACGACCTGTATTTTGAACTAATGGCTCCCTCCGGACAGAAGATTCCGGCGGAGATTGCAGACGCCTTCGGAGGAGAGGAGCAGTGGAAAAAGGATATGAAGGCTGCGGCTTTGGGACAGTTTGGTTCCGGATTTGCGTGGATGGCTGTGGATTCATCTGGAGCTCTGAAGATATTCGCCCTTCCAAATCAGGATAATCCATTGTCGAAGGTATGTATCCAATCCTTCCGCTGGATGTGTGGGAGCATGCATATTATCTCAAATATCAGAATCTGAGAGGAGACTATATTGACAACTGGTTCCATGTGGTGAACTGGGAAGCAGTTGCAGCAAGGCTTAAGAACAGAGTGAAGTAAAAGACAGAGAAAACCTAATGGATTATTAGAAAAGGGAGCGGCCCGGCTGATTGGCTGCTCCCTTTTGCGGGCTTGTATCTAGTAGGTTCCGGGGCGGAAACAGTAACGGGAAACCGGGGGTTCAAGATAGAGAAAAATATATGGTAGGAATGTGGACTGTTTTCGTGTATACTAGAGTGTATGTGAAAATTGCTTTCTGCCGGCTGCGCTCATTACTAGGCGTGAGATATGTTCCAAATAAAGGGAGCAAAGGGGCCATATAACCTATAGTTGGATCCAATACGCCGCTAAGTGGAGCGGGGGCAGAAGGAAGAAATAAAGGTTCAGACAGACTCTGGCATTACAGAAAACACAAAAAGCCATGACGGCTGCCAACTAGAAGATGTGGACTTACAGGATGGAAGGAAAAGAAGATGAGACAGGAGAATTTGCTGATTCAGAGATTGAGGGAATATGGAAATTCAGATATGTATCCCTTCCATATGCCCGGACATAAGCGGAAGAACATAGAGGGATTTTCGGATCCTTTTAAGGTGGATATCACGGAGATAGAAGGCTTTGACAACCTTCACCACCCCCAGGGACTTTTAAAAGAGTCTATGGAATGGGCCGCTTTGGCCTACGGAGCGGACCGCACCCGCTATCTTGTAAATGGAAGCAGCAGCGGACTTCTCTCTGCAATCTGTGGAAGTCTGCCCAGAGGAGGAAGGATTCTCATAAGCAGAAATTGCCATAAGGCGGTTTATAACGGAATTTTTCTCCATCAGCTCCGGGCCTCCTATGTGTATCCGCAGGAGATTCCCGGCTTGGGGATACAGGGGGGGATCCTGCGGTCGGATGTGGAAAAAGCGCTGTCCAGATATATGGATACCCAGGCTGTTCTCATCGTCTCCCCCACTTATGACGGAGTGGTATCAGATATAAAGGGAATTGCAGAGGCAGTTCACAGGGCAGGGCTTCCTCTCATAGTGGACGAGGCCCACGGCGCACATTTTCGGTTCGGGGAAGACTTTCCTGCGTCTGCTCTGGATCTGGGTGCAGATGTAGTGATACAGAGCGTCCACAAAACGCTGCCTTGCCTGACCCAGACGGCTCTTATCCATATGAAATGCAAACGGCCCGGAGGGGGAGCCTATGTGGATATGGATCAGATAGACAAATATCTTTCTATCTTTCAGAGTACCAGTCCTTCCTATCTTTTTATGGCCAGTATCGAGAACGGCATCTTTCAGATGGAAAAAATGGATATAAACCCGTTTATGAAGGCCCTGGGACAGTTGAGAGAGCGGCTGGGAGAAATGAGGCATCTGCAGCTGGTTACGGAGAGAATTAAGGGGCTCTTTGGCGTCTTTGATTTGGACCGTACCAAACTTGTAGTTTCAACGGGGGGAACGGGAGTTACCGGGGCCTGGGCTGGAGGCTCAGCTTAGAGAGAAGTATCATCTGGAGATGGAGATGTGCGGAGCTGACTATGTAACTGCAATCACTTCAGTCATGGACCGTGTAGAAGGATTTAAACGGCTGGGAGACGCCTTACTGGAGATAGATAAGGAACTTGAAACCAGGACAGGAGGACAGGAGGCGCTCCATGGATCCCGGGGAGGGTCCTGTATCTACAGCAGGCCCAACGATGTTGCCATGACGATTTCAGAAGCAATGGAGGGGAGACACAGGGCTGTAGCCCTCAGGGAGTGCCCGGGATTTATCTCAGGTGAGTTTGTCTATATCTATCCCCCTGGCATTCCCATTCTGGCCCCTGGAGAATGGATTGGCAGAGAGACGCTGGATGTGATTCTTTCTTATATAGATAAAAAGCTTCCGGTTCAGGGCCTGGCGGATAAGGAGCTTCAGACAATAAATATAGTGGATCAAACCTGACCCGGCTGCAGCCTGGTTCATGTTTGATCCGGAGTGATATGCAGGTTTACAGGGGTAAGACAAGATATGCAGGTGAATCAGAATGTACAAAGAGGTCAAATAAGATGGGAAAGATATTTTATGTAATGGGAAAAAGCGCTTCAGGGAAAGACACGGTGTTTAAGCATCTCCGTGAACGGCTGCCACAGTTAAAAACCATGACAATGTATACAACCCGTCCTATCCGGGACGGAGAGCAGGAGGGCGTGGAATATTATTTTGTGGATCAGGCATATCTGGAACGGTGCAGGGAGAGAGGAACCCTTATCGAGTGCAGAACCTACGATACGGTATTGGGGCCCTGGAGTTATTTTACAGCGGACGACGGCCAGATCCGGTTGGAACATGGAGATTACCTGATGATAGGGACTCTGGAGTCTTATGGGAGGATGAAAGAATTCTACGGAACAGATGCACTGGTTCCCATTTACATTTATGTGGAGGACGGGTTGCGCCTTCAAAGAGCCTGGAACGGGAACGGCAGCAGAAGGAACCAAAATATGGAGAGCTGTGCAGACGGTTTCTGGCAGACGAGGTGGATTTTAAGAAGGAGAATCTGGAACTTCAGGGTATTAAAAAATGGTATGAGAATCTGGAACTGGAGGCGTGCTTAAAGGAAATCGTCAAGGATATTCAGAATGTTCTTGACGCGAATGTTTAAAGGTGGCTCCATAAGCCTGCGCGCCTTCAGGGCGGCTAAAGATCGGTTTCTTAAGTCATGGGCGCCTCCCGGGAATCCAAGATCCACTTCTCAAATCATTCCCCCACGGCAGCATAGTTGTTTCAACTTTAGGTAAGAAAGAGCCTGCCGGGCAGCCTTTATTTGGAATAATTCCGGCCAAATATGTACTCCGCAGCAGGCAGTAATCAAAGATTCAAAGCCCTGCGCCGTCTGAATTGTTACAGATATATAATCTGGATGGAATCCTCAGATATCTCAGAGAATGGATAAAATTCCTTCGGCAGCTTTTTAAAATCCAACTGTGTTAGATTGGCAGTGGCAGCGCTGGGGTGTCTGCATATATGATATGACGGGAAAACGCCTGATATCCTGCCTTAAAGGAGGTGCAGGCCTTAACTACAATGAGCTGATAAAAGGCCGGCTCAATGCCGAAGTGGCGGTAAAGCTGCAAATCCCCGGGCCCCAGCAAAAAATCAGATGTGACAATTATATCCGTATTTCCTGCCCTCAGTACGGCTGTCTTACCAAGGTTATTCTTAAGTCCCCTTTTTGCAGGGCCTTCCTGTGTATAGATTCCGTCATGGAGGGACTGCACATAGGCTTCTGTCTTTACCGGCTGTGTATGGATCTGGTCCAGGGACGCGCCGATTTGAAAGATCCCTCTGTTTCCGACTCCCACCTGAAACGCTTTCTCTACTGCCGGTTTGCAGCAGAGCGCTATGCCTGCTTTCACCGGCGACTGGCATTGAAGAATTTCCTGGAGTACATAGGCGCTGTCTCCGCAGGCCCCTGCATTGGTAGAATCTGCAGAGTCCACCAGGACAAAGGGAGTACCCGTGTCATTGGATTCTGCAAGCCGGAGGGCATCCTTTACGGAACAGAGATTGGGTTTTAATTCATGGCGCATGCGTACCAGCTTTTGTGCAAGTTCCTCCGCCTTTTTATTATCCTGGTGTTCAGAGACGGTAATTACACAGGAGCTTCCCTGCTCCACATCCAGCCAGGGCTGCATCTGGAAAATAGAGAAGTCAGTGAGGTCGCCGGAATCCACAAGGGTTTCCCCATATCTCATCAGCTCTGAAAAAGGCCCGTCAAGGTTGTAAAGCTGCTGGCGGGAACAATCATAGGAATTGTTGCATATCCTCTGCAGAGGCGTTTGTCTTTTTTGATACCTTCCAGGCAAAGCCTGGCAGCGCGTGCTCCCGTATCATAAAAATCCACATGGGGATATGTATGGTATCCACAGAGGAAGTCCGCGTTTTTGACCATTTTGCGGGTCACATTTGCGTGGAGATCCAAAGATGCCGTAATAACCGTATGAGGTCCTGTTATATTTCTCACAGTCTCCAGTATATCTCCGCAGACGTCGTCGGATTGGGAGGATTGGGTGGCGCCATGGAGGGAGAGACATACTCCGTCCAAAGGAAGATTCTCTCTTAAAATACGCGATAAGTCTGCAATGAATTCCTCTGTAACTTCCTTTATAACAGGGCCTCCTGCATTGGCCCACATGCGGCTGGTTGGCAGGATGTCCGCGCCTTCCCCGTCCAGAGTATCGATGATTCCTTTCAGCGCACAGGATGGGTCCACTGAGGCTATCACCTCCCGGCCTTTATGGATTCCGAATACTTCATAATCCTTTCTGGTACTTGGGAATGGATTAAAAGAGTTGGTTTCCTGGTGAAATTCACCGATGGCAATTTTCATGATGTTTCCTCCGCTATTATTTTATGTACGCCGGGAATCTCTTTGTCCCTGATTTTGCGAGATGATTTTTTGCCAGCTGTGCACAAATTTATGAGGCGTACGCGGCGCGTATGTTGATTCAATTTGTGTGAGGCCGGCAAAAATCAGCCTCAAAGGCAGGTGCAGGAGAGATTCCCAGCGTATATTTTTATGTCTGTGTCTAATAAACCCCGTTGATTTCACTGTACAAATCTTTTAATGCCGGGAACAGCTTCCCATAGACATTATACAGCTTTTCGTAAATCTGTGCATTTTCTTTCCTGGGAAGGAATGTTTTTTCAATTCGCACAGCCTTATAAATGGCGTCATAATTTTCAATCATGCCCAGTCCTACCATAGCGCAGTAATATGCGCCGATGGCGCCTGTATAGCGCGGGCTTTCAGGCACTTCCACCTTGATTTGAAGCACATCTGCCAGCATCTGCATCCACATGTCGCTTCCTGCGCCGCCTCCTACCACACGGATGCTGTCCAGTTTCTTCCCGGTCTTTTTTTCATAAGTTTCCATGTAGGATCTGTGGGTGTAGCAGATACTTTCCATAATGGCATGGACCATATGCCTGCGGTCGTGGCTGGATGTAATATTTAAGAAAAGAGCTTTCGCATTTTTAGCCAGAGGAGGAAGCTCTCCGGTCAGCCAGTGGGTTGCAATCAGATCCCCGCTTCCGGCCGGTATTTCCTCCAATTGTTTGTCCACAAATTCAAAGATATCGTTTCCAAGAATATTGCGTTCCTCGTGGTAAAACTGGCTGACAGCCCAGTCAAAGGCAAAGCAGCCTGTCTGAAGGGCGAAGAGAGCGCCTTCAAATTCCTGGTTGAAGGTGAAATACTGGGGAGCATAATTTTCTCTGCGTTCTTCCATAATATTTACCAGCCATGAGGAGGTTCCAAAGTATATGTGCGCCATATCTTTTGGCAGCATCCTGTTCCAACGGTTATTGCAGGCAAATCCCCGAAACCGCCGAACACGGAGATACCCGGCGCCAGCCCCATCTCTGCGGCAGCCTGAGGGGTAGTCTTTCCCACCTCCCGGGCAGCCGGTCTGACGGGTGGGAATTTAGATACATCCTCCTTTAGCCCGGCGGCGGCGAGCACCCGGTTATAGTACTCCTGCATAGCCGGATTATACGCGTGGATGAAGTCGTCGGAAGGCTCTGTGACAAACTGGCCTGTGGCCCTCCACTTAAAGTATGTATTTAAGCCCATAATCTTGTCTGCCTTATCCCAGATCTCAGGCTTAGTTTCTTTAAGCCACATCAGGCGCGGCCAATATTCCTGTCCTGTCCCCACAAAGCAGCCTGCCGCTTCATTCAGCCGGGCTGCCTGTCGGGCTGCCCTTGAATCCATCCATATAATACTGTTGTGCAGTACCTGTCCCTCTTTACTCACAGGTATAATGTTTTTCCAATGAGCCACAAACACCAGACCCGCTATGTTCTGCGGGGAAATCCTATGTTTCTTAATTACATCTTTTGTGGTCCGGCAGATGCGTTCCCAAAGTACTTCCGGATCCTGTTCCGCCCAGCCCGGATTCATCTGAATCAGGGGATTGTCCGCCCTGGATTCTCCGATTACGGTTCCGTCCATGCGTATTACCACGGTTTTGACTGCTGTTGTACCGCAGTCATAGGCCAGCATATATTTTTCTTCCATACCGAATTCTCCTTTTTGTGTTTTCATAATACTGATTTACTGAATATAAGTCAGCTGCGTTCAGGCGATTTTGTGTATCCTCCGAGATAGATATTGATCAGCATACCAATAAATGCCGGAAGAGCCGTCACATACCAGGCAATAGTCCAGCTGGTCTGTCCCGCAAGCCATGGAACAAAGATGGGAGCGATAATTCCGCCTGCGCCTGCGATTAAGAGTACAAAGCCAACGCCTGCGCCTGAGGCGGCGCTGCCGAATAGGTCGGCCGGAAGGGACAGGCCGGGGCCGTTGGTGGCGGGGATTCCCCATCCTGCAATCAGAGAGACAAGAAGGGCCATTCCCATGCTTATGGGAGCCAGATGGGGCATCAGCGCACATCCCACAAGTCCTACAAAGAGTGCAAGCCAGGTGTTGGCCCATGTTCTGGCCTTCAGCGCGCCCATGGTAACTACCTTTTTGTCGGAAATCCACCCTACTAACGGTGTGGAGATAATAGCAATAAAACCATTTAGAAATACAATCATTCCTACTTCGGCTGCCGTGTACTTTAAGGTAAAAAGATACTGTGCAAGATATGCATACATGCCGTAGCAGTTAAAGAAGCAGCATAAGGTGGAAAGGCCCAGCAGCCAAAGGGCAGGTTCACGGAAAATATTTATATTACTTGGATCCTCCACCTGGATCACGGTTTCTTCATTCAGAGGAGGAGCCTCTTTTACCATCAGATAGAATACGACAGCGCCCAGGACGGAGACGGCGGATATAATCCAGAAAGTCGTTTTCCATCCGAAAACAGGGGTCAGAAGCCCTCCTACATATCCTCCCAGGGCAGAGCCAAGGCCGATAGCGCCCAGGAGTATCCCTACTGCAAGTCCCCGCTCCTTGGTAGGAAACCAGGAGCTGACCACGGAGCTGGTCAGCCCCACCATACATCCGCATCCCTGGACGAAACGCAGCAGCAGGATGATATAATAATTTGTTACCAAAGGTATCAACACGGAAGCGATGATAAAGGCGCATATTACGGTGGTGAATACTTTTTTCCACCCGTATGTTCCAATAAGTTTGCCTTCAATAAAACCGCCGATCACATAACCCGCAATTAACATGGAGGATCCTGCCTGGATCAGGGGTGTGGACAGGTTGAATGCATCAGCAAGCTCATTTACAGCAACTGACCATGAAGTAAGCGACATATACACAATGGACAGCATTAATGTACATCCTGCCAGAGCAGAATATTTTCCCTTTGTATTTGTGGAATCTCTCATTTGTAACCTCCTGATATAATTTTTGGGATAAGCTGCAACTTATTTATATTAAGAATAACCATGTTTGTTGGAGTTTGTCAATAGATTTCTGTGGTTTTTGTTGTAGTTAGTTGTAACTTGTTGCAACTTTACTAATAAATCTTATAAAACACTGGGAATTTTTGAGGAGGTTAATGTGAAAAGTACACAAATGCTCTGCAGTAGACAGTTTCTTTCATTCGTTATATAATAAAAACAAGAATCAAAAAAGCGAGGTAAATACATGCTTGCCAAGGAGCGTCAGGACGAGATATACTCAATTATAAAGCAAAAAAAGGCAATTAAGATGTCAGAAGTAGTGAAGATTTTTGAAGTTTCCCACGAAACTGCAAGAAGGGATTTGGAGGTTCTTCAGGAACAGGGGCTGATTAAGCGCGTCTATGGAGGCGCCGTTCTGGCAGAATCCCCATATCCGGCGGCAGGAATGGCGGAAAGGCCCTGTAGTGCGGACGAGTCCAGTTCCTGGAGAGGGAAGCCATAGGGAGAGAGGCTGCAAACTGGTGAAGGAGGGGGATACGGTCCTCCTGTCGGTTGGATCCACCGTATTGCAGATCGCAAAACATATCCGCCACATAAAACATATTACAGTGCTGACAAATTCTATTTTTGTTCTCAATGAGCTGATGGATTCCGATGTAAGGCTCTTTGTACTGGGCGGGTGCGTCAACAGCAGCGAGTATGATATGGAAGGTCATCTGACGGTGGAAGCGCTGAAGCATTTTTGTGTGGATATAGCCTTTATCTGCGCAGGGGGAATTACCAGGGAATTCGGAGTGTCCGATTATAACTGCGAGGTAGCCCAGGTAAACAAAGCCATATTGGCCAGGGCCAGGAAAACGGTTCTTGTGGCCCATGCCAAAAAGTTTGGGATGGATTCCTTCAGCGTGACTTGCCCCCTGGACAGTATCCATACGATAATTTCCGACAGTACGCTATCAAAAGAGTATGTCCGGTATCTGAGGGAAAAGGGGATTGAACTTATTCTGGCAGAGGTGTGAGACGCGCTTAAGGGTGGAGTTATTGGGTTAAATGGATTAGGGAGGGTATATGCTGCAGGAACGGCGGAATAAGATTGTGGAGTTATTGCAAAAGGACGGAATTGTGAAGGTCAGTGAGCTGATAAAGCTTTTTGATGTGTCTGTTGAGACAGTCAGGAGGGATCTGGAGTATCTGGAGGAACACGGCGTTCTGAGCCGTGTATACGGAGGAGCGGTTCCCGCCCAGCCCAGGGCCACCGAGCCTCCTATTCCACCAGGGAGATCAAGCATTTTAAAGAGAAGAAGGCCATAGGGGAGCAGGCTGTGGAGCTGGTGAAGGATGAGGATGTAATCGCAATCGACATCGGAACCACCGCGCTGGAGTTTGCAAAGGCCCTGGTGGGTAAGCGGCGGGTGACGGTTATCACCAATTCTATGAAAATTGCAATGGTTCTTTCCGAGGACAGCAATATCCGCGTTCTTATGGTAGGCGGGCAGGTGAGAAGCGGGGAGTTTTCCGTATCCGGCCATATGGCAGATAGCGATATGGACCGCTTCGTCACAGACAAGTACTTCCTGGGGGTTGGAGGGCTGAGCCTGTCAAAGGGAATCACGGATTATAACCTGGAGGAGTCCAATCTCAGGAGGGTTGTGATTGAGAATACACAAAAAGTGATAGCCCTTGCAGATTATAGTAAAATCGGGGCGGTTGCCATGAACAAAGTGTGCAGACTGGATCAAATTGATATTCTTGTGACCGATTCAAATGTGGACTCTTTTGTAGTTGAAAATTTAAGGAAATCAGATATCGAAGTAATACAGGTAAAGGTGTAGCGGGAAACATGGATATAAGGCAGACAGCAGGCTGTAGAGTGATAATAGCCTGCTGTTTTGTTATTTCATCGGAAAGTTCGTCCGATGAAATAACAAACGCTCCGCGAGGATCGCACTGTGGCGGTAAGGAATCATGTCGCCAAAGCGACCCGCCGCAGGCGGAGAATCCCGCCAGCGGGATTCTTTCTTACAGAAAAACGCGCCCTGGGAAACCTGAAAAGATTAGTTAAAGTGCACAAAAATCAGGATGTATTATTTGTTATAATGTGGATTGATGTGTAAGTTTGCAGGGTTTATAATTAATATCAACATAAATGCACATAATATTATCAAAAATACAACTCAAGGAGACGGGTAATGTCATTTAACAAGATGAATATGCGGATGATTGCAATGGGATTATTAGCCGGCGCTGCCCATAAGATAACAGGCGGTCATCTGGGATTGGGAAAAAGTTTGATGAGGGGGTTAGCGCAATGGGACCTCCGGCATTGGGAATGGAAAAACAGAGAGGGTATGCCGGGAGGTGGATGGATGAAGAAATTTTATCTGGGGCTTGACCAGGGAACAACAGGAACGACGGCTATGATCTTTGATGAAAACTGGAACAAGATTTCCAGAGGATACAAGGAGCACACACAATATTATCCCCAGCCTGGGTGGGTGGAGCACGATCCTACGGAGATTTGGCAGGCGGCGCTGGAAACCATTGATATGGCTGCGAAAACGGCGGGGATCTTGAAGGAAGAGTTAACCTGCATTGGCCTGGATAACCAGGGAGAGACTGTAATGCTGTGGGATAGCATATCTGGAATGCCTGTTTATAACGCCATAGTGTGGCAGGACCGCAGGACTGCGCAGATGGCAGGGGAAATCGCCCGTGAGTACGGGGAAATGATACGGGAAAAAACAGGGCTCATTGTGGACGCCTATTTCAGCGCCACAAAAATCAGATGGATTATGGATCATGTGGAAGGGGTCAGGGAAAAGATAGAGAAGGGGAGAATCATTGCCGGAACACTGGATACATGGATGATTTGGAAGCTGACCCATGGAAAAGTCTGTGTGACGGATTACTCCACAGCGTCCCGCACAATGCTGCTGAACATACATACAGGTCAGTGGGACGACGAGATACTGGAAAAGCTGGGAATACCAAGGAGTATTCTCCCGGAGATCCGTGACAGCGCCCAGCTGTATGGATATACGGATCCGCTGGACTTTTTCGGCGCCATTATACCGATTTCGGGCACTGTGGTGGACCAGCAGGCCGCCCTTTTCGGCCAGGCCTGCTTTAAGAGGGGAGCAGTAAAGACCACGTACGGCACCGGCTGTTTTATGCTGATGAATACAGGAGATAAGCCTGTATATTCAGAAAACGGCCTCCTCACTACAGTGGGCTGGGGGATTGATAAGGGAAAAATCACATTTGCCCTGGACGCGGGAATCTACATTGCCGGCGCAGCGGTACAGTGGCTGCGGGACAAACTGAAAATCATAGAGCACGCATCGGATACGGAACTTATGGCCAAATCAGTTCCTGATACGGCGGGAGTTTACTTTGTGCCTGCATTTTCCGGCCTGGCGGCCCCCCACTGGGATCAATATGCCAGAGGGACCCTTGTAGGCATAACAGGCGGAACGGAGAAAGAGCACATTGTCAGGGCCGCTCTTGAAAGTATGGCGTACCAGGTGAAAGACAATCTGGATGTGCTGGAAAGGGATTCCGGCATTCCCATTGAGGTGATGAGAGTAGACGGAGGCGCTTCTGTCAATGAATTCCTGATGCAGTTCCAGGCAGATATTCTGGGGATCCCCGTTGAGGTTCCCGTTATAACGGATACGACTGCTTTGGGGGCGGCTTATCTGGCGGCATATGGTATAGGGGAGTTCCAAAACATCTCCGAGCTAGAACAGAACTGGAAGCTGGATAAGAGATACGAACCGAAAATGGATAAGGAAACCAGGGAACGGCTGCTCTATGAGTGGCACCGGGCTGTGGAGCGTTCCAAAGAGTGGATAGAGGTTCCCGGCGTACATTAAAAAATAGAGGAGGACAGAAACATGATGAAAACAGATGTGGTTGTAGTTGGGGCCGGAGCAGTGGGATGCGCCATTGCAAGAGAATTATCAAAATATCAGGTAGATGTACTGGTGGTGGACAAAAATGAGGATGTGGGCGGGGATGCGTCCAAGTCCAACAGTGCAATCATACATACCGGATACGACGCCTCTCCGGGTACGCTGGAATCCCAGCTGGTAGTAGCTGCAAATCCCATGTATCCGGAGCTGGTGAAGGATCTGGATATACCGTTTGAGCAGACAGGAGCCATCCTTCCGGCCATTACACAGGAGCAGTTTGAGCAGCTGCCTGCAATTAAGGAAAAAGCCTTTAAAAACAGAGTCTATGACATTGAATATCTGACAAAAGAACAGATTACAGCCATGGAGCCCAACATAAATCCCGAGGTAAAGGGCGGGCTTTATATTCCCAGAGAAAGTATCATCGACCCCTTTATCCTGGTTCAGGCCCTGGCGGAAAATGCAAATGAAAACGGCGTGGATTTTCTGTTAAATACCAGGGTTACCGGCATTGGGACGGAGAACGGAAAGGTAAAGACTGTGGAAACTACGGCGGGAACCATTGAGACGAACTATGTTATCAACGCCGCGGCCCTTTACTGTGACGAGATAGCGGCTATGGTAGGTAAGGCCGATTATAAAGTAGTAGCCAGAAGAGGACAGTTCTATATTCTTGATAAGAATACGTCCTGCAAGGTAAATCACATTGTACTGCCGATCCCCACAAAGATAACCAAGGGAAAGCTTATGTGTCCCACAATACACGGAAATATGCTGGTAGGGCCTACTGCGGAGGATTTGGACAACAAGACAGATAAATCCGTTACCACCGAGGGTTTGGAAAGTATTGTCAGGGATGTGCAGAGGCTGGTGCCAAATGTAAATATCAGGGATACCATAACCCAGTACAGCGGCCTGCGCCCCAACCGCAACCCGGAAGGCCTCCATGTGGATATGTATGAGGATCTGGAAGGCTATGTAAATTTGTCGGGAGTCCGCTCCACGGGTCTGACCCTCTCTGTATCCATGGGCGTGTATGTGGCCCAGTTATTGAAAGAACATGGGTTTAACCTTGCCTACAAGGAGAATTTTAAAAAGACCAGAAGGGGTATCCGCATATTCCATGAGATGACTGCCGGACAGCAGGAGGAGATTATAAAGGAAAACCCAAAATATGGAAATGTTATCTGCAGGTGTGAGACGATTACAGAAGGAGAAATCCTGGACGCCATCCACAGGCCTTTGGGGGCCAGGAGCATGGACGCTGTAAAGCGCAGGGTGAGAGCCGGAATGGGAAGATGCCAGGGGGGATTCTGCGGTCCTAAAGTTATTGAGATATTGTCAAGGGAACTGAACCTTCCTGTGGAGGATGTAAATAAGAATGTGGCCGGTTCTTACATGGTTACAGGAAAAATGAGATAGAAGGGAGAGAGCAGAATGTACGAAGTGAAATGTGATGTTGCAATCATAGGCGGAGGACCCGCAGGGCTTTCCGCAGCCGTGGCCGCAAAAAAGAAGGCGCGGAAAAAGTACTGATTATTGAGCGGGATGAACGTATTGGAGGAATCCTTTTGCAGTGTATCCATCCCGGATTTGGTCTTTCCTATTTTAATAAAGAGCTGACAGGGCCGGAATATGCGGGCAGGTTTGCCAAAGAGGCCCTGGAGCTTGGGACAGAGGTAATGCTGAACTCCATGGTGCTGGAGGTAAACGGGGCGGCCAATGAAATTATCTGTATAAACAGGGAGTACGGCATGACCAGAGTTACAGCCAAAAGTATTGTGCTGGCGATGGGGTGCAGGGAGAGAACCAGGGCTAATATACAGATTCCCGGAACAAGACCGGCGGGAATCTATACCGCCGGCTCCGCCCAGAGGCTTGTGAACCGGCAGAACACCATGGTAGGTAAGAATGTGGTAATTCTGGGTTCCGGTGATATAGGAATGATCATGGCCAGAAGAATGAGCCTGGAGGGCGCAAAGGTGCTGGCTGTGGTTGAGATTATGGATTATCTTGCAGGACTTACCAGAAATAAGGTACAGTGTCTGGACGATTTTAATATTCCTCTGAAGCTTAAGCATACGATTACACGGATTACAGGTAACGAGAGGGTGGAGGGCGTCTATATCGCCCAGGTGGATGAGAACAAAAAGCCTATAATAGAGACGGAGGAATACCTTCAGTGCGACACGCTTCTGCTGTCCGTGGGACTGATTCCTGAAAATGAGCTGACCAGAAAGGCCGAAATAACCATATCGGGAATAACCAGCGGCCCTGAGGTCAACCAGTATATGCAGACCTCGGCGCCCTCCGTATTTGCCTGCGGAAATGTGGTCCATGTAAATGACCTGGTGGACAATGTTACAGTGGAAAGTATGGCTGCAGGAAAGTATGCGGCTCTCTATGGGGCCGGAAAGCTGGAACAAAAGGATGAGGTGAGAACGGTAACAGGTTCTAATGTGAGATATATCTGTCCCCAGCGGATTATGCCCTGTGACGAGGGAAAGGCAAAGCTGTTCTTCCGCGTCCTGGCTCCTGATTTGGACGTGAGAATCGAAGCGAGATCCGGTGGAAAGGTGATTGCATCCAAAAAGGAGCGGAGAGTAAATCCAGGTGAGATGTGCAGCATACAGATTCCGCTGTCCGAATTAAATTCCGATATAGTGGTAGATGTGATAAAGGAGGTATAACTGTGAAGAAAGAGATAATTTGTACCGTGTGTCCGTTGGGATGCCGCATTTTAGCGGAGGGAACCCGGGAAGGCATTACTTCTATCGAAGGGTTTACATGCGCCAGAGGCAAGGAGTATGGAAGCCAGGAATTTCTCCATCCTGTAAGGATTCTCACAAGCACTGTAAAAGCGGATGGCGAGGACCGTCTGATACCGGTCAGATCCGACCGGCCTGTTCCCAGGGAACTGCTTATGGACTGTATGGCTGTGATCCGCAGCACAGTTGTCAAAATCCCGGTGAATACATATGATATAATCATACCAAATATATGCGGCTGCGGCGCCAATATAGTTGCAACGGCAGACGCGTGCCCGACGGCTTCTGCACCTGGGCATGGGCGGATATTTTCAAGGATATTATCTTTGTGAGAAATCATATGGAGTGTATCGGGACAAAGGGCAGAAAGTCCCAGATAGCATCCTGTACAGACGGCTTCAGGCCGGTAGTGTTTTGATTGAGCCTTACGGGGAGTAAGGCGGGATTTACAGGCAGATGGAAACAAAGTAAAAAAGGGAGGGGATCCTCTCTTTTTTGCTCCACGGAATAATTTATAAATAATTGTTCAGGTATAGAACCGGGAAACAGAGATAAAAATGGCGGGTTATAGAGTTAAAAACAGGGGATATTCCCACAGCTTTAAGACGGATATACAGGCAGGGGGGACAGGAGAATTTATAAACTTAGATGGAAAAACTTAAGGGTATACATAAAAATTTAACTTATGTTATACTAACTTCGTATATTTGAACGCGCCGTACCGTCTTTTTACATGGCTCCGGCGCCGCAGCAAGGGGGATTGCCAGGATGCCGGGATTTGACAAAATAGTAGGCCACGAGCAGATAAAGGAGCATTTTCGGAATGCAGTGCAGACAGGGAAGGTTTCCCACGCATATATTCTCAGCGGTGAGGCTGGAATGGGAAGAAAATCCCTGGCAAGCGCCTTTGCCCTCAGCTTGCTGTGCGAAAAGGGGATGGCCGAGCCGTGTATGCAGTGCCATGCCTGCAGGCAGGCGTTATCAGGAAACCACCCGGATCTGATCTATGTGACCCATGAAAAGCCTGCAAGTATCGGCGTGGATGATATCAGAGAGCAGATCAATGATACCATTATGGTGCGTCCATACAGCAGCTATTATAAGATTTACATTGTGGACGAGGCTGAAAAGATGACGGTGCAGGCCCAGAATGCACTTTTAAAGACCATAGAGGAGCCCCCCTCCTACGGGGTGATTCTGCTTCTTACCACTAACCCGGAGGGGTTTCTCCCTACCATACTGTCCAGATGCGTCCAGCTGAAGCTGAAGCCTCTTAAGGATGAGGTGGTGAAGGAGTATCTCATTCAGTCTCTGGGCGTAGAGGAGAGTCAGGCTGAGATTTATGCGGCTTTTGCCAGGGGAAATCTGGGAAAAGCCATTCATTTGGCGGACTCGGAAGAATTTAAGCAGATGTACCATGAGATTCTTCATCTGCTGAAGCACTTGAAGGATACGGATATATCGGAGCTTCTGGATTATATCCGCAAGCTGAAGGATGAAAAGATGGATATCTACGGGTGCCTGGATTTTATGCAGATGTGGTACAGAGATGTGCTGATGTATAAAACGACCAAGGACATAAACCTGCTGATATTCAAGGATGAGTTTTCTTCTATTAAAAGTATGAGCACACTCAGCGGATACGACGGGCTGGAGCGGATACTCGTGGCCATCGATAAGGCCAGGGTGAGGCTGGACGCAATGTAAATATGGAACTGGTTATGGAGCTGATGCTTTTGACTATGAAGGAAAACTAGAAGCAGCCGCGCCTGTGGACAGGCGGATACGCACATGAGATGGATAGATGGCTTTTACAGGCAGAATACGCTGCCGTGAGCCCGAGACTTGCAGCTGTAAAGACGGGCCGCAGGAGGAAGGGCGGGTAAAGAAGCCGCATGAGAAGGAGATTAAAGATGACGACAGTGATTGGAGTGCGCTTTCGCACCGCAGGAAAGATTTATTATTTTGACCCGGCAGGCCGGAAGATTAAGACCGGGGACCATGTGATTGTGGAGACGGCCAGAGGTATAGAATATGGATATGTGGTTCTTGGCAACCGTGAAGTGGATGAATCCAAGGTAGTTCCGCCCTTAAAGCCGGTTATCCGTATGGCTACGGCTGAGGACGAGGGAGTGGAGGCCAGGAATAAGGAAAAGGAAAAGGACGCATTCAAAATCTGCCAGGAGAAAATAAAGAAACATAACCTGGAGATGAAACTGATTGATGCTGAATATACATTTGATAACAATAAGGTGCTTTTTTATTTTACCGCAGACGGGCGGATCGACTTCCGTGAGCTGGTCAAGGATTTGGCCAGTGTTTTTAAGACCAGAATTGAATTACGCCAGGTTGGGGTCAGGGATGAGACAAAGATTATGGGAGGCATCGGTATCTGCGGAAGAGCGCTGTGCTGCCACTCCTATCTGTCGGAGTTCATTCCTGTGTCCATCAAGATGGCCAAGGAGCAGAATCTTTCCCTGAACCCCACCAAGATATCCGGCGTCTGCGGAAGGCTTATGTGCTGCTTAAAGAACGAGGAGGAGACTTACGAAGTTCTCAACAGCAGGCTTCCCAATGTAGGTGATTATGTGACCACTAACGACGGCTTAAAGGGGGAGGTTCACAGTGTGAATGTGCTCCGCCAGATGGTAAAGGTCATTGTGATTGTGGACAAGGATGAAAAGGAAATCCGTGAGTACAAGGTGGAACAGCTTCGTTTCAAACCCAGAAAGAAAAAGGGCAAGGGCGGGGACAAGGAAAAACTGGCGGCTGAGGAAGCGGCGCTGAAGGAGCTGGAAGCTTTGGAGAAAAGGGAAGGAAAGTCGAAGCTGGATGATAACTAGGAAGTCGGTGGATATAGGGGAAGGGGGCGCCGGGGCTGAGGAGAAGGCGCTCCGGGAGGCAGCGGGGCTCAGGCCGGGCCTGTGTCTTTAGGCGGCGATGAGCGGATCGACGACCTGCAGAGGAACCATTACGGAATCATTCAGAAAAAGGGAGCGTTCTGCTTTGGCATGGATGCGGTGCTTTTGTCCGGATTTGCAGTGGTGAAGAGAGGGGAGCAGGTTCTGGATCTGGGCACAGGTACAGGGATTATCCCTATTCTTCTCACAGCCAAGACGGAGGGAAGGCATTTTACAGGTCTGGAGATTCAGGAGGAGTCTGCGGATATGGCCAGGCGCAGTGTGGCTTATAATCATCTGGAGGAGAAAGTGGAGATTGTCACAGGAGATATTAAGGAGGCCGGCAAGCTCTTTGGGCCGGCCTCTTTTGATGTAGTCACCTCCAATCCGCCCTATATGAAAGAGACTCACGGACTTAAGAATCCGGGGGACGCCAAGGCCATTGCCCGCCATGAGGTGCTGTGCACCCTGGAGGACGTGGTCCGGGAGGGAACCAGGGTGTTAAAGCCCGGGGGACGGTTTTATATGGTTCACAGACCCAGGCGGCTGATCGAGATTATACAGACGATGAAGAGCCATGGGCTGGAGCCCAAACGGATGAAGCTGGTACATCCCTACAGGGACAGGGAGGCCAACATGGTTCTCATCGAGGCGGTCCGGGGAGGCGGCCCCCTTCTCAAGGTGGAAGCCCGGTGATTGTCTTTGACGGCCCGGGGGAGTACTCGGAGGAGATCCGGACGACCTACGGCTATTAAACAGAGGCAAAACAGTCAGTGAAAGGAAGGGCGGTTTATGGCGGGAAAACTGTATTTATGTGCAACGCCCATTGGGAATCTGGAGGATATAACCCTGCGGGTTCTCAGGACATTAAAGGAAGTGGACTTGATAGCGGCAGAGGATACCCGGCACAGTATCAAGCTTCTGAACCATTTTGAGATTAAGACTCCCATGACCAGCTACCATGAATATAACAAAGTAGAGAAGGCCAGGTATCTGGTGGGACAGCTGGAGGCAGGGGTTAACATTGCTCTTATAACAGACGCGGGGACTCCCGGAATATCGGATCCCGGGGAGGAGCTGGTGCGTCAGTGCTATAAAGCCGGAGTTGAAGTTACCTCCCTTCCGGGGCCTGCTGCCTGTATCACGGCTCTTACGCTGTCGGGTCTTTCCACAAGAAGGTTTTGTTTTGAGGCGTTTCTCCCCAGTGAAAAAAGTGACAGGAGGGAACGGCAGCGGATCCTGAAGGAGCTGGAATCTGAAACCAGGACGATGATCGTGTATGAGGCTCCCCATCATCTGATTAAGACTGAAGGACCTTTACGGGGCTTTGGGGGATCGGAGAATTACCGTCTGCAGGGAGCTGACCAAAAAGTATGAGGAAGCTTATCAGACTACCTTTCAGGAGGCTCTTGCGTTTTATGAGACAAGGGAGCCAAAAGGCGAGTGCGCTATAGTAATAGAAGGAAGGGATCCTGGGGATGTAAAAAAAGAAGAGATAGAAACCTGGGAGCAGATGAGCCTGGAGGAGCATATGGAGCAATACCTTTCCCAGGGACAGGATAAGAAGGAGGCCATGAAATCCGTGGCTAAGGACAGGGGGATCAGTAAGCGGGACGTCTACCGCCGCCTGCTGACGGACTAAAATAACAGAAGAAACCTGCGGAATCCGCAGGTTTCTTCTATGTACACTTGGACTATTCGCTTACATTTAATCCGGCCAGCTTGGCCAATGCAATTACGGACTTCCTGGATATTTTCTTACCTTCATAATCCAACAAATCCTCGGTGCTGCCGGTAAAGATATCGGCACATTCTGCTTTTTTAAGGATGATACAGTCATCCTGAACGGTAATCTCCAGACCGTCCTTCACATCTAAATCAAGGCTTCGCCTCAATTCGATGGGAAGGGTGATACGGCCGAGCTCATCCAGCTTACGAATAACACCAGTTGTCTTCATTTGTTACACCCCCTTTTGAATGGAATGCCCTCTCTAACAATTTTAACTTAACAAATTTTAGCAGCAAAGTCAATAATGCCAAAATACGGAATTGGTAAGAAATGGCAAATGGGAGTAAAGATAGAAAAAGAGACGCAAAATTGGGCGAAAAATATTTCTTGACAAATACGTGACTATCTTGTAGTATTACTTTGATGTTCAAAGTATTTGCCAAAAGGAAACAAAAAGGAAGGCGTGAGTCCGCTGATTGCCGGATGGATTCGGGACAGGTAAAGAGGAATGACAACAAGAATCATAGGAACCGGTTCATATGTGCCGGAGCAGATAGTGACCAATGACGACCTTGCAAAGATTATGGAGACCAATGACGAATGGATCCGCAGCAGGACGGGAATTGGCGCGAGAAGGATTGTAACTACTGGGGGTACGTCCCAGATGGCGGCCCAGGCGGCAAAGAGGGCCCTGGAGCAGGCAGGCGTGAAGCCGGAGGAGATCGATCTGATACTCCTGGGAACTTCCTCCCAGGATAACCTGTTTCCCAACGGGGCCTGCGAGGTTCAGGCAATAATCGGGGCAGTCAATGCAGCTTGCTATGATATCAGCGCAGCCTGCACAGGATTTGTATTTGCTCTGAATACGGCCCACGCGTTTATCAGTACCGGGATGTATAAGACGGCGCTTATAATTGGCGCCGATACATTAAGCAAGCTTATGGATTGGACAGACAGAGGCACCTGTGTCCTCTTCGGCGACGGCGCAGGGGCTGCAGTGGTAAGAGCCGACCATAAGGGCATTCTGGGTATCAATATGAAATCTGACGGAAGAAAAGGCAATGTGCTCACCTGTATCTCCAGGACAAACGGAAATTTCCTTTTAGACAGGCAGCCGGAGCTGGGCTTTACGTCCATGGATGGCCAGGAGGTATTTAAGTTTGCAGTGAAGAAGGTGCCGGAATGCATTAAGGAGCTGCTGGCGGACACCGGAATTCCGGCAGAGGATGTGCGGTATTTTGTTATCCATCAGGCCAACCTGCGGATTATCGAGTCAATTGCAAAGCGGCTTAAGGTGGACATAGCAAAGTTCCCGGTGAATATGGAGCGCTACGGAAATACCTCAAGCGGTTCCGTACCGCTTCTGCTGGATGAAATGAACCGTACCGGAATGCTGAACCGGGGTGACAAGATTATGCTCTCAGGCTTTGGGGCAGGTCTTACATGGGGAGCCACCCTGTTAGAGTGGTAAAAAAGGGTAAAAACTTAAAATTATAAAATAAATCAAAAAGTGAAAAAGGAGAACAAGAAAATGTTAGAGAAGATGAAAGAGATTATTGCAGAGCAGTTGAGCGTAGAGGCGGATACCGTTACAGAGGCTTCTTCCTTTAAAGAGGATTTAGGCGCCGATTCCCTGGATCTGTTTGAGCTGGTTATGGCCCTTGAGGATGAGTACTCTGTTGAGATTCCTGCAGAGGACCTGGAGCAGCTGACCACTGTAGGCGAGGTTATGGCTTACTTAAAGAACAAAGGCGTAGAGGCATAAATCCATAGTTGGAAATGGGATGACAGCGTGTAAGACTTTGCACGCTGTTTCATTCATAAACATACGGAAAACCGGACCGGAGGGAACAGAATGAAAACTAGAATTACAGAAATGTTTGGAATCGAATATCCGATTATTCAGGGCGGTATGGCCTGGGTGGCAGAGCATCATCTGGCGGCAGCCGTATCTGAGGCGGGCGGTCTGGGACTGATCGGCGGGGCCAATGCTCCGGGCGAGGTGGTCCGGGATGAAATCCGCAAGGCCAGAGCCCTGACAAATAAGCCAATCGGAGTTAACGTAATGCTTTTAAGCCCTCACGCAGAGGATATAGCTAAAGTCGTTGTGGAGGAGGGCATCAAGGTGGTTACCACCGGAGCCGGCAATCCTGAAAAATATATGGATATGTGGAAATCAGCAGGCATCAAGGTGATCCCTGTGGTTGCAAGCGTAGCCCTGGCGCGCCGCATGGAGAAATACGGTGCGGACGCAGTAGTTGCTGAGGGAACAGAGTCAGGGGGCCACATCGGCGAGCAGACCACTATGACGCTTGTTCCCCAGGTGGCGGACGCAGTGTCCATACCTGTAATTGCAGCAGGAGGGATCGGCGACGGCAGAGGCATAGCGGCGGCATTTATGCTGGGTGCAGAGGCTGTGCAGATTGGCACCAGGTTTGTGGTTGCACATGAGTCTATTGTACATGAGAATTATAAGGAACGCATCATCAAGGCTAAGGATATTGATTCGGCAGTGACCGGGCGTACCCACGGACATCCGGTGAGATGCCTGAGAAACCAGATGACCAGAGAGTACACAAAGCTGGAACAGGAAGGGAAAACCTTTGAGGAGCTGGAGTACCTGACACTGGGAACACTGCGCAAGGCAGTCCAGGAGGGCGACGTTACAGGGGGAACCGTGATGGCGGGGCAGATTGCAGGCATGATATCCAAACGCCAGAGCTGCAAGGAGATCATCCAGGAGATGATGGGAGAAGCATCCAGGCTGATGCACTGGGATTAAGGGCGCCGGCCCATAAAGCAGCAGCTAAAGGGACCCGCATCGAAGGAGGAAGGGCCCATGAGCGGAGTAAAAGGAATAGAGGAGTAAGAGGATGAGCAAGATTGCATTTATTTTCCCGGGACAGGGAGCGCAGGTCTGCGGTATGGGACAGGATTTCTATGAGCAGACAGAGACAGGAAAGGCCGTGTTTGACAAGGCCTCTGAACTTTTAGGCTTCTCCATGCCAGAGCTGTGTTTTGAGAAGAACGACCGGCTGGATATTACGGAGTATACCCAGGCCGCTATGGTGACAGCCAGCATTGCCATGATGAGGGTGCTGGAGGAGAAGGGCATAGAGCCGGATGTGGCTGCAGGCCTTAGCCTGGGAGAATATTGTGCGCTGGCTGCGGCAGGGGTAATGAGCGATGAGGACGCCATCACCACAGTGCGCCAGAGAGGCATCCTTATGCAGGAGGCTGTTCCTGTGGGAGAGGGAGCCATGGCGGCAATTCTGGCGTTGGACGCAGGGGTGATAGAGGAAGTGACCAGCCATATGGAGGGCGTATGGATCGCCAACTATAACTGTCCCGGCCAGATTGTTATCTCCGGCAGAAAGGCAGCCGTGGAGGAGGCCTGTGAGAAGCTTAAAAGCGCAGGAGCCAAGAGAGCCTCATGCTGAATGTAAGCGGGCCTTTTCATTCCGGCATGCTGACAGGGGCGGGGGAGAAGCTGGGGGAGGCGCTTGACAAGACAGCCATCCACGCTCCGCGGATTCCTTATGTGGCCAACGTCACCGCCGGCTTTGTGACGACGGCAGAGCCTGTGAGGGAACTCCTCATAAAGCAGGTTTCCTCCTCCGTGAGATGGCAGCAGAGCGTGGAGACAATGATCGCCGCCGGTGTGGATACATTTATTGAAATCGGGCCGGGAAAGACCCTGGCAGGATTTATGAAGAAGATCAACAAAGAAGTGAAAACCATGAATGTGGAAAAGCTGGAAGATGTAGATAAGGCGGTCAGCGCGCTGCTCTAGCCGGAAGGGGGGAGGCGGAGTCAGGCACAGAACATATACAGGGCGGGTATCTGCCATCGAAAGGAGACAAAACGTATGCTGGAAGGAAAGATTGCACTGGTAACAGGGGCAAGCCGCGGCATTGGACGCCAGATTGCTCTGGCTTTAGGAGCTGAGGGCGCAACGGTTATTGTAAATTATAACGGCTCCGCTGCAAGGGCGGAGGACGTGGTGAAGGAAATAGAGGCGGCGGGAGGCAAAGCTGAAGCGGTTCAGTGTAATGTTTCCGATTTTGCCGGCTCCAAGGCCATGATGGACGATATTGTGGCAAAATATGGGCGTCTGGATATCCTGGTGAACAATGCAGGTATCACAAGGGATAACCTTTTGATGAAGATGTCCGAGGAGGACTTCGACGCGGTTATGGATACAAACTTAAAGGGCGTGTTTAACTGTATCAAACATATCTCCCGCCAGATGTTAAAGCAGAGGCCGGGAGAATTATCAACATATCCTCCGTATCCGGCGTTCTGGCAACGCAGGCCAGGCCAATTACTGCGCGGCCAAGGCGGGAGTTATCGGCCTCACCAAATCAGCGGCCAGGGAGCTGGCAAGCAGGGGAATTACCGTGAATGCAGTAGCGCCGGGATTTATTGTGACAGAGATGACGGATGTGCTCAGCGACAGCGTGAAAGCCTCCCTGACAGAGCAGATTCCGATGAAGAAGCTGGGAGATCCCGCGGACGTTGCCGCTGCGGTTGCATTTCTGGCCTCCGATCATGCAAAGTATATAACAGGCCAGGTGCTCAGCATCGACGGCGGAATGGCAATGTAGGATGTAACAGTCCAGGACGGCGTCCTGAACCGTTACAGCAGGATATAGAACAGGAGCGTGAGCGTATGAAAACGAGAGTAGTAGTAACCGGTATGGGCGCCATCACCCCCATTGGCAATGATGTGGAGAGCTTTTGGCAGGGACTGAAGAATAAGACGGTGGGAATCGGACCCATCACCTATTTTGACACCGCCGATTTTAAATGTAAGCTGGCAGCCCAGGTAAAGGGATTTAATCCAAAGGATTATATGGATCCGAAGGCGGCCCGGAGAATGGAGGCCTTCTCCCAGTTCGCAGTGGCGGCTTCCAAGGAAGCCCTGGAACAGTCCGGCATTGATATGGAGAAGGAAGATCCCTACCGCGTGGGAGTCTGCGTAGGTTCAGGCATCGGTTCCCTCCAGGCTATGGAGAAGGATGTTCTGAAGATGAACGAAAAGGGGCCCAGCAGGGTCAATCCCCTTCTGGTTCCCCTTATGATAAGTAATATGGCGGCCGGAAACGTAGCCATCCAGTTTGGCCTTAAGGGCAAATGCTTCAACGTGGTGACTGCATGCGCCACAGGAACCCACTCCATCGGAGAGGCTATGCGCTCCATCCAGTACGGGGAGGCGGACGTGATGGTTGCAGGAGGAGCCGAGGCCAGTATTACCCCTATCGGTATCGCGGGCTTTACCGCTCTGACGGCTTTAAACACCACGGACGATCCCATGAGAGCGTCTATTCCTTTTGACGAGGACAGAAACGGCTTCATTATGGGCGAGGGCGCAGGGGTGGTTGTCCTGGAGTCCTTGGAGCACGCCCGGGCCAGAGGCGCCAGGATTCTGGCGGAGGTAGCAGGCTACGGCTCTACCTGCGACGCCTACCATATCACCTCCCCCGCCGAGGACGGCAGCGGCGCAGCCCGGGCCATGGAAAATGCCTGGCGGACGCAGGGATGAAGGCGGAGGAGCTGGACTATGTCAATGCCCACGGCACCAGCACCCACCACAATGATCTGTTTGAGACGATGGCCATCAAGGCGGCGTTAGGCAGCCATGCAGAAAAGGTGAAGATTAACTCCACCAAGTCCATGATCGGCCATCTTTTGGGGGCGGCAGGGGGCGTGGAGTTTATCACCTGTGTGAAATCCATAGAGGACGGCTTTGTCCATGCAACTGCAGGGCTGGAGAAACCGGGCGAGGGCTGTGATCTGGATTACACCCAGGGCGAGGGCGTATCCATGGAAGTAAATGCCGCCATCAGCAATTCCCTGGGATTCGGCGGGCATAACGCCAGCCTGATTGTGAAAAAGTTCAGAGAGTAAGCAACAGAAAGAAGGTTTGGGCTATGAATATAGATGATATTTTAAAGTTAATTCAGGCAGTCTCCGACAATAAGCTTACCAGCTTTGAATTGGAGGAGGGCAACATGAAGCTTTCCTTAAAGTGTGAGAAGGAACCGCCTCAGGTAGTGACAGTGGCGGCGCCTGTAATGGCAGCGCCCATGATAAATGAGGCGGCGGGAATGAATGTTCCGGTTGCGGTTCAGGGCGTGGCTCCGGCGGCGCCTGCATCCCAGGCGGAGACAGTGGATATCGGTTCCGACAAGGTGATTAACTCCCCACTGGTAGGCACTTTCTACAGCTCCTCCTCCCCTGATTCCGAGGCTTTCGTAAAGGTGGGGGACACTGTAAAGAAGGGCCAGGTGCTGGGAATTATTGAGGCCATGAAGCTGATGAACGAGATCGAAAGCGAATATGACGGCGTGGTGGAGGCGGTCCTTGTGGATAACGAGGAGGTCGTGGAGTACGGCCAGCCCCTGTTCCGCATCAAATAAACGGTTTGGAGGTAAGGATTCATGTTAATGGGAATCAAGGAAATACAGGAGATTATTCCCCACAGACATCCCTTTTTGCTGGTGGACTGTATAGAGGAGCTGGAGCCCGGAGTCCGGGCGGCAGGTTACAAGTGCGTAAGCTACGACGAGTCTTTTTTTAAGGGACATTTCCCCCAGGAACCGGTAATGCCCGGCGTGCTTATCATTGAAGCCCTGGCTCAGACCGGCGCTGTGGCAATTCTGTCCCAGGAAGGATTTAAGGGCAAAATCGCGTATTTCGGGGGTATAGAGAAGGCTAAGTTCAAACGGAAGGTAGTTCCGGGAGACCGGCTGAAGCTGGAATGTGAAATTATCAAGCAGAAGGGGCCTTTAGGTGTTGGAAAGGCGACTGCTACCGTGGACGGCAAGCTGGCTGTTACGGCAGAGCTGACATTTATGGTTGGTTAACAGGGAGTAAAAGGGAATCGAGGGAGAAAGCCGATGTTTAATAAGATTTTGATTGCCAATAGAGGAGAGATTGCAGTCCGCATCATCCGGGCCTGCCGTGAGATGGGGATCCAGACGGTGGCTGTATATTCGGAGGCCGACAGGGATTGTCTTCATACCCTGCTGGCTGACGAGGCCATCTGTATCGGGCCTGCGCCCTCCAATCAGAGTTACCTGAATATGGAACGGATTCTGGCGGCTACGGTAGCCATGAAGGCCGACGCCATTCACCCGGGTTTTGGTTTTCTTTCGGAGAACGCACGCTTCGCCAAGCTGTGCGCCGAGTGCAACATCACCTTTATCGGGCCCTCCGCTGATATAATCAACAAGATGGGCAATAAGTCGGAGGCCAGAAAAACGATGATGGAGGCCGGAGTGCCTGTTGTGCCGGGCAGCAAGGAGCCGGTTCACGGAGCTGAGGAGGCCCTGGCGATGGCAAAGGAGATCGGCTTTCCGGTGATGATAAAGGCCTCTTCAGGCGGCGGCGGGAAGGGCATGAGAATATCCAGAAGCGCCGGGGATTTCACGGAGCATTTTAACGCTGCCCAGATGGAGTCCGTAAAGGGCTTCTCCGACGATACCATGTATATTGAAAAATATATCGAAAAGCCCAGACATGTGGAGTTTCAGATTATGGCCGACAAACACGGCAATGTAGTCCATCTGGGAGAGCGTGACTGCTCCATTCAGCGCCGCCACCAGAAGGTGCTGGAGGAGGCTCCCTGTGACGTGATATCACCGGAGCTTCGCAGAAAGATGGGCGAGACGGCTGTGCAGGCGGCCAAGGCTGTGGGGTATGAAAATGCAGGAACCATTGAGTTCCTTCTGGATAAGAACAGGAACTTCTACTTTATGGAGATGAACACCCGGATTCAGGTGGAGCATCCTGTAACAGAGATGGTCACAGGGATGGATCTTATCAAGGAGCAGATACGCGTCGCTGCAGGAGAGCGCTTAAGCGTCAGCCAGGAGGACGTGACCATAAAGGGCCATGCCATCGAGTGCCGTATCAATGCAGAGAACCCCTGCAAAAACTTTATGCCTTGTCCGGGCCTTATCACCAATGTCCATATACCGGGAGGCAACGGCGTCCGGGTGGATACCCATATTTATACGGATTACAAGGTTCCGGCCAACTATGACTCCATGCTGATGAAGCTGATCGTTTTTGACAAGGACAGAGAGTCTGCCATTTCCAAGATGCGCAGCGTTCTGGGCGAAGTGGTCATCGAGGGTATCGAGACTAATATCAATTTCCAGTATGATATTCTGGAAAATGAAGCGTTCCAGAAGGGAGATACGGACACAGGCTTTATTGAGAAGTATTTCCCTGAATATGTCCGATAAAAATACCGGAACACTGCTTCCGGCCGGAAAAGGCCCCTTGCTTTGTACTGTCAGGTAAGGCGCACCGGACTGCGGTGTCTGCCGGCAGGCCTGCCCAAAGGCGGGCCTGTGCATGAATGAAAGGAAATTGCCTATGTTGCGGAATATGTTCAAAAAGACATATACGAAAATAGATACCAAGTATAAGCCCCAGTCCGGCTCCGAACAGGAACCTGTGATACCGGAGGCTTATGGCGTAAATGTAATAAATGCGGGCAGCCAATCTATGTGGAGGATGTAAAGAATAACTATTACGTTTGTCCAAAGTGCAGCGGCTATTTCCGCGTTCATGCATACCGCCGGATCGAAATGCTTATGGATGAAGGCTCTTTCGAGGAGTGGGACAGGGAGATGCCCTTCTCCAATCCCCTGAACTTCCCTGGTTATGAGAAAAAGGTTCTGGCTGCAAGGGAGAAGAGCCGGCTGAATGAAGCCATTGTCACAGGGAAAGGCGCTATCGACGGAAACCCGGCTGTGGTGGGCGTCTGTGACGCCCGGTTTATTATGAGCAGTATGGGGCATGTGGTTGGCGAGAAAATCACCGGCGCCGTGGAGCGTGCTACCAGGGAGAAGCTTCCTGTGATTTTATTTGCCTGCTCAGGGGGAGCCAGGATGCAGGAGGGGCTGGTGTCCCTGATGCAGATGGCCAAGACTTCCGCGGCTTTGAAGCGCCATCACGAAGCAGGACAGCTTTTTATCAGCGTACTCACAGACCCCACCACAGGCGCGTCACTGCCAGCTTTGCCATGCTGGGGGATATTATCATTGCAGAGCCCGGGGCTTTAATCGGTTTTGCAGGGCCCAGAGTTATTGAGCAGACCATCGGCCAGAAACTGCCGGAAGGGTTCCAGAGAGCTGAATTCCTGCTGGATCACGGATTTGTTGACAAGATTGTGGAGCGCAGGGATCAGAAAAAGGTTATAGGGCAGATTTTATATATGCACAGAAACCATCAGATGGAGCCTTTAAAGGATCCGGCGGCTTCCGGGGATAAGGTTCTGCCTGCTGTGGATAAACCATCTAAAAAAATCAAAATCGGTGGAAAAACTCCCTGGGATACGGTTCTCTTGTCCAGAAAGTCCGACCGTCCTGTGGCCACGGATTATATTAACGCTATTTTCGACGAATTCATAGAGTTCCACGGAGATCGCTATTATAAGGACGACGGAGCCGTTGTGGGCGGAATCGCCATGTTCCACGGAATGCCTGTTACCGTCATAGGGCAGCAGAAGGGCAAAAACACCAAGGAGAATTTAAAGCGCAATTTCGGTATGCCCTCTCCCGACGGCTACAGAAAGGCCCTGCGCCTTATGAAGCAGGCGGAAACCTTTGGGCGGCCCGTTATCTGTTTTGTGGATACGCCGGGAGCCTTCTGCGGGCTGGAGGCCGAGGAGAGGGGACAGGGCGAGGCCATTGCCCGGAACCTCTTTGAGATGTCGGATTTGCGTGTGCCGGTGCTCTCTGTAGTAATCGGAGAGGGCGGAAGCGGCGGCGCTCTTGCCATGGCTGTGGCCGATGAGGTGTGGATGCTGGAAAACTCCATTTACTCCATCCTCTCACCTGAGGCTTTGCTCTATCCTTTATAAGGACAGCAAAAAAGCGCCTGAGGCGGCCAAAGTGATGAAGGTTACGGCAAAGGATCTGCTGAAGCTGAACCTCATTGAACGTATTATACCGGAGGCAGAGCCTGCCGCCGCAGACAACCTCTACCGCCTGGCCCAGATTATGGACGGCGCTATGGCGGAGTTCTTTAAGAAATACCTGACGATGTCGGGGGAAGAACTGGCAGAACACAGGTACCAGAGATTTAGGAGAATGTAATGAATGAGTTTAAGCCATTGGTGATTGGGGATTTAGTAGTTGAGAAACCTGTTATTCAGGGAGGTATGGGAGTGGGCATCAGCCTCCACAGGCTGGCAGGCTCCGTTGCCAAAGCCGGAGGAATCGGAATTATCTCCTCCGCTCAGATCGGATTCAGGGAACCGGATTTTAAGACGAATTTTGTGGAGGCAAATCTTCGGGCTATCCGAAGGGAGATGAAGCTGGCCAGGGAGATTTCCCCCCAGGGCGCCATCGGCTTCAATATTATGGTCGCCACCAAACACTATGACATGTGGGTGAAGGAGGCGGTAAAGTCCGGCGCCGATATTATTATTTCGGGCGCAGGCCTTCCTGTGACTCTGCCGGAGCATGCGGAGCTGCCTACAATGAGATGGAGGAGAAGCCCAGGCGCAGGACAAAGCTGGCGCCCATCGTTTCGTCCGCCAAGTCGGCTATGGTAATCTGTAAAATGTGGGACAGAAAATGCCATGTGGCGCCGGATTTGGTGGTCATAGAGGGACCTCTGGCGGGAGGCCATCTGGGATTCTCCAGGGAACAGCTGGCGGAATACGGAGCGGATACCACAGATGTGCCTGCAACCTATGACAGGGACGCCTATGATAAGGAAGTAAAGGCCATCATCCAGGTTGTGAAGGAGTATGGGGATAAGTACGGCCGCCATATTCCTGTTGTGACGGCGGGAGGTATATACACCTATGAGGATGTGGTTCATCAGTTTGAGCTGGGGGCTGAGGGCGTTCAGGTGGGAACCCGGTTTGTTACCACAGAGGAGTGCGATGCCTCACAGGCTTATAAGGAGAGCTATATCAGGGCCTCCAGGGAGGATATTGTCATCACCCAGAGCCCTGTGGGCATGCCCGGAAGGGCCATCTTAAATCCGTTCTTAAGCCAGATTAAAGGCGGGGACCGCCCTGCCATCAAATCCTGCTTCCAGTGCCTTGAGAAGTGTGATATTAAAACCATTCCCTACTGCATCACAATGGCCCTTGTAAATGCGGCCGAGGGGGATGTGGATAACGCATTACTGTTCTGCGGCAGCAACGCGTTCAGGGCGGAAAAAATTGAGACTGTGGATAACATCATGAAAGAATTAATGGGAGAGCCGGTGTAAAACCGGCTTTTCTTTTTGGTTTTTTAGACTTGTCCACGTCTGTCCCCAAGAAATTAACAAAGTTATCCCCAAGTTATCCACATTATCCACCAAAGGATATGGAGCGATGGAACCCTTGCGTTTTCATTAAGGTTCTCTTGCACTTTCCTTGCTTTCATTGACCCGGGAGAGGGAAGGATTTAATATATCATTGGGAGAATGAGAAAGAGGCGGAGGTTGTGTTGCCATGGAAAAACGGCAGTGAGAGAACAGGTGGAGTATCTTATCGGGGATGTGGCCCGTATGGTGGGGCTGAGCAGAGACGCACTGCGGTTTTATGAGAAAAAAGGCGTCATCAGCGCCAGAAAAAATCCAATGGATACAGGTACTATTCAGAGGATGATCTTTATAAGCTCATGTGCATTCTCTATCACAGAAAGATGAATACCAGCCTGGAGGAGCTGGAAGGCCTGATGAGCGGGAGAAATTCCCTGCCTGTTATCCGGGAACATATCCGGCAGAGGAGAGGGGAGGAGCAGGCGGCCATACTCCGGCATCAGCAGGCCCTGACAAGGCTGGATTTGGTGGAGAGGGATATGGGCAGAATTGAGGAGTGCCTGGATCGGTGCTCTGTGAGGCCCTTTCCCGCGGCCTATGTGATGGGGCATTGCGCCAGCCTCCAGGAAGGGCTCAGGGAATGGTTCCGCCTGTCCTCTGCAGTACCGGGGCTGGATATGACCTACTTTTATAATGTTCTGATGTATACAGGGAAGAACCTGGTTAACCAGGGAACGGACCTGCTTTTGTATAAACGCCTGGAGCATGAGCTGGGGGATGTGTTTGACGGCTCCGGTTATCTTCAGACCGCAGAGTCGGATTGTATCTATCTGGTAGTGCAGTCGGATGTTACGCTGCCGGATTTGGAAACGGTTCAAAAGATGGTTCAATGGGGCAAAAGCCGCGGGCTGGAGATGGAAGGACGGGTGTACTCTAACAATATGACGTCATTTTTTCCAAGGAGAAGGTTACCTACTGCCTGGAGCTGTATATGCCTGTGAGGAAATCAGAGTGAAGGCGGGAGAATGTATCTGCAAAATCCAAGATGCTCCTGAATTTATGCTTCAGAATAAAAGAGATTAAGGCATGGCCGTGTTCATACGCCATGCCTTAATCTGCTGTTGACCGTTATCGGATGATTTTATCTGTGGGCTTTAGTCAAGCTTTTCGCTGCCGGAGTCGATAATCCTTCCCTTGCTGTCGGTTTTGTAATAGATATCGTCGGCATCCTTGATGTTCTTTTTGCTCTTCTGCAGCTTACCGGAGGTATTTACCAGATATTCCTCATTCTTATAGGTAACTGCCTGATACTTGGTGCCTTCCTCGGCTTCCAGCCTTCTGCCCTTGATATAGATGGAGTCGCCGTCGATACCGTCGATACCGGTGCCCTTCTTGCTTCCGGCTTTCTCAAAATTGTAGTAATACTTTTCGCCGTCTACCTCCAGAGTAGCGGAGCCTGTTTTCATAGCGCCCTCCTTGGGTGAGTCGCCGAAGTAGTACACATATACGCCTTCTTCGCTCTCGTCGGGAATATCGTCATAATCCTCAATCTCCTCAGCGGACTTGATGGTCCTGCCGTTCTCCTCAAATTCAATCTTGTAAAGGCCGTGAAGCATTTTACCGTTTACGTCGAAGCCGTAGGACTGGCCGTTGATTCTCTTGATCTGCGCAGTTACCAGATCGCCGTCGGACTCTGCATAGAACCAATGGGCCTCGTCGTCGTCATAGGCCTCCTGATCCACTTCTGCGCTGGGCACTGTTTTAAACCAGCCGGTAGACAGCCAGCACTGCTCCTCTGTGCTGTAGTATCTGTTGGCGGCAGTGGAGCCGGATGCGGTGGAACTGCTGGCAGTGCCCGGGTCATTGAACCACTCAAAGTGGCTGCGCCGTTCTCGTCGAAGCGGTACTTGCGGCCGTTGATTTTCTTGGAATCCTTGTCTGCTGTTTTCTTACCGTTGGTTCCAAAATAGAAATAGTAGCCGTCCCCTTCCCTGTCGTCGTCCTCGTCATTTTCCGCCTGTATGTATTTCCAGCCGGTAGCCACGCGGCCATCGCCGTTGTCTCCGCAATAATATACGCCGCTTTTCCAGGCATCGTCGTCTGTGAGCATTTCGCCGTTCTCATCCACCCAGCCGAACATCATCTGGCCGTCCTCGTTGAAGATGAAGCGTCCCTGGCCTGTGGAGGTGGGAAGGGTAGACAGCTTAACATTGTCGCTGCTGCCGGAACGTTTTACAGCTTTTCCGTTGGACTGGAAGTAATACCACCACTGGTCCGGCTCATCCTCGCCGGGGTCTTCATTATCAATCGCACGCCATTCGTTGGTAACCATAGCGCCGGAAGAATTTACATAATAGAAATTGTCGTCCTTTTCCACAAGGGCGCTCTTGGCCATCTCGCCGTTGTCGTCCAGGTAATACCAATTGTTGCCGGATTTGGCAAAGATGTCGGTTGCCTTGGAGCCGTCCTTCTGATAGTAAACCCATTCGCCGCCTTCTTCCGCCCATCCTGTAGCTGCATATGATACCAGGGCGCTGCCCATGGTCAGGCCCAGGCCGCACACGGAAGAACCAACCATTTTGTCTGTTTTTTCATAATGTCTTACTCCTTTCGTTATGAGGGAGGCAGCTCTGCTCTCTGCTGTGAAGAAAGGCTGCCGCGCCCTTGTCATGTCTGACATGGTGAGAATATACTATAGAGCCGCTCCAAGGTCAATGGAGTTTATGTAAACGTAATTAAGTGTAATATTTCTTACAGAAAGCGGGAAATTTTAACGTTTTCAGGCGGAAGTAAAAAAATGTACGAAGTTCAGGGAGGTTTTTGAGAATAGAAATGGAAAAAAAAGGAAAACAATTCGGAGAGATAGCATGATTTAAGACGAAAGGGCTGTAAGAATATAAACGGTGGGATTTCAGAAGCCCGGTGTATTTAAATGGAACCGACGGCTGGCTTTTCCTGGGTGTGCGGAGTCTGTGCTGATGGGACTAAATGACGTTTGGTTATAAAAAATGACTTTGGGTTGCAGGCCGTTGCTTTTAAGAAAAGGCCGGTTTACTATAAAATTGAATGAGCAGCTGTTTATAAGGAGATGAGTAAGGCAAAGAAGTGAGGTTCAGGATGAAGATTAAATGGAGGAGATCGGCTGCGGCGAAGCGGCAACGGGGCGGCCATACAGGCGTCTTGTAATCTTACGAAACTCCCTTTATAATAAATGTACGCCGGGAATCTCTTTGTGTCTGATTTTGGGAGATGATTTTTTGTCAGCTGTGTACAAATTTATGAGACGTACGCGGCGCGTACGTTGATTCAATTTATATGCGGCCGACGGAAAATCGGCCCAAAGGCAGGTGCAGGAGAGATTCCCGGCGTACATATAAATATCAGATATGGAAACCGGGAGGGATTGGCGTGGGTAAGGGTCATGTTTTACTGGGGGAAGACGAGCCTGATATATTGGAATTTAACAGAGAGCAGCTGGAACAGCGGGGCTACAGGGTCACGGCGGTATCCACCCTGGAGCAGGTGGAGGATTGTGTTTTCAGGGACGAGCCGGACGTTCTGGTTCTGGATATTATGATGCCGGACGGTTCCGGAGTGGAGCTTTGCAGGAAGCTGAGGCAGCAGTTCAGAGGCCCTATTTTGTTCCTTACAAGTCTGGGTGAGAGCAGCCAGATTGTTCAGGGACTTCGGGCCGGAGGCGATGATTATATAACGAAGCCTATGATATAGAAGTGCTGGCCGCCAGAATCGAGGCCCAGCTCAGGAGAAGGGGGCGTATGGATGTGGAGAGCTGCGCTCAGGAGCCAGGCGGGCTTTATTTGAATTTAAAAAGCCAGAGAGCTTATCTGAAGGGAAGAGATTTGCTTTTAAAGCCGAAAGAGTACCGCCTTCTCACGGTGCTGGCCAGAAACAAGGGAAGGTATGTGGTGGCTGAGGAGCTGTACAGAGAGATATGGAATATGTCGCCCAACCAGGATTTGCGGACTGTGTGGGTACATATCTCCAATCTGAGAAAGAAATTACAGGGTAATCAGGGAGAAGGGGTTGCAGATATTGAATGTAAACGCTCATTGGGATACAGGCTGGTGATAATGGACGCAGAGGATGAGAAATCAGGCGGGGAGTAATTTAAATGAAAAGATTTTACGGTTCTGTACTGGCAGCTGCACTGTCCTTTTTAGTAATTGGAAGAAGTGTATGTATACCTGTATATGGCAATGCCGGTGACTGGGAAACCGGAAAGGGGAAAACGGAAGGTGCGGAGGGTAAAGATGCAAAGGACAGCCCCAATCCGCTGTGGGGACAGGCAGAGTACCGTCTGATGTCTGTGGGAGCGAGAAAGAACACAGGCGGCGGGGAGAAGCCGCCGGGGGGAGAGAGCGAAGGCGAGAAGCCGCCGGGGGGAGAAACCGAAGGCGGGCAGCCGCCGAGGGGAGAGAGCGAAGGAGAGAAGCCGCCGGGAGGTAAGACTGAAGCGGGAAGCCGCCGGGAGGTGAGACTGAAGGCGGGAAGCCGCCGGGAGGTA
>BBZN01000038.1 GCA_001304855.1 Clostridia bacterium UC5.1-1D2
TCCCGGCCTCCTGTGAATCTGCACCGGCAATCCCGGCCTCCTGTGAATCTGTACCGGCTGCACCGGCCGTCACCCCCGGCCCTCCGGCTGCTCCCTCATTTTTCACCGCTCTCCCGGCTCCCAGGCTGGTCATCGCCAGACTGGCGGCAGCCAGCAGGGCCACCCCCAAAAACACTCTGTATTTTTTCATTTTCATTGGTATTCTCCTTTATTTACTGCTCTCCCACTGATTATACCTTTGATTGGCTGAAAAATCATTTCTTTTTTCTTACATTTTAAAAGGGTTCGCCGTAATTAGAGCCCGGACAAAATCATGTCCGGGCTCTACGGCGTCTCTATTCTGTTTATTTGCAGACGATATTTACAATCTTTCCGGCACATAGATCTCCTTCACCACATTACCCGACATCTTATCCTTTACAGCCTCTTTGCCGGCCGCAATAGCCTCCTCCCTGGAAATATCAGCAGACACATTGATAACAGCCCGGGTCTTTCCGTTCACCTGGACGCAACCTCGATCTCGTCATCCTTCATTGCCTCCTGGTCGCACTCCGGCCACTGGGAATGGAACACGCTGTCTGTGCCTCCCAGCTGCTGCCACAGTTCCTCACCGATATGAGGTGCAAAAGGCGCTAAAAGGGTAACGAAGGTTTTTAAGGTTTCTTTGTCAATACCGCCCTCTTTTCTTGCAAGCTCAATCATCTTATTATTATATTCCATAAATCCTGAGATAACCGTGTTCAGGCTGAACTGGTTAAAGCGGTACTCGATATCGTACACCAGCTTATGGCGGAGCTTGAGCATTTCCTTGGTAGCCGGTATGTCCTTATCCTTATTATCTGTTACCAGATTCCAGAAACGGTTCAGGAAACGGGATACGCCCTCTATTCCTCTGTCATCCCACTCTGCATCCAGTTCCGGCGGGCCCACGAAAAGCTCGTAAAGGCGCAGAGAGTCGCAGCCGTAATCTCTTACAAGATCGTCCGGGGAAACCACATTACCCTTGGACTTACTCATCTTAATTCCGTTCTTTCCTGTGATCATCCCCTGGTTAAACAGCTTCTTAAAGGGCTCGTCAAAATCGATTACTCCGATGTCGCAGAGGAACTTGGTGTAGAAACGTGAATACAGCAGGTGAAGCACCGCATGTTCCACACCGCCGATATACATGTCAACAGGAAGATACTTGTCAGCCTTTTCCCTGGACACCAGTTCTTCCTTGTTGTGGCTATCCACATAGCGGAGGAAATACCAGGAGGAACCGGCCCACTGAGGCATGGTGTTCGTCTCCCGCTTAGCCGGAGCGCCGCAGACCGGGCAGGTAGTGTTCACCCATTCGTCTATAGCAGCCAGAGGGGACTCTCCCGTACCTGTAGGCTGATAGCTCTCCACCTCAGGAAGACGCAAAGGCAGCTGATCCTCAGGCACCGGCACGCAGCCGCACTTGGGACAATGGACAATGGGTATGGGCTCTCCCAATAGCGCTGGCGTGAGAATACCCAGTCTCTGAGCTTGTAATTCTCGGTCTTGTGTCCAAATCCCTTTTTCTCGATCATGTGGGGGGCTTCTTTCTTGAGTACCGCTGATTCCATTCCGTTCCAGTCACCGGAGTTAATCATAATGCCGCTGGCCTCCGTATAAGCCTCTGTCATATCTTCAATCTCCACGCCGTCCTTTGCAATGACCTGCACAATGGGAAGGCCGAACTTCTTTGCAAATTCAAAGTCCCTGTCGTCATGGGCAGGTACGCACATAATAGCCCCTGTACCGTAGTCGGCAAGCACATAGTCAGACAGCCAGATCGGTGTTTTCGCCCCGTTTAAGGGGTTGACGGCATAACTTCCTGTAAATACGCCGGTCTTCTCTTTGGCCTGCATACGGTCTACATTGGAGCGCATGGAGGAATCAAATATATATTTCTCAACTGCCTCTCTGGTTTCATCGGTAGCCAGGCTTTTGGCCAGCTGGTGCTCCGGGGCCAGGACCATGAAGGTAGCTCCGTACAGGGTGTCCGGTCTGGTAGTGTATACTGTGATCTTCTCATCCCGGCCGTCAATTGGGAAATCCACCTCTGCTCCGTAGGATTTTCCAATCCAGTCCGTCTGCATTTTCTTAACCTTCTCCGGCCAGTCCAGCTTGTCCAGGTCCTTCAAAAGACGATCGGCATATGCGGTGATTTTAAGCATCCACTGCCGCAGATTCTTCTTTGTAACGGCAGTGCCGCAACGCTCGCAGCAGCCGTTGACCACTTCCTCGTTGGCAAGGCCCGTCTTACAGGAAGGACACCAGTTGATAGGGAATTCCTTCTCATAGGCAAGGCCTTTTTTGAACATCTGGACAAAAATCCACTGGGTCCATTTATAGAATTCAGGATCTGTGGTATTTACTTCCATATCCCAGTCATAGATAGCTGCAATCTGCTTAATCTGCTCTTTAATATTGGCCACATTGGAGGCTGTGGATTTGGCCGGATGCACGCCCATTTTTATAGCGTAGTTCTCGGCGGGAAGTCCAAAAGCGTCCCAGCCCATGGGATGGATTACGTACCTGCCTCTCAGCATCTGGTATCTGCTCCACACGTCGGAGATCACATAACCTCTCCAGTGTCCAACATGAAGGCCGCTGCCAGACGGATATGGAAACATATCCAGGCAGTAATATTTCTCTTTCCTGCCGTCATTTACATTGATAGGATGTTTTTCCCAATTCTCGCGCCACTTTTTCTCAATAGCGCTGTGATTATACTGTGTTGCCATGATTCCATTCCTCCGTTTATTAAATTAATCGTATCTCTTCCTGAAAAGCGCGGGAAGTTCTCCTTTGCCCCGGTAATTCAAAAAGTCCTGCGCCTCTATCACTAGAGACGCAGGACCTGTAATCCCGCGCGGTACCACTCTGGTTCATGCATCCAAAAATGCATGCGCTCGCTCCTCTTATAACGGTAAGGTCTCCGGCCCGTCCTACTGGATAAAATCCGATGAAAGCTTTCTCCTCCAACCAGACTTCGTTCAGACAAGCTACTCCAGGGCCAGTTCAATAACCTTCCGTCACCGGCTTGCACCATCCGCCGGCTCTCTGCATCCATCAGGCTGTCTACTCTTCCCTATCTGCGTATTTACACTATTCCCTAATTTAACATATTTCTAATTATGTGTCAACTACCTCTGTCGAAAAACTCATCTGCCGTAAGCTCAGACCAGACCGCTTTATATGGCTTTTTTGCACATTTGGCAATGCGGGATTTGCGGAAGGGCCTGGCGCCTCGGGCCCATTTTGCAGGAGTCTGGTACATGGATGGTCTGGGCGGGCCCTCCTATGACGGCATCCTTTGTAAAGAGCAGACAACACCCCTCCAAATCCCGGATCCACCCCCTCTCAAACCATCCGTACTGCGCCCCCTTCAAAGCCGTATACCCCATCTTCAAACAGATAGGCGGCAGGGGTGCCGTCAAAAAAGTAAATGTGCTCTCCATCACTGTCCAGATAGGCCCTTGGCGTACCCTCTGCGTCATAAAATGTCATACTTTTTCTTCTCCCTTTATAATATTAGGTTCATTATACCCTTTTCTTTTCATTTATTCAATCGTTCTCCGATCTGGGTGTTTTAAGTACAGAAAAAGGGGCGGCCTGATTGCCTCCCCCCGTTCCCGCTTTGCCAAGCGTTTAGAGCTCCTCCATATCTCAGCATACGTAACCTCCCGCTTGTTTTCGTAAAGTGAACTATCCAACTGAGCTTCAACCTTTTTCTTCCGTCATACGCTAAAATTCGGAAAGCAAAAAACCCCCATCGGAATGCCAAATTCCACCCGGAAGAGAAGCATCCTTTTATACAAAATAATTAAACTCCACATTCTGTATAGAGATTGTCATGCTTGGCTGGTCCAGAGCGTCCCTAAACTCTCTTAGTATATTTTTTAATGAATCCATAAATATGTTTTGATTTTCAACCTCTGCCGGATTCCTTACAGTGGAGATTACATGGGCGTATTCTGCCAGATCACATCCTCTTATTTCGCCGCAAACTAAACTTTTTCTGTCAATCAGTCCTGTTACATAATTATTACTTCTCATATACTCTCTGTTGGCACAATCCTTCCATAGATGTGAGACGTACTCGTCGGTATAATATTTTGTATCAATGCCGAAAATCGTTATTATATATCTTTCCGTTTTCATAACGCAACCATTGTGCTTTTATTATTACAATATGCCATACAAGTTGTTTTGACACATATTCACATCCCGATTCTATTTGTCTAAGTTTACCTGCAGGACCCGGGCAATAAGATTGAGAGATTTCTTAACGCAACTCTAACACCTTGTGCACTTGCCTTCATCTTCGTCCTTATGTTAAGCTTAAAATAACTTGTGGAAAATCTCAGGTGTTCCCCACGGACAGTCCCTGAGAAGCCTTCCGCAAACCAGACAACAGGAGGTAACGATTTGAACCAGAAACTAAAAGAAAAAATCACCGAATCCCTATCCTCTGTTCTGCCTGTAAGCTGCATCGTTTTGATACTCGGCATAACCATCGCTCCTATGCCATTGGACCCGCTGATGCTGTTTTTGGCCGGAGCTGCCTTTCTCATTATAGGTATGGGTTTCTTCACTCTGGGCGTGGATATGGCGATGATGCCTATCGGTGAAAAAGTAGGCGCACAGCTGACCAAAACGAAAAAGCTGCCTCTCATTATTATGGCCTGCTTTATCATCGGTTCCATTGTCACAATTGCAGAGCCGGATTTGCAGGTCCTGGCAGAACAGACCCCGCAGTGCCTAACATGGTGCTGATATTGACAGTAGCCGCAGGCGTAGGAATTTTCCTGGCCCTGGCATTTCTCCGCACCCTTTTCGGATGGAGCCTTTCTCATATACTTATCGTCTGCTATCTCGTCCTCTTTATTATGGCCTTTTACATCCCCCAGGATTTTCTGGCTGTGGCATTTGACTCCGGCGGCGTTACGACCGGCCCGGTTACAGTGCCCTTTATCATGGCCCTGGGCGTGGGATTATCTTCCATCGGACAGGGCAGGGATTCCCATGGCGACAGTTTTGGATTGGTGGCCTCTGTTCCATTGGCCCCATTCTCTCTGTTATGATACTTGGGATTATTTTCCAGTCATCCTCCGGCGCTATGAGCCTATGACCATTCCATCTATTGCCAACTCTCAGGATTTGTGGCTGGCTTTCCAGCACGAACTTCCGGAATACGCCGCAGAGGTATTTTGGGCGCTGATCCCGATCCTCATATTTTACCTTATTTTCCAGATATTTTTTCTGAAAATGAGAAAACGGCAGGTTATCAAAATACTGGTTGGTATGTTATACTCCTATATAGGACTGACTCTGTTTCTTACAGGGGTCAACGTAGGTTTTATGCCCGCTGGAAATTATCTTGGCAAACAGCTGGCAGGACTGTCCTATAACTGGATTATCATTCCGATCTCCATGCTAATCGGTTTTTACATTGTAAAAGCGGAGCCTGCAGTGCAGGTGCTGAATAAGCAGGTGGCCGATATCACCGGAGGCACCATCTCAGAAAAAACCATGATGACCGGCCTTTCCATCGGAATGGCTATTTCCCTGGGACTGGCTCTCCTGCGGGTTATGACCGGCCTCAACCTTATGGCGCTCCTGCTGCCCGGCTATGGCCTGGCCCTTATTTTATCCTTTGTAGTGTCCCCGGTCTTTACTTCCATCGCCTTTGACTCCGGCGGCGTTGCTTCAGGACCTATGACAGCTACCTTTCTCCTGCCCTTTGCCATGGGCGCCTGCGAGGCGCTGGGCGGTAATATTCTCACCGATGCATTTGGAATTGTAGCAATGGTTGCTATGACCCCTCTGATTATTATTCAGCTTATCGGTCTGTCCTATGAGATTAAGACACGCAAGGCTAAGGCCGTAACGGACATGTTTGTGCTGGATATGAATGAGGAATTTATTGAACTTGAAAAGGAGGATCCCCATGAGTAACAGCCGAATCAGATGGATGGGCACCATTGTAGACCGCGGAAAAGGCAACAAGGCAGCCGCCCTCTTTAAAAAATACGGACACGAAGTGCTTCTGGTTGTCAGAGGCCACGGCACCGCAAGCTCTGCCATTATGGACTGCCTTGGATTAGACGAGCCGGAAAAAGACCTGGTGTTAGGAATCGCATCGGTGGAACATTCCCGAAAGCTTCTGGAAGCGCTCCAGGGTGAGATGGAATTGGACCGATCCGGTCATGGAATTGCATTTACCATGCCCCTCTCAGGCATCAGCGCTGCTGCTGCCGGCCAGCTGAAGGGGCTGTATAAGAAAGATGCATTGACCGCGCCCACCGATTCCCGGAAGGAGGATATTTTAATGAATGACGGTATAAAATATGAATTAGTAGCAGCAGTGATCAATATAGACGTAATTAACCCTGTAATGGAAGCCGCCAGGAAGGCCGGCTGCAAGGGAGGGACCCTTTTAAAGGCAAGAGAGCTGGAATCCGGCGAGGATAAGAAAATCTTCGGACTGACTCTTTCACAGGAGAAAGCCATCCTGCTGATTCTCACCCCCAACAGCCAGAAACAGCATATTTTGAGAGCCATCTGTGAAACCGTTCTGAAGGAGACGGGGGAACATGCCCTGGCCCTCTCCCTTCCGGTGGATCAGGTGGAAGGCATTCACATCTAGAACCGAGGAGCTTGCATGTATATAGCTGATTTACACATCCACTCCAGATATTCTATGGCTACCAGCCGGGATCTGACTCCCCCTATCTGGACCTGTGGGCAAGGAAAAAAGGAATTCACATTCTGGGAACCGGAGATTTTACACATCCGGCATGGCGCAGAGAGCTGGAAGAGGCTCTGGAACCTGCCGAACCGGGACTGTACAAGCTGAAGAAAGAGTATGCAATCCCCTTGACGGGGGATTTTTAAGGAACCGGTCCGTTTTGTGGTCAGCGGAGAAATCAGTTCCATCTACAAAAAGAACGGGCGCGTGCGAAAGGTCCACAGCCTGATTCTTCTGCCTGGTCTGGAGGCCGCCCACAAGCTGTCTCTACGGCTGGAAACCATAGGCAATATCCGCTCCGACGGCCGCCCCATACTGGGGCTGGACTGTCATGACCTGCTGGCGCTCACACTGGAGGTATGCCCTGATGCCATCTATGTTCCTGCCCACATATGGACTCCCCACTTTTCTCTTTTGGGCGCCAAGTCCGGCTTCGATTCCATTGAGGAATGTTTTGAAGAGCTGACGCCCTTCATCAGGCTCTGGAGACGGGTCTTTCCTCCAATCCTGCCATGAACTGGCGTCTTCCCCTGCTGGATTCCTGCCGGCTCATATCCAATTCCGACGCCCACTCTCCTTCAAAGCTGGGGAGAGAGGCCAATCTTATGGATATTCCGCTGTCCTATCAGGGGCTTTATGAGGGGATACAGGAAGGAAAAGGGCTCATGGGCACCCTTGAATTTTTCCCTGAGGAGGGCAAATACTTTTATGACGGCCACCGCAAATGCGGCGTATCCTTCACCCCGGATCAGACAGAGAGCTGCAGGGAATCTGTCCCGTATGCGGAAAAAGGCTGACTATGGGCGTCCTAAACCGAACCCTGGAACTTGCGGATCCGGAACGCAGGGAGGGCTACCTCCTCCCCGGCGCCCACCCATTTGAAAGCCTTATACCTCTCTCCGAAATTATCGCAGCATCCCTTGGAGTCTCCTCCCCAGGCGGTGTGAGGACAGGCAGACTGTATGAGGAAATGCTGCGCAGCCTGGGAAATGAATTCTCTATTTTACGGCAGGCGGATCTTTCCGACATCAAAAGGGCAGGAAATGAGGCTATCGCCCGGGGCATTGGGAAGTTGAGGGAAGGAAACGTTTCCTGGCAGCCGGGATACGACGGAGAATATGGAACCTTAAATCTCCTCCTGTAGATTTCAATCATGAAGAGAGCGGCAAGTCAAAGGCCCCGAAGGAAGTTGTACGTATCCTCCGGGGCCCTGTTTTGCCCCGGGGGGCAGGCCGTATTCTGTTAAAGCGCCTTATTTACAGCTTGGAGATTACGGCAGCCGTGTAGTCCTCTGTTCCTGCAGTTCCGCCGATATCCGGCGTTGTGGCAGTCCCCTCGTTCAACACCTGATCTACCGCCCTGCGTATCCTGGCTGCACAGTCCATCTTGCCCATATGCTCCAGCATCATGCAGGCCGACCAGAGGAGCGCCGTGGGATTGGCAATCCCTTTCCCTGCAATGTCGGGTGCGCTGCCGTGTACGGCTTCAAACATGGCGTAGCCGCTGCCCAGATTGCTGGAGGGAAGGAGGCCAAGACCGCCAATAAGACCGCTGGTAAGATCTGAAAGCACATCGCCGTAAAGGTTAGGCATTACCATCACATCAAATTTCTGCGGATGCATTACCAGCTGCATGGCTACATTATCCACAATCTTATCATCTGACTCAATCTGAGGATAGTCTTTGCTTATCTCATAGAAGATGTCCCGGAACATACCGTCGGAAATCTTCATAATGTTGGCTTTGTGTACACAGGTCACCTTTTTGCGCCCATGCTGCACTGCATACTCAAAGGCGTCTCTGATAATCCGTTCGCTGCACTTTCTTGTGATAATCTTGATGGAATGGGCAGTGTCCTTGTCTACCAGCTCCTCCACGCCCGCATATAAATCCTCTGTGTTCTCCCGGAAAATTACAATGTCCACATTCTCAAAGGGAGTCTTTACCGCAGCATTGGACTTGGCAGGCCGTATATTTGCATACAGGTCATATTTCTTGCGCATCATCACATTTAAGGAACGGAATCCCTTTCCTACAGGTGTGGTGATGGGAGATTTCAGGAGAACTCTGGTTTTTTCAAAGGACTCAAAGGCTTCATCGGGTATCAGGGCTCCGTTGGCCTCATACTCAGCTTCCCCCACATTAAAGATCTCATATTCCAGGCCGGCCCCTGCAGCGTCCAGAATGCGAAGCACTGCATCTGTAATCTCAGGCCCGATCCCGTCGCCTTTAAATACGGTTATTCTATCGCTCATCTCTATCTCTCCTCCATGGAAACATAATCCATATTTGTTCCTACGTACTTGGTTGCAGGCCGCATAATCCGTCCGTCATACAGCTTGTTTTCGATATTGTGGGCCACCCAGCCAACTGCGCGGCTGCACACAAAGAGAGGGGTATATAAATCCCTGGGAATTCTCAGCATGCCATAGGCGAAGCCGCTGTAGAAATCCACATTGGTAGGCAGAGCCTTACCCTTGACCTCCTCCATCACTTCCTTAGCAATGCGCTCGAAACGCATATAGTAATCCAGCTCCTGCATATGCTTCTGCTCCTTGGCAACTTCCATACAACAGGCCCTGAGGACCTCGGCTCTTGGGTCTGAGACTGTGTAAACCGCATGGCCGAGCCGTATATTAAACCGGATTTATCATAAATCTCTCCTGCCATCAGCTTTCTCACTGCCTGACGTATCTTGTTGTCGTCTGAAACATAGCCTCCTGTCTCCTCCAGCACCGCGTCCATCATCTCGGCAACCTTGATATTGGCGCCGCCGTGGCGGGGCCCTTCAACGAGCCGATACCGCCGCACATGGTAGAGTAAATATCTGTTCCTGTGGAAGCAATCACTACATTTGTAAATGTGGAGTTGTTGCCGCCGCCGTGGTCGGCGTGAAGCATCAGTATGGTATCTAAAAGGCTGGCTTCCTTTGTGGTGAACTTCTGATCTTTTCTCAGAAGGCTCAGGAAATTCTCTGCAATGGAATACTCAGGATTTGCATAGTGGATAAAAAGGCTTTCCCTGTCATAGTAGTGGACCTTGCTCTGGTAAGCGTAGCAGGCGATGGAAGGCAGCTTAGCCACCAGGTTCACGCCTTTTACCAGTGTCTGGTACACCCCTGTATTGTCAGGATCATCATCGTAATTGTAAAGAGTCAGCACCGCATCCTGAAGCTTATTCATCAGATTTTTACCCGGAAGGCGCAGAAGGTTCATCTCCACAAAATCGTCGGGAATGGTGTAACACATGCGCAGCACATTGCAGAATTTCTCCAGTTCCGCCTTCTTTGGAAGATAGCCGAACAGCAGCAGGAAGCAGACCTCCTCATACCCGAAATGGCTTCCTCTTTTTCCTTTTACCAGATCCAGAACGTCGATTCCCCTGTACAGAAGCCTTCCGGGAATCGCCTGAATTCCTTCTTTTGTCTCCTCATATCCGACTACGTCCGCGACTCTTGTAAGGCCCACACGGACGCCGGTTCCGTCTTCATTTCTCAGGCCCTTTTTTACATCGTACTCTTTATACCATTTATTGGGAATATCCGTATAATTCTGAGATTTTCCGTAAAACTGTGCAAGATAATTTTCCTTAACCATAAATGCTGCCCCTTTCTCTTTCCTTCACTGTCTGTTGCGGTTATAATTGATCAGGCATCCCGCCTTGACAATCTCCCGCTCCTCTGCTGTCATATCTGCAATATACAGATTCAGTTCCTTCACTTCACAATCCTCTGCGCCGTTCCCCAGCACATAGGCTTTGATGTCTTTTAAATCTCCGTCCAAAGCTGCTCTGACGCCTGGGACATAGATGTAGTCCCCCACCTCAAATTCAGGGTCTGCTTCCATCTGGAAGGGAATCATTCCCCAGTTCATCACATTGGAGCGGTAGCGCTTGGTTGCATACTCTTTGCATAGATTGGCCAGGCCGCCGATGACTCTCTGGCAGCTGGCTGCCTGCTCTCTGGCGGAACCGTCCCCCGGCTTTACCGCATAGACCATGCTGCCTATCTCGGTATCCTGGATCGTTACCTGTCCGCTGCCCTGAATCTGATTGATTTTTTCAAATATTCCCTTCAGTTCAGGCGCCAGTTCCAGTTCCCTCTCGGCCCCCTGGGAAACTCTGGCCTTCTCCAGCGCATCTACCGCCTTGGTTCTGCCCACGTACTCCGGATCCCGCCTGGAAAGCGTAAACTCCGCAAGCCCCAGAGGGTTGGAACGGTAGGAGGAGGTCTCTCCGGAAGGTATCAGCTCATCGGTGGTTGTCACGGGATCCATAATCCTGGAACATACCTTCAGAAGAATATTATCTGCAAGAGGACTCATCTCAGGCCAGTCCTTGATGTTTGGGCCGTATATCAGTTCCTTATCCTCCTGTCCTTTGCCGTATCCCATATATACACGGTTTTTGTAGGAACTATCATCAAACTCGTAAGCCGGCACATTGTCCCAGCCGTCCATCTCCCAGGCCGAGGCAAGACGGCCTCCGTTGGCGGCTGTGGCGGCGATTGAGCGGGCGTCCATAAGGGCCACTGCCGCCATCTGTCCGCTGCCCGGCTTGGAACCTTCCGGTTGGGGAAGTTCCTGGTGGTGTGGCGGATGCTTAAACCATTGTTGCAGGGCGTATCTCCGGCGCCGAAGCAGGGTCCGCAGAAAGCAGTGCGGATAATTGCCCCCGCATTCATTAAATCCGACACAGCGCCCTTTTCACCAGATCTGCGAATACAGGCTGGGAGGAGGGATACACTGCCAGTGAGAATTCATCGCAGCCGCAGTTTTTGCCTTTCAGCGCCCGGGCCGCTTCCATTACATTGGTGTAGGTACCGCCTGCACAGCCTGCAATCACAGCCTGCTGTACCATCAGTTCCCCGTCTGCAATCTTGTCTCTCAGTGAAAACTGAGCTTTACCTCCGGATATTTTTTCCGCTTCCTTCTCAACCATTCCCAATATGTCGGAAAGGTTGGCTTTCAGCTCATCGATCTCATATGTATTGCTGGGATGGAAGGGAAGGGCGATCATCGGCTTGACGGTGGACAAATCCACGTACACACAGCCGTCGTAATAAGCCACGTCCGCAGGATTCAGCTCTCTGTAGTCCTCCTCCCTCCCATGTAAGGCCAGATACGATTTTGTGTCCTCATCTGTGCGCCAGATTGAAGTCAGACAGGTGGTCTCTGTGGTCATTACATCCACGCCGTTGCGGTAATCCGTTGTCATGGAAGCCACGCCGGGGCCTACAAACTCCATCACTTTGTTCTTCACATAACCGTTTTTAAACACGGCGCCTATAATGGCCAGGGCAATATCCTGGGGGCCTGTTCCGGGCTTTGGAGCCCCGTCAAGGTACACAGCGATCACCCCCGGATAAGCCACGTCATATGTATCCTTCAGAAGCTGCTTAACCAGCTCTCCGCCGCCCTCTCCCACTGCCATAGTTCCCAGCGCTCCGTAGCGGGTGTGGCTGTCTGAACCCAGAATCATCTTTCCGCAGCCTGCCATCATTTCTCTCATGTACTGATGAATAACCGCAATGTGAGGAGGCACATAGATGCCGCCGTATTTCTTTGCTGCCGAAAGGCCGAACATGTGGTCATCTTCATTGATGGTTCCGCCTACTGCACAAAGAGTGTTGTGGCAATTTGTCAATACATAAGGAATTGGGAATTGCTCCATACCGGAGGCCTTGGCTGTCTGTACAATACCAACAAACGTAATGTCGTGGGAGGCCATGCTGTCGAAGCGAAGCTTCAGATGTTCCATATTATCAGACGTATTGTGCGCTTCCAGGATGGAATATGCGATGGTTCCTTTTCTGTCTGCATCCCGGCGGGCGTCTCTTCCGGTCAGCATTTTTACTTTTCCGCTCTCTGATTCAGGAACAATCTCGGTTCCATTCACCAGATAAATGCCTTCGTCATACAATGATACCATTTTTCTTACCTCCTGATTACCTAATATTTTATTTCCCCATCTGTATTTTGAGTCCATATAAATCTCAAAATAACAGGCGGCTGTTGCTCCCGCTTATAAATGGGTATGGATTTTTCTTTATTTCGTATAACTATATAACAAATTTTCTCATTTGTCCAGCCTTTTTTATTGTAGTTTCCACAACTTTTATGTTGTGAACTATCTTTCACTTCACTGCGTTTCCACTGTCACTCTCTAAAACTTTATTGTTATAAAGTCATAGGGCAGCAGTCATAAAGCCCCCGAAGGGGGCTTTACAAAACAAGCCGCTGATATTAATGAGAACAACCGGCAGATATTACCAGTTCAGTATAAAGAAGCCCACACAGACCAGAAAATAGAGTATCATTCCCGGGTTCAGAAATGCAACGCGAAACATCCGCCCTTTTTTCACAGGCCAGACACCGGGTGAAAATCTGATTTTTTGCGGAACACAATCAAAAGGGTAATCCCGCCTATGACGCATGACAGCATCATCATCCCGTATCCCACCAGAAATATCTTGGAAAACGCAATGACAGTCTGGCTTAAATCCACATCCAAAAGCCGCTCCAAAAGGCTTATTATCCCGAATCCGCCCCTTTGCCCGTAGACGCCCTTGGACAGTTCCGTCGCCAGGACTCCGCCAAATATATTGAAGATTACATGGGTGACAATGGTGAAGCTGATACGCCCTGTTTTGGCATACATATAGGCCCACACCATGCCAATGCCGAAGGCATAAAAAAACTGTCCGAAATTGCCGTGGGCCAGTCCGAACATGAGTCCCGACACCAGCACAGCGGCCAACTCTCCATATCCCAGAAGGCGGTCCATAATCAGCTTGCGAAAAAACAACTCCTCCACCACAGGAGCAATCACGCTACCACCAGCAAATTAACCCACACGCTGGAGTTCTTCAGAAAGCCTTCCAGCTCTTCTCCGCTTATATCAGGAGCAGGCCTGAAATGCTCCACCAGCTGTCCCAGCAGATTCCCTGCAAGCCCGATTCCCAGTGAAATAACCAGAACCGCCAGAAAATTCCCAAAGCCCCAGACTTCCGCCGGCTTCTCCCTGCACTTGGGAACTGCCTGAATCAGAGCCAGGGAAATTGGAAATGCAATGAGATACATAGGAACGGCCGACATAAACATTAAGCCTGTACTGCTGAAAAAATCGATGGCCCCTCCCATGATTTCGTCGAGGATGCTCACATAGACAACCATACCTACCTGCCCTGCCAGCGTCGCCAGCATAAATGCCGCAGCCACCAGGCCCACATTGGAGAACTGGGCTCTCTGCCTTTTCTCCAGCTCCCGTTCTTCCCTCTCTCTCTCCCAGGGAGGTTTTTGTCCCCACTGATTCTCCCGCACATCTTCAAAAGCCGCTCTCTTCATTGTCATAGTATCGTCTGTTCTCCCTGTATAAATCCATCGCCATGGAAATTAGTGTTGCAATTGCAACAAAAAAGTATTATTATATTGTAATATATAATAACATAAAAGAGAACAGGGTAAAAGAGATGACAGAATATTTTCAAAAAAACTTATTTAAAGACATATCCATAGATGAATATAAGAGTCTGCTGACCTGTCTCAATGCCAGGACAAAACAGTTTAAACCAGGATCCACTATCTGCGACTATGACCAGGGATTTCACGATATCGGAATCATCGGAACCGGCAGCGCCTCTGTTGTCCGCTATGAATTTAACGGCGCCAGAACTATCCTGGAGAAGCTGGAGCCCCAGGATATATTTGGACATCTTCTTTCTTACGAAGGCAGCGAGCATGCCGGCATCAGCGTCATCAGCGACAGTCTCTGCAGCATTATGTTCATCCAGTATGCCACCGTCGGCGCTCCCTGCCACAAAGCCTGCGCCCACCATCACCAGCTGACCCAGAACCTGCTGGATCTTATATCCGAGCGCGCCCTGAGCTTAAGCCGCAGGGTGGAGGTTTTGTCCCAGAGAACCATCCGTGAAAAGCTCATCTGCTATTTTATGCAGCTTGCATCCCAGGCCAAAAGCTCCACCTTCCAGCTTTCCTTTACTATGGTGGACCTGGCCGACTACCTTTCCATCGACCGCAGCGCCATGACCAGGGAGCTAAAACGGATGAAGGAGGAAAATCTGATACAGATGGACAGGAAAACCGTCCGCCTACTGCTTTAACTGTTCTTCAAACTGCCAGGGCTCTACAGGCGTCCAAAGAGATAGCCCTGTATCAGTTCCATGCCCAGCGGTTTTACCACTCTGTATTCTTCCTCTGTCTCCACCCCCTCCAGGCAGACTTTCTTGCCCACGTCATGGCACAGTTCCGTAATGGAGCGGATGAAGGTGGCATTGAACAAATCAGAAGTAATCCCCCTTACAAATCCTCTGTCTATTTTAACAATATCCACGGGTATGCTCTTGAGGGAGGCCAGAGAGGAATATCCCACTCCGAAATCGTCCATAGCCACCTGTATTCCGATGGATTTCATCTCCTTCAGTAACCCCAGAACCTCCGGTTCCGCTTTTACCAGATAGGTTTCCGTCAGTTCCATAACCACATGGGAAGGCTTAAGCCCCGCTTCCTTCAGCGCCTCCTTTATGAAAGGTATCAGCCCGTCCTCCGCCAGCTGCAGATATGACAAATTGATGCTTATATGAAAGTCCGGTTTATAACGTCGCCACCTGCCGCACTGCATCACCCCATGGCAGAATATATACCGCCCGACCGGAAGAATAAGGCCGCTCTGCTCCAGGAGCGGAATAAATTCTGAGGGAGGCACGCTGCCATATTTGCCGCAGCTCCACCTGGCCAGAGCTTCGGCCCCCCGAATTTCTCCTGTGGCTGAATCCACTTGGGGCTGATAGTGAATGGAAAATCCCTGAAAATCCCGCTCTACGCTTTCCCTCAGAAGCTCCACCAGCTCCAGGCGCCGCTCCCGGCCTTCCAGAATATCCCCGGAATATGCAGTCATGCGGTTTTTTCCGGTTATTTTAGAGTGCTCCAGGGAATAATTGGCATACTTTAACAATTCCAGATAGGTATCTCCATCCTCCGGGTAGGAAGCGCTGCCTGCAGACATGGTGCAGTAGTATTTTTTTCCTCCATATTCCTGCTGCCGCTGGAAGGTATGCCGGAATTTACGGAAAATTTGTTCCGCCTCCCCTTTATCCCCGTTGAGAATGATAATCCCGAACTCGTCCCCGTCCAGCCGGTAGACCGTTGCGTTCTCCGGAAGCATTTCCGTCATTCTCCGGGCTGTAATCCTCAGAACCTCGTCGCCAAAGGAACGGTCATACAGATCATTTATATTTTTGAAGGAATCTACATCCAGAAGCAAAATCTCCAGTGTTTTTATATCCTCCGGATCCGTAAGATACCGCTTCATATTCTTTTCAAATTCATATTTGTTATAGAGGCCTGTGTTATAATCAACCTGATTCTTTTTTCCAAGATTCGTGAGCATTCCTGCAAAAAGTTCCGGACGTCCCTCCTCATCCCGAATCATCTTGCCCCTGCACCGGAGCCAGATCCACCGTCCGTCCACATTTTTGGCTCTGTACTCAATATTGTGGTAGTCCTCCCTGCCGTCGGCTATCTCCTGGTTGCTGGAAAGAAATTCCCCTTTATCATGGGGATGAATCAGCCCGCTCCAGAATGCGGCCGCATCCCGCAGCACTTGTCCAGGCAGTCCGAACTCTTTCACCATGGATTGGGAATATTTGAATTCCCCTGTCTTCAGATTACCGATAAAAATGTAATCCTCCGTAGTTGCAGTCAACGCTTCGTAGAACTTTTCGCTGTCATATGTAAAAAGCCCTTCTTTGTCTCCGGTCATAAGATGCGGTCCTCTCCTTAGCGGTTATGATTCAGACACCCCCCGGGAAGCTTCGGGATGTCCGGCCCCTGCTGCAATCGTCAATATCCATGTAACTACGGCTGCATGGCTCATGGTTTTGCAGGAATAGAAGTTTCTGATACATATTGTAAGCTTTTCCGGGACTTTATACAAGCAAAAAATGCTTCTCCAGGCCTCTAAGTTCAGCCTGAAGAAGCACTTATTATATTTGTTTTACTCCTCTACCACAGAGAACATATCTTTGCCTACTCCGCAAATGGGACATACCCAATCCTCCGGAATATCTTCAAATGCAGTCCCCGGCTGAATTCCGCCGTCCGGATCCCCAACCGCCGGATCATAGATATACCCACATGGATCACATAAATATTTCTTCATATCAATTTCCTCCTTTAATGTTACTGTGATGTCCTTTGAAGCCTCACAGGATCGTTTATTCTTATGGTTACACTATATCATAATGGTTCCTGTTTTTCTGTGATATATGCAACATTTATAAAAAATCAGATTTGCCCTGGAACAGTACTTCGGAAAAACAGCCGCACCGCAAAGTCTGCGGTACAGCTGTGCCCTTTATCCTATGAAAGATCAATCGGAATCCTTAGCCGCCGCTCTGGCTTCCACTTCACGCTTCTGGACATCTCCGGGGGCCTGCTCGTAACGGCTGAACTCATAAGAGTAAACGCCGATTCCACCGGTCATGGAACGCAGATCCGTGTTGTAACCAAAGAGCTCCGACATGGGAATGTCCGCCTCAATAATCTGTTTGCCGTTGTGGTCCGAGTTCATGCCAAGAACGCGGCCTCTCCTGCGGTTCAAATCGCCCATAACATCGCCGGTAAACTTATCCGGAACAATTACCTTCAGGGAAGCGATGGGTTCCAGAAGCACCGGGCCCGCATCCATAAAGCCCTGCTTAAATGCCAGGATGGTAGCCATCTTAAACGCCATCTCAGAGGAATCCACCGGATGGTAGGAGCCGTCTAAAAGCGTCGCCTTCAGGCCTACTACAGGATATCCTGCAAGCGGTCCTTTGAGAACCGATTCCTGAAGCCCTTTTTCAACCGCAGGGAAGTAGTTTCTGGGCACAGAGCCGCCGAACACCTTCTCCTCAAATACATAGGGCGTCTCCAGATCGCCGGAGGGCTCAAACTCCATAATAACGTCGCCGTACTGGCCATGTCCGCCGGACTGCTTCTTATGCTTGCCCTGTACCTTCACTTTCTTGCGAAGGGTTTCGCGGAAAGCAAACTTAGGCTTTGTCAGTGTGATATCCACTTTGTATCTGCTCTGAAGCCTGCTCACAACCACATCCAGCTGCTGGTCGCCGATGCCGTAAAGAAGGGACTGGCGGTTCTCTGCATCGTTGATAACCTTCAGCGTCAGATCCTCTTCCATCATACGAGACAGCGCTGTGGACACCTTGTCGTCCTCGCCCTTGTTCACCGCTTTGTACGCCATGTATGTATAAGGAGTGGAAATCTCAGGTTTGTGATATACAATGGGCGCAGTACGCACTGCCATAGTATCGCCGGTCTGAGTAGCGGTCAGCTTTGCAACAGCTCCGATATCGCCCGCTTTCAGTTCCTGTACCTCTATCTGCTCCTTGCCTCTGAGAATATAGATCTTGCCAATCTTCTCCTCTGCATCCTTATTTACATTATAGACAATTGTGTCGCCCCTCAGCGTGCCGGTACAAATCTTCATCAAAGAATACTTACCGATGAAGGGATCCACGATGGTTTTAAATACTCTTGCAGACAGAGATACGTCATCATTGTATTTGGCGGTGAAACGTTCCCCTGTGGATACGTCCACGCCGATGCACTCAAAATGGTCAGGTGACGGGAAATATTTGTCTATGGCCTGGAGAAGCACCTTGAAGCCCTGGCAGTTGATGCCGGAACCCATCATGATAGGAACAATCTCCCCCTCAATTACATGGGTGCGCAGCGCTGTGGAAATCTCATCCTGTGTAAATTCCTCGCCCAGGAAATAGCGCTCCATATATTCTTCATTGGTCTCGGCAACAGCTCAATGAGAGCGTCCCTTGCAATGGTCAGATTCTTCTGAACATAATCGGGGATCTCGCACTCTTCATAATCGCTTAAATTGGTAAAACGGCGTCCGGCCATCTTAACCACGTTGACGAAACCTACAAATTTTTCATTCTCACGGATTGGCAGCTGGAAGGGCGCAATCTTACGGCCAAACCTTGTTTCCAGCTTGACTACCAGTTCGCGGTAGCTGGCATGATCATCGTCCATATTGGTGACGAAAATCAGTCTGGGCAGACGGAACTTCTCGCACAGCTCCCAAGCCTTCTCTGTGCCCGGTTCAATTCCTGCCTTACAGTTAACAACAATAATGGCTGCATCAGCTACGCTGACTGCCTCCTCAACTTCTCCTACAAAATCGAAAATCCAGGTGTATCTAAAAGGTTAATCTTAATTGGCCCGCTCTCTCCCTGGTACTCCAGAGGAATCAGGGTGGTGGAAATCGAAAACTGTCTCTTAACTTCTTCCTTGTCATAATCGCTGATGGTGTTGCCGTCGGGCACTTTTCCCATACGTGTTGTAACTCCGGTCACATGCGCCAATGCTTCCGCAACGGTTGTCTTACCTGCGCCTCCGTGACCAAGCAACACAACGTTGCGGATTTGTTCAGTCCCATATACGTTCATATATTTCCCTCCTGTGCATTAAAATTTAAGCCTATGCGTATATTTTACTAAATTTTTCTGAATTTTTCAAGCTTTTTATCGTTTTTGCACAACAATGTTACGGATTTTTTTGTAACAGTTCATCCGATGCTTCTTGACCGGTTTTTTCGATCAGGGAGATACGCTGTCTGAAGGGTTGCATTTTTTGACATGGATTCACAAATCCCTTTAACCCGGGACGAAGGAAGTTTCAAAGATAATCCGGGAGCTTTAATAAACGCCCGTTCACTTATACACATAAAAGCGTAAAAGTTTAAAGCATTAAAGTATTGACATTTAAAGAGGAATGACGTACACTATCAGGAGCAAACGAAAGGGCCTAATCAGAAGCCCTCCTAAAAATAAGGAGCATAAATGCCATGATTATTATTATGAAGCCAAACGCTTCCCAGGAAGCGGTACAAAAAGTAACACATATGATTGAATCCAGAGGCCTTCAGGTCCATCTGTCCAAGGGCTCCCAGGTCACCATTGTAGGCGTGGTGGGAGATAAAACGAAGCTGGCCGGCAGCAACATCGAGATCAGCGAGGGCGTGGACAAGGTGGTGGCCGTCACCGAATCCTACAAGCTGGTTAATAAAAAATTCCATCCTGAGGATTCCGTGGTTCCTGTGGGCAATACCCATATCGGTCCGGGCGTTATGACGGTAATGGCCGGCCCCTGCGCTGTGGAGTCCAGCGAACAGCTGATGGAAACTGCAATTGCCGTGAAAAAGGCAGGGGCCTCTTTCCTTCGGGGCGGCGCTTACAAACCCCGTACTTCCCCCTACTCCTTCCAGGGCCTTGAGGAGGAGGGCCTTAAATATATGAAGGAAGCCAGAGAAGCCACCGGCTTAAACGTAATCTGTGAGGTCACCAGCGCCCACGCAATCGAAACCTCCGCCAAATATGTGGATATGCTTCAGATCGGCGCCAGAAACATGCAGAACTTTGAACTGCTGAAGGAGGCCGGAAAGACGGGGATTCCTGTGCTGTTAAAGAGAGGGCTTTGCGCAACCATAGATGAATGGCTGAATGCGGCGGAATATATCATTTCCGAGGGGAACCCCAACATTGTCCTCTGTGAGCGGGGCATCCGCACCTACGAGACTTCCACCAGAAACACGCTGGATATCAGCGCAGTGCCGGTTATACGCCAAAAGAGCCATCTTCCTGTTATCGTAGACCCAAGCCATGCCACCGGAGTCAGAGCTTATGTGGAGCCTCTTGCAAAGGCGGCTATTGCGGCGGGCGCAGACGGCCTTATGATAGAGGTTCACCCTGTCCGGAGCGGGCCTTATCCGACGGCCCCAGTCACTGACCTTTGGGGATTTTGAAGTTCTTATGAGGGATCTAAAACCCTACTGCGATCTGGCAGGACGCAGCTTATAAAGGAGAGCAATCTATGGAAAAACTGAGGATGGAAGATTCGGTTATCGGCTTTATCGGCCTGGGCCTTATAGGCGGATCCATAGCCAGAGGTATCAAGCGCGCCAGGCCGGATGTGAAAATTAAGGCCTATATGCGCACCCGCTCCCGCCTGGAGCAGGCCAGAGAGGACGGAATTGTAGATGTAATTATGGATGGGATCGGTGAGGAGCTCAGGGAGTGCGATCTGATTTTTCTCTGTACCCTGTGGAGTATAATGCCCGGTATCTCTCCGGGATTCGCCCCTTTCTGAAGAAAGGCGCTCTCATTACGGATGTGGGCAGCACAAAGACAGGGATCCATGAGGAGATTCTCAGGCAGGGGCTTACAGACGTTTTTGTGGGAGCCATCCCATGGCAGGCTCCGAGAAAACCGGATATGAAAACTCCACAGACCATCTTCTGGAAAATGCTTACTATATTGTGACTCCCCTTCAGGCCAGAGCAGCGGAAGCAGCCAGGAGATCCGGGAGAATGGGGATCGGAATACAAGGAGGATTGTGGCTGTGGCCGAAACCATCGGCGCGATTCCTCTTGTGCTGGACTACAGGAGCATGATAAGGTGGTGGCCGCTATCAGCCACCTGCCTCATCTGGTGGCCTCCAGCCTTGTGAATCTGGTACGGGACCGCGATACGGAAGCCGGAACTATGAAGCAGGTGGCTGCAGGCGGTTTTAAGGATATAACGAGGATCGCCTCCTCCTCCCCTGAGATGTGGGAACAGATCTGCATGACCAACGTGGAGCCCATTGCAGAAATTCTGGAAGCCTACATCGCCTCTCTCTCCAGGGTTCTGGCTGAGATTAAAGGACATGACAGCCGGGCAGTCTACCGCCTTTTTGAAACCTCCAGGGATTACCGCAATTCCATAACAGACCGGGCCAAAGGCTCTGTTGAGCCATCCTATGAATTCACTGTGGATGTGGCCGATGAGGTGGGCGCCATCTCCACCATCTCCGTAATCCTTGCGGCTAAAGGAATCAGCATTAAAAATATCGGTATCAACAATAACCGTGAGCGGGGCGAAGGCGTTCTTAAGATTGCGTTCTACGACGAGGCCGCTATGGAGGCTGCCTGGAAGCAGATGGAAAAATATAAATACGAAATGTTCAGGATGTAGAAGGATAAGGAGACTAAATTCATGAAATTCAGAAAAGCCACAGGGCTCAGGGGGGAAATAACCGTTCCCGGTGATAAGTCGATCTCCCACCGGGCCGTCATGTTCGGCTCAATTGCCAGAGGGACTACAGAGATTCACAATTTTCTTCAGGGGGCGGACTGCCTTTCCACCATCTCCTGTTTTGAAAAAATGGGCGTTTCCATTGAAAACAAAGGCGGCGTGGTTGTGGTCCACGGCAATGGACTCCACGGGCTGAAAAAAGCGGGAACCGTTCTGGACTGCGGCAACAGCGTACTACCACAAGGCTCATATCCGGGATTCTCTGCGCCCAGAACTTCGATACTACCCTCACCGGAGACGAGTCCATACAAAAACGCCCTATGAAACGGATTATGGAGCCTCTTACTATGATGGGAGCCCGCATTAAAAGCGCTGGGGATAACGGATGCGCACCGCTGCTGATTAAGGGCGGCCCCCTCCATGGAATTGATTACATATCTCCGGTGGCTTCCGCACAGGTAAAATCTGCGGTTCTCCTGGCGGGACTCTATGCAGAGGGAACCACCAGCGTAACCGAGCCCTATGTTTCAAGGGATCACACGGAACGGATGCTGAAGCTCTTTGGCGCCGAGGTTTCTGCCCGCAAAACCGCCGCCATTATAAAGCCTGCCTCTGAGCTTTACGGAGGTAAAATCATGGTTCCGGGAGACATTTCCTCCGCCGCCTACTTATCTGTGCAGGCCTCATGGTTCCCGGCTCTGAGATACTCGTCAAAAATGTAGGCGTAAATCCTACCAGAGACGGCCTTATTCAGGTCTGCAGGGATATGGGAGCGGATATACGGCTTCTGAATCTCAGAGGGGGGAGGGAGAACCTACCGCGGATATTCTGGTGCGCCACAAAAGCCTTCACGGCGTGACCATCGGCGGAGCATTATCCCCACCCTCATTGACGAACTTCCTGTGATTGCCGCTATGGCCTGCTTCGCCCAGGGGGATACCGTTATCCGGGATGCAGCGGAGCTGAAGGTAAAGGAGTCCAACCGTATTGCAGTCATGGCGGAGAATCTCCGGGCCATGGGCGCCGACGTGGAGGAGACGGAGGACGGCATGATCATCCGGGGCGGGGCGGCCTCTCAGAGGAACGGTTATCCGCAGCCATAAGGACCACAGAATTGCCATGACCTTTGCGGTTGCAGGCCTATGCGCCGAGGGAGTGACTGAGATTACGGACAGCGGCTGCGTGAATATTTCTTATCCGGAATTCTATGGAGATTTGGAAAAACTGATGAGATAAATCTGCTATCCTAAAGCCACATCCAGGATCATCATCACCACAAAGCCCAATGCAAATCCGATTGTGGCCACATTGGAGTGGGGCCTTCTGACGACTCCGGTATCAGCTCCTCAACCACCACATATATCATGGCGCCTGCAGCGAAAGCCAGGAAATAAGGAAGGGCCGGACCCAGAATATCGGTAAGCGAAAGCATAATCAGCGCTCCTATAGGTTCCACAACGCCTGAGAGCATTCCGTAAATAAACGCCTTCTTTCTTCCCGCCGCCTCTTTTAAGGCAGGGAAATGATGGCTCCCTCAGGAAAGTTCTGGATTGCAATACCGATGGACAGGGCCAGTGCGCCCGCCATGGTGATCGATCCGTTTTCCGACAAAAGCCCTGCAAACGCTACGCCCACAGCCATGCCTTCGGGAATGTTGTGGAGGGTTACGGCCAGCACCAGCATCGTGCTTTTCTTAAGGCTGCTCTTAGGCCCCTCAGGTTCCTCTGTGTCAATGTGCAGATGAGGCGTAACCTCATCCAATAAAAGTAAAAATCCGATTCCAAGCAGGAATCCCACTGCAGCCGGAACAAATGCCAGCTTTCCCATGCCTTCGCTCATATTCATAGCCGGAATCAGAAGCGACCACACGGAAGCGGCCACCATAACGCCGGAAGCAAAGCCCAGGAAGGCTTTCTGCACCCTGGGCTTTAAAGCTCCTTTCAGGAAAAAGACACAGGCGGCGCCTGCTGTGGTTCCTATAAACGGAATCAATATTCCTGCAAAAATACTGTTCATTTCTATACCTCTGTTATAAACTCTTCTTTTCTATAAATAGCCTCTGAGTGAAAGGTAGTCCTTTATCAGCTGAATCATCTGGTCATAGCTGATGCGGCTGGCGTTGATTGGGAGGTCATAATTCTCCATATCCATCCACTCCCTGCCTGTAAAATAGCGGTGATACTCGGTCCGTTCCTTGTCGATGCGTTTCATTCTGCGGAGGGCCTCGGCCTCATCCACCTTATCCACATCCATAATTCTGCGGATCCGCGTGACGGTATCTGCATACACAAAGATGCGGATCACATTGTCGATCTGGTCCTGAAGCACATAATTGCCGCAGCGGCCCACAATGATACAGGATTCTTCCGCAGCAAGCTTGCGTATAACCGAAGACTGAAAACGGAACAGATTCTCAGGCGAAGTAATCTTATGCCCTCCTCTGTCCGGCTCCGTAAGCTCCGGCTTCATCCCGGTGACAATGCGGTACAAAAGATTGTTTCCCGCCCGCTCATCCGCCAGCCGGAAATATTGTTCGCCGATGGCGCTGGTTTCGGAAGTCACCTTGAGAATCTCCTCGTCATAAAAATGAATCCCCAGCTCCTCAGCCAGCCGCTTGCCTGTAAGGCGTCCTCCGCTGCCGTACTGCCGCTCAATGGTAATTATAAAATGGTTGTCTTTCATAATAAAGCCCCCTTGTTATAGTAATAATTCAGTCTGTGTTCCCATGGTGTTCCACCGATTTTACAGAATGTCAATGTGGCACAGCTTCATGGCCTTTAAAGCATTTTCATGGCTCTCAGGCGTCACTCCGGCACAGCAGCGCCCGTCCACCACAATGGGCGTCTCCGGTACGGCCGCCTTTATAAGCAGGGTGTTGGAGATTACGCAGATATCCGTACAGAGGCCTATAAGCTCCACACAGTCGTAGGTTCCCTCGGAAACATACCGGGCCAGCTCCTGGCTTCCGAAGGTGGGTTTCTCAAACCTCCTGCCCGGAATATCTTTAAACGCATCTGCCAGCTCCCAGCCGGGCGTGCCTTTGATGCAGTGGGGAACGGGAAGCTTCTTTCCCTCCATCGTATCCATGTAATTGTCCATGTGTGTATCCAGGGTAAATACCACTTCATCGCCCCTGTCTCTGTACTCTTCTATTTTTTCATGACCTGCGGTACGATGGCCCGGGCTTCTGCCGTCCCAAGGGCGCCGTCCACAAAGTCCTTTTGCATATCCACTACTATCAGCAGCCGGCTCACAGCAATCCTCCTGTCCTCTTATACTATCATATTCCCATCTATTATTTTTCCTGTATATCTGCTTTCAGTTTACCACATATTCCTGAACTATGGTAGTATTTTTTATGTGCCGGGGCGTGTCTGAACATTCATTTCCGCCGTCTGCGCAAAAATCTCCCCCCAACTTCAGTCAGCGCCGCCCGCTGCGCCTCCTGCATCGGGGATAAACCTCCCGGGGCGCGGGGCGTTCATCTGTGGGAAAGAAAGGTTCCCACAGGCTCCGGGAAATTTTGGAAAAATTTTTTCTCAAATTTGTGTTGACAAATCCTTCCCTTTGTATTAAGATACGGAACTATAAAGTAAACCGTTGACAAAGAGGAGTAAGCTTCCAAAGCATTATCACAGAGAGCCGCAGGCGGTGGGATTGCGGTATAAGGCTGGCGGCCGAATGGACTTTTGAGGGCGGTCCTGAAGGATAGTTATCTGTATGGACCGACGGATTCCGCAACCGTTACCAGAGCGGCGCATATGATCGTATGTGTAAAGTGGACTTTTAGTCAATTTGAGTGGCACCGCGGATGTTTATTCGTCTCAATTACAGTGAATGCTGTAATTGGGGCTTTTTTTATTTTCATATGTACGCTCGTAATCTCTTTGTGCCGGATTTTGCGAGATGATTTTTTGTCAGCTGTGCACCAATTTATGAGGAGGAACAAGATTATGAAGAAAACAATTGCTATGGTATTAACTGCCGCTGTGGGTGCATCCCTTTTGACAGGCTGCATCTCCACCACCCCAAAGGAAACCGCCCCACAGACAGAGGCGGACGCCGCTGCCGCCCCTTCTGCAGAAGCGGAATCAGAGACGGAGCAGGAAAGCTCTGAGGCTTCTGACGAAGCCGGCCGGGAAGGCGGAGAAAAACAGTACACCATCGGTATCGGCCAGTTTGCAGAACACGGTTCCCTGGATAACTGCCGTGAGGGATTTCTCCTTGGCCTGGCCCAGGAGGGCATCGAGGAGGGAAAAATCTGACGGTCCTCTATGAAAACGCCCAGGCGGACGGCGGAACAGCCAGCCAGATCGCCACCAATTTTGCAGGCAGGAATGTGGATCTGATGTGCGGCGTTGCCACGCCTATGGCTCAGGCCGAATACGGCGTTTCCATCAAGTCAGATATTCCCGTTATTTTCACAGCCGTCACAGACCCGGCAGCTGCAGAGCTTGCCAACGCCGATGGGACTCCTGTAGGCGAGATCACAGGCACCAGCGACAAACTTCCCGTAGAGCAGCAGCTTAAGATGATTCGGGAGATCCTCCCGGACGCAAAGACCATCGGTATCATGTACACTACCAGCGAGGTGAATTCCGAGTCTGCAATTGCAGAGTACAAAGCCCTTGCGCCTGATTACGGCTTTGAGATTGTAAGTTCCGGCATCTCCTCGTCGGCAGACGTTTCCCTGGCTGCGGACGCTCTCATCAACAAGGTGGATTGTATCACCAACCTGACCGACAACACGGTGGTCGCTTCCCTGCCCGTTATTCTGGATAAGGCTGCGGCTAAAAAGATACCTGTATTTGGAAGCGAGATTGAACAGGTGAAAATCGGCTGTCTGGCCGCTATGGGACTGGACTATATTGAACTTGGAAAGCAGACCGGAAAAATGGCCGCTCAGGTTTTAAAAGGGGAGAAGAAGGCCAGTGAGATGAACTATGAGACGATTAAGGATGCGGCTTTCTACGGCAATACACAGGTAGCCGGGACGCTTGGCCTCACATTGCCGGAATCTCTCACCAAAACTGCCGCCGGGATGTTTGATTCCGTTGCGCAGTAAAGTATACCCGGCAGGCTCCATCGGTCTGTGTCTTTGATTTGGAAATTTCTGGAGGAACATCATGACAACGATTATTTTTGGTATTTTTGAAGAGGGCCTGATCTATGCCATTATGGCTCTGGGCGTATATATCACCTATAAAATTCTGGATTTTCCGGACTTGTCTGTGGACGGCACCTTTCCGCTGGGAGCCGCCCTGACTGCCGCCGGGATAGCCAACGGTCTCCCCCTCATCGGGCCCCTTCACCCTGTGGCCGCCCTGTTTCTCTCCTTTGCAGCAGGGGCCTGGCCGGGTGCGTTACAGGACTGATCCACGTAAAGCTTAAGGTCCGGGATCTGCTGTCCGGAATCATTGTCATGACTGCCCTTTACTCCATCAATCTGCGGATTGCAGGCAAAGCCAACCTGCCTTTTTCAGCAGGGATACCATATTCAGCAATGACTTTTTATCCGGCACAGTCCCTGAAGCTTTAAAGCCATATCTGGTTACAATCATCCTGTTTTTCATTGCCGCCGTCTGCAAGCTTCTTCTGGACGCCTATCTGAATACCCGCTCCGGTTATCTTTTAAGAGCTGTGGGCGACAATGATGTGCTGGTAACCTCCCTGGCAAAAGATAAGGCTCTGTAAAAATCGTGGGCCTCGCCATTGCCAACGGGTTTGCCGCGCTGGCGGGAAGCATATACTGCCAGCAAAAGGGGTTTTTTGAGGTTTCGGTAGGAACAGGCACCATCGTCATCGGGCTTGCAAATGTAATTATAGGAACCCAGCTCTTTAAACGGTTTGGCTTTGTTAAGTCCACCACCGCCGTCATCATCGGTTCCATTGTGTACAAAGCCTGTGTCTCGCTGGCTTTGTCCCTGGGGGATGTGGTCATCCATCTCGGAAGGGTCACCGTCTCTTTCCCCGTGGCGGCTTCCGATCTGAAACTGATTACATCCATCCTGTTTCTGATTATCCTGCTGGCAAGCTCCTCCAGGGGAAAGAAGGTGAAAAGCCATGCTTGAGCTTAAGCATATATCCAAACACTATAATGCCGGCACTGTAAATGAATCCTGCATTTTCAGGGATTTTAATCTTGTGGTAAAGGATCACCAGTTTGTATCCGTAGTGGGCAGCAACGGTTCCGGAAAAACCACCATGCTGAACATTATCTGCGGAAGCATTCCCCTGGATGGAGGTTCCATCCTCATTGGCGGCCGGGACATCACCCCCATGCCGGAATACAAGCGCCAGCGCCGCATCGGCCGGGTATACCAGAATCCTGCCATGGGCACCTGCCCCTCCATGACCATTCTGGAAAATATGTCTCTGGCCGACAACAAGGGGAAACCATTTAATCTCCGCCGTGGCACTAACAGGCAGAGGCTGGATTATTACCGTGAATCTCTCAGCGCTCTGGGGCTTGGGCTGGAGGATAAAATGGATGTGAAGGTAGGCGTGCTGTCAGGAGGACAGCGCCAGGCCATGGCCCTTCTCATGTCCACTATGACTCCCATAGAATTTCTCATACTGGACGAACACACGGCTGCTCTGGATCCCAAGACTGCAGAAACCATAATGGCGCTGACCGATAAGGTGGTAAAGGAGAAGAATCTGACCACTATCATGGTTACCCACAATCTGCGCTATGCAGTGGAGTATGGGGATCGCCTCCTGATGATGCACCAGGGGCAGGCGATTATCGACAAGGACGGGGATGATAAAAAGGGGGTCTGGCATCGAGGATATTCTGGACAGATTCAATGAAATAAGTATAGAATGCGGGAACTAAACCTGCAGAGCATGCCAAAGGCGCAAAAACAGGGATGAAATCCAAAAACGGATCTCATCCCTGTTTCATATTCTGTTATTACTGGGCAAACAGCATTATTTTGCCGGCGTTTCCGTCCTCATCCGCCCAGACCACGCATTTTCTTCCTGCGGTCAGGTCGTCCAGTGTGACGATATTTCTTGTGAGATAGGGAAAAATGTTGCAGTCGTCCGTGAGGGTGAATTCTCTTCCGTCTGCCGCTGTCAAAACAGACCTGGAAGTGTCCGCATCGGTAATCATGGACTTAATCTCCACATACTCGGGAGCCTTTGCATCTGCCGCCACATTGGCAAAAATAACCTCTGCGTTCGTCATAGGAGGCAGGCTCATGGTCATGGCAGGGCCTATGTAAGCATAGATGATGTCTCCGTTCTTGATGCTCTCTGATTTTGCAGGCAGGCCGGAAACTGCATCCAGGATATATGTAGTCTCTGCCGAGATATTGAGGATAATCTCTCCGCTCATGCTCACACCGGACTGGTTATCGACGGAATATCTTCCGTCCTCCTGAATCGTGACCGGTCCGAAAATACAAATGGGCTGCAAGGCTTCAGGCTGGCTCTCAGCCATACTCTCAATGGCGCCGGAAACCGTCTCAACAACCGTGGTATCTGCCTGTGTAGTCTCCTCTGTGGTTTCCTGGACCTGGGTAGGAGCAGTTGTGGCGGCTCCGGCTGCTGCTGCGCAGCCGCTGGTTCCCAAAGCAATGGCCGTACAAATTCCTGCTGCATATAATCGATATTTTCTCAATATTATCTTCTCCTTTTCGTCTGCAGCGTCCCTTGGGCCGCCGCCTGTTCTGCAGCCATCCATCCGGAACCCTGCCGGTATTCCGAAGGGGCCTGATGAGCGCCTGCAAGAGAAGTATAGATCATTTACCGCTTATATCCAATAAAAGATTTCTTAATAATTCTGAATTAAGCATTAATCTTATTACAAATGTCACCCTATTCTTACATATCCCCTAAAATCCTTCTTAAAATACGTAACAGTTCACAGGGCGGGAAACAAGATTCAGCCGCCGCTAACGGGCCATCTCGCTCTGAGGGCCCGTTTGGTTGTGGGCTTTTATAATTGTCTCGATTTCATCCAGATTGGAGGAGGGAAGATCCCCCGGAATGGTATTCTTCACGGCTGCCGTGGCATTTCCGTAGGCTACCGCCTTGGAGCAGTCGCCCCCTGTGCTTAAAAGTCCGTAAAGGGCGCCGGAAATGTAAGCGTCCCCGCTTCCGATCCGATCCACCACCTCTATATCCCTGTAAGGCTCCTCCTCGTAATAGGCGTCCCTTGCGGCATCGTAGATGATAGAACCAAAGGTGTGCCGCTTGGGGCTGTGTACAATCCTCTGGGTGGAGGCCACGATGGAAATCGGATATTCCTCCGTAAAGCCTTTCATCATCTCTCTGGCAGTGCCCGTCTTTAAAAACGTAAGTCTCGCCGTATCCTCTGAGCAGAAGAATATGTCCACATAGGGAAGGATCTGAAGGATGCACTCTCTGGCCTGGTCGCCGTTCCACAGATTGCCCCTGAAGTTTACGTCAAAGGAAACCAGGGTTCCGGCCTTCTTAAACCGTTTGATCATCTCAACGGCCGTCTCCCGCACCTGCCCGTTGAGGGCCAGGGTAATGCCTGTGGTGTGAAAGCATTTGGAAGCCGTGTACACCGCCTCAGGAATCTCGTCAATGTTCAGGGAGTAGAACGAGCTGTTGTGTCTGTCGTAGATAACCTTGGGCTTTCTGGGATAGCGCCGTTCTCGTAGTAATAAATGCCCACACGTGCGGCAGGGGAATGGTCGTACATAAAAAAGTCGTCGCTGACCCCAAAGGAACGGATTTTCCCTTTCATATAGCTGCCGATATCATGGGCCGGGAGTTTGGAGATAACTCCTGTGTGAAGTCCCAGCAGGGATGCGCCCACTGCCACATTCAGCTCTGCGCCTCCTACCTGCTTTATAAATGTATCCCCCTGGACAGACGTTCATTGTCCGGCGGTGAAAGTCTGAGCAGTACCTGCCCCAAGGTGAGAAGATCAAAGCTTCTGCTGCTATTCTCTGCCATTATTGTTCTCCTTTTTATTCGTCAGTGGTTGGTTCTGATATGAGAAACGGCTAATACCTGTCTGGAGGATTAGCGTCTCGTATTATATGGCGCTCTGTTTATGATCCTTAAACCCTATCTCTGTACACGGCCTGAACCGTCTCCCCCTGCCAGATTGTCCACATCTGCGCGGGTTACAAGGTTAAAGTCTCCGGGTATGGTATGCTTTAATGCAGAAGCGGCCACTGCAAATTCCAGCGCAGCCTTCATATCCTTACCGTCCGCCAGACCGCAGATCAAGCCTGCCGCGAAGGAGTCGCCGCCGCCTACACGGTCAACAATGGGGTGATATGATACTTTCTGGAGTGATAGAACTCACGGGTCTTGCCGTCCATGATGCATGCGGACCAGCCGTTGTCTGATGCGCTGTGGCTCTCGCGGAGGGAGCTGATAATATACTTGAAGCCGAACTTATCAGCCATCTGGTTAAAGATATCCACATATCCCGCCAGTTCCAGTTCACCGGAGGTAACGTCCGTGTTGCCCGGCTTGAAGCCCAGAACCTTCTCTGCATCTTCCTCATTGCCGATGCATACGTCAACATACTGCATCAGATTGGTCATTACCTTCTGAGCCTTCTCGGAGGACCAGAGTTTTTTGCGGAAGTTTAAGTCTACAGATACGGTTACGCCGTGAGCCTTGGCAGCCTTTAAAGCCGCCTCTGTCAGATCAATGGCAGCGTCGCTGACAGCAGGGGTAATACCTGTAAAGTGGAACCAGTCTGCATCTGCAAAGATCTCGTCAAAGTTGAACTGATCAGGCGTTGCCGTGGAGATTGCGCTGTGGGCGCGGTCATAAACAACATTGGAAGCTCTCATGGCGGAGCCTGTCTCCAGGAAATAGATGCCCAGCCTCTCGCCACTTCTTGCAATATGCTTTGTGCCCACATTATATTTTCTCAGGGCCGCCACTGCGCACTCGCCGATTGGATTAGCCGGTACCGCCGTGATAAACTCAGCGTCATGTCCGTAATTTGCCAGGGATACGGCCACATTTGCCTCACCGCCGCCGTAATTGATATCAAACTCGTCTGCCTGAATGAATTTCTCATTGTTAGGGGTAGATAATCTCAACATGATTTCGCCCATGGTAACTACTTTTGCCATTGTTATTTCTCCTTTATTTTCCTTTAATAATGAACCCTTCTGTTTCGGTGAGCGCTCTGCCGCCGGAGCAGCGCTTATTTCGCTCTTGCCGCTGCAACTGCTGCAACAAATTCCTGCGCCTTGGCTGTGACAGCTGCAAAATCGCCTGTCTTGGCGCCCTTTGTAAGGCTGGAGCCGGTTCCCACTGCGTAAGCGCCTGCATTGATCCACTTGTCAACATTATCCACGTCTACGCCGCCGGAGGGCATGAACTCGCCCTGGGGCAAGGGGCCCTTAAAGGAGCTGATGGCTGCCGGTCCCACAATGTTACCCGGGAAAATCTTGATAACGTCGCATCCGGCCTCCAGCGCTGTGATGGCCTCGGTTGGAGTCATGACCCCCGGAAGCATGGGCACTCTGTAGCGGTTGCAGAGCTTGATGGTCTCCACATTTAAGCCCGGCTTACGATATAGTTGGCGCCTGCAAGGATGCACGCTCTTGCTGTCTCAGGATCCAGAACAGTGCCCGCGCCGATTACAATCTTGTCGTTGTTTCTGTACTTGTCGGCCATCATCTTGATGAACGCTACAGGATCGCCCTCGTCCATGGTCATAGTCAGCTCGATGAAGTTGATTCCGCCCTGGATAATGGCATCTACTACCTTCTCTCCCTGCTCATAGTTCTTGGCACGAACAACAGCAACCAGACAATCTTCTTTCATTCTTGCTAAAACCTGTTCTTTTTCATTTCTCTTCTCCTTCTTTTAGTTCGCATATGCGAATCAATTTCATAATTACGATTTCATGATTAAATTTTACATCCTGCCCCCTGGTTTGTCAACAGTAAAAGGAGGAAAATCGCAAGTTTTTATTCATATTTTCCCAGGTAACCCAAAAGCCTTGAAAGCTCCTTTCCTTTTTCATGGACCAGGCGGCCCAGGGCGTCATAATCCTCCGTGGGTTTGTAAAGGCTGGACACGCTGATGGCTCCCATCACATTACCATCCTGCCCAAATACAGGCGCTCCTACACATTCCATATGTTCTTCCAGCTCTCTGGCGTCAAGAGCATAGCCCTTTTCCCTCACCTGCTCAAGCTCTTTCAGAAACGCCTCCTGGTTCAGAATGGTGCGCTCCGTATGCTTTTTAAAGTTCATGCGCTTCAGCGCCTCGCCCACCTCCTCCTCCTCTGTAAAAGCCATAATCGCCTTTCCCAGGGATGTGCAGTGGATCGGATTCTTGGTCCCCACGGTAGCGGTTGTGATAATCGGATTCTCAGGTTCAAATTTACAGATGTATACAACTGCATCGTCGGAACGGATTCCAAAAAATACTGTCTTGCCAACTTCCCTTGAAAATGCCTTCAGCACAGGGTCAATGGCGCTGATAAAATCCAGGTTGTTGGTATAATTGATGCCGATGCGGTAAGCAGTAAGACCGATGGTGTAGCGCTGCTTCTGTTCCCTGGCAACATGAATCATTCCTGTGTGTACCAGGGTTGTGACGATATCATACCCGCTTGTCTTGGGAAGGTCCAGCTTTTCGCAAATCTCATCCAATGTTATGCCGTCCGGTTTTCTGGAAACCAGTTTTAATATCTCTATGGTCGCAGTGTGGTCCTGTTCAGTTTCATGTGTGCCTCCCTCTTATACGCTCAACTATTCGCATATGCATTTATTATACGTATATACGAAAATACTTTTCTTTAGTATACACCATCCGATTTTATTATGCAAGAAAAAAACACGTGGAACAGGACGCGCATCCTGAATTTGAACTGGCATTTCCGCCATGCCGGGCCGCACTGCAGCGGGAAAGCCTTTCTGCATATGCAGAAAGGCCCGGACGCCTGGACGGTCCGGGTTCCTTTCAGAATTCAGATGCGATTTCCGGAACATCTTTGAAAATCCCATGTGTCCGGCTTCTTTACAGAGTGACGCCCTGCTTGAAAATTGCCATATCGTGGAAACCTGCCTCCTCGGATTTCACCTTTTTGCCGGATGCCACTGCCAGGACATAGTCCAGAAGCTCCTGTGCCAGTTCCTCCCGGCTCATGTCCTCAACCATGCGGCCTGCGTTAAAATCAATCCAGTTGTTCTTATGGCCGGACAACCTGGTGTTGCTGGATATCTTTACGGTGGGAACCGGAGAGGCGAAGGGCGTGCCCCTTCCGGTTGTAAAGAGGACCATATGCGCGCCGGATACCGCCAGGGCTGTGGACGCCACCAGGTCGTTGCCCGGCGCGCTGAGGAGATTCAGCCCCTTCACCTTTACAGGCTCTCCATAGGCCAGAACCCCTCTTACAAGAGCGCTTCCTGACTTCTGCGTACAACCCAGAGACTTGTCCTCCAAGGTGGAAATGCCGCCTTTCTTATTGCCGGGAGAAGGATTTTCATAGATCGTCTGGTTGTGGCTGGTAAAATAATGTTTAAAATCATTGATAAGGCTCACCGTCTGTTCAAAAAGCTGGGGGGTGGCGCAGCGGTTCATAAGGAGGGTTTCCGCCCCGAACATCTCAGGTACTTCCGTCAGAATCGTGGTTCCCCCCTTGCTCACAAGCAGGTCGGAGAATGCTCCCACCACCGGATTGGCGGTTATGCCGGACAGGCCGTCCGAGCCTCCGCATTTCATGCCGATAACCAGTTCCCCGGCGTCGATCTTCTCCCTGGAAAAGCTGCCTGCATAGACAGCCAGTTCCTTCAGAAGCTCCATGGCCGTCTCCATCTCATCCTCCACATCCTGGCACTGCAGGAACTTGACCCTGTCCTCGTCATAGCTGCCGATATAATCCATAAGCACAGGAATATTGCTGTTCTCGCATCCCAGTCCCAGCACCAGCACACCGCCTGCGTTGGGATGGTGAATCATGTCCGCCAGCACCTTTCTGGTGTTCTCCTGATCATCCCCCATCTGGGAACATCCGTAAGGGTGGGGAAATGCAATCACATCCTCAACATTCCCTGCTGCCAGGGATTTTGCCTCCGCCTCCAGGGCCTTTGCAATAGAGTTGACGCAGCCTACTGTGGGGATAATCCAAATTTCATTGCGGATACCCACCTTGCCGTCGGCTCTGCGGTAACCTTCAAAAATGCGTGCTCCGTGGGTTCCACATCCTTACCTGACGGCATATAATCATAGGAAACAACATCCCCCAGGGCGGTCTTTACATTGTGCACGTGAACCCAGGCTCCGGCGCCGATATCCTCCCTGGCATATCCGATACGGAAACCGTACTTGATTATCTCCTCACCGCTCCTTATGGCTTTTAAGGCAAACTTGTGGCCCTGGGGAATCTCCTCCGCCATGGTCCACCGCCGCGCCCGCCACAGACAAGTCTCTCCTTTTTCCAGAGGCCTGAGGGCAACTGCAACATTATCGTTCCTGTTAATCTTAACAATATCCTGCATGGTTCTCACATTCTCCTATCATGATTTTTCTGCGCTCCTGTACGCTCCACAATACCGGAAGGGAAGCCTGAATTGCGCAGCAGTCACCATGGCGCTTTCCCGGCGCTCAGCTGCTTTATCTCCGTCCCCTTATTGTAAGTGCTTACAATTAATATACTCATTTTCAAGAAATAAGTCAATAAAAAAAGTAAAAACTATTGCATTATTTGCTGGTAATATGTATAATGGCTTTAGTTGTAAGCGCTTACAGAATGCGAGGTTATTTTATGAATATATACGATGTTTCCGAACATGCCGGAGTGTCTATCGCCACTGTTTCCAGGGTTTTAAACGGGAATCCCAACGTGAGTGAGAGGACCCGTGAAAAAGTTTTGAAAGTGATGGACGATTTGGGGTATACTCCTAATGTATTTGCAAGAGGGCTTGGCTTAAATACAATGCAGACTATCGGAATCATGTGTTCCGACTCCTCCGACCCTTATCTGGCAAACGCTATCTACTATCTGGAACGCGGGCTCCGCTCCCACAGTTACGACGCCATCCTGTGCTGTACCGGATATGATCTGGATGCAAAGCAAAAATATTTTGATTTGCTCCGCTCCAAACGGGTGGACGCAATTATCCTGGCCGGTTCCAAGTTTGTGGAGATGCGGGCCAAGGACAACGCCTATATAATAGAAGCTGCGGCCGATCTGCCCGTTATGCTGGTGAACGGTTATCTGGAAGGGGATAATATATACAGTACTGTCTGTGACGACCACGCTGCCGTCTACGGCGCCGCCCGGCAGCTGTTGTCGGCAGGCCGCAGGCGTATCCTGTATCTGTACACCAGCTATTCCTACAGCGGCGTCAACAAGATGGAGGGATACAAGGATGCGCTGAAGGCCCAGGGCATAGAGCCGGTTCAGGAGCTGATTCAGCAGTGCCCCAAGGATATGGAGGCTGCCAGGGATCTTCTTTTGTCCCTGAGGGATCAGGGGCTTGTCTTTGACGCGGTGATGACCTCCGACGATTCCCTGGCAGTGGGCGCAGTAAAGTATGCCCACGTATCGGGAATTTCCATACCGGATGAACTGAATATTATAGGATACAACAACTCTCTCCTGGCCAGGTGCACAGACCCGGAGATCACATCCATCGACAGCAAGGTGGAAGCCTGTGCACTACAACCATCAACACCTTAATGGGGGTTTTCAGCGGCGTAAATGTTCCCAGCCGAACAACCATCGCCTCTGACTTAATAAAAAGGAAAACCACAAATTTTTAATTCTAAAGGAGGATTACCAACATGAAAGCATTTATGGACAAGGAGTTCCTATTATCCACCGACACAGCCAAGACCCTGTATCACAATTTTGCAGAAAATATGCCCATACTCGACTATCACTGCCACATCAATCCCCAGGAGATCTATGAGGACCGCAAATTTGACAATATTACCCAGGTATGGCTGGGCGGCGATCACTACAAATGGCGTCAGATGCGCTCCAACGGAGTGGACGAGAAATACGTAACCGGCGACAGCTCCGACCGCGAGAAATTCCAGGCCTGGGCCGAAACCATGCCTAAGTTAATCGGTAATCCTCTCTATCACTGGAGCCATCTGGAGTTGAGAAAATACTTTGGCTTCCAGGGCTACTTAAACGGAGACAACGCAGAAGAAGTCTGGAACCTTTGCAACGCTAAGCTGCAGGAAGATTCCATGACCGTCCGCAACCTTATTAAACAGTCCAACGTAACCTTAATCTGCACCACCGATGATCCGGTAGATAGCCTGGAATGGCACAAAAAGATTGCCGGGGACGAGACGTTTGACGTGCAGGTTCTGCCTGCATGGAGGCCTGACAAGGCCATGAACGTGGAAAAACCAACCTTTGCCGCTTACATGGACACGCTTTCCCAGGTAAGCAATGTGAAGATTACCAGCTTTGCATCATTGAAGGAAGCCCTCAAAAACCGTATGGAGTTCTTCGCTTCCATGGGCTGCTGCGTATCCGACCACGCCCTGGAATATGTAATGTATGTTCCTGCCGGTGAAGATGAGCTGGACGCCATCCTTGCAAAGGGATTAAAGGGCCAGGCTGTATCCAAGGAGGAGGAGCTGAAATTCAAGACTGCATTCATGCTTTTTGTGGCAGGAGAATACAACCGCATGGACTGGATTATGCAGATTCACTATGGCTGCAAGCGTGACAACAACGCTTATATGTTTGAGAAGCTGGGAGCCGATACAGGTTTTGACTGTATCAATAATTATGCCCCAAGCGCGCAGATGGCTGATTTCTTAAACGCATTAAGCGCCACCAACCAGATCCCCAAGACCGTTCTGTACTCCCTGAACCCCAATGACAACGCCTCCATCGGCACCATCATCGGCTGCTTCCAGGATAAATTCCCGGGCAAAATCCAGCAGGCTCCGCCTGGTGGTTCAACGATCACAAAGTAGGCATGACCGAACAGATGGTTTCCCTGGCTAACCTGGGATGCTTCGGCAACTTTATCGGCATGCTGACCGATTCCAGAAGCTTCCTGTCCTACACCAGACATGAATATTTCCGCAGAATTCTCTGCGATATCTTCGGAAACTGGGTGGAGAACGGTGAGTATCCCGCAGATATGAAGGCGCTGGAGTCCATGGTTAAGGATATCTGCTATAACAATTCTGTGAGATATTTTGGATTTAAGCTGGATGAAGTAAAGTAAAAAGGAGAGCACAATACCGCTCTGAGCCGGAGCAGCCAAACAGAGCCTTAAACCTGCATTTATCGCAGCTTTGAGGCTCTTTTCCCATTGTAATCTGCATGGCTGTTCAGCCTGTTTTTAAACCTTTCGTCTCCAGCGCGGGCTATGTAAACAGAATTCAAATCAAATTTGCCGGGAAGAGGGAGAACTGCGGCGGGAATGAATTTTCAAACACGCTCTAATCCTCCATGGAATACATGGCAGCCCTCATCCCGTGAATCCGGGCGGTGTCGAACACCGGGATATCCGTATCCCTCTGCTGTATCAGAAGGCCGATCTCCGTACAGCCCAGTATCACTCCCTGGGCCCCCTTTGCGGCAAGGGAGTCTATAACAGTAAGATACACTTTCTTTGAAGCTTCGGAAACCACTCCCAGGCACAGCTCCTCATAAATAATGCGGTTTACGGCTTCAATCTCATCCTTTCCGGGAATCAGAACCTGGATATTGTTCTCTGTCAGTTTATCTTTATAAAAGGCCTGGGTCATGGTATATTTTGTGCCCAGCAACGCTACCCTCTCTATATGGTCGGCTTTCAGCTTTGCCGCTGTGGCCTCGGCAATATGGAGAATTGGAATACGGACGGCAGCCTGTATCTGTGGGACAACCTTGTGCATGGTGTTGGTACAGATTATAATAAAATCAGCTCCCGCCTTCTCAAGATTTGCCGCCGCCTCTGCCAGAATCTCCCCGCTCCTCTCCCAGTTGCCCTCAGCCTGGCATTTTTCAATCTCTGCAAAATCCACACTGTACAAAAGTATCTTCGCCGAATGGAATCCCCCAGCTTTTCCTTCACCGTCTCATTCATAATCTGATAATAAGTAACCGTACTTTCCCAGCTCATCCCGCCAATCATTCCTATGGTTTTCAATTTCCCAGCCTCCTTTTTCCTTTGCCCCGCCTCTTATACCCGAAAACGGCAGTAAGACGTTCTGCAAAACATTCCGGTGTTCTGTGAACCCCGTTTTTATATTGTACCATCTGTGTCCACTTCCTTCAATACACCTGCGAGCCCAGTTCTCCTCTTTCCTGAAATCACCTGGCTATCCACCCCACCCCCGGTGACGCAGGAAAATCCATGAGGTAAGCCGCAGCAATTTTACCCACAAAACCATACTGGTTTTTCTGCAAATGCGGGCGTTCATAAGAACAAATGGGCCGTTTATCAGAATAGGATCCTTTTCTTGATTTACATGATAAACTCTTTGTAGAAAGGTAAATCCAAGGAGGTATCGCTATGAAAAGCTTTCATGTGAATTGTGAAAAGATGAACCTACAGTCTGATCTCATTGCCGGCTGCAGCCATCAAATTGATGAAATGATTAATGAGGTTCATTCCATCCGATCCGATCTGCGAACTAAAATAATTATTAAATCTAATATTGGAAACAAACTTAAAAGCTGTGGAAACGAAGCTTTCTCTTGAAAAAAATGCGGCATCAACATTGGGGAAAAACTTGCATGACATAGCCTGCGCATATAAGCAGACAGAGCAAAGCCTCCTGCTGCCGTATCGTTCCCTGAACGAAGGCGGTACAGTTACTGCAGCCATATCGGAACATAAGGTCCCCTTAAGCAAAAGCCCTTATTTGCAGCCTGAAGTTAAATACGCCGGCAGCGCTGACAACGGCTTTCATAACAGCCTTTCCACAGAAACTTTTATTAATAAATATTTAAAAAGCACCGGAACAAACGGCGCTTCCCAAAAAACATATAAGGATAAATTGGGAAATGAATATGCCCTGGATGAGAACGGCACTTTGTATGAAATGAAATCAGGATTTATCGGAGGCGAAGCTGACATTGATAAGGCAATAAGAATCCTTGAGGCAAAGGCAGTCTGTCCCGATACCTCCAAAGACAAAGGGTCCTTTTGGGACCAGGCTGTAGACTATGCCGCCGGTATAATTGATGATATTATAAATGATTCATTGGAGCAGGTTAAAATACCTGAGTTGCGCAGAGCACTAAAACTATGGGTGGATACCAACAACATAACAGGATTAATCCACTCTGCAAATGACGCTATATACACGGAGACAGCAACGCCAAAAGGAAATTCTGGATAGACGGTATCTGCACCAATCTTCCTGATTACTACAATTATGCCTATACGGCTATTACGGAATTGGCCGACAGTCTGGTTGCTAATATGGATAAGCGCAAAGAGGAATTGGCGGATTTTTTAACGGTATTTTAGAAAAATAGCGCACAAGCGCAGATAAACATATACCATCCCCTTCCGTCTGCTAAAGGATGCTCATCACGATAGATCGAATAACGCTTGTTATAAAACATCCTCTAAAGACAGAGGAGCAGGGTTTCCCGGAAACCCTGCTTCTGCTGATCGTTTATTCTGGAAAAAGCCTTTCACCTCCCGGCCCGGACTTCCCCGTCTAGAACTGCACTACGTCTCTTAGCGCCTCTGCCGGTTCCACAGCCTCCCCGTAAAGGACCGGTCCTTCACCGCGATATTCTTTCTGGTACTCGATGCCGATTTTTGCGCGGACCTTCACCCACTGCTTTGTTTTATAGCGCTCCGCATCATGCCATTTACACATAAAGCCCAGAAATGTCATATCTGCCTCACAGCAGGTCATGGCCATGCGTCCCGGAACAAACTGTCCCTTTGGAAATTTGGGGGACTTCAGTACCATTGCGGTGAATTCCACCACTTTATCCCTGTAACGCTCCGGCTGGTCCATACAGTCAATATACCAGATTCCATAGTCCTCGGGTTTTATCTCTATCACATCCCCGCTGAGATCATAGGGCAGATCTTCCTCCAAAGCGGACTGCTCAATCTCCCCCTCCGCATCCTCCAGCACAATCTCGCTGTCCCGGCTCATAGCCCGGATGGTACGGCGGTAGGCGGTGAGCTTTTCATCGGGAATATCGTCGCAGCGGTTTACAACCACCAGCTCCGAGCCGCGCAGCATAGCGCCCAAAAGAGGCTTCATATTCTGGACATAAAGTTCAAAGGTGGAGCCGTCGATAATGGTGATCTGCTGGTAAATCGTCCAGTCCTCAGGAAGCTTCAAATCATCCTGGTTCCACATGCCGTTCCACTCCATCAAAACCCGCTCCGGCTGGTAAATAACTTCCAGTTCATTGAGATACTGCGGAGTCAGCTTCTCAAACTCGTCCACATATACCACCGCAGTGCGGCTGTCCTTCAGCTGCTTTTCATTGTACTCCACATCCCCTTCCTCGCATACAATAAGAAGGGTCTTTCCCTGTGCCTGAAAATACTCCTGGCCCATGGTAAAGTCAAGAAACTGGGTCTTTCCCGCCTCCAGAAAACCATTGACTAAAAACAGGGGCATAATGTTATCTTCGATCTCATAAGCCATAATTGTTTATCCTCACCAATCAAAACCTTTCTATTCAGCTTCGTCCAAATACGCTGTTCAACTTTTCTTCCTCCAGGCTGCGCCGATGACACACACCTTTCCAGTATAATCCGGCTTTCCCTGGCGTATTTCATACTGCTGGGGAACCAGGTCAAAATACAGCCATTCGCCCGGATTCTCCGTAGGCAGCATACCTTTCGCCCTCAGCACCTGGCCGAACTCCTGGGTTTCAGCCATAGCGCTCAATAACTCATCCAGCTGGTCATAGGTAACAGGAACAATCGTCTCCATTCCCCAGCTTGTAAACACTTCGTCTGCGTGATGGGCATGGTGATGGTCGTGGTCGTGGCCGCAGCCCTCCCCTTCATGGCCGTGGTGGTGGTCATGGCAACAGCCCTCCCCCTCATGG
>BBZN01000039.1 GCA_001304855.1 Clostridia bacterium UC5.1-1D2
CATGGGCGGAGGCCCCGGAGGCGGAAACCAGGGCCGCGGCGGAGGCGGCGGCATGGGCGCAGGCCCAAGGTAAGGCCGGAGAAATCCTGTATCTGGAAAAATCAGGGGAGACGAGGAGGCGTCAAATCATATGGATAAGAATGAAAATGGGAATAAACTGATTGAGCTGAAGCATATATCTAAAATTTACTATCTGGGCGGGGAGGAAGTGCGGGCCAACGACGACGTTTCCGTCGCCATTGACAAGGGTGAATTTGTGGCCATCGTGGGAAAATCGGGAAGCGGAAAGTCTACCCTGATGAATATAATCGGCGCACTGGACGTACCCACAGACGGAGCCTACTACCTGGGCGGGGAGGACGTAAGCGATATGAGCGACACCCAGCTGGCCCGCATCCGCAATAAGATGATTGGGTTCATATTCCAGCAGTACAATCTGCTTCCCAAGCTGAATATTATCGAAAATGTGGAGCTGCCCCTGCTCTATGCAGGTGTGGGAAGCGCAGAGCGCAGGGAACGGGCCATGGCTGCCCTGAGAAAGGTAGGGCTGGAAGAGAAATGGAAAAGTTTCCCAAATCAACTTTCAGGCGGACAGCAGCAGAGAGTATCCATCGCCAGAGCCCTGGCTGGGGAGCCATCCCTGATTCTGGCGGATGAGCCACAGCGCCCTGGATTCCAAGACCAGCCGGGATGTGCTGAATTTTCTGAAGCAGCTCAACGAGGAGGGCAACACCATCGTAATGATTACCCATGATAATTCCATAGCCCTGGAGGCCAAGAGGGTGGTCCGCATAGCGGACGGAGCCATTAATTTTGACGGAGATGTGAAAGACTATGCTGCAATCGTTTAAGCTGGCAATTAAAAGTATATGGGGCAACAAGATGCGCTCTTTCCTCACGATGCTGGGCATTATCATAGGGGTGGCGGCTGTGATCATTCTGGTGAGCCTCGTGAATGGATATATGAGCAGTGTGGTGGAGAGCTTTGCCAGCATGGGAGTGAACCAGATCAATGTGAATGTGACCAATTTAAGCTCCCGCTCCCTGGATGTGGATCAGATGTATGAATTTTACGATGGACACACAGATCTCTTCGGTGAGCTGAGCCCCAGCGTAAGCGTTTCCTCCACTGTGAAGCATGGCGACGACGCCATGGATTCCACAAGCATAGGGGGGTACAGCGAGCAGTATCTGGATATTAAAGGGTATAAGCTGCAGCAGGGAAGAAATATTTCCTACTCGGATATTGCATCGCGGCAGAAGATATGTGTAATCGGGGCTTATGTGGCCCAGGAGTTATACGGAAGCCCGGAGAAAGCCATCAACGAGACGATTAAAATCGGGGGATATGCATTTAAGATTGTGGGGATTGCAGAGGCCCAGGATGAGGACGATATGGATGATGGAGGTACGGATGATTTTGTATGGATGCCGTACAGCGTGGCAGTGAAAATGTCCCGGAACGCCAGCATTACAAGCTACATCTTTACCTCCCTGGATACCGGCCAATCGGATGAATGCGTCTCTGCCATTGAGGACTATCTCTATGAAATATTCAGGGACGACGATCTGTACCGTGTGACTGCCATGAGTGAAATGCTGGACTCCCTGAACGAACAGATTGCAATGATGAGCGGCATGCTGGGAGGAATTGCAGGTATCTCTCTTCTGGTGGCGGGAGTGGGGGTTATGAATATTATGCTGGTGTCCGTTACTGAGCGGACAAGGGAGATCGGCATCAGAAAATCCCTGGGTGCGGACAAAGGTACAATTATGCAGCAGTTCGTTATAGAAGCGGCGGTAACCAGCTCTCTGGGCGGCGTAATCGGAATTGTGATCGGCTGTATTGCAACTACCGTGGTGGGGACGGCTGTGGGAATATCGGCAGCCCCTACGCCGGCGGCAGTGCTGGTGTCCTTCAGCGTATCTGTGGGGATCGGGCTGATCTTTGGATATATGCCTGCCAACAGGGCGGCAAACTTAAATCCCATTGACGCCCTGAGGAGCGAGTAGAGGTACAATTATAATTGATGTGATATCTGGCATTATAGCGGAACTGTATTATTAAATACGCCCTGGCCTTGTCTCCGGTTTCACTGGGGACCAGGGCCTTTTTTGCCGTCTGCCGCCCCACAGGCGGTTTTTGACGTTTCTGTGCATCGCAGGGCGTGTGGCCCGGAAGGGAGCGGACAGCAGCCTGTGTCCGGGCGGGTAAGTGATTGACAGAATAATGGAATCAGGATAGACTTAAGTTAATATATTGTCAGTATCATAATGAGAAAAGAGGAATTTCCATGAAAGTTGTTGACATGCACTGCGATACCATATCGGAGCTGTATAAGAACCATATGGAGGGAGGCTCTGCCTCCATTCTGGAAAACCGTTTGATGATTGACCTTAAAAAGATGAAAGCAGGAGATTACGGGCTTCAGAATTTTGCCCTGTATACCAACCTGGAGCGCGCAGAAGGCCGGCCTTTTGAATACTGTATGGAGCTTTTGGATACATTTTATACGGAGATGGAAGCCCACAGGGAGGAGATCGGTATCGTAACCTCCTATGAAGAGATTGAGAGAAACTGGAATCAGGGGAAAATGTCCGCCCTTCTCACCATAGAGGAGGGGGGAGCGTGCCAGGGCGAGCTGGCTTCCTGCGGAACTTTTACAGGCTGGGGGTGCGCATGATGACCCTAACCTGGAATTTCCAAAATGAACTGGGTTTTCCAAACAGGAAGGAGGTTCTTTCGGAAGGGAGGGTTCGTACGGTTGCCGACACAGAGAGGGGGCTGACGGAGACAGGGGTGCGCTTTGTGAAGGAGATGGAGCGTCTGGGAATGATAGTGGATATTTCCCATCTGAATGACGCAGGTATCTGGGATGTGTTCCGCTGCACGAAAAACCCCTTTGTAGCCAGCCACTCCAACGCCAGGGCGGTGGCATCCCATCCCAGGAACCTGACGGACGAGATGATACGGAGCCTGTCGGAGCGGGGAGGCGTGATGGGGATTAACTACTATGCACATTTCCTCAGGGATTTCAAAGAGGGGGAGGCGGTTGTCAGCCGTATTTCCCACATGGTGGAGCATATGAAGCACATACGGAAGGTAGGAGGAATCCAGTGCATAGGCCTGGGATCCGATTTTGACGGCATTGCCGGAGAGCTGGAGATGAAGGATGCCTCCGGCCTTGGCATGCTGGCCGACGCCATGTGGGAGGCCGGTTTTACCTCCGGCGAGATCGAAGCCGTGTTTTTCGGAAATGTTTTGAGAGTGTACCGGGATGTGCTGTAGGAGATCCATTTCGGTGTGGACACAGCCCGGCTTTTTTAAAGGGAAAAATTTTACAGAGATTTTACATTTCTGTGGAGCGGATTTTACTTGTATTTGGTATGCTGTTTACATAGATTAAGCAGAGGGACGGGAAAGGCGGATAAGACGGATATGGAACGTATTTATATTATAGAAGATGATGAGAATATCAGAAATCTCCTGAAGATAGCGTTGGAAGGCTTTGGCTACGAGGCCCGGGGCTTTGAGACGGCGGAGGAAGGGCTGGCCGGGATGAAGGAGCAGGCTCCCGATCTGGTTATTTTTGACTGGATGCTGCCGCGGATGGACGGCGTTACAGCCATCCGCCAGGTCCGCAGGACGGGAGAGCTTAAGGATATCCCGATTATGCTCCTTACGGCCAAGGACAAGGAGCTGGATAAGGTAGTGGGCCTGGACTGCGGGGCGGACGATTATATGGTGAAGCCTTTGGCGTTCTGGAACTGTCCGCCCGGATCAGGAGCCTGCTGCGCAGGGCAAAGCGGGATGAGAATCTGGATGTTCTGTCCTATCAGGATATATCCGTCAACAAAAAGACCCGGGAGGTCAGCAGCAGCGGACGGGCTGCGGAACTTACTTTAAAGGAATTTGAACTGTTGGTTTACCTGCTGGAGAATCAGTCCCGGGTTGTTACAAGAGATGAGCTTCTCAACCAAATCTGGGGCTACGAGTACGACGGGGAGACCCGTACCCTGGATATGCATATCCGTACTGCGGCAAAGCTGGGCGGGGAGGGCGGTTCCTGTATCAAGACGGTGAGAGGCGTGGGGTACAGGATCGTCAAGGCGGAAAGCCGGCAGCCTGCCGGTCTGTCTGATGAGGCGTGAGGAGGCGGCTTGCCATGCGTAAAGCAATATTGGAAAAATTTATTCTGGTACTGCTGGCGGCGCTGTGTATCAACAGCGTCATTTTTTATATTGCCAGCGGTACGATGATTCTCAGCACTTCCAGAAGGGACATGACCTACACCATCAAGGCGCTGGACAGTGTTTTGGAGTATGACAGGGATATTCTGGGGCAAATGGGCAGGCTGGAGGCATTTACAGACCAGGATTCCAGCCGTGTGACGCTGATACGGACGGATGGAACCGTAATCGCAGATTCCGATGCGCCGGTGGAGGAACTGGACAACCATCTGGACAGGGAGGAGATGAAGGCTGCGTGGAGACTGGGGAGGGGTATGCCAGAAGGTATTCCCAGACGCTCCACAAAACCATGATCTATGTGGCCTGCCGCTCGGACAAGGCGGATATGGTTCTGAGGCTGGCTGTGCCATACTCCGGCATCAGCGAGTATCTTCCCATGCTCCTGCCCGCCGCCCTGGTAAGCTTTTTGGTTGCCATGGCCTGCTCTGTTGTGGCCTCCCAGCGGTTTGTCTCCTCCGTGACCCGCCCTCTGCGCCATATATCCAGGCAGATGCTGGCTGCAAAGGGAGACTACACCCAGCTTCAATTTGAACGGTATCAGTATCCTGAGATCAATGTAATCGCCGAGACGATTATGAATATGTCCCGGGATGTGAAGGAATATCTGGGACAGATAGAGAAGGAGAAGCATATCAGGCAGGAGTTTTTCAGCAATGCATCCCACGAGCTCAAGACTCCCATCACCTCCATACAGGGCTATGCGGAGCTGCTGGAGAGCGATATGATACAGGATGAGAATATGAAACGGGATTTTGCGCGGAGGATTAAGAAGGCGGCGGCGGGCATGACGGGCCTTATCAACGATATTCTCATGATTTCCAAGCTGGAGGCCAAGGATGCAGAGGTGGTCATGTCCGATGTGCGTATCAGCGTCCTTCTGGAGGAGATTACGGACCGGTTAAAGCCTCAGGCCGCCTCTGCCCAGGTGTTCCTTCACATAGACTGCCAGCCTCTGTGTATCAAAGCCAATGTGCAGCAGATGGAGGAGCTTCTCACCAACCTTTTAAGCAATGCCGTGAAATACAACCGTCCGGGCGGACAGGTGTGGGTCAATATCCGGCAGCAGAATGACGCTTTGGTTATCCGGGTGAAAGATAACGGAATGGGAATTCCGGCGGACAGCCTGGATCGGATTTTTGAACGGTTCTACCGGGTGGATAAGGGCCGCAGCAGAAAGCAGGGGGAACGGGCCTGGGGCTGTCCATTGTTAAGCACATTGTGAATTTTTACCATGGAACTATTTCCGTCACTTCGGAGCTGGAGGTTGGTACGGAATTTCTAGTGTCAATTCCCGTGGAAAATGCTTGAATGCTGTGACTTTTACCCTCCGGGCAGATCTGATTTTGGGATCTGCCCCGGATTTCTGTAAATTCCCCCCAATTGTATTAAAAAAAGTGCACTTCGTTACTTTAAAACCATAGAAATTTAAAGCAATAAAATTGACGGAAATATTTTTTGGTGGTATGATAGAAAGCATCCTGAAAGAGGAGCGATTTTTAGATAAAAGAGGAGAGATCATTATGAAAAAAACATCAAAAGTTATAACTCTGATGCTGGCTGCCGCGATGGCGCTGTCCGTGACCGCCTGCGGTTCCCAAACCACAGAGACTACAGGCGCAGCGTCGGAAACCACCGCCACAGAGGCGGCGCCGGCAGAGGAATCCGCCGGGGCAGAGACCCAGGGGGAGAGCGCCCAGGCTTCTTCAACGGACGGCGGCGCCTACAAGATAGGGGTTCTTCAGCTGGTACAGCATACGGCGCTGGACGCGGCCAACGAAGGATTTATCGCAGCCCTCAACGATGCAGGCATTAAATACGAGGTTGACCAGCAGAATGCATCCGGCGACCAGTCCACCTGCGTGACTGTGGCGTCCAAGTTCTCCAATGACAAGAAGGATTTGATTCTTGCCATTGCAACCCCTGCGGCTCAGGCTATGGCAGGCGCTGTCTCGGATACCCCCATACTGGTTACGGCAGTTACGGATCCTGCCGAGTCCGGTCTGGTGGATAAGAATGAAACTCCGGGGGCAATGTTACGGGCACTTCCGATCTGACTCCCGTAAAGGAGCAGATCGACCTTTTAAAGCAGATACTTCCGGATGCGAAGAACATCGGAATACTTTACTGCTCGGCTGAGTCCAATTCAGAGATTCAGGCGGCTATGGCGAGGGAAGCCATCGAGGCGGCGGGCATGACCAGCAAGGACTACACCGTGTCCAGCTCCAACGAAATTCAGACGGTTGTACAGGCTATGGCAGGCAAGGTGGATGCCATCTATGCGCCCACGGACAATACCATTGCAGCAGGTATGTCTACAGTCGCCATGGTGGCCAACAAGAACAACCTGCCTGTTATCTGCGGCGAGGCAGGTATGGTGGAGAGCGGCGGCCTTGCCACCTACGGAATTGATTACTATCAGCTGGGCTACATGACAGGCCAGCAGGCAGTTAAAATCCTTACTGAAGGAGCGTCTCCCGCAGACATGCCCATCGAGTATCTGCCTGCTGAGAAGTGTGAGCTTACAGTGAACCAGGAGACTGCTGACACTCTGGGGATTGATGTATCGGCACTTAAATAAAGGGCGGTGAGCCTGTCCGCAGCCTGGGTCTTAATATGGAAAGAACTAACGTTATGAACTACCGGTTGTAAGGGAGAAAAGAGGTGCTGCCCAGGCGGCCCGGAGGCGGAACTGCTTCGGGCTGCGGCAGCGCCCCATTGACGTTTTAGGGGGAAGGGCGCAGCGCACATAACCCGCAGCCGGAAAACATAATTCTCATACACGCTCCAGGTTTTATAGATGATTTGCTCAAGCTGTGCTGAAACAGAGGTTTTCATAGGGCGGTTTGGGCAAGTTATTTATAAATATAACAGAATTTAACAGAGAGAAACAGGATATATGGAGGTTTTAAGATGGATATAATGAGTTCGCTTCAGGGAATGGGGCCTGCGCTTATAGATGCCACGGGACAGGGCGTTCTTTGGGGAATTATGGTATTGGGAGTATATATTACATACAAGCTGCTGGATATTGCAGACCTGACGGTGGACGGCAGCTTTGCACTGGGCGGGTGCGTCTGTGCGGTCCTTATTTCCAGGGGGGTTAATCCGGCGGTGGCCCTGCTTCTGGCTGCCATGGCGGGTATGGCGGCCGGTTTTGTAACAGGCATCCTTCACACTGTGTTTGAGATTCCGTCCATTTTGGCAGGAATCCTGACACAGATATCGCTCTGGTCAATCAATCTGTGGATCATGGGGGACAAGAGCAATATACCTCTTTTGAAGGTGGATACGGTTATGAAGGAGCTGGCTGCCGTCACCGGCCTCACGGAGTCCCAGGCTTCCCAGCTCATCGGCTTCTCTGCCGCAATCCTTGTGGTAGCTCTGCTCTACTGGTTTTCGGAACGGAAGTCGGCAGCGCTCTGAGAGCCACAGGCAACAACGAGGATATGATCCGGGCCCTGGGTGTAAACACCAGCTTTACGAAACTTCTGGCCCTTGGACTGAGCAACGCTTTGGTGGGCCTCTCCGGTGCGCTTGTATGCCAGAGCCAGAACTATGCGGACATCCAGATGGGGACAGGAGCCATTGTAATTGGCCTGGCGGCTATTGTCATAGGCGAGGTGCTCTTTGGCTGGATGCGGAATTTTGCCTGCAAGCTGGCGGCTGCGGTCATCGGTTCTGTGATCTACTTTGCCATCCGCGCGGTGGTAATACAGCTTGGCATGAAACCTAACTACATGAAGCTTCTCTCAGCCATTATTGTGGCCCTGGCTTTGTGTATTCCTGTGGCGGTTAATAAATTCAGGGCTTACAATTCATATTCGGAAGGAGGGGAAGCGTAATGCTGATATTGAGCAACGTAAGAAAAACCTTCAACAAAGGCACCATCAACGAGAAGAAAGCCTTAAAGGGCATCAATCTGACCCTGAATGACGGCGATTTCGTCACTGTCATCGGAGGAAACGGGGCAGGAAAGTCCACCATGCTGAATATGATTGCCGGCGTGTATCCCATTGATTCCGGCAGGATTGAGATTGACGGCGTGAACATTTCCAGACAGCCGGAACACAAGAGAGCCAGGTATATCGGCCGTGTGTTTCAGGACCCTATGAAGGGAACGGCTGCCGGGATGGAGATACAGGAAAACATGGCTCTGGCCTTCAGACGGGGCCGCACAAGAGGCTGAGCTGGGGAATCAGCAGCAAGGAGAAGGACTATTACCGGGATCTGCTGACCAGGCTGGGGCTGGGGCTCCAGACCCGGATGACCAGCAAGGTGGGCCTTCTCTCGGGAGGGCAGAGGCAGGCCCTCACCCTTCTTATGGCAACCATCCAGAAGCCCAGACTTCTGCTCCTGGATGAACACACGGCGGCCCTGGACCCGCAGACAGCGAAAAAGTACTGGACCTGACAAATGAGATGGTGACGGAACAGAATCTGACGGCCTTATGGTCACCCACAATATGAAGGATGCCATTCAGATTGGAAACCGCCTGATTATGATGAACGACGGGCAGATTATCTACGACGTCTCAGGGGAGGAAAAGCGGAAGCTGACAGTGGAGGATCTCCTCAGAAAATTTGCAGAAGCCAGCGGCGGAGAATTCGCCAATGACAGAATGATGCTGTCAAAATGACAGCTGAATTCTGCCGCCTCCGGGCCCCATATCGGGTTATATTTGCCCCAAAGGAAGGGTGTGCAGCAGGCTGCGCACCCTTCCTTTGGGGCAAGCTTCCCATAAAATGTGGCGGTCAGCGGCAGGGATGGATGCTTAAAGGCGCCCCCGGCCCGTAAAATTTAAGAAATATTTCACATTTTGCACCATGGTTTTGTGATATACTTTACGCTGTATGACCCTACATACGTAAAATAAAGTTGGAGACGATACACATATGTTTGATGATAATAAGGACTATCTGTCAAGGCTTAACAAAGCCAGAAAAAAAAGGAATCAGAGATTTGATCCCAGGTATGCAGTGCTGCTTTTAGGCGCTTTTTTACTGGTGGGTATTGTCATAGTGGGAACCCAGGCGCTGAAAAAGCCTGTGTCGGGTAAGGCGGCGGCTTCCCCTGCCGAGGCCCGGGCCGGAGCCCCGGGGGATCCGTCTCAGGGAGCTGCAGAGCAGACCCTTTCGCCTGAGGAGGAGGCTGCACAGAAGGAGGCCCTGGAAAAGCAGGCGGTGATTGATTCCTACGTCAATCTGGGAATCGTACAGGTTTCCGGTTATCTGAATATACGCGAGGCCCCAAGTACAGAAGGAAAGATCATCGGTAAGCTGTCAGGGGACGGCGCCTGTGAGATTCTGGGGACAGAGGGCGACTGGTCCCATATTACGTCCGGAGGCGTGGAAGGATATATCAGCAATCAGTACCTGCTCACAGGAGCGGAAGCCAAGCTGAAGGCGGGAGAGCTGATAGCAAAGAGAGCCATAGTCACAACCGATAATCTGAATATCCGCCAGGAGCCGGTTCTGGATCCGGGCAACGTAATCGGACAGGCCCTTTTGGGAGAGCGCTATGTGGTGGTAGGCCAGGAGGAAGGCTGGGTTCAGATAGAGGAGGGATGGATTTCCTCCGACTATGCGGAGGTGTCTTTTGCCCTCAATGAAGGGCGCAAGCTGGATATGAAGCTATGGCCATTAACCAGTACAGCAATCTGGTTATTTCTAAGGTGAACAACTATCTCAATGTCCGGGAGGAGCCCAAAGCTGACGGCAAAATCATCGGCAAGATGACCAGCAAGGCGGGCGGAGAAATTCTGGAGACGCTGGATGGATGGTACAAAATCAAATCCGGTCCGATTATCGGATATATCACGGCGGATCCTCAGTATACCGCTACAGGACAGGAGGCTAAGGATCTTGCAATGGAGACGGCTTCCCTCCGGGCGGTTATTAACACGGACGTGCTGAATGTACGGACGGAACCCAGCACAGAAGCCAAGGTATGGACCCAGATTGTCAAGGATGAGCGTTATCCGGTTCTGGCCCAGCTGGACGGCTGGGTGGAGATCGAGCTGGACAGCATCGACGAGGAGGACGGAACTACGGCGGACAAGGCTTATATTTCCACCCGCGACAACAATGTGGAGGTGCGCTACGCGCTGAACGAGGCCATCAAGTTCTCGCCTTCCGAGATTGCGGCCAACAATGCTGCATCCCGCCGTTCCAAGCTGGTGAACTACGCGCTTCAGTTTGTGGGCAACCCATATGTGTGGGGAGGCACCAGCCTGACAAACGGCGCAGATTGTTCCGGTTTTGTACTGAAGGTTATGCAGAATTTCGGCGTGACTCTGCCCCACTATTCCGGGGCCCAGGCCAAGATGGGCAAGGCGGTGAAGTCCTCGGACATGAGGCCCGGCGATTTGATTTTCTACGCTAACAGCGGCGGTACAGTTAATCATGTGGCTCTGTACATCGGCAACGGCCAGATTGTACATGCAGCCAGCAGGAAGAGCGGTATCAAGATTTCCACCTGGAATTACCGGACCCCTGTGGCTATAAGAAATGTATTAGGCGATTAAAAAATAGGTGGGTGTTGCAAAACGCTCCGTTTCAGGCCCGCACGTCTGCAGAATCGATACAGGCGCCCGGGCTGCAGCGGAAACCGGTTTTGCAGCCCCTCTATTTTATTATTACGTGAATATGAGCCTTGATTTAAAAATGTCCGATTCGGACATATCATGCATATTTTGTCTCCATCGGCGCAGACTAATCTTAAAAATCTATGGAAATCCTGAGATTGGATTTATCAGCGGTTTATGAAAGGGAGGTCTGGACATGGGACAGGGAAAAAATGGAAAGAAGAATAAAGAACAGCCGAATCAGATTGAAAATCAGGATGACGAGGCAAAGAAGGTAGAAAAAGAGATAGAGGAAAAAGAGGACTCCCAAATGGAGGAGTACGGTCAGATGACGCTGGAGGACAACCGGGGACAGCGCAAGATTCACCTGATCACCATTATCGGCGAGGTGGAGGGCCACGAAAATTCCTCAGGCAGCAGCAAGACTACCAAATATGATCATGTGCTTCCTAAACTGGCTCAGATAGAGGACGATGACAGCGTGGAGGGACTCCTGGTGCTTCTCAACACCTCGGGGGAGATGTGGACGCAGGACTGGCGATTGCGGAGATGATCGCTTCTTTAAGTCTGCCTACGTATCCCTGGTCCTGGGCGGCAGTCACTCCATCGGCGTGCCACTGGCAGTCTCTACCAATTATTCCTTCATCGTGCCCTCCGGCACCATGATGATTCATCCGGTGCGTATGACGGGCATGGTGATCGGTACGGCGCAGACCTATGAATATTTTGAAATGATACAGGACCGGATCCTCACCTTTGTGTCCACCCATGCGGATATTGCCTACGATCAGCTGAAGGCGCTCATGCACAATACCAAGATGCTGACCAGGGATTTAGGCACTGTGCTGGTTGGCGATCAGGCTGTGGAGGCAGGGCTGATCAATCAGGTGGGAGGCATAAAGGAGGCTTTGGGAAAACTGTACCAGATGATCGACCAGCGGGAGAGGAAGAACCGCCGCAAATAATTGAAGCGGTTAACATTGCATTTCCTTTCAATTTTTTGTATACTAGTTATAATTGGGCGCTGAAGCCAGGGACTGGCTGCTGCGCCGGATGAAAAGACTTGGAAGAGAATGACAGGGGGCTATATAAGTGGCTGAAACGAATAAAAGGCAGCAAAGGGGAAACAGAAAACCGGGCGGGCCAAAGGGCGGCGCATCCAAAAAGGGAAGCGTTTCCTCCAAAGGGAGGAGTTCTGCAGGCAGAAAGGGTTATGAAGAAGAAAATACAGAGTTTATGAGAGCAGAAGTGGTTATCATCTGCTCTTTTGCTGTTGCTATTTTGCTGTTTCTGAGCAATTTCAGATTGTGTGGTATTGTGGGAGATGTGCTCAGGGGAATACAACTGGGAATCTTTGGAATGGCAGGGTACGCAGTTCCGGTACTTCTTTTTGTGGGGACATGCTTTCACCTTTCCAATCAGGGAAATGTCCATGCGGCCATGAAGCTGGCTGCTGTTTTTCTGGCGCTGATCACCATATGCGCCTTGATGCAGCTCCTATTTGGCACAACCCTGCGGGCGCTCCTTTGGGAGAATATTATACCCAGTCCAGCACAGACGGCAAAGGCGGAGGGTGGCTGGGAGGCGTGGTGGCTTCCCTGCTGACAGTGGGAATCGGAAGGGCAGGAGCCTTTGTGCTTTTGGTGGTGGTGTTTATTATCTGTATGGTGATTATTACGGAGCGTTCCTTTGTAGGTGCGGTGAAGCGGGGCGGAGACAAGGCCTACAGGTATGCCAGGGAGGATATGGGGCGCAGGAAGGAGCTCCACGCGCAGAGAGCAAAGGAGAGGGCCCGGCTGAGAGAGGAGCAGCGGGTGAGAGGGGTAAACCTGGACGCCACCCGCCTGCCGCCGTTGGAAGATAACTTTGGGGATGTTTACGATGAGGATGAATTCGACCGGGAATTTGGGGCCGATTTGGAAGAGATTGCGCCGGTCGACGAATTCAGAGGCAAGTTTGACCCTCCGCCCGGCGGAAACCCGGGAGCTTCTTACGAGGATATTCCTTATGATGAGGAGGACGCCGGTTCGCTGGCGCGTTCCATAGAGGGACACAGCCGCAGAACCGGAGCCGGACAGGGAGCGGATCCCGTTGTCACCGGGCTGCGGTATGAGGACGAAGGGGGAATCCACCAGGAGAGCCTGGACACGGTGTACGCTCCCAGGGATCCCCGCACTCTGGAGGAGATGGAAATGTCTCCGTCCGGTTCACGGGATGTTTATGAGGAAATCCCCTGGGACGGGGAGGATGCCAAGGAGAGGGAACTGCCGGAAGAGAATGAGGATACGTTTGCCCGGGGGACGGAGTCTTACGTTTCCGCTGAAGAGTCCTCCCCGGATGAGCCGTATCCCCGGGATCATTCGGAACAGGGCCTCAATTACGACAGCGTTTTTGTGCCTGAGGAGCCTAAGAGGGTGGTGACTGCTTCCGGCAAAGTGATAGAGACGGAGACGGAGCTTCTCCAGAAAAAAATTGAAAAGAAAGAGAGCTGAAAACCTGAAGGCAGATCCCAAAATGGAAGTTGCAGATGAGATTCAGATAAAGGAAGAAGTTGTAAAAAAAGAATACATATTTCCCCCTGCCAGGCTTCTTAAGAAAGGGGCCAGGGCGGCGGGAGCATTCTCAGGCGATGAATATAAGGCGACTGCCATAAAGCTTCAGCAGACCCTGCACAATTTCGGCGTGGGCGTCACTGTGACTAACATCAGCTGCGGCCCTGCAGTCACCAGATATGAGCTTCTGCCGGAGCAGGGAGTCAAGGTCAGCCGGATCGTGGGCCTGACGGATGATATCAAGCTGAGCCTGGCTGCTACGGATATACGGATCGAGGCGCCTATACCGGGCAAATCTGCAGTAGGTATTGAGGTGCCCAACAAAGAGAACAATATGGTCTATCTGAGGGAGCTGCTGGAATCCGATGCATTTAACAATCACAAGTCCCGACTGGCATTTGCTGTTGGCAAGGACATCGGAGGCCAGGTGGTTGTGACCGATATCGGAAAAATGCCTCATCTGCTCATTGCAGGCGCTACGGGTTCCGGCAAATCGGTCTGCATCAATACTCTGATTATGAGTATTATTTTCAAGGCCAGGCCGGAGGAAGTGAAAATGATCATGGTAGATCCGAAGGTGGTGGAGCTGAGCGTATACAACGGCATCCCCCATCTGCTGATCCCGGTTGTGACAGATCCGAAGAAGGCTTCCGGCGCCCTTAATTGGGCTGTGGCCGAGATGGAGGACCGGTATAAAAAGTTTGCTGTATGCAATGTGAGGGATTTAAAAGGGTATAACGAGCGGGTGGAGAAACTGCCTGATACAGAGGATGATAATAAACCTGAGAAGCTGCCGCAGATTGTGATTATCATCGACGAGCTGGCGGATCTTATGATGGTTGCGCCGGGGGAGGTGGAGGATTCCATCTGCCGTCTGGCTCAGCTGGCCCGGGCGGCGGGTATTCATCTGGTGATTGCCACCCAAAGGCCGTCGGTCAACGTTATCACGGGCCTTATCAAGGCAAATGTACCTTCCAGAATAGCATTTTCCGTGTCCTCAGGAGTGGATTCCCGCACCATCATCGATATGAACGGCGCGGAAAAGCTCCTGGGAAAGGGGGATATGCTCTTCTATCCCGCGGGATTTCCGAAACCACAGCGTGTCCAGGGGGCTTTTGTGTCCGACGAAGAGGTGGGCCGGGTAGTGGATTTCCTTACGGAGCAGGGGATGACGGCCCAGTACAGCCCGGAGGTGGAGAGCCGGGTTTCCTCGCCTGTGTCCGAGCCCGGAGGCGGCGCTTTGAGCAGGGATGAATATTTTGTCCAGGCGGGCCGGTTTATTATCGAAAAGGATAAGGCTTCCATCGGTATGCTTCAGCGAATGTTTAAAATAGGATTTAACCGGGCCGCACGCATCATGGACCAGCTGGCAGAAGCCGGCGTGGTGGGCGAGGAGGAGGGCACAAAGCCCAGAAAGGTCCTTATGAGCGCAGAGGAGTTTGAGGAGACGCTGGGACAGGGAAACTAAAAAATGCCTGATAAATATCATTGCGCGTGTCTGGACGGCGCCTGTTTTAGCGCTGTTTTCCGTCAGGTGTGATTCAAAGAGAAAGGGTTAAAAAGGCGCCGCTTCCCCTGGGCAGCGGGAGGCGGGCTTTCATACAGGGACATGGAGACGTCTATTACAAAGAAGGAGGATTGCGGCATGAAATCAGATATTGAGATTGCACAGGAGGCGGTGATGCAGCCCATCAGAGAGGTGGCTGCCGTTTACGGCATTCCGGAGGAGGATTTGGAGCTTTACGGAGCCTATAAGGCAAAACTGACCGATGATTTGTGGGAGAAGGTGAAGGACAAGCCGGACGGAAAGCTGGTTCTGGTCACGGCCATCAACCAACCCTGCAGGGGAAGGAAAGACCACCACCACAGTGGGCCTGGGCCAGGCCTTCGGTAAGATGGGAAAGAATGCCATGATTGCGCTGCGTGAACCTTCCCTGGGCCCCTGCTTCGGCATCAAGGGGGAGCTGCAGGAGGCGGCTACGCCCAGGTGGTTCCCATGGAGGATTTGAACCTGCATTTTACCGGCGATTTTCATGCCATCACCTCCGCCAACAACCTGCTGGCAGCCCTTCTCGACAACCATATCCAGCAGGGCAACCTGCTGGGCATTGATCCGAGACAAGTGTTGTGGAAACGCTGCGAGGATATGAACGACAGGGCGCTGCGCAATGTGGTTATAGGCCTGGGGGCCAAGGCGGACGGCATGGTGAGGGAGGATCATTTTGTTATCACCGTGGCCTCCGAGATTATGGCAATCCTCTGTCTGGCCGACGATATGGCGGATTTGAAGGCGCGTCTGGGGCGGATCATAGTCGCTTATAATTTTGCAGGCCAGCCCGTGACTGCTGAGGATCTCCATGCCACCGGCGCTATGGCGGCGCTTTTGAAGGATGCTTTAAAGCCCAATATGATCCAGACCCTGGAGCACACCGGAGTTTTAGTTCACGGAGGCCCCTTCGCAAATATAGCCCACGGCTGCAACAGTGTGCGTGCCACCAGGACTGCGCTGAAACTGGCGGATATTGTAGTGACGGAGGCAGGCTTCGGCGCAGATCTGGGAGCCGAAAAGTTCCTGGATATCAAGTGCCGCAAGGCAGGGCTTAAGCCGGATGCAGTGGTTCTTGTGGCTACCGTCCGCGCCCTCAAATATAACGGAGGAGTTCCTAAGGATCAGCTTTCCCAGGAGAACCTGGATGCCTTAAGAGGGGCATTGTGAATCTTGAGAAGCATATCGAGAATATTCAAAAGTATGATGTGCCTGTGATTGTGACTCTGAATTCCTTCATAACCGACACAGAAGCGGAATATGCTTATATTAAGAAATTCTGTGAGGATTCAGGCTGTGAATTCGCCCTTTCCGAGGTCTGGGCCAAAGGCGGCGAGGGCGGCGTCGCTTTGGCTGAAAAGGTGCTGCATACTCTGGAGCACAGGCCGGGCAATTTCCATGTACTCTATCCCGATGATATGAGCCTGAAAGACAAGATTCACACCATAGCAGCCGAGATTTACGGCGCAGATGGCGTTTCCTATACGCCGGCCGCCTCGAAAGCTTTAAAGAATATAGAGGATATGGGATTTAAAAATCTTCCTGTCTGTATGGCTAAGACACAATATTCACTGTCCGACGACCAGACGAAGCTGGGCCGTCCCACAGGCTTTACCATCAATGTGCGGGACGCCTATGTATCCGCAGGCGCAGGTTTTGTGGTAGCCCTTACAGGCTCTATTATGACCATGCCAGGACTTCCCAGGAAACCGGCGGCCGAGGGTATTGACGTGGACTCGGAAGGAAAGATAACGGGATTATTTTAATAAATAATAGCGCCTTCGGAGAGCGGGCTCTGCATCATGCAGAGCCCGATAACCGTTGGGGATGACATATTCTGTGTTCCGGCAGATGTGCAGGCGCCGTCGTCCCTGTCTGTCTGCGGGAACATTGGAGGGAAGAACCAAGCTCCGGTTATGACTGGAGCCGGAGGATTGAGAGGTAAATGATTATGATATTAAAGAACTGGTTAAAAGAACTGGAGTATGAGCTGGTACAGGGCAGCCTTGAAACGGAGGTTGACGAGGTTGTCTATGATTCCAGAAAGGCGCGTCCCGGCGCCGTGTTCATTTGTATGGAGGGGACCAGGGTGGATTCCCATAAATTTGTGCCGGATGTGCTGAAGGCGGGAGTCCGGGTGATCGCTGCGGAGCGCAGTGTCGAGGAGGAGATGAAGGCTTCCGGGCTGACGGAGGAGGAACGCTCAAGGGTAACTGTGATCCGGACACAGGACGGCCGCCGCGCCCTGGCCCTTCTTTCTGCAGCCAGATTCGGCTATGCGGCAAAGCGTATGATTACCATCGGAGTGACAGGAACCAAGGGAAAGACCACAACCACCCATATGATTAAAACTATATTGGAGGCGGCAGGAAAAAAGGTGGGAATGATTGGAACCACAGGTACGGTGATCGGTGATAAGGTGACTCCCACGATGAACACCACGCCAGAATCCTATGAGCTTCACAAGGCATTTCTGGAGATGGCTGAGGCAGGCTGTGAGTACATGATTATGGAAGTATCCTCCCAGGGACTTAAAATGCACCGGGTGGACGGTATTTGTTTTGATTACGGGATTTTTACCAATATTACACCGGATCACATCGGACCGGATGAGCACGACAGCTTTGAGGAATACCTGTATTTTAAGACCCGGCTCCTGAATATGTGCAGGGTAGGCTGGTGAACCGCAATGACGGTCATTTTCAGGAGATCGTAAAGGACGCCTCCTGTAAGCTGTATACTTACGCTGTATCAGAGACGGGCCAGGGGACGGGGGCAGACTTTACAGCTTCCCGGATCCGCTACGTGTCCCGGCCTGACTTTGTGGGAACGGAATTTCTTGTGGCAGGGGCCTATGAGATGGAGGTGCGCCTTGGAATTCCGGGGCTGTTTAATGTGGACAATGCCCTGGCAGCTGTAAGCGTATGCAGTTTTCTGAGCCTTCCCAAAGAGAGAGTGAGCCATGGCCTGGAGCATATCCGCGTTAACGGCCGGATGGAGATTGTCCACACCTCGGCCAGATGCACAGTCCTTGTGGATTACGCTCACAATGCAGTGAGTATGGAAAGCCTTTTATCCACATTGCGGGAGTATCGTCAAGCGCCTTGTGGTGGTCTTTGGCTGCGGAGGAAACCGCTCTAAGGACAGGCGGTATTCTATGGGAGAGATTGGGGGACGCCTGGCGGATCTTTCCATTATAACCGCAGACAATTCCCGGTATGAGAAGGTGGAGGATATCATTGCAGATATCCGCGGCAGCATAGAGAAAACAGGCGGAGCTTTTGTGGAGATCCCTGACAGGCGGGAAGCCATTGCCTACAGCATTATTCACGCCCGTCCCGGAGACATGATTGCAGTGATAGGAAAGGGCCATGAGGATTATCAGGAGATCGGCGGGGTGCGCCATCATTTTCTGGACAGGGAAGTAATTGAAGAAGTCATTAAAGAACTGGGGGATAAGGCATGAGTTTGACGGGCATTACAGCGAGGATCTGGTAAAAGCCGCAGACGGCAGGCTGCTGCAGGGCAGCGGAGATATAAAGATAGGTCATATCAGCCTGGATTCCAGAAATATGGAGGGGGATGATTTGTTTGTGCCAATTATCGGCGAAAAGGTGGACGCCCACAGATTTATCTGCCAGGCTCTGGGAAAGGGCGCTGCCGCCGTATTTACCAGCGAGCACCATTCTCCTGCGGATATAAAGGCCTGTATCGAGGAGCAGGCGGGATCGGATCCTGAGGTATCCGCAAAAAGCAGGAGGGCGGTCTGGATACAGGTGGAGGATACAAGGAAGGCCCTTCAGGATTTTGGGCTTTACTGCAGAAATAAGCGTACCCTGCCATTGGTGGGTATTACAGGAAGCGTGGGTAAGACTACCACCAGGGAGATGATTGCCGCGGCTCTGAGCGCAGGCTTTCACGTTTACAAGACGCCGGGCAATTCCAACAGTCAGGTGGGGGTTCCCATTACCATTGCGGAGATTCCCGGGGATGCGGAGATTGGCGTCATAGAACTGGGGATGAGCGAGCCGGGAGAGATGAGCCGGATTGCCCGGATTGCCCGGGTGGACTGTGCAGTTATTACCAATATAGGAGTGGCCCATATAGAGCAGCTTGGCTCCAGGGAGAATATTCTTAAGGAGAAGCTTCATATACAGGACGGGATGAACCCGTCGGGCATACTGATTCTCAACGGGGATGATGAGATGCTCAGAAATGTGAAGCCTGAGGGAAGGAGAAGAGCCCTTTATTACGGCCTGGGTGAGAACTGCGGGTGCAGAGGCGTGGATCTCCGCCTGGAAAAGGGTTTCCCTGTGTTCACTGCTGTCTGCGGACAGGAGCGGGCGCAGGTAAAGCTCAAGGTAATGGGAAGCCATATGGTATCCAATGCCCTGGCGGCCCTGGCGGCAGCCAATGTGTACGGAATTCCTCTGGAGAAGGCGGCTGAGAAGCTGGGAGAATTTGAAGGTTTCAAAGGACGCCAGCAAATCTTTAAGCTGGGCGGCGTTACCGTCATTGACGACAGCTATAATGCCAGCCCTGTGTCCATGAAGGCCGGACTGGAGGTGCTGTGTGCCGCGGCAGATGCCAAAAGCCGCATTGCAGTCCTGGCGGATATGAAGGAACTGGGACCGGATGCCCCGGAGTTCCACAGGAATATAGGTTTCTACATAGGCTCCCATCCTGTGGATCGCGTGCTCCTTCTGGGAGAACTGGCGGAGGAAATCGGCAGGGGAATTGAGATGGCCGGTTCAGAGGTTCCCTTCACCCTCTGCAGGGATCTGGAGGAAGTAAACAGATGGCTGGAGGACCATGTGGAGGAGGGAGACTGCATCCTTTTTAAGGGATCCAACAGTATGGGGCTGTCAGAGGCTGTAACATATTTTAAAAAGAGAAATAACAAACCTTATTCTGCTGTATTGTAATAAAAATTAATATCTTTATCTTATTTGGGGAAGAATCTTTTTTTAGAGACTATCTTGGAGAAATCAGTTTGAATGAGATAAGGAGAAGATTGTGATGCAGCAAAAGGATAATAAGAAAATTCTATGGCATACACTGGCTTTTATGGCTTTTTCCACAGTATGGGGATTCGGAAATGTAATAAACGGATTCTCGGAATACGGCGGCTTAAGGCCATTGTGTCCTGGGTGCTGATTTTTGCTATTTATTTTGTGCCCTATGCGCTGATGGTGGGTGAGCTGGGCTCTACATTTAAACATGCCGGAGGCGGCGTCAGCTCCTGGATAAACGAGACAATCGGCCCGAGAATGGCCTATTATGCAGGCTGGACCTACTGGGTGGTGCACATGCCTTACATTTCCCAGAAGCCCAACTCCACTGTGATTGCAGCAAGCTGGGCCTTGTTTCAGGATAAGCGGGCAAGCGATATGAATACTACGGTGATGCAGCTTATCTGCCTGGTGATCTTTTTGTTTGCCATGTACTTGTCCAGCAAGGGCATGTCTGTGCTGAAACGCCTTTCCACCCTGGCCGGTTCCGCCATGTTTATTATGTCTATGCTGTTTATTGTGATGATGATGGCAGCCCCGGCGCTGACCGACGGGAGTTTTTTGACTATAGACTGGACGCCCCGGACCTTTATCCCCACCTTTGACGCCGGCTTTTTCATGGGACTGTCCATTCTGGTGTTTGCGGTGGGAGGCTGTGAGAAAATTTCTCCCTATGTAAACAAGATGGAAAATCCGGCAAAGGATTTCTCAAAGGGGATGGTGGCTCTGGCTCTCATGGTGGGCGTTACCGCAATTTTGGGAACCATAGCTCTGGGAATGATGTTTGATTCTAATGATATTCCGGCCGATCTTATGACAAACGGCGCCTACTATGCATTTCAGAAGCTGGGTGAGTACTATCATCTGGGAAATTTCTTTGTGGTAGTCTATGCACTTACCAACCTTATCGGACAATTTTCCGTTATGGTGCTTTCTGTGGATGCTCCTCTGCGTATGCTGCTGGACAGCGCAGATTCAAGGTTTATACCGAAAAAAATGTTTGAGAAAAATGAATACGGAACTTATACCAACGGTCACAAGCTGGTGCTGCTGATTGTCTGCATTCTCATTGTAGTACCTGCATTCGGCATTAAGAATGTGGACGTGCTGGTGCGCTGGCTGGTGAAAGTGAATTCGGTCTGCATGCCTTTGCGGTACTTGTGGGTGTTTGTGGCCTATATAGCCTTAAAGGGGCGGGGAATGCCTTTCAGGCAGAATACCGCTTTGTGAAGGGCCGGGCGCTTGGGATTTTGTTTGGCGTATGGTGCTTCGGCTTTACGGCTTTTGCCTGCGTCACAGGCATTTACTCCGAAGATCCCTTTCAGCTGGTACTGAATATTGTGACGCCTTTTGTACTTGTGGGCCTTGGGTTCATTCTGCCCTGGCTGGCTGCAAAAGAGACTGAAAACAGTTAAAACCTGCCTGTTCTGCCCGGCTTTCCAGGGGCCTGGACCGGGAGAGAAGGGTATGGATTCATAAAGGAGAAACTTATGGATATCAATAAAGATAAATGCCGGAAAACGGCGGAGGAACTGCTCTCGTTTCTGGAGTCCAGCCCTACCAGCTTTCACGCAGTGGCAAATATAGCAGGCGAGCTGGAGGATGCAGGCTTTAGGGGCCCTGTCTGAGGGCGAGCAGTGGCAGCTTGAGGAAGGCGGAAGCTATTATGTTACCAGAAACCAGTCGTCCATTATTGCATTTAAGGTGCCGGACCGTTCATTCACAGGATTTCAGATTATAGCCAGCCACAGCGATTCTCCCTCTTTTAAGGTGAAAGAGAACCCGGAGATGGAGCCGAAAGCCACTATATTAAACTGAATGTGGAAAAGTATGGCGGTATGCTGTGCGCGCCCTGGTTTGACAGGCCGCTCTCTGTGGCGGGACGGCTTGTCATAAAGGAGGGAAAACGTCTGATATCTAAGCTGGTGAATGTGAACCGGGACCTGCTTTTGGTTCCCAACCTGGCCATTCACCTTAACCGGGAAGTCAACGACGGGTATAAATACAATGCGCAGGTAGATATGCTGCCTGTATACGGAGGGGCGGATGCCAAGGACACATTTATGATGACGGTGGCAGAGGCTGCGGGAGTAGAGGAGGGAGCCATTCTGGGGCATGACTTGTTCCTTTACAGCAGAATGCCGGGCACTGTCTGGGGGGCGGGGGAAGAGTTTATTTCCTGCGGCCGCCTGGATGATCTGCAGTGTGCATTTGCATCCTTAAAAGGCTTCCTCAAGGGCGGACACCAGGGCTGTGTGCAGGTATATAGCGTTCTGGATAACGAAGAAGTGGGCAGCGGCACCAAGCAGGGCGCAGATTCCACCTTTTTGGAAGATACGTTAAAAAGGATCAACGGTAGTCTTGGACGCAGTGAGGAGGCTTATTTGATGGCTCTCGCTTCCAGCTTTATGATATCAGCAGACAATGCACATGCAGTCCACCCCAATCTTTCAGGCAAGGCAGATCCCACCAACCGGCCTTACATGAATGAGGGGATTGTAATTAAGTATAATGCCAATCAGAAATACACCACAGATGCAGTGTCCGCAGCCATGTTTAAGGCCCTGTGCCACAGCGCAGGCGTGCCTTACCAGACCTTTGCCAACCGGTCCGATATGCTGGGAGGTTCGACGCTGGGAAATATTTCTAATTCACATGTATCCCTGAACACAGTGGACATCGGACTTCCCCAGCTGTCCATGCACTCTCCTTATGAAACGGCAGGTGTGCGTGATACCTGCTATCTGGTAAAGGTGGCGGAAGCCTTCTATTCCAGCTGTATGAAGTCTGGCGGGGAAGGGTGCTATGAGATGGGATAGGGTTGTCTGAACTGTTGTAATTCCTTTTAACCTTTCGATTTTTTAAAAAGTGTATAGTGACTTTCTATTTCTAATATGGTATACTATGGTCACTTGGAGCGGGATGCGGATCCCAGATTACAATTGAGAAAGGGGGGAAATATTTGACGGGCATTGAGATTTTACAGGCGCTGTATTCCGATATGCAGGTAGTAAAGACCGGCATCGTTCATCTGGACGGAAGGGTTGCTAACCTGGAGACGGTAACCGCCGGGCTGAAGCAGGATGTGGCGGAGCTGAAGCAGGATGTGACAGTGCTGAAGCAGGACGTGGCGGAACTGAAGCAGGATGTGACAGTGCTGAAGCAGGATGTGACAGTGCTGAAGCAGGACGTAGCGGAGCTGAAGCAGGATGTGGCGGAACTGAAGCAGGATGTGGCAGTGCTGAAGCAGGAGACGAGCCAGTTGAAACAGGATGTGACGGAACTGAAGCAGGATGTAGACCAGTTGAAGCAGAATGTAGCCGGACTCAATCAGAAGACGAGCCAGCTGACACAGGATGTGGATATGCTGAAACAAACAACCGGCAGGTTAGAACAAACAACCGGCAAGTTAGAACAAGTAACAAGCGGATTAGGATCAGAGACAAGCAGCCTGAGGAAAGACATCACAAGGATTCAGCTAACTCTTGAAAATGAAACAAACCGGGGCATTAAAATTATCGGTGAGGGACATGCTGATTTAAACAGGAGATTGGATGAGGCCTTAAAGGTGGAAAGCCAGCAGGAACTCTATTATCTGAGAGTTAATTATCTTGAAGGCGAAGTAAGAAAAATCAAGGATCATTTAGCTCTCGCTTAAATGCTCTGGTTGTTGCGAAACAGCTTTCCCGGAATTTAATAGGATGCGCGTGATTAAAGGCTCCAGCCAGCAGGTGTGGAGCCTTTTAGATGGCTGATGGGAGGTGCATAAGTATATGTTTTCCAGAAGACAACTGATAAAGCTGCTGGCCCCCCTGATTGCGGAACAAATTATGACGGTTCTGGTGGGAATGGTGGACGTGATGATGGTGGCGGCAGTGGGAGAAACCGCTGTATCAGGGGTTTCCCTGGTAGATTCTATCAGTATCCTGATTTTACAGATAATGGGGGCGCTGGCAACTGGAGGAGCTGTGATATCCGCCCAGTATCTGGCAAATCGGAGCCCAGAAATGCGAGAAAGGCAGCAGGCCAGCTGGTAACGGTGACTTTGGCCCTCTCGTTGGTTATAACTGCCATTGCCCTTATTGGAAACCGTCATCTGCTGAGTTGTATCTTCGGAAAAGTGGAGACAGCGGTAATGGATAATGCGGAGACATATTTCTGGATTACGGCCCTGTCCTATCCTTTCATTGGACTGTATAATGCCTGTGCCGCATTATTCCGCTCCATGGGAAACTCAAAAGTATCGATGATGACTTCATTCATTATGAATGCAGTTAACATTGCGGGGAACGCAGTCTGCGTATTCGGCCTTAAGATGGGCGTGGCCGGTGTGGCCTGGCCCACCTTTGTCAGCAGGGTGCTGGCTGCCTGTCTCATGTTTCTCCTCATACAGAACCGCCAGAATTCTATCCGCTTAAACAGCTTTAAGATTCTGATACCGGACAGAGCCATGATAAACAATATTCTATCGATCGGTATTCCCAACGGTCTGGAAAGCGGTATGTTTCAGTTTGGGAAAATATTCCTGCAGAGCCTGGTGTCCTCTCTGGGAACTGCAGCCATTGCAGGATATGCAGTTGCCAGCAATCTGGTAACTATCCTCTACCTGCCGGGAACGGCGTTGGGATTGGGGCTTATTACCATTGTAGGCCAATGTGTGGGAGCAGGCAGGATAAAAGAGGCAAAGCATTACGCAAAGACTCTCACAGCGGTGAACTATGCAATCTTGGCCGTCCTCAGTACCTCTATGGTTCTCTTTTCATCTGAGCTGGTGGGCATCTACAGGCTTTCCGGCGCTTCCGGCCGGCTGGCCGCAGAGCTGATTACTGCTCACAGCGCAGCCATGATTTTGTGGCCTCTGGCCTTCACCATACCTCACGCTCTCAGAGCGTCCCTGGATGCCAAGTTCACTATGCTGTATCCATTTTCTCCATGTGGACCTTCCGGATCGGATTTGCCTATCTGTTTGTATACGTGTTTAAACTGGGCGTGCTGGGCGTGTGGTATGGTATGTTTATTGACTGGATATTCCGGTCTGGTGTATTTGTGTGGAGATTCAGAGGGTTTGAGAAGCGGGCGGCAGCGGTGAACTGATGAGGATAAAATATAAAAGCGGAAAACAAAAAACAATAATCGCAACAGTTGGGATGGCGGGAAAACAGGTTAGGAAAGAAAAACCGTCGGAACTGTTGCCAACAATCAGATAGACAGGTGACAAGATTGGGACCAAAATTTGCTAACATCATTATAGATATTTCCCATGAAAGCGTAGACCGGACCTTCCAGTACCGGATTCCTGAGTCTTTAAGAGAACAGATACAGGTGGGACAGCAGGTTAATATTCCCTTCGGCGCAGGCAGCCGGCAGAGAAAGGGTACGTAGTGGAGCTGACGGACCAGGTGGAATATGACGAGCATAAGCTAAAGGAGATAGCCGGAATTGTAAAGGGGAGTGTGACCGCTCAGTCCCAGCTTATTTCTCTTGCCTGGTGGATGAAGGAGCGGTACGGTTCCACTATGAACCAGGCCTTAAAGACGGTCCTTCCGGTGAAGCAAAAGATAAAAGAAGCGTCTAAGCGCCAAATCCGCTGTCTCCTGGAGCCGGAGAAACTGACGGAGACTGTAAAGGAGGCAGAGCGGAAACATCACAAAGCCAGGCTCCGCCTGCTTACCGCCCTACAGGCATCACCTGTGCTCCCTTATAATGAGGCTGTGAACGGCCTCAGTCTCACGGGAGCAGCGCTAAAACCTCTGGAAGAAGCGGGTGTAATTGAGATCCGGGTGGTGGAAAAGTACCGCAACCCCCTTCTGGAAATGCAGCGCCTGTCAAAAAATAATGACGGAAAGAAAGCCGCCTGGGGCCCCACCCCGGCTCTGAACCAGGTTCAGAGCCGTATCGTGGGTTCTATTCTTGCAGACTATGACGGCGATATCAGGAAAACCTATCTGCTTCACGGCGTTACGGGAAGCGGAAAAACAGAGGTCTACATGGAGCTGATCTCCCACGTCCTTTCATCGGGCAGACAGGTCATTGTGCTCATACCGGAAATATCCCTCACCTGGCAGACTGTAATGCGTTTTTATAACCGCTTCGGGGACAGGGTTTCCATCATGAACTCCCGCATGTCCGCGGGAGAACGCTATGACCAGTATGAGCGCGCCAGAACCGGAGATATTGATATAATGATAGGCCCCCGCTCCGCCCTCTTTGCCCCCTTTCCGATTTGGGCCTGATTATTATAGATGAAGAGCATGAAAATGCCTATAAAAGCGAGCTGTCCCCGCGCTATGACGCCCGGGAGGCGGCGGCCAGGCGGGCGGACGTCAATCACGCCTCCCTGATACTTGGATCCGCAACCCCTCCCTGGAGTCCTATACAAAGGCGCTGCGGGGAGAGTACGGCCTTTTGCCATGACGGAGCGGGCCAGGGAAGATTCTAGGCTGCCTCAGGTTGAAATCATAGATTTGAGGGAAGAATTAAAAGCAGGGAACCGATCAATTTTCAGCCGCCGTCTCCGGGAACTTATATTGGATCGCCTTCAAAGAAACGAACAGGTGATGCTGTTTATCAACCGCAGGGGCTTTGCGAACTTTGTATCCTGCCGGTCCTGCGGCGAGGCTTTGAAATGTCCCCACTGCGATGTAACACTGACCCTCCACAGGGACGGCCGGATGATGTGCCATTACTGCGGTTACGCCATACCGCAGCCAAAGACCTGTCCCTCCTGCGGCTCATCCTATATCGCTCCTTTTGGAACAGGAACTCAGAAAATTGAGGCAATGGCAGCAGAGCTGTTTCCACAGGCCAGGCTGCTGCGCATGGATCTGGACACTACCTCAAAGAAGGGCGGACATCAGGAAATTCTCTCCTCCTTTGCCAGAGGGGAAGCGGATATCCTCATAGGAACCCAGATGATTGTAAAAGGCCACGACTTTCCGAATGTAACCCTTGTGGGAGCCTGGCTGCAGACCTGTCCCTTTACGCTTCGGATTACCGCTGCGGTGAACAGACGTTTGAACTTTTTAACCCAGGCGGCCGGCCGGGCGGGGCGGGGAGGAGCTGGCGGGAAATGTAATCATTCAGACATACCAGCCGGACCACTACAGCATAGTCACGGCTGCCAGTCAGGATTACGAGTCGTTTTACAGGCAGGAGATGGCTTACAGAAAGCTTTTGGGCTATCCGCCGGCTGCGGCCCTGCTGACCATTCAACTGGCCTGCCCAAGAGAAGCTTTTCTGGAGGAGACGGCCGGGAGGGCTTACGAGCTTATAAGCCGGTGGCAGAAAGAGCAGGAGAAGGGGAAGGGGCTGGATGGGAGAACCTTCCAGCTCATAGGGCCGGTCAATGCCTCTGTTTACAAAGTTAATGATATTTATAGAAAAATTTTATATATAAAGCACGAAAACTGTGATATACTGATACAGATTAGGAAAATGACTGAAACCTGTCTGAAGGAGTCAGAGGGACGGGAAGGTTTGACTGTGCAGTATGATTTAACATAACAGTTCAGGAGGGCGGATACGCCCGATTCTGAATTGTCCGGATTTAACAATGTACACTGGGAATCTCTCCTGCACCTGCATTTAGGCTGATGTTCCGCCGGCCGCACAGAAATTTAATCAACGTACGCGCCGCGTACGCCTCATAAATTTGTGCACAGCTGACAAAAAATTATCTCGCAAAATCAGGCGCAAAGAGATTCCGAGAGTACATAACATGGTAAAGGAGAAGAGGAAAGATGGCAGTTCGGCAGATACGTTTGATGGGTGATGAGGTGTTGAATAAGAAATGCAAGCCTGTGAAGGAAATGACGCCCCGCACCATGGAGTTAATAGAAGATATGTTTGAAACCATGTATGAGGCCAACGGCTGCGGCCTGGCGGCGCCTCAGGTGGGGATACTGAAGCAGATTGTAGTTATTGATGTGGATGACGGCAACCAGTATGTGCTCATTAATCCTGAGATTATCGCCCGGGACGCGCCCAGACGGGATACGAGGGATGCCTGAGCCTCCCGGGCAAGAGCGGCATTGTCACAAGGCCCAATTACGTAAAGGTAAGGGCTTTTAATGAGAAGATGGAGCCCTACGAGCTGGAGGGAGAGGAGCTTCTGGCAAGGGCGATCTGCCATGAGTGCGCACACCTGGAGGGCCAGATGTATGTGGAACTGGTGGAAGGTGAGCTGGTGGATGTGGGCGCCGGGGATGAGGAAGAAATCGTAGAATAGGAGTGTCAGCATGCGGATCGTATTTATGGGAACGCCGGACTTCTCTGTTCCGGCATTGAGAGCGCTGGTTGAGGCCGGCCATCAGGTTACAGGGGTTGTAACCCAGCCGGATAAGCCCAGGGGGAGAGGCAGGGAAATGCAGATGACGCCTGTTAAAATTCAGGCGATGGAATACAATATTCCCGTATACCAGCCTGTGAAGGTACGGGAGGATGGTTTTGTCCAGATACTGAAGGAGATGGCTCCCGATGTGATGGTGGTCATCGCCTTCGGACAGATTCTTCCCCAGAAGGTGCTGGATATCCCCAAATTCGGATGCATCAATATCCATGCATCCCTGCTTCCGAAGTACAGGGGGGCGGCCCCCATTCAGTGGTGCGTCATCGACGGCCAGAAGGAGACGGGCGTCACCACCATGATGATGGATGCGGGTCTGGACACAGGGGATATGCTGGAGAAGGCAGTCATTCCCATCGGGGATAAGGAGACAGGAGGCAGCCTTCATGATAAGCTGAGTATGGCCGGAGGGGATTTGATTCTCTCCACCTTAAAAAAGCTGGAGGAGGGAACATTAGTCCCCGTTCCCCAGACTGAGGAAGGGACCTGCTACGCAAAAATGCTCACAAAATCCCTTGGAGATATTGACTGGGGCCGGAGTGCGGTTTCCATCGAGCGTCTGATCCGGGGGTTAAATCCCTGGCCCAGCGCCTATACCAAATGGAGGGGGAAAACGGTCAAGATTTGGGATGCGGATGTGCTGGCAGACGAGAAATTGGGCGAAGCGGCAAAAGAAGCCTCCGCCGGACAGGTCGTATGTTCCGACAGGCATTCCCTCATTGTAAAGACAGGGGAAGGTCTGCTTTCTATCCGGGAACTTCAGATAGAAGGTAAAAACGGATGGATATAGAGGCGTTCTTGCGGGGATATCCCGTTTTGCAGGGCGACAGACTGACCGGGACAAATTAATCTAAACCATGCTGAACCTCCCGGGCCATAGGTTTTTTGCAAGTGGTCTGCCCATTTTCACGGTGCGCCCAAGAGGGCCGGCTCAGCTGAAACGTTACAACCATTCATAAAGAAAGCGAGTGATTCATTCATGTTCTATCCTATGTTTTATTTTGATCCCACCTATGTGCTGATACTCATCGGCGTTGTGGTTTCACTTGTGGCTTCGGCCAAGCTGAACTCAACTTATCAGAGGTATTCCGCAGTTAGAAGCGCCTGCGGCCTTACAGGAGCCGAGGCGGCCAAACGCCTTTTAAACCGGCAGGGAATCTATGATGTAACTGTCCGCCGGGTGGCCGGAAACCTGACGGACCACTACGATCCGAGAACCAAAACCGTAAATCTGTCGGATGCGGTCTACGGCTCCACCTCCATTGCAGCCATCGGCGTGGCAGCACACGAGTGCGGTCACGCCATGCAGGATGCAGGGGACTATGCGCCTTTGCGCATGCGGTCTGCGCTGGTGCCGGTGGCTAACATCGGAGCCCAGCTCTCCTGGCCTCTGATTATTATCGGAATTATTATCGGAGGAAGCCTCTCATTACCTTTGGGATTGTTCTGTTCTCTCTGGCAGTGCTGTTTCAGCTTATAACCCTGCCTGTGGAATATAACGCTTCCCACAGGGCGGTAACACTTCTGGATTCCACAGGTATCCTGGCAGGCCAGGAAGTGGGACAGACCAGAAAAGTACTGAATGCAGCGGCTCTCACCTATGTGGCAGCGGCAGCGGCCTCTATTCTGCAGCTCCTCCGTCTTCTGCTTCTCTTCGGAAACCGCAGAAACGATTAGTCAAAGGACGGGCGGAAGATGGCAAAGGCAATCGACAGAGGTCTTGAAAACAGAGAAATTATACTGGATGTGCTGACGGAGGTGCTGGAGAACGGCAGCTTCGTCCATCTGGTTTTGAATCAGGCATTACAGAAATACCAATATCTGGATAAAACCGACCGGGCTTTTATCACAAGGGTTACGGAAGGGACTCTGGAATATCTCATACAGATAGACCATATCATAAACTTATACTCCAAAACGAAAAACATCCAAAATGAAGCCCTTCATACGCACACTCCTGCGCATGAGTGTATATCAGCTGATTTATATGGACCGGGTGCCGGATTCCGCAGTCTGCAACGAGGCGGTGAAACTGGCTGTAAGGCGGCGCTTCCAGGGGCTGAAAGGCTTTGTCAACGGCGTTTTAAGAACCGTTTCAAGGGAAAAAGGCGGCCTTTCATTTGACACGCCCTCACTGAAATACAGTATTCCGCAGTGGATGTATGATATGTGGAAGGACAGATACGGCAGTGAGAAGGCAGGTGTGATATCCGCCTCCTTCTTAAAGGAGAGTCCCACCTGGGTCCGGTGTAATCTGGCCAGGGCGGACAAAGCTGAGATTGTAAAATCCCTGGAATCCCAGGCGTAACGGTGGAGGAACTTAAGGGCCTCCCGGTTATGCTCTCTATCAGGGGGTACGATCATATAGAAGGGCTGGAGGCATTCTCCCTGGGAATGATTCAGGTCCAGGATGTGACCTCCGCTCTGGTGGGGGAGGCGGCTTCCCCAAAGAGGGGAGACTACATCATCGATGTATGTGCCGCTCCCGGGGGGAAAAGCCTGCATTTGGCGGATAAACTGGAGGGGACGGGTCTGGTGGAGGCCAGGGATTTAAGCGTTCAGAAAGTATCTCTGATAGAAGAAAACAGGATCCGCTGTGGTTATGATAATGTGAGAACCGTAGTTTGGGACGCCCTTCAGACCGATGAAGACGCTTCTGTAAGGCGGATATTGTCATCGCGGATCTGCCTGTTCAGGGCTCGGAATTATTGGCAAAAAGCCCGATATAAAGTATAATATGACCCGGGAAAAGATGGAGGAGCTGGCGGGGCTGCAGCGGGATATACTTGCAGTAGTTTGGCAGTATGTGAAACCAGGCGGACTGCTGGTGTACAGCACCTGCACCATTGATGTTCTGGAGAATGAGGAGAATGTGCAGTGGCTGAAGGAGCAGTTCCCCCTGGAACCGGCAGATCTCAGCCAGCGGCTTGGAAATGTGGTGAGCGAGCCTTCTCTGAGGGATGGGTATGTGCAGTTTCTGCCGGGAATTCACGCCTTTGACGGCTTTTTTATCAGTGTTTTCCGGCGGTGTCAGTAACTGGGGCGTTAAAGGAGTATATATGTTAGATTTAAAGAACTGTGACGGCAGGAAAGATATAAAGTCCATGACACTGGATGAGATTACTGAGGAACTGGAGGCCCTGGGAGAGAAATCTTTCAGGGCAAAGCAGCTTTATGACTGGATTCATGTGAAGCTGGCGGTAAGCTTTGACGGGATGTCCAGTTTGTCAAAGGAATTGAGGCGGAAACTAAAGGAAAATTACAGCCTTACCAGCCTGAAGACGGTGGAAGAACGCAGGTCCCGGGTGGACGGTACCCGCAAATATCTCTTTGGCCTGGAGGACGGGCATATTATAGAAAGCGTATGGATGCAGTACCAGCATGGAAATTCCGTCTGTATTTCTTCCCAGGTGGGCTGCCGTATGGGCTGCCGCTTCTGCGCTTCCACACTGGATGGGCTGGAGCGGAATCTGAGGCCTTCCGAGATGCTGGATCAGATATACAGGATCCAGTCTCTTACGGGGGAACGTGTTTCCCATGTGGTGGTTATGGGAGCCGGGGAGCCAATGGATAACTACGAGAACGTGGTTCGGTTTCTCAGACTTATATCTTCTGAGAAAGGGCTGAATATCAGCCAGAGGAACCTTACGGTTTCCACCTGCGGCATTGTTCCCGGAATCCGCCGGTTCGCTGAGGAGGGGCTGCAGGTGACGCTGGCCTTATCCCTCCATGCCCCCAATGACGAGGTGCGCAGAACATTGATGCCTGTGGCCAACCGCTATAAGCTGGAGGATGTGCTCGGCGCATGCAGGTACTATTTTGAAAAGACTGGGCGGCGGCTCACCTTTGAGTACAGCCTGGTCCGGGGAGTCAACGATAATCTGGAGGAGGCCGGGGCGCTGGCGCGTTTGCTGAGGGATGAGAAGGGCCACGTAAATCTGATTCCGGTTAATCCCATTAAAGAGCGGGATTATGTCCAGTCAGACCGGAAGGCCATTGCCGATTTCAAAAATCTGCTTGAAAAAAACGGAATTAATGTTACTATTAGAAGAGAAATGGGCCGGGATATAGGCGGAGCCTGCGGCCAGCTCAGAAAGAGCTATATGGAAGGAGAGGGGTAAACATGGAAGCGTATGCATTAACCGATACGGGAAGAGTCAGATCCATGAATCAGGATTATATCTATTCCTCACCGGAGATGGTGGGCTCTCTGCCTAACCTGTTTTTGGTGGCAGACGGAATGGGCGGACATAAGGCCGGAGACTTCGCTTCACGTTTTGCAGTGGAGAATCTGGTGATACATATCACTAAAATGAACAATGAGGCAGTGATTACCCAGCTAAAGACAGGAATTCAGAAGGTAAACCGTGAACTGTACCAGGAATCACTGACCCGTGAGGAATTACAGGGGATGGGATGTACATTGGTCGCCGCCGTGGTGGAAGGCAGAACCTGTATGTGGCAAATGTAGGCGACAGCCGCCTTTATCTGGTACGCGGAGATTCTATTTTCCAGGTCACCAGGGATCACTCCTATGTGGAGGAGATGGTGGCTATCGGCCAGATGAATCGGAACAGCCCGGACTATAACAGCCATAAGAATATAATTACCAGGGCCATGGGCACAGGCATCCATGTGGAGCCGGATTTTTTGAGGAGGAGCTTCAGGAGGGGGACTATATACTTCTGTGTTCCGACGGCCTCAGCAATATGCTGGATAACGAAACCATCCGCAAGGTGATAAAGGGAGAAGGAAATCTTAAAGATAAAGCTTCCAGACTTATCAGGGAAGCCAACTGCCAGGGAGGCATTGACAACATTGCAGTTGTTCTTGTGAACCCAATGGGAAAGGAGGCCGACTGATGCTGAATCCGGGAACTTATCTTCAGGAGCGTTATGAAATATTAGAGCGAATCGGTTCCGGCGGTATGTCTGTGGTGTATAAGGCTCAATGCCACACCCTGAACCGTTTGGTAGCCATCAAGGTGTTGAAGGAAGAGTTTGCCTTTGACGAGAATTTTGTCAGCAAATTTAAGATGGAGGCCCAGGCGGCCGCCCGCCTTTCCCACCCCAATATAGTCAATGTATATGATGTAGTAGACGAGGATGTGCTCCATTATATCGTAATGGAACTGATAGAGGGCATAACTCTTAAGAATTATATAGAGAAAAAGGGGCATCTGGAGAGTAAGGAGGCCATTGGCGTAGCCCTTCAGGTTGCAAAAGGCATAGCTGCAGCCCATGAGGAGCATATTATTCACAGGGATATAAAGCCTCAGAATATGATTATATCCAGGGACGGCAAAGTGAAGGTTGCCGACTTCGGCATTGCCAGGGCCGTGTCCACCCAGACGATGAACGCCACGGCAGTTGGCTCCGTCCACTATATTTCACCGGAGCAGGCGAGAGGCGGTTACTGCGACGAGCGCAGCGACATCTATTCCTTCGGAATTACCCTCTATGAGATGGTTACAGGCCGCGTTCCCTTTGAGGGGGACAATACCATCACGGTAGCCCTGGCTCATCTGGAGGAACCGATAACAAGACCCGGCGAATACGCGCCTGAAATCCTTCCTGCTTTGGAGCAGATTATCTTAAAGTGTACCCAGAAGCGGCCGGACCGCCGTTATTCCAGCATCACAGAGGTTATAGCGGATCTTCAGAAAACGCTGCTCAATCCGGATTATGACATCTATGCCAGGGAAGACCAGGAGGATGAATTATCCAAGACCAGGGCTATCTCCAGGGAGGAGTTAAACAGCATACAGGAGAGCAGAAAGCCGGCGAAGGAGGGGAACGGGACCGATAAGAATGAGGAGGAAGGGACGGGCAAGGCCGTACAGCGTACGGCAGTCCATGCCAAAAGAAAAGGCGCCTCCCGACAGGGGCCGGATCCGGGGACCCGGATGTGAACTCCCAGTTTGACCGGATTGTTATGATAATCGGCATTGTGGCCGCCGTCCTTATCGTTGCGGTGGTGCTGTTTGTATTTTCAAGGCTTACGGGACTGTTCCGCCAGGGCAGCGCTTCCGAGAACAGGACTACGGTGGAAGCCAGTGCGGAGCTAACTACAGACAGCGTGGATCTTTCCCAGATAACCGAAAATCAGACCTACATGCCGAATGTTTTGGGGCTTCCCCAGGATATGGCCGAGGCGAAGCTTAAGGAGAGCACTCTGGTGATGCGCGTGGCTGCTACGGAATATTCGGAAAAATATGAGGCAGGGCAGGTCATGGCTCAGACCATCACCGAGGGCAGTGTGGTAGATAAATGGAGCACAGTGGACGTGACTTTGAGCAGGGGCAGCGACAAGGTGGATTTAAGAGCGCTGAATATCCTGGGCATGACTGCAGAGGAAGCCACTGAGCTGTTGGAAGAAAAAGGGCTGGTTGTAAAGAGAAAAGATGAGAACAGCGATAATGTGGTAAAGGGCAATGTAATACGCTACAATCCTGAGACTGCCAAAGTCGGTGAGAGTGTGGAGCTGACAGTGAGCCTGGAGCCCGCATTGCTTCAGGCGTGGTTCCAAATCTTATAGGCCAGACCCAGACAACGGCGGACGCATTGCTGGCCGGAGCAGGCTGGTGACAGGCACAGTGTTTTTTGAACCCAGCGATACGGTGGAGGAAGGCTCATTACCAACCAGTCGGAACTTCCGGGAACAGTTCTCACACCGGGGACTGCGGTCAATTATAGTATCAGCGGAACCGCTGCCGAAACTGCCGCAGAGGATGAGAAATATTATATAGGTTCCATTGACGCCACCTGTTCTCTCAATAACTATATCGGACCGGCAGTCCAGACCAGCAGGGTCCGGGTGCTGATTCGGCTGAAGCAGACCATTAACGGCGCCGATATTTACACCACCCTTGTGAGCGCAAGATTGGTGGTGGGCGGACAGACGATTCCTGTTGTGATCCCCAGAATTAAGGGCGCTTACGGCGTAGACAGCGGGACCGTGGAAGTGGTGGACGCAGATAATTTGACCGTGATCAGTTCCTATCCGGTCACATTTTTCCCCGCAGGATAAGAGGCGTTTATGACAGGTAAGATTATCAAAGGTATTGCAGGTTTTTACTATGTAAATGACGGAAGAAACAAGATTTATGAGTGCAAGGCCAAAGGCGTATTCCGCAACCGGAAGATTAAACCTCTGGTCGGGGACAACGTAGAGTTTTCTGTGCTGGATGAGGCGGCGGGGAGGGGAATATCGACGCCATCCTTCCCAGGGTCAATGCCCTCGTCCGTCCGGCCGTGGCCAATGTGGACCAGGCGGTGGTCATATTCGCAGTGACGCACCCGGCTCCCAACCTGAATTTACTGGACCGTTTTCTGGTGATGATGGAGCGCCAGGACATTCCCGTGATTATCTGTTTCAACAAAGCGGACCTGGGGGATGACGAACTGATGGAGTCCTACCGCCGCGTCTATGAGGCTGCGGGATACAGGGTGCAGTTTATCAGCACCTACAATGACAGGGGCCTTGGGGAGCTGAAAGAAATTTTAGCTGGAAAGACCACGGTGCTGGCTGGTCCCTCCGGTGTGGGAAAGTCCTCCCTGACCAACTGTATACAGCCCCGGGCTGCGATGGAGACAGGCGATATCAGCCGGAAGATAGAACGGGGCAAGCATACAACCCGCCATTCGGAGTTGTTTCTGGCAGGGGATGAGACGTATATGATGGATACTCCCGGCTTTAGCTCCATGTATATTGAGGATTTGGAGGCTCAGGAGCTGAAGGATTACTTTCCGGAGTTTCAACAGTTTGAGGAGAATTGTAAATTCCTGGGCTGCGTTCATGTGGGAGAACGGGTCTGCGGCGTTAAGAAGGCGCTGGAAGAGGGAAAGCTGAGCCGCAGCCGGTATGATAATTATCTTCTCATGTATGAGGAACTGAAGAATAAAAGGAGGTACTAAGAGATGAATTATATTGTGGCGCCGTCGATTTTGTCGGCAGATTTTAAAAACCTGGGGGCACAGGTCCGGGAAGTGGCAGATGCAGGGGCGGCCTACATCCACATCGACGTGATGGACGGTTCTTTTGTGCCCAGTATTTCCTTTGGAATGCCTGTGATTCAAAGCATCCGTCCCTGCACCGCTGCGGTTTTCGACGTCCATATGATGGTGCAGGATCCCGGCCGTTATATTGAAGCCATGAAGAAGGCGGGAGCGGATATAATTACCGTCCATGCAGAGGCTTGTACCCACTTGGATCGCGTGGTAAACCAGATCAAAGAGGTGGGCTGCAAAGCCGGGGCTGCCCTCAATCCTGCCACGCCTGTACAGGCGCTGGACTGCATCCTGGATCAGCTGGATATGGTTTTGATTATGACGGTTAACCCTGGCTTTGGCGGCCAGAAGTTCATTCCCTATACCTGGATAAAGTCCGGGCTCTGAGACGCACTATGGAGGAGCGGGGGCTTCAGGCGGACATTCAGGGTGGACGGCGGAGTAAGCGCAGCCAATGTCCGGGATATTATGGATGCGGGAGCGAATGTTTTTGTGGCAGGTTCGGCAATCTACGGCCAGGATGCGGCGGCCAGAACAAGGGAATTTGTCAAAATTTTTGAGGAATATAAAAAATGAAACGTTGTCTGATTGTAACCGGCGGAAAACTGGACCTGTCTTTCGCCGGGTTATTTTTGAAACATGAGAGGTTTCAGAAGATAATTGCAGTGGATGCAGGCCTGGAGGCAGCGAAAGCTCTGGACCTGGAACCGGATATGATTGTGGGAGATTTTGATACGGTAAAGCCGGAGATTTTGGAGTATTACCGCCAGAGGGAGCACATTGTGTGGGATACCCATGAGCCGGAGAAGGATGAGACGGATACGGAGCTGGCTCTTCTCAGGGCTCAGGCCTCAGGCTGTGAGGAAATAGTGATTCTGGGAGCACAGGGGGACGGATGGATCATATGATTGGAAATATCCATCTCCTGTTTCCATGCCTTCAGAAGGGAATAGAGGCATATATTCTGGATTCTAAAAACAGGATATACCTTATTGACGGAGAGCGGAAATTTTATAAGGAAAATCTCTGGGGAAAATATATCTCTTTCCTTCCCCTTACGGAGAAAGTAAAGGGAATCACCCTAACAGGCTTTAAATATCCCCTTTTTGAAAAGGATATTGAAATCGGCTCCAGTCTCTGTATCAGCAATGAACTGGCAGAGGAGGTGGGAACCGTCACCTTTGCAGACGGCGTGCTGATTGTGGTGGAGTCCCACGATTAAGGTGAGCCGCCGCGTTTTGTTAAAAAACGTTCTGGCGCGGCTTTTCAGAGGGGAGCGGCCCCGCTTCATGAAGTTCCACAATAAAGCCGCAGATGTAACCGGAGCCAACTGGACTGACTAAAGCAGGACAAACTGGCTATTCATAACAATCCGCCAGGATGTTATCATTAGAGCGTATTTGAACTGCATGGGGGATATTTGCCCGAAGCTGGGGCTGGGCAGTCCCCTGGGCGCCTTTCATTTGAAACAAATTTTCAAAATGTGCGGAACGCAGTTTCCAAACAGACACGCTCCAGTAAAAATCCGGTCCGGTGTAAGCATGCTCCGGGCTGTGCGCAGGAGGCATATATGGCTGAATACCGTCAGAAAAAATTGCAATGATTAATGACTTATCAGGATACGGCCGCTGTTCGCTGACGGTTGCGATACCGATCCTGTCTGCTATGAAAATACAGTGCTGCCCTGTACCAACCTCCATTCTTTCCAACCACACGGGATTTCCTGTGTATTTTTTTGATGATTATACAGAGAAAATGCCGTCCTATATAGATAAATGGAAGGAACTGGATCTGTCCTTTGACGGAATTGTCAGCGGATTTTTGGGGTCCGAGGCTCAGATAGAGATAGTCAAGGATATTATACGAAACTTTGGCGGCGAGGACACAACCATAATCGTAGATCCATCATGGGGGACCACGGGGAGACTTACGCCACCTTTACTCCGGCTCTCTGCAGCCGCATGCGGGAGCTTGTGGCAATGGGGAATGTCGTAACTCCCAATCTGACGGAGGCCTGTATTCTCACAGACAGGCCTTTCAGCAGAAAAGGGTGGACCAGGGAGCAGTTAAAGGCACTGGCCAGGGAGATACAGGCCATGGGGCCGGAAGCCGTAGTGATTACAGGCGTGAACCAGGGCGGTTACGTGGTTAACGTGGTAGCTGAAGGAAACCGGGAAATCACATTTCCCAAGACCATCCGAATCGGTAAAGAACGGCCTGGAACAGGGGATGTATTCTCCTCTGTGGTGGCGTCCGGGGTAGTGGCCGGCTGGGAGCTGGAGGAAGCGGTGCGCCTGGCGGCTTCCTTCGTAAAGAAATGCATCAAACGTTCCGATGAACTGGATATACCCCTTCAGAACGGCGTGTGCTTTGAGGAGCTTCTGGGCGTGCTGGTCCACGCCACGGACAGGCTGCAGGGATAGGAGACAGAGGAAAGCCTCTTACAGGTATCGCGCGGTGAACCGGAAAAGCTCCGGGAAAATACAGATAAAACCCGAAAAAGGGGCTTTTATTTCCAGATAAAATGTTATATACTCTTTAACAGTATAGAAATGCCTGTCTCTGTAAGGCAGGAATACCATTAAGGAAATCCAGGAGGAGCGCCATGTTAGATTTAAGGTTTGTAAGAGAGAACCCGGAGATTGTCAAACAGAACATTAAGAATAAATTTCAGGAGGGTAAGCTGCCTCTGGTGGACGAAGTGATTGCACTGGACGCTGAGTCACGCGCTACCCAGAAGGAAGCGGACGACCTTCGCGCCAGCCGCAATAAGCTGTCCAAGGAGATTGGCATGCTTATGGGCCAGGGGAAGAAGGAGGAGGCCGAGGCTGTAAAGGCCCGGGTAAGCGCCAATTCCGCCCGTTTGGCAGAGCTGGAGGAAAAGGAAGGGGAACTCTCGGATAAAATTTTAAAAATCATGATGACTATTCCAAATATCATTGACCCAACTGTTCCTATCGGCAGAGACGACAGTGAGAACGTGGAAATACAGCGCTATGGGGAGCCTGTTGTGCCTGATTTTGAGATTCCGTACCATACGGATATTATGGAGCGGTTCAACGGCATCGATTTGGACGCTGCCAGAAGAGTGGCGGGCAACGGCTTCTATTACCTTATGGGAGATATTGCAAGACTTCACTCCTCTGTGATTTCCTATGCAAGGGACTTTATGATTAACAGGGGCTTCACTTACTGCGTGCCTCCCTTCATGATCCGCAGCAATGTAGTGACGGGCGTTATGAGCTTTGCCGAGATGGACGCCATGATGTATAAGATAGAGGGGGAGGACTTGTACCTCATAGGTACAAGCGAGCACTCTATGATTGGCAAGTTTATTGATACCATTACCCCTGAGACACAGCTCCCCCAGACCCTGACCAGCTATTCTCCCTGTTTCCGCAAGGAGAAGGGGGCTCACGGAATTGAGGAGAGGGGGGTATATCGTATTCACCAGTTTGAAAAGCAGGAGATGATTGTTGTCTGCAAGCCGGAGGAAAGCCCTATGTGGTATGACAGGCTGTGGCAGAACACAGTGGATCTTTTCCGGACCCTGGATATTCCGGTCCGCACGCTGGAGTGCTGTTCCGGCGACCTGGCCGACTTAAAGGTGAAGTCTGTGGATGTGGAGGCCTGGTCTCCGAGACAGCAGAAATACTTTGAGGTGGGAAGCTGTTCCAATCTGGGGGATGCCCAGGCCCGCCGTCTGCGGATCCGCGTCCAGGGCGAGGATGGAAGCAAATATCTGGCCCACACGCTGAACAATACTGTGGTTGCACCTCCCCGTATGCTCATTGCATTTCTGGAAAATAATCTTATGTCAGACGGCAGTGTGAAGATTCCTGAGGCTCTCCGGCCTTATATGGGCGGAATGGAGGTTATGGTTCCGGTGAAATAGACGTATCCCTGAAGGTTCTGCCTGTGCCGGATATTTTAAGAAGGAGAAGAGAGTATGATTACATTTAACCACTTTAATTTTAATGTATTGGATTTGGAAAAGAGCCTGGCTTTCTATAAGGAGGCTTTGGGACTGGAGCCGGTGCGGGAGAAAGAAGCTTCCGACGGTTCCTTTAAGCTGGTTTATCTGGGAGACGGAGAGACTGGCTTTACTCTGGAGCTGACCTGGCTGAGAGACAGAACCGAGCCTTATAATCTGGGAGAGTGCGAGTTCCATCTGGCGTTTCATGTGGATGATTACGACGCCGTTCACAGACACCACCAAGAGATGGGATGCATCTGCTATGAAAATCCGGGCATGGGTATTTACTTTATTTCCGATCCGGATGGATATTGGCTGGAGATTGTTCCGTCGCGGAGATAAGTCGGGACGGTCTCGTCTGTTTACGTGTTTATAAGGAGTGCGTTATGGAAGAACTTGTATTTATTTTGCTGGGTTTAGGGCTGTTTTTTATTATTATTCCTTGTTATCATGCTGGCTGTCTATGTTCTGGCTTACTGGTTTATATTTGCCAAAGCAGGGGAGGCGGGATGGAAAGCCTGATTCCTTTCTATTCCAAATACACGGAATATAAGCTGATATGGAACACCAGAATGTTTGCGCTTTATATAGTCCTTGTGGTCATCGCCAATATCCTGACTGAAATCGGGGGTGTGGCAGCCGTTTTCGGAAGCCTTTTCTCCCTGGGAATGGCAGTGATGACTGTCCTGGGCTGCGTGAAGCTGGGACAGTCCTTCGGAAAAGGGCCTGGCTTTATCGTAGGTCTGGTGTTTCTGAATCCGATTTTTCTTCTGATTCTGGCCTTTGACCGTTCCGTCTATGTTGGGCCGGGGGCAAGAGCCTGTGAGCTATACCGACAACCATTATAGTTGAATCATAATTAAATAATATAAAAGGGA